>CAJTVP010000001.1:0-104222 GCA_910580205.1 uncultured Eggerthellaceae bacterium
GAGGAGCTGACTACGAATCAGACCGTCGGGGGTTCGAATCCCTCATGGCGCACCACTTTTCTTCCTTTTCACAGTTCATGGATTCAAGGGCATTCGCGTCAGCGGATATGAGCGCGTCAGTTGCTGCCTTGGCTCTGGCCGTTCTGCTCTTCCTGTTCGGCGGCTGCGGCCAAGGCTTGCTCTGCTGTGGGGTATTGCAGCACGTCGGCGATGAACTGCACGTAGATGCGCGCAGCGTCGGCGGTCAGATGCGTGCCATCGCCATCGAAGTAATCCCCGTGAGATGCTGAAAGCGAATTCCAGTCGATCAGATGCACGTTGCTGTATTCATCGCGGATCTGGTTGAGCGCCGTGTTGTTCGCGGCGGTCTGATCGTCATCGCTGTTGCGCACCGTGATGAAGTAGATCTGCTTGTCCGGTCCGACTTCTTCCACCACCTTCTTCAGCCCCTCTTCGGTGAGCTGGCCATTGGTGCCCAGGGCGAAGATGACGGTGTCTCCCACCTGCCCGTCCGCCTCGTACTGCTTGTACACTTCAAGCCCCTGTTCCAGGCGGCGGTTCTTCGCGGCATCGATGTGCCCCAACGGGAAGCGCTCCTCGAAGGCGGGAACGGCGCGCAAGGACACCGAATCCCCGATCATGAGGATGTCATAGACCGGTTTCTCTTCCACTTCCGGCTCGTCCGGGATTCCGAGCGTCTGGATCTCCTCATCCCCTGATGCCAGCTTGACCTCTCCCGTCAAGGGCTCTCCCGGCATGGACCCGCGCAGGATGATGGCAGCGCCATCATCGCTCAAGGCGGAAGTGTCTTCAACGAAGGCGAACCCCCAGAGCGAGATGGCCGTGAGCACGGCCACGAGCGCGATCACGGCCGGTTTCAGCGGGATGCGCTCGGACAGCGGCTTCTTCGACCGCTCAGGCTGCTGCGCCTCTCCCAGGTCGTTCCCAGAGACGGAGGCGGGAACGGATTCGCCTTGAGAGCGCTCTTGGGCATGGTGGGCGTGCGGCATCTCTTCGCGGGCCATCTCTGGGCTGATGAGCCCTTCCACGATGGGCAGCTCTCCTGAGGTGGACAGCGTGGCATTCGCCATGTTTGCCGGTACGGGAGCTACGGCTTCCTCCGTCGCCTGCTTCTCCTTTTGCTTGGCGATGCCGTAGCGGATGGGGTTCTCCACGAAGCGATAGGAGAGCGCGGCCACGGCGAACGTGAGGATGACGGCCAAAGCGAGCAGGGGCCAGTCGTTCTCGCCGAAGCCGTTCGGCGGGGTGAGCAGCAAGATCAGCGGATAGTGCCAGAGGTAGATGCCGTAGGAGCGCTTCCCCACCCAGATGAACGGCTTGAGCGAAAGCACCTTCGCCACCAGCCCGGAATCTTCCCAGAGCGTCCCATAGATCAGCATGGCGGTGAACGCCGAGCAGAGCACCATGCCCCCGCGGTAGGTGAAGGGCATCTGGCCGCCCATGACGGAGAGGCAGACCATCATGCCCACGAGCCCGATCACGGCCAGCGCTTCGCGTTGGGCCCGGGGAAGGCGGCGCCGGTTGCCGGTGGTGATGACGGCCACGAATGCGCCGATCAGAAGCGAGAAGGCGCGCGTGTCGGTGCCGTAGTAGACGCGCGTGGGATCCGCGTCCGGGTTGTAGAGCAGCGCCGCCTCCAAGGCTGAGAGCGCGGCCAGCGCCAGCAGGAAGATGGAGAGGTTGCGCCGGTGCTTGAGCGCGCCGCCGAACTTGAGCACGATGAACAACGTCAGCGGCAACACCAGATAGAACTGCTCTTCGATGGCCAGCGACCAGAAATGCGTGAGAGGGGAGGGCAGGCCGATGTTCTCGAAATAGGAGGCGTCCGTGAAGATCTGCCACCAGTTGTTGATGAAGAAGATGGAAGGCAGGACCTCCGGGCGCATCTTGGTGAGCAGCACATGGTTGAACAGCGTGCAAAGCGCGCCCACCGCTACGATGACCAAGAGGATGGCGGGCACCAGGCGCTTGACGCGCCGGATGTAGAAGTTCTTGAAATCTATCTTCCCGGTGCGAGAGAACTCCACGAGCAGGATCTTCGTCACGATGTAGCCGGAGATGACGAAGAAGACCGTGACGCCCATGAGGCCTCCTGAGCACCCCGGCAGCCCCAGGTGGTAGGCGATCACCGCCAGCACCGCGACGGCGCGCAATCCGTCGAGCGCTGGGATGTAGCGCACGCCCTTCTTGGGCTTGTGGGCGGATTTGTGCGCTTTCGTGTGCTTGGGAGCGGAAGGGGCGCCGTTCTCTTCAGGGTGGCGGTCGCTGCTGGCGTGATGATGGTGATCCGACTGCCCATGGGCTGCGATCGGAGGCGCGGGCGGCCGCAGCGCTGCATCTTCAGGCCCGTGCATCATCGGCGTGCCGATCCTCCGTCTCTCGTCAAGATCCCCCTGCGTGCAGGGGGTATTTCATCTTGGCCAACACCTGCGCATCGCATTTTGCGACGAAGAAAAAGTATACTGTGAGCACGGGGGGGCTGACAAGGAAATCCCGCCATTCTCCACGGCGAAAGATGCTGCGACGGCGGTCGCTTCTCTCATGCCCCATCGGCGTGTTCGCGCCTTTTCGCCACAGCATCCCGGATGTTGCGCGCCACCATGAAGATCAGCAGCACCGCGCCTATGTATCCGTTCAACACGTAGATCACGTTCACCAGCGTGCGATAGGGGACGAACAGCCCGATCAAGAGCCCTGCCACGCCCAGGGCGATGGCCAGGATGCGGAAGCGCGGCGTGCCTTCCTTCGCGAAGCGCGCGACCGGGTTGTACAGAAGCGGCACGGCGGTGGCGCAGATCCCGATGAACACCACGATGGCGTACACGAAGGACAGCGGCGGCCAGACCTTTTCCGCCAGGATCAGGTTCGGGATGGGGGCGTTCCAGACGAACACCTCGCCGTTGCCGGTGTTGATGTTCGCCACCTGCGCCAGGTAGATGATGGCGATGGCCGCGCAGATGACCACGGTGGCCACCACGATGCCCGCGTCCACGTTCTTGCGGCTGTTGTTCGCCCCCAAAAGCGTCATGAAGCTGGCGAACCAGAGCAGCACGAACCCGGCGTAGGAGAGCCCTGAGATGAGCCAGTGGTCGGCCGCCTTGACGAGCCCTTCGCCATCCGCGGCGCCTGTGAACGTGTCCGTGGAGATGGCCTCCAGCCCAGCGGGGATCTGCGGCCAGTCCACCACCAGCACGATCAGCCCTACGATCACGAAGAACGCGATCTTGATCGGTCCGATCACCCCGATCACATCCACCAGCTTGCTGAGGCCCAAACATACGATGCCCACCACGATCGCCGTGAGCAGGATGCCGCCGATCCAATCCGGCACGCCGAAACCTTGGCGCAGCGTGCTGGAGGCGCCGCCCACCATCACGAAGAACGACATATAGCAGAAGGCCGTGGAGTAATAGTCGAAGAACGTCCCCAAGTATTTGCCGCAATAGTACCGGTAGATGTCGTTGCCCACCTCATACTTCTCCTGGGCGCCCACTTTCGCGAACTGGAAGTTGTAGTAGATGAAGATGACGGCGAACACGGCGATGACCAGAAAGCCTTTGAGGCCGTACGCCGTGAAGTACTGCACGAGCTCTTGCCCGGTGGCGAACCCGGACCCGATGACCAGTGCGATGACGGCCCCCGCCAGGATCAAAACGCGCTTGAAGTTGAATCCTCCACCTGACCGCACTTGGGCTCCTTTTGCTCGCACGCTTCGATCGCTTGCGCAAAGTCTACCCGAAAGCGCGCGGATGAGGCAGAGGCGCAGAAACCGATGGGTGGCGGAAAGTTTTTTGCGCATCTTGTGGAGGGTGCATCTAGTGTCAAAAGCCCTCTCATCCACAACATCTTGTTGGGCATCCCCAGTCCGCCTTGGATGATTCCGAACATGCGTTCTCTTTTTCATGGCTCTGACCTGCGGTTTCGTGCAGTTTGGTGTTGCTAAGTGGGGTAAAGTGGCATAAAATGCACCGCACGGCATGAACTTTGTGGGTTCTGAAACGCAGCACCAACACCATTCTCAGAACACCACAGAACGCAGATCGGAGACAAACCACGTGGCAGTCGTCATCGAAACGGATGCGGAGCAGGCAGGGGCGCAAGCGCCTGATCTGTTCGGTGAATTCCGTTTCAAGGTAGACGGCAAGGGCCGCGTGGCCGTCCCCGCAGAATTCCGCAGAGTTCTGCCCGAAGGTCTCGTGGTCTCCCGTGAGATCGAAGACAAGTGCCTCTACGTCTTCGAACCGGATGCCTTCAACGAATGGATCGAAGGCCTGTTCGAGGATCGTTTCGGCGGGTATTCGTCTTCGGATCGGCGCCAGGTGCGGATGCGGAGCCTCTTGAAGGCTCGCGCGCAGATGGCGGAGATCGACTCATCAGGGCGCATCATGCTGAACCAGCCCGCGCGCGAAGCGGTCGGGATCAGCAAGGATGTCGTGCTGGTGGGCAACACCGGGTACTTCGAGATCTGGGATGCGAAGGCGTTCGACGAAGAGTTCGGCAAGATCGATCTGGGCCTGTTCTACACGGACAGCGCAGACGGCGCCGATATCTGACATCGGCCGTTCCTGGAAGCATCCCGCGCACTGTGACAAGCGAATATCGGCATATCCCGGTTCTGCTGGACGAGTGCATGGACGGACTGGCCCTCAAAGCAGGGGGCGTGTACGTGGATGCGACGCTCGGCTTGGCAGGACACGCGGCGGCAGCGGCTGCGCACCTGGGCTCTGACGGGCTTTTGATCGGCATCGATCAAGACGACATGGCCCTTGAGCGCGCAGCGGAGCGCCTGGAAAGCGCGCAGGAAGGCGAAGGGCCTGAGGTGCTCTTGCTGAAAGGCAACTTCGGCCAGCTGGACGAGCTCCTCCTCGAAGCGGACATCCCTGGCATAGACGCCATCCTGTTCGACTTGGGCGTGTCGTCGCCTCAGATCGACAACCCCTCGCGCGGCTTCTCCTTCAAGGAGGATGCCCCCCTCGATATGCGTATGGATCCGAGCACACAGACCATAACCGCAGCAGAGATCATCAACACCACAAACGCAGCTGATCTCGCTCGGATCATACGCGCTAACTCGGACGAGAAGTGGGCAAGCCGCATCGCGCAGTTCATCGTAGACGCCAGAAAGACCGCCCCTCTCACCACCAGCGCTCAGCTGGTGGATGTGATCAAAGCCGCCATACCGGCTTCGGCGCGCAGGAGCGGCGGTCATCCGGCGAAACGGACGTTCCAAGCGCTGAGGATGGAAGTCAATCAGGAGCGCGCGGTCTTGGAACGAGGGCTGGACGCGGCGATCCGCTGGCTTTTGCCCGGCGGCCGCATCTGCGTCATCAGCTATCACTCCGGCGAAGACCGCATCGTGAAGGAGACGTTCGCCGCATTCGCGAACCGCTGCACATGCCCGCCAGACCTGCCGGTCTGCGCGTGCGGGAGATGTCCGATGCTCGAGGTTCTCACGCGCAAGCCTCTCTGCGCCACGCAGGTGGAGGTGGAGCGCAACCCTCGGGCGCGCAGCGCCAAGCTGCGCATCGCGCGTCGGCTGTGACGGCCGGCGACTGACGTTGAATGAATGGGGGGGGAGCGCCCCTGCGGGGAAGCGGCGTGAAGCTGCTTTCTCATGAGCAGAAAGCCACGGATGAGCAAACTGCCCGCATACAATCACGGTTCCGCCGCGCGCAAGCTCGACCGCGGCCCTCTTTCTGCGCCGCGTCCCGGCATCCAAGTCCAGCCGGGCGGCCGCCAGCAGGAGCGCGCCGCATCCACCGGCGCGGTGCTCTTCGCCAAGGTCCTGATCGCGTTCATCGTGGCGTTCGCGCTCATCGGGTGCGTGCGCATCACGCTCTCCTCTGCCACGGTGGCCACCGCCATGGAGGCCAGTCAGATAGATGATCAGATCGACGCCGCCCGCGAAGAGGGCAGCCGGCTTGAGGTGGCGCAGTCCTCCTTGGCGAACCCCACGCGTGTGAAACGGGATGCCATGGCGAACGGGATGCGCAGCCCGCAGGCGGCTTCATTCATAGACATCACCGGGGATGTGGTCGTCAAAGACGATGACGGCCACCTCTCCCTGTCAGGCACCATCGGCGCGGCTGCCGCCCAAACAGCCGCTCAGGACGCGGAAGCGGCGGAGTAGCCTGTGGCTGACGATAGGCGCTCCCGGCGCACGCCGCGAAGCTCGAACCCTGAGCGCCCGGGGGCGGGCATCGGGGCGGCTCTTTCCACCCTCATGGACAATGAATCGGGAGAGAAGGCCTCCTCGGTCCGCCGCCCTCAGCGCTACATCCGCATCCTCTTCTTGGTCATCGCAGCCGTGTTCTTGGTGCGGCTCGTCTACCTCCAGGTGATCGTCTCGCCCGCCTACACCGCCATGGCCGAAGAGAGCCGCACGATCAACTTCCCCATCACGCCCAAACGGGGCACCATCTACGACCGCAACGGTCAGATCCTGGCCGTGAGCGTGGATTGCACCACCATCTACTGCAATCCTTCCGAGGTGACCGATCCACGCCATGAGGCGTCCATGATCGCCACGGTTCTCGAAGAGGACGAAGACCACTACGAAGCGCTCCTGTCCCGGGAACCCAGCACCTTCGTCTACATCGAACGCCAGGCGGACGTGGAGAAGGCGCAGCGCCTCAAGGAGATGGACCTGGATGGCATCTACTTCATCGCGGATTCGCGGCGCGAATACCCCAATGGAGGGGTGGGCGGCCAGGTGATAGGCGTCTGCGACGTGGACGGCAACGGCATCACGGGCCTTGAGCTCTACTATGACGAGATGCTGCGCGGCACGCCAGGCAAGTACTCCGCCGAACGGGGGGAGAAGGGCGCGCCCATCCCCGGCGGCGTCCATGAGGACACTCCCGCCAAAGATGGCGAAGACATCATGATCTCTTTGGACATCCGCTTGCAGACGAAGGTGGAGGAGGCGCTGGAAAAGGGCCTTGCCACCTATGAAGGCAAGCAGGGCTCCTCCGTCCTCATCGACGGGGACACCGGAGAGATCTACGCCGCATGCTCCTATCCTTATCTGGATCCCACGGACCGGGCGAACTCCATGGTGGGGTCGGACAACCTGCGCGCCATCACCGAAGCGTTCGAACCCGGCTCCATCTTCAAGAGCCTCTCCGCGCTCACGGTGCTGAATGAGCGCGCTGTGGAGCCCGACGACATCATCTTCTGCCCGGCGGAGCTGGAAGCGGATGAATACGTCATCACGGACGCCCATGAGCGCCCGGACGTGGACATGACCTTCGCCACCATCCTGAACCAATCGTCCAACGTCGGGATCTCCCTCGCCACGGAGAAAGCCGGTTTCGACAAGCTCAATGCCATGATCGAGCGCATGAAGATCACGGAGAAGACGGGGGTGGATTATCCCGGTGAAGCCACGCCGGTGATGCCCAGCTTCAATGAATGGGCCTATGTGACGGGCTGCAACATCTCCTTCGGCCAGGGGCTCGCGGCAACGCCTCTTTCCATGGCGCGCTTCTATGGCGCCGTGGCCGCTGATGGGCTGGTATGCACGCCGCATTTCCTGATCGCGAAGCCGCAAAGCGGGGAGTGGATGGAATACGACAGCGAACAGGTGCTGGATGATCCCGTTGCCATGGACAAGCTCAAGACCATGCTCCAAGGCGTAGTGAATGAGGGCACGGGCACGGACGCGGCCATTGACGGATACGACGTGGCGGGCAAGACCTCCACTGCGGAGATCGCCCAGGATGGCGGCTATGCCGAGGATCGCTACAACCTCTGCTTCGCCGGCTTCATCGACAACTCCAATTCCAATCTCGCCTGTTTCGTCTCGGCGAACGACATCGCCTATGAGGGCAAGATGGCTTCGGTGTTTCACGATATAATGATCGAAGCGATCGACCTGTACAACATCGTTCCTATCAAGTGAGTGGTGAGTGATGCCGAGAAGCTGCGCAGACATATTCGCGCATATTCCTTGCACCATCATCGGGAACGGGAACGTTCCTGTGCGCGGCATCGCCTACAGGAGCCAAGACGTGCGCCCGCAGGATGCGTTCTTCTGCGTGGTGGGCGCGAACGTGGATGGCCATGAATTCGCCGATGACGTCATAAGCCGCGGCGCATCGACCATCGTCTGCGAACGGCCTCCCTATCTCACGAACACCCAAGGCGTGACTGAGGTCATGGTGGCTGATACCCGCCGCGCCTTGGCGGAGGCGGCCGCCGAGTTCTACGGACGCCCTTCCCAGGAGCTTTCTGTGGTGGGGGTCACAGGCACCAATGGCAAGACCACCGTCACGCATCTTGTGGAGCACATCATGAACGTGGCGGAGCGGCCCTGCGGGCTGATCGGCACGTGCGGCTCGCGCGCCTGCGGGCATCCTTTTGAAAGCGCCCATACCACGCCCGAATCCGCGGACTTGCAGCGCCTGTTCGGGCTCATGCGGGACGAGGGCGCTCAAGCGGTGGCTCTGGAGGTGTCATCCCACGCGCTGTCGCTGGGCCGCGTGGCGGCCACGGATTTCGCGGTGACGGCGTTCACGAACCTCACGCAGGATCACTTGGATTATCACTCCACCTTCGAGGAGTACTTCGCCGTCAAGAAGCGCCTGTTCTCCGATGAGTTCCCAGCGGTGCGCGTGATCTCGGTCTTCGGATCCTATGGACGGACCTTGGCGCAGGAGCGTTTGGCTTGCGGAGATGAGGTCATCACGGTGGGAGCCGATGAGGATTGCACCATCCGCCTGCGCTCCATCTCATACGCCGGTTTGCGCACGAGGTTGCATCTGGATATCGAAGGCGCGCCTTTCACGGTGGAGCATGGGCTTCTGGGCGACTACAACACGGAGAACGTCATGGTGGCGCTTGGCTGCGCGCTGGCGCTGGGCGTGCCTCCTGGGCAAGCGGCTCGCTCCTTGATGGACGCGGCAGCGCCGGCGGGGCGCATGGAGCGCGCGGTGGTGGCGCCGGCCTTCCCCTTCAGCGTGTACGTTGATTACGCCCATACGCCGGATGCTCTGGGACAGGCGGTCTCATCGGCGAAGCGCGCGCTGGCGCGCAGGGCCGAGGGCGTTGGCGTGGAAGACAGGGCTGATGGGGGGTGCCCTGTTGAGAGCGCCCTTCCCGAAGGCCGCGTGCTCTTGGTCTTCGGGTGCGAAGGCGACCGCGACCGCGGCAAACGCGCGCCCATGGCTGAGGCCTCCCTGGCGGCGGACGTGGTCTTCTTGACGAACGACAACGCCCATGGCGAGGGCGTGCTCGATGTGCTCGCTCAGGTGGAGAAGGCCTACCCCGAAACGGCGCTCGCGGGCCAAGATGCCCAGGTGCGCATCATCCCCGACCGCAAGGCGGCCATCCAAGCGGCGGTGGACGAGGCGCGCGCGGGAGACATCGTGCTCATCTGCGGGCGCGGCCATGAGGGCAAGATGATGTTCGGGTCAGACACGATCCAGGTAGACGACAGGGAAGAAGCTCGCTACGCGCTTTTGATGCGCGCGGTGGCAGAGAGGCGTGAGGTGCGATGAGGCTGAATCCGAAGCAGATCGCCCAGGCCTCCGGAGGTCAGTTCCTCGTGGAACCCATCGACGGCGCTGAGGTCATCACGTCGGTCACGTTGGACTCCCGTGAAACAGCACCGGGCGCGCTGTACGTGGCCATCGTCGGCGAACGCGTCGACGGCCACGCCTATGTGGAAGCCGCGCTCAATGCTGGCGCTCGGGCGGCCATCGTGTCCGAGCCGGTGCCCGAGCCTTGCAAGATATTGGCGCGGGAGCTGGGGGCGGCCATCATCATGGTCTCCAACACAGAGCACGCCGTGGCGGACATAGCCGCTGAGTGGAGGCGGCATTTGAACGCGAAAGTGATCGCGGTCACCGGCTCGGTGGGCAAGACCACCACGAAGAACCTCATCCGGGACGTGTGCGCTTCCCGGTTCCAGACGTGCGCCACGCGCGGCAATCAGAACAATGAGCTGGGCGGCCCGCTCACGCTGCTGTCAGCGGATCCCACCGATGAGGTGGTGGTCATGGAGATGGGCATGGACGGCCCGGGCCAGATCCGCTTCTTGGCGCGCATGGCGCGACCGGACTGGGGCGTGGTCACCAACATAGGCACATCCCACATGGAGTTCTTGGGCAGCCAGGAGAACATCGCCCGCGCGAAGGCGGAGCTTCTCGAAGAGCTGCCGAACGGCTCCGGTCGCGCGTTCTTGCCTGAAGCGGACCCGTTCACGCCGTTTCTGGCGGAGTGCGGGAAGCTGGAAGAGCGCCGCATCCCCGTGTGCTTGTACGGTGGAGCGAGCACCCTCGAAGAGGATGGCCATAGATGCGCATCCGATCTTGACGCGCATCCCACACCCGGTGACAGCATGCCCACGGAGGTCGCGCACGCCCAGTCCGTCTGGGCTGAGAACGTCTCTTCGGATGCCGAAGGCCGTCCGCAGTTCGATATCTGCTGGCGTGGCTTTCGGGAAGAGCCCAGCGAAGGTCCCACGCTGTTCGACATGGAGCCGGATACGGAGCGGGCGTCTGTGAAGCTCTCTCTGCGCGGCGCGCACAATGTGGCGAACGCCCTTGCGGCGGCAGGGGTGGGCCGCGCGCTCAACATAGACCCAGAGACCATAGCACGCGCGCTCAGCGGGTCGGTCCCTGAAGCGGGCCGTCAGGAGATGCTGCGCGGGCGCGATGGATTCCTCATCATCAATGATGCTTACAACGCCAGCCCCGATTCCATGCGGGCCTCCCTTTCGCTTCTGGCTTCCATGGACGTCGCGGGGCGGCGCATCGCCGTTCTGGGAGACATGGGAGAGCTGGGAGAGCTGTCAGAGGCGTGCCACGAAGGGGTGGGGCGCGCGGCGGCCCAGGCGGGGCTGGATGCGCTCATCTGCGTTGGCTCTGCCAGCCGCAAGATCGCTGAAGGAGCCCAGGGCGCGGGCATGGCGTCTGAGCGCATCCGCTGCGTGGACAGCATCGGCGGCGCGCTGGAGGCCCTGGAGGATTCGCTTGAGCCGGAGGATGTGGTGCTGGTGAAGGCGTCTCACTTCATGGGGCTTTCACGTCTGGCGGAAGGGTTGGCCAGCTGATGTTCTCCTATTTCGAGCTCTATCCCACCTTCCTCGTCTTCGTGGCCGTCATCATCGGCATGGTGGTCACCATGCTGCTCACCCCCGCCCTCATCCGCCTTCTGCGTCGCGAGCATGTTGGCCAGCAGGTGCGCGACGACGGCCCGCAGACGCACCTGGTGAAAAGCGGCACGCCCACCATGGGCGGCATCGTCATGTTGGCGGCGGTGGCGGTGGCCATCTTCGTCGTGGGCGTTCCGGATCCGGAGACGTATCTGCTCTTGGGCGCGGTCGTGCTCACGGGCGTGGTGGGGCTGGTGGATGACATCTCAAGCGTGGTCCACGAACGCTCCCTCGGTCTCACGCCCACCGCGAAGCTGCTTTGCCAATTCGCCATCTCCCTCGTGTTCATCCTCTGCGCTGTCAACATGCTGGATATCCCGCCCACGGTGGAGATCCCCTTCATCTGCACGCTGGATCTGGGCGTGCTCACCACGGTGATCCCCGTGGGAGAAGGCATCTCTATCCCGTGGCTCTATGTCATCTTCTGCTTGCTTTTGCTCATGGGCCTGTCGAACGCCGTCAATCTGACCGACGGCCTTGACGGCTTGGCGGCGGGCACGGTCATGATCGTCATGATCGTGATGGCGGCCATCGCGTTCCGCGGCAATCTGCTGGAACCGGCCATCTTCTCGGCGGCCATCGCTGGCGCCTGCGTGGGTTTCCTCTGGTTCAATTCGCATCCGGCGGACATCTTCATGGGCGACACGGGGTCTTTGGCGCTAGGGCAAGCGCTCGGTTGCTTGGCCGTGGTCACCAAGACCGAGTTCCTGGTCATCATCATCGGTGGCCTGTTCGTGGCCGAAGCGCTCTCAGTCATGATCCAAGTGGCCTATTTCCGCCGCACCCGCAAGCGCGTGTTCCTCATGGCGCCGCTGCACCACCATTTCGAGAAGAAAGGGTGGTCTGAGACGAAAGTGGTCGTGCGCTTCTGGATCATCTCCGGTCTTCTGGCCGCGTTCGGCTTCGCTCTGTATTTCGCCAATTCCATGGTGGTGGGCTGATGGCGGACGCGCTCATGGCAGGCCGCAGGCAGGCTCCGCAGGCGCTGGGAGATGTGTGCGTGCTGGGGCTGGGCATCACGGGTCGCGCGGTCTTGGAGTATCTGATGCGCCAGCCCAAGGGGCGTCTGGCCTCGCTCACGGTGTTCACGGGAACGGGCGAAGCTCACGGCGCGCAAGCGTCCCAGAGCGAGCAGGATGCGTTCCTGCGCAAGCTGGAGGCGGCGGGGGCGTCCATCGTGGATTCCGCGGAAGTCACCGGCCGGTTCGACTTGGCGGTGGTGAGCCCCGGCATCCCGGAGACCAGCCCGTTCTACGCCAGCGCGAAAGCGGCCAGCGCTGAGCTCATCAGCGAAGTGGAGCTGGCGTGGCGCGAAAGCCCGGCGGATGCTCTTTGGGCGGGCGTCACGGGCACGAACGGCAAGACCACCACGACGGCCCTTCTGACGCATCTGCTGAACGCAGGTGGCTTCTCAGCCGTGGCCTGCGGGAACATCGGTCAGGCGTGCTTGGATGCCGTGGCGGCTGACGTGCTGGATGGCGCGCGCGAATGCGACTGCGGGCGGCAGCGCGTCTATGTCGCGGAAGTCTCTTCCTATCAGCTGGCTTCCATCGTTGATTTCGCTCCTGACGCTGCCATCTTCTTAGGGGTGACGCCCGACCACTTGGCTTGGCATGGGAGCATGGAAGCCTACGCCGCGGCTAAGATGCGGATGCTCTCCACCATGGAGCGCGCGGGCGGCGTAGCGGTGCTGGACGCGGGCAACGACCTTGTGCGCGAGCAGATCCGCCGGTTGCGCAAAGCTCCCTCCCAAGCGGGCTTCTCCTACATCCCCTTGGGCACGAAGGATTCCCTTTCCGGGGATATGCGCGCAGCCTGCGGTGCTGAGAACGCGGCGTTCTTGGATGGTGCGGGGCATCTGCACGTGGCGTTCCAAGAAGGCGAATACGTGCTCTGTGCGGCCGACGAGCTCCAGATCAAAGGGGCGCACAACGTCCTGAACGCCCTGGCGGCCGCTTCTGCGGCGCTGGCCCTGGGGGCGGAGGGCGTGGCGGTCGCAGAAGCGCTGGCGGATTTCAAGCCCTTGGAGCATCGGATAGAGCCCTGCGGCACGGCGGACGGCGTGGATTTCTACAATGATTCCAAAGCCACCAACGTGGATGCCACGCTCATGGCCTTGGCGTCGTTTCCGGGACGCGGGCTCGTGGTCATGCTGGGCGGCCAAGACAAGATGGGGCCGCTTGATGAGCTGGTGAGCGCAGCCGCCGCCCACGCCAAGGCGGTCATCGTGTTCGGGGAGGCGGCAGAGCGCTTCGACGAGGCGTTCAAGGCGGCATCCGTTCCAAACTCCCCTGCGCTCACGGTGCGCCGCTGCGCCACTTTCGACGAAGCGTTCGAGGAGGCGTGCTGCCTGGCAGAACCGGAGGATGTGGTCCTCCTCTCTCCTGCGTGCGCGTCTTTCGATGAGTTCACGTGCTTCGAAGCGCGCGGCGATCATTTCAAAGACCTCGTGGCCGCTCGCGCGGCCGCCCAAGCCAACGCTTCCACCGGCACCGGCGAGGCGCGTTGAGGTCCGTCCATGGCCCGGGGCGCATCCAAACCTATGACCGAATCCAGGGTGGCTGCCATCCTGTTGATCGCAGCGGTGTTCGCGCTGGTGGTCATCGGGCTGGTGATGGTGTTCTCGGCCACTTCCGCTGACCTTTCAGCGGCTGGGCGCAACCCCTATTCGGATGTGATCGGACAGGCGGTCTATGCGGCCATCGGGATCGTGGCATGCGCGATCCTCTGGCAGCTGATCCCCTACCACGCCTGGGCCGACAACTTGACGTGGCTGTTCTGGGGCTTCTGCATGGTGCTGCTCCTGCTCACGTTCGCCGTGGGCACGGAGGTCAACGGCGCGAAGCGCTGGCTCTACATCGGACCTGTCGGCATGCAGCCTTCCGAGTTCATCAAGGTGGCGCTGCTCCTCATGACCATCCGGATCGCCTATCGCTTCCAGATCGAAGAGATCGACTTCCGGACGGCCTTCATCGAACTGCTCTTGCTCATCGGGCTGCCGCTCGTGTTCATGTACGTCACGCAATCCGACATGGGCACCACGCTCATTTGCGCGGTCGGCATCTTCGCCGTGCTCTGGATCGGCGGTTTCCCCGCATGGTCGCTCGTGGGCATCGTGGCCGTGGGCGTGTTGGCGGTGGTGGGGGGCACGCTGGGCTCGGGCTACCGCTCCAACCGATTCGTCTACTTGGACCCATGGAATGACGGCCAAGGCGGCCTGGGGTCGGGCTACAACATCATCCGATCCTATTTCGCTCTGGCCGAAGGCGGCCTGTTCGGCATGGGGATCGGCAACTCCCACGAGAAATACCAGTACCTGTTCGCCTCTGACTCCGACTTCATCTTCGCCGTTCTGGGGGAGGAGATGGGGCTCATCGGCGCGCTGTTCGTGATCGGCCTGTTCCTGCTGTTCCTGTTCGCCTCGCTCAAGATCTCCGCGAACGCTCCGGACAATCTGGGCGCCATGATCGCGGGTGGCTGCGCCATCATGCTGGTGTTCCAGGCGTTCTTGAACATCGGTTGCGCTATCGGCGTGTTCCCGACGACGGGCAAGCCCTTGCCCTTCATCTCTTCCGGCGGCACGTCGGTCATCTCGTCGCTTCTGATCGTGGGGTTGATCTTGTCCGTGCAGCATGCCAGCGCCACCCAAGACCGTCCCTATGATCGCGCCCGCGACAACCTGCGCGTCATCCACCGGGGATGACCGGTGGGATCGTTCGCTGCTACACTTGATATCACCCGTATGTGAGGAGGACGCCATGGCGAAGACCGCAGTGCTCACGGGCGGAGGGACCGCCGGGCACATCTATCCCGCGCTCGCGTTGGCCGAACGCTTGCAGGATCGCGGCTGGGAGGTCGTCTACGCGGGAACGCCGAAGGGCTTGGAGGCCACGCTGGCGCCTGCGGCCGGGTTGCCCTTCGTCGGGTTCGAGGCCTCTGGATTCGATCGGGCGCACCCGCTCACCCTCGTCAGCGGAGTGGCGCGCATCGCGAAGAGCGAGCGCAAGGCGAAGAAGTGGCTGCGGGAGCTCAAGCCAGAAGCGGTCATCGGCTTCGGCGGGTACGTGTCCATCCCGGTGGTGCGGGCGGCCGAAGCGCTCGACATCCCCGTCATCGTCCACGAGCAGAACTCCGTCATGGGCCTGGCGAACAAGGCGGCCTGCTCCCATGCGCAGGCCGTGTGCTTGACCTACGAGTGCACGTGCTCTGCCGTGCCGGACGGCGTGGATGTGGAGGTCACGGGCAATCCCGTGCGGACGCAGGTCATGGAGGCCACCCGGGATGAGGCTCGGAAGCTCTTCGGCATCCCGGAGGACGCCGTCATGCTGCTCGTCTTCGGCGGGAGCCAGGGCGCGCGCCATATCAACCAGGCCATCTGCGCCATGAAAGAGGACCTGGTGGAGCGGGAGAACCTGCACGTCATGCACATCACCGGGCCCAAGGAGCTGGAGTCGGTGGAGGAGGCCATGGCGCTCACGGAAGAGGAGCGCGCGCGGTATCAGCTTCTGGGGTACCAAGATATGATGCCTGAGGCCATGGCGGCGGCGGATGTCATCGTCTCTCGGTCGGGGGCCACATCCTTGGCGGAGATCTCAGCGCGGAGGATCCCAGCGCTTTTGGTGCCGTTCCCCGCAGCCACGGCGGATCATCAGACCACTAACGCCCAGGCATGGGTGGATACGGGCGCCGCGCTCATGGTGAAAGATGACCAGCTGGACACGCCCCTGTTCCGTGAGAGCGTGCTCAAACTGGTGGATGATGGGGCGCTGCGCGATCAGATGCGCGCTGCGGCCACGGTCTCTGACTCCATCACGGCTGCTGATCGCCTGGCGGACATCGTCTGCTGCACGTGCGTTCCCGCTGAGAATCTCAGCTGAGAATGTGCGCCTCGATCTTCTTGCGGTGCCTCTGCGATGCGGCTTCGCCGCCGAAAAGGCGCGCCGGTTGATCTTTCTGTTCCGTATCCGTTTGCCGGCGCCAAACCATTAGCGCCGCCCTCTGCGGCGCGAGGGCGAAAGCTTCTCCTGTTCTGGAACATGGGCATGGCGGCTGATGCGCATACCCAGCACCCTGGTGCATAGGACCCCCAGTGGCAGGCGATGCCTGCGCTACAGAAGCGGGGTCGTCCAAAATCCAGGGGAAGCCCTGTAGCGCACCCATTGGGTGCCACCGGTCAACCGTGTGAACGAAAACGGTGACCCGCGCATCCGCCGCTTGGTAATGCAACGAAGCTGGAGAAGCCGCCGCATCACCTGGATCAACCCCGTGCGCCAGGCTATCCGGCAGATGACGCAATGAAAGGCGTTGGCAGCGCCCTTCTGCCAACGCACACTCTGAAAGCAGCGCAGCCGTAAAATGGTCAGAATGAAAGATGCGGCACGCTTTAGCGAGCGGGTCTATTGGAGAAGAAGGTGATGTGAATGCGGATCGTGGATGGGAAGACCTATGAACCCATGAAGGAAGTGGGCATCTTCCTGACGAAGGATGAGCCGAAGGAATTCGTGGCAGCTTACAAGCCTGCGAACGTGGAGTATTCCGAAATGGATCTCTCGTAACGATCATTGGTGACCGCGGGTGATGCGCTGAAAGGCGATGCCGTCGAAAACGGTTCGGCATCAGATTCTTCTATCCATGACCTTGACAGTCAAAATGACTGACGTGACTGATACGGACGCGGATCCGTTCGAGAAGGAGAGAGGGGCAGGGATGAAGAGCCTGACACGCCGTGATTTCGTGGGAGCGAGCGCCGGGGCCGCCTGCGCGCTGGGGGCTTCGATGGTCCTTGAAGGCGCTCCGAGCATCGCCCATGCTGAGACCTTCGACGATGGGCTGCCGGGGGAGGAGCAGTGGGTCCGCACCACGTGCTCTCCCAACTGCACTGGCGCTTGCGGGATGGTGGCCTGCGTGAAGGATGGCCGGGTGCGCATGGTCCAGCAAGCAGCCGATTACCCCTATGAGCATTACAACCCGCGAGGGTGCTTGAAGGGGCTTTCCATCAACACGATGCTGGCGGGGCCGGATCGCCTGACCGTGCCGCTCATCAAAGGCGAAGACGGCCAGCAGGTTGAGACGGATTGGGACACCGCGTTGGACACGGCGGCGGAGCAGCTGCGCGCCATCGCGGAGAAATACGGTCCGGATTCCATCGGCGTCATCTACCAGGTGCAAGGCACGGGTCATATCCAGAAAGGCGCTCTGGTTCGCATAGCGAACACCTTCGGCTGGTCGGTCATCGGCGGCTATGAGCTGAACGGCGACCTTCCTATGTTCTGGCCTGAGACGTTCGGCTGCCAGAGCGAGGAGTTGGAATCCTACTGCTGGGAAGACTCCAAGCTCACGCTCATCTTCGGCTCCAACATCATGGTCACGCGCATGCCCGATGCCCATTTCCTCACCTACTCCCAAGAAGCAGGCGGCCGGGTCATCTACTTCGACCCGAATTACTCCGCTTCCGCTGAGCGGGCGGACGAATGGGTGCGCATCGCCCCTGACTCCGATGGCGCGTTCGCCCTCGCCATGGCGAAGACCATCATCGACGAGGGCCTCTACGACGACCATTTCATGCGCACCTACACCGACGCTCCTTTGCTGGTGAACCTTGAGACGGGCAAGCGCGTTTTGGCCGCGGACGTTGAGGGCCTGGAGCCCGCATCCGACATCCCGGATTTCCGCACCAGCTTCGTGGCCGTGGAGCAAGGGTCCGGCATGCCGGCATCCGTGACGCCCCTGGAGCTGCCCGACAACGACTACGCGCTCACGGGAACCTATGAGCTGACCCTGAAAGATGGCGCGACCATCCAAGCGAAGCCGGGGTTCCAGCTTCTGATGGAGCGCTTGGCCGACTATTCTCCTGAGGCCGCAGCGCAGATCTGCAACGTTCCTGCAGAAGACATCGTGCGCATCGCTCGGGAAGCCGCTGCCACCAAACCCATGCACATCATCTTCGGCGGCGGCACCCAGCAGTGGTACCACGGAGACCTCAAGGGCCGCGCCTGCGCCTTGGTGGCATGCCTCACGGGCAACATCGGCCAGCTGGGAGGCGGCATCTCCACCTATGTGGGCCAATACAAGACGCGCTTCAACACGGCCAGCTGGATGGTGCCCGAAGGGGCCATCAAGGCATCCTGCCCCTTCCATTACTGGGTGAACGGCCCAACGCCGCAGATGAAGGCGAAGTATCCCAAGGACGGCTTCAAAGCGCTCGTGGTGGGATGGGGCAACCCTTTAGAGCAGCATAACGTTGCGAACTGGTTGCGCAACGCCGTGGACACGGGCGAGATAGAATGCCTCATCTGCCTTGAGTTCCAGCGGACGCTCACCGCCGCCAACGCCACGGTCACGTTCCCTTGCGCCAGCTGGTATGAGAAAACAGAGCTCACCACCACGCCGCTCCATCCCTACGTGCAGCTTCAGCAGCGTATCGTGGACCCGCCGGGGGATGCCAGAGAAGAGATATGGATATTCACGGAGCTGGCGAATCGGATCGATCCTTCGAAAGAGGCGCTCTGGCCCCGGTTCGCGCCGGAGGATTCAGAGAAGCGCGCCGATGAGGTGCTGGCGCTTCTGCTCGAAAAGGGCGGCCCCACCATCGATCACTTGACGCCGGAGGAGCTTCGCCAGGGTCCGGGGAAGCTCGCCCACAGCAATCCCGGAGAGAAGCGGATACCGTTTTGGGAGCAGATCCATGAGCGCGTGCCGTTCCCCACGGTTTCTCGCCCCAATCCCTTGGACGTGACCTCCAAATTCGTGCGTTCGGGGCGCATCGAGTTCTACCGGGATGAGGACATCTTCCTTGAGCTGGATGAGCAGCTGCCCTGCTACAAGCCTCCCTTCGAGGACACGGAGTACAAAGATGATCCGGATGCGCGCGAGCTCTACCCCCTTGGCTACACCACGCGCAACAGCGCCTTCCGGGTCCATGCCACCTATGTGAACAACCCGTTCATGTTGGAGCTGCAAGATAACACGCCGAAAGTGTGGCTGAATCCGGAGACGGCGAAGGCGCGCGGCTTGAAGACGGGAGATTGGGTGGAGGTGTACAACAGCCGCGGGACCGTGCAAGGCCAGCTCATCGAAGACCCCGGCGTGTATCCCACCCAGTGCATCTTCGATCAAGGCTGGTGGTCTGCCTACGACAACAAAACCAGCTACAACTCGCTCATCTGGCCGTGGATCAATCCCACCAACGAGGTGTATTACCTGGTCAGCGTTTGGTCGCCGAACATGGCTTGGAATGAGACCGCCTGCAACGTGCGCCTCTGCGATGGGGGCGCCCCTCAGATCGTGAAGGATGCGGGCAAGAGCGTCCTCGCCGGAAACGCTCCTGCGGGGTCAGGGATCGAATATCCGAAGGGGGTTGAATCATGAGATACGCCATGGCCATAGATCTGGGCCGTTGCATCGGATGCCGCACCTGTGCGGTGGTTTGCAAGGATTTCAACGCTCAACCCCAAGGGATCTGGTGGAACCGCGTGTTCACCAGCGGCACGCCGGAATACGATGTGGCCGTGAAGGTGAACGACCAGCTCCGCATGGAGTTCGTGCCCATCAGCTGCCAGCACTGCACCGACGCTCCGTGCGAGGTGGTCTGCCCTACCCAGGCCACCTACATCAATGAAGATACGGGCACGGTCCTGGTGGATTACGATCGCTGCATCGGGTGCCGGATGTGCGCCAGCGCGTGCCCCTACGGCGTTCGCCAGTTCAATTGGGGCAAACCGGCGAGGATGGTGGGCCTTGACGGGGCCGCTCTCGAATATGGCTACCCGGAGCCCTATCGCGATGGGGACCATCTGGTCTACGCGCCCGAGCGCCCCGAGGGCGTCATGGAGAAGTGCACGTTCTGCGCCCAGAGCACCTCTCAGGGCAAAGAGCCCGCTTGCTGCCGGGCGTGCCCGGGCAATGCGCGCATCTTCGGGGATATGGACGATCCCGAATCGAAGATCAGGGTGTATCTGGATGGCAAAGAGACATTCACGCTGGGAGATGAGTATCACACCAAACCGAACGTCTACTATCTGGCCGCCCATGGGGTCTCTCAGGTGGATCAAGTGCAAGCATCCTTGGAAGGAGGGCAGCGATGATGGAGAAAAACGCGCGCAAGTTCTGGATCATCGGGTGCGCCCTGTTGGCCGCAGGCCTTCTGGGTTGGGTCTGGCAGCTCGCTGGCGGCCTGTTGGCTGGATCGGGCATGACGGACATATTCCTCTGGGGGCTCATGATCGCTCTGTTCGCCTTCATGGTGGGGTTCGGCGCGGGCTCTCAGATCGTGGCGAGCGCTATCTTTCTGACCGGGCGCGAGGACCTCAAGCCTCTGGCGAAAACAGCCGCGGCGGTGGGATTGGCCTGCGTGGCCGCCGCAGGCGTGGCCATTCTGGCTGACCTTGGCGCTTTGCGCAACATCCTGTTCATGATGACGGGGCTCAACCTCCGCTCTCCTCTGGCGTGGGACATGATCGCGCTCACCGCTTTCGTCGCAGCCTCAGTGGTCCAGCTCGTCATGATCGCGCGGGGGAGCGCCCACGTGAAGCTGTGGGCGGCTCTGGCCGGGGCATTGGCGGTGATCCTCCAGATCGTCGAAGGGCTCCTGTTCTCGCTGCAAACGGCCCATGCTTGGTGGGCGACGCCTCTCATGCCCGTGGATTTCCTGGCCGTGGCCGTGGTCAGCGGCAGCGCGCTCGCTTTGCTCATCGCTCTGGCGAAAAGCTCCCCTGCGACCGGGGTCGCTTGGTTGAGCCGTCTGTGCGCGGGAGCCATCGCCGTGCACCTGATCTTGGCCTTGGGGGATCTGGGGCTCGTGGCTTTGGAGGGGACGCCGGAATCCAGCGGCGTTCTGGCGGCCATCGGCGCGCAGCTGCCGCTCTACCTGTGCGAGCTTTTGCTGCCAGCTGCGGGCATGATCATGCTCTTCATCACGGCGAGGTCGTCGAAAGCCGCTCCTAAAGCCGTTGCAGCCATCTTGGTGATCATCGGCATCTTCGCCCATCGCCTGATGTTGCTCTATCCCGCCTACAACGCCCCTTCGCTGTATCTGACGCTGTCGGGCACGGATGCCGTGACAGGGCCCTATCCCATCTCCACGGGCAGATACCTGGATTGGGACACCACGTTCGCCTTGGGGACCGCCTATCTGCCCGCGCCGGCGGAGTGGCTGGCGGCGCTGTTGCCTTTGGGCGTGGCCATCGTGGGCACGGGCGTCATCCTCTGGGGGATGAAGAAGCTGCAACGCTGAGGGACGGCGCGAGCCTGTTAGAATGTCTGCGGAAATGAAACCCGCCGGCCTCAGTCCCCAAGGAGATGCCCATGGCTCAGACCGTATCTGACAACGTCTATTTCATCGGCATCGGCGGGGTGGGCATGAGCGGCATCGCGCGCGTGGCCCACGACCAGGGCCTCCACGTGGAAGGGTCGGACCTCAAGGCCAGCCGTTTCACCGCGCCGCTCGTGGAAGCGGGCATCCCCGTCCACATCGGCCATGAGGCGTCGAACATCCCGGATACGGACCCCACGGTGGTCATCTCCACGGCCATCCTGGAGGACAATCCGGAGCTCGTGGAAGCCAAAGAGCGCGGCCTCACGATCGTGCGCCGCGCGGAGATGCTGGCCCATCTGGGCCGCGATCTGGACACCATCGCGGTGGCGGGCACCCATGGCAAGACCACCACGTCTTCCATGCTGGCCTCCGTGTTCGACCAGATCGGGCTTTCTCCCACGTTCCTCATCGGCGGCATGGTGCGCGCCTACGGCACGAACGCCCATTCAGGGGAGGGCCATTACTACGTGGTGGAGGCCGACGAATCCGACAAATCCTTCACGCATCTCTCTCCCTCTGCGGTCATCGTCACCAACATCGAACCGGATCACCTTGATCATTACGAGGACATCCATGAGATCTATGACCAGTTCGGCCAATTCATCTCCCTGGTGCCTGAAGGAGGCCCGGTGGTGGTGTGGGCCGGAGACGAGAAGCTGGTCCAAGTGGCTCGCGAGAACGCTGCGAACGTCATCACCTATGGCCTTGAAGCGGATGCGGATGCGCGCGTGCTGGAGGTGCATAAGGAAGGCTTGGCCTCCCATTTCACGCTCCAGCTCCCCGACGGTCGGCATGTGTCCAGCACCATCAAGCAGAACCCTGGCATCCACAACGTGCTGAACGGGGCGGCCACCTTGGTCATGGCGGATGTCTTGGGCGAAGACGTGGATGCTGCCGCTCGCGCGCTCGCCCAGTTCGCCGGTGTGCGCCGACGCTTCGATCTGGTGGGGCGCCAGGCGGAGGTGGATGTGGTGGATGACTACGCCCATCATCCCACGGAGATCGCGGCCACCATCAAGGCCGCGCGCGAGCTTGACTACGACAAGATCCATGTGGTCTTCCAGCCCCATCGGTACTCCCGCGCGAAGCTGTTCGCAGATGTGCTCCATGACGAATTCGGCCGCGCCTTCGACGATGCGGACACCGTCACGTTCATGGATGTGTACCCAGCTGGCGAAACGCCGGTTCCGGGCGTGACGGGCAAGACGTTCTTGAACGTGGTGCTGGACCATGCGGGCCATCCGGACGCCCACTACGTGCCGCGCCGCTTGAACGTGCCGCGCGCCGTGGCCGATCTGGCAGGACCGGGGGATCTGGTGCTCACGCTGGGCGCGGGGGATGTGACGGAGATCGGCCAGCTGGTGTTGGATGAGCTGGCTCGCCGCGCGCAGGACGAGGGCTGACGTGCAGCATCGCCCATCGTCCGCTTCCGCCCCCAAGCACGCGGATCCTTTGCAGCGTCTGTTGCTTTCGGATGCCTTCGACGGTGAAGCCTGCATCAAAGAGCCCATGGCGCGCCACACGTCCTACCGCATCGGCGGTCCGGCTGATTACTACGTGCGCGCTGATTCCCCGTCCTCCGTGCGCGACATCGTGACGACCTGCGCAGAGGAGGACGTCCCTTGGGTCATCGTGGGCCGCGGCACCAATCTGCTCGTCTCTGATGAGGGCTTCCGCGGCGTGATCCTCACGCTCGGACGCGATTTCAAGCGCATGGCTTGTGATTGGGGAGAAGGCCGCATCACGGCAGGGGCGGCGGTCATGCTCTCGGCGCTGGTCCAAGAGGCCATGCGGCAGGAGCTCACGGGATTGGAGTTCGCCGTGGGAACGCCGGGCAGCGTCGGCGGCGCGGTCCGCATGAACGCCGGCTCGCGGGATGAGTGGATGGGGTCGGTCATCTCGAGCATCGTCACCATCAGCGCTCGCCGCGGCATCGAGCGCATCCCCGCGGCGGATATCGCCTGGGGCTACCGCACCACGGACATCCCCTCAGACGCGATCATCGCCGAATGCGAGGTTTCCATGAAGGCGTCCGATCCGTTCTTCATCCGTGGCAGAATGGAGGCGAACCTTGCGCGGCGCAAGAAGAGCCAGCCGTTGGGGCTGCCCAGCTGCGGCAGCGTGTTCAAGAACCCGGAAGGCGCATCCGCAGCCAAGATGATCCAGGAGGCGGGCCTCAAGGGGACGCGCATCGGCGGCGCTCAGGTCTCGGACGTGCATGGGAACTTCATCGTGAACACGGGTGGCGCGCGGGCGGAGGATGTGCGCGCGCTCATGGAACTGGTCAGATCAGAGGTGCAGAGAGCCTATGGCATCACGCTCCAACCGGAAGTCCGGCTCCTCGGCTTCTAGCAGACGGCGGCCCGCGGGACGCATGCCGTCTTCGCACGTGCCCTCATCTGCCTCCGCCCCCGTCTCCGGGAACCCGCGAAACCGCCGCTCCGGCGCCAAGCGCCCGCTCAAAGACGCCCCTTCGCATCAGCGAGCGGCGGCCAAGCGGTTCGAGCCTGCAAAGCCATCGAAGGCGAGGTCCGCAAGAGCGCCGAGACCAGCGAAGGCGCGCGCGGCATCGTCCAAGACCACATCGCGCACCGTCGGGGAGATCAACCGCAGCGTCCGGTCCCATGATCGCGTGACGGCGGCGGCTCGCGTGGCGCGCGCCAGCCGCGTTCCGCTCATCGTGCTGGGGGTGGCCGTGGCCGTCATCTTGGCCGCCGTCATCACCCTCGCCGCCATGGCGAACACCGGCGCGTTCCGCATTCAGCATGTGGAGATCGACGGCGCGGAGCACCTGACCGACGAAGAGGTGTCCGCCCTGGTCTCCGTGCCTGAGGGCGCCACCCTTTTGAACGTGGATGCGGACGGGATCAGATCCAGCCTGATCCGGGATTCGTGGGTGGAGGACGTGACGGTGAACCGGGTGTTCCCGGACACGCTCAAGATAGACGTGACCGAACGCGAGCTGGGCGCCATCGCCGAGGTGCCCCTGGGCGCATCGCAGACCATCCAGAAATGGGCGCTGGCTGACGACGGCATGTGGCTCATGGCCATCCCGGAGAAGTCTTCAGAGGTGGGGCAGAAGATATCGCCCAAGATCTACGATGACGCGGATCAGGCGCTCCATATCAAGGGCGTGGCCTATGGCGTTGATCCCAAGATTGGGGCGTATTGCACCGACGATCCCATTTTGAATGCGCTTTCCATCATCAACGGCCTCACCACGGATCTGGCGGATGAGATGAAGTCGGTGACGGCCACGGATGAGGAGTCCACGCTCCTCACGCTGAACAACAACATAGAGATCGCGTTCGGCTCTGCGGACAACATCCGCGAAAAGGAGCGCATCTGCAATCAGATCATCGAGGAGAATCCCGGCGTCGTCTACATCAACGTGCGCGTGCCCGATCGCCCAACGTGGCGCGCTGTTTCTTGAGCGCGCCGCCGTCCGGAAACGCCGCTGCTCTTGAAGTTGGACGCCGCCACAAAACATCCGCACATTCGTTTGCAACCTCAACCCCATCGTGTACAATTATCATCCAAATGCGCGGATGCGTTCCAACAGTCTGCGCCCAAGCGAGCACGAAGATGAAACGCAGCAGCACTGGAGGAGCTATAATGCCGAATTTCTCAGGAAACCATCTGGCAGTCATCAAGGTCGTTGGAGTCGGCGGCGCGGGCACCAACGCCGTCAATCGCATGGTGGAAACGGGCGTTCGAGGCGTTGAGTTCATCGCCGTGAACACGGACTACCAAGCGCTCGCTTTGTCGGGCGCTGACAAGACCATCCACATCGGCGATGAGCTGACCAAGGGTCTGGGCGCCGGCGCCAATCCGGAAGTGGGCTGCCAGGCCGCCGAAGAGAGCCGTGCGGAGATCCGCGAAGCTCTGGCCGAGGCGGACATGGTGTTCGTCACCGCAGGCGAAGGCGGCGGCACGGGCACGGGCGCTGCTCCCATCGTCGCTGAGATCGCTCGCGATGAGATCGGCGCGCTCACGGTGGGCATCGTCACCAAGCCCTTCGGCTTCGAAGGCCGCGTGCGCTGCAATCAGGCCGAACAGGGCGTTGAGCTGCTTTCCGGCAAGGTGGACACGCTCATCGTCATCCCGAACGACCGCCTCCTTGAGATAGTCGAGAAGAAGACATCCATGATGGATGCGTTCCGCATCGCGGACGACACGCTGCGCCAGGGCATCCAGGGCGTCACGGACCTCATCACCGTTCCCGGCCTCATCAACCTTGACTTCGCGGACATCCGCACGGTCATGAAGGATGCGGGCACGGCCATGATGGGCATCGGCCTGGCTTCCGGTGAGAACCGCGCGCTTGAGGCGGCGCAGCAAGCCACCAACTCCAACCTGTTGGAAACCTCCATCCAGGGCGCGTCCCGCGTGCTCTTCTCCATCGCCGGCGGCCCGGACCTCACGCTCACGGAAGTGTCGGATGCCGCGCGCACCATCGAGCTTTGCGCTGACGAGAACGCGAACATCATCTATGGCCAGATCATCGATGAGAGCATGAAGGACGCGGTGCGCATCACGGTCATCGCCACGGGCTTCAGCAACCAGCCTTCGCAATCCTCCATGACATTCGGCAGCCGCATCCCACAGCAAGAGACGTTCTCGGCCACGGAGACCTATGCCGTCTCCACCGCCCCCGCTCCCATGCAGGCCGCGCCCACCACGTTCTCCGCGCAGCAGACCAGTTACGCGGATGAGGATTACATCCCTGACTTCTTGAAGCGCCAATAGGGGAAGAAGGCAAGCTCCTTGCTCCCTGAACTGGAACTTCCGCGCCTGAGCCTTGATGAGGATGGCTCAGGCGTTCGTTTCCATACGGACGATGCTCTCTTCCAGGCCACGGGCGTGCGCATCGGGTTCACGGAGCGCGCAGGCGGCTTCAGCGCTGCCCCGTACGATTCTTTGAATCTGGGCCGGTTCGCTGGCGAAGGGGAATCGCCCGCTTTGCGCAACATCCACCATCTCATGAAGGTCGTCGGAGCTCCCGCCGCGCACTTGCTCAATCCCAAGCAGGTCCATGGCACGGAGCTGGTCACGGTCCTTCCCGGCGACGATGTGCGCCAAGCTCAAGATGCAGCCGAAGCCGGGGCTGATGGCGTGGTGGTGGATGTGGCCGATGTGTTCGCGCTGCTCTGCTTCGCGGATTGCGCGCCCCTCATCATGGCATCCCCTGACGGGGCGTTCGCCGTGGCTCACGCCGGATGGCGCGGCACGCATGGGCGCATCGCATCGAAGACGCTCCGCGCGTTGGCCAGCGCCGTCCAAAGCCAAAGGCGGCGAAAGCAGAGTGGCGCGTGTGGCGGGGGTGTTGCGGACATCGCCTGCTCCATCAACATCTATCTTGGCCCTTACATCCACGCTGAATGCTTCGAGGTGGGCGAGGATACCCGCGCGCTGTTCGAGGCGGAGTTCGGCGCGGTGGCGCTGGCATCAGAGCGCCACGTGGACCTCAAAGCGGCGCTCATCGAAGACCTCGTGAGCGCGGGCGCGGATCCTGAGCGCATCGCGGATGCGGGTTTCTGCACGGTGTGCGACCGGGATCGATTCTATTCATATCGGGCAGAGGGCGGCACGTGCGGGCGTCACGGCGCGTTCGCGTTCCGCACTGCCCCGGAGGCGTGAGCGGGCGCATCGGAGCTGCTCTCATCATCGCCGTCGGGAAGGGAAGGAGCTGGCAGCCATGACCATCGCTGATCGGTACGTTCGCGAGCGGGAGCGCGTTTCGGAAGCATGCGAAGCGGCGGGACGCAGCCCGGATGAGGTCACGCTCCTGGCCGTGTCCAAGACCGTTGACGTGGAGGGCGCTCGCCAGGCCTTCGAGGCCGGAGCACGCGCCTTCGGCGAGAACCGCCCGGATGAGCTCATGGCCAAAGCAGAGGCGCTGCCAGAGGCGCAATGGCACTTCATCGGCAACATCCAGTCACGGCGCATCCCGGACATCGTGCGCCATGCGTCCCTCATCCATTCGCTCTGCGAGCTGCGTCACGCTGAGAAGATCAGCCGCGTGGCCGGAGAGCTGGGTCAGGTGCAGGATGTGCTCGTGGAGGTGAACGTGTCGGGCGAGGCTTCCAAAAGCGGCGTGTCGCCAGACGAGGCGCTGGCTCGCGTGCAGCGGATCGCCCAGCTCCCATGGGTGCGCGTTCGCGGGCTCATGACCATGGCGCCTCAAGGAGATGCGCGCGTGGCGCGCGCCTGCTTCGATGGCCTGGTCGCGTTGGCGGCTGAGATCCGCTCCCAGCTCGCGCCTGACCAAGCCGCAGGGTTCGATCAGATCTCTGCGGGCATGAGCGAAGACTGGCCGGAAGCGGTGGCGGCGGGGAGCACCATCGTGCGCATCGGCCGGGCGATTTTCAGCGAAGAGTTTGCATAAACCGCCATGAAACGGGTGCAAATGAGGTTTAATGTACCTACCATCATTTCCCTTGCAGGCAGCGCTCTGACAGGGACGGATCAGGAGTGACGATATGGCTAACACGAGAAGCGTGTTCGGTTCCCTCAAAGAGAAGCTGGGCTTGGAGCATCAGCAGCCGCAGCAGGATGCCTATGATGAATATGATGAGTACGATGAATATGACGAATACGAGGAGAACGGGGATGCCTACGTAGATGAGGATCCGGGCTACAGCACGCGCTCTGTGGGCCGCAGCCATTCGTTCTCCAGCAGCCTGCCGCACCTGGTCTCCCGCTCAGATGCTGAGGAGAGCACGCGCAGCCGTTCCATCCCGCTCACGGGCAGCAGCTATTCGGGCCGCAACGGCCGCACCATGGTGGATTCCTCGCTGCCGCCATCCATGACGCCTGAAGGCACCGCTGCGGTGTCGGATGCGGGGAACCGCCGGCGCGAAGGCCTGGATTCGCTCTTCTCCTCCACTTCAGGTTCTTCCAGCAAGGGTGGCTCTTCGCTGCCCATCATCGGCGCGGCAGCGCAGAGCATCTCAAGCGTAGCGGGCAGGCGGCAGCTGCAGGTCATCCGTCCCGCCACCTATGAAGATGCCGAAAACGTGACCCAGGCTCTCAAACGCGGCGAAGTCGCGGTGCTCGTGCTCACCGGCGTTGATGGCAACCTCATGCATCGCCTGCTCGATTTCTCATTCGGGGCGGCCAGCGCCCTGGGCGCTGGCGTCGAATGCGTGGCCGACAAGACGTTCGTCATCTGCTGCGGGGACGCGTTCTCTGAGGCGGAGCGCATCAATCTATCCACGCTGGGCATCATCTAAATGGCATCGCAGGAAGGCTCTGCGCACGGCGGCCGCGTCGCGCTCATCGGCTGCGGCAAGATGGGCACGGCCATGCTGGATGGTTGGTCCGCTTCGCAGGATCCAGCGGCCCGGTCGCTCATGGAGCGCGGCGTTGATGTCGTGGTTCCCACCAGATCCCATGGCGAAGCGTTGGCGAACCGCTTTTCCGTTGAGGTCCACTCCTCAGCGGACCAGATTCCGGAGGACGTTGCCATCATCATCCTGGCGGTGAAGCCGCAGAAGATGGACGAAGTGCTGCCCCTTCTTGTTCAGACGAGAGCCGCGTCGGCTTCGCCCTTGGTCATCTCCATCGCGGCGGGCATCCCCACCACGCGCATCGAAGAAGCGCTTCCGTGCGCGCGGGTGGTGCGCGTCATGCCGAACATGCCCCTGTCCGTCGGATGCGGCGCCACGGTGGTGGCCGCAGGCGCCAGCGCTTCTGATGAGGACGCCGTCTTCGTGAATGGCCTCTTCGCTTGCTTGGGCGACTCTTTCATCGTGGAAGAGGATCAGATGGATGCGGTTTGCGCCCTTTCGGGCGGCGGCCCGGCTTATTTCGCCTGGCTCGCCGAGTGTTTGGCTGCGGCCGGGGAGCGGGAGGGCTTGGATCCTGAGCTTGCCCGCGCGCTCTCTCGACAGACGCTGGCGGGCACAGGGGCGGTCCTGATGAAAAGCGGCCTTTCCTTGGAGGAGCTGCGGCGCTCGGTGTGTTCTCCTGGGGGCACCACCCTGGCCGCTCTTGACGCCATGGACAAGGCCGGCATGGAATCCGTTGCGGCTGCGGGCGTGGGCGCAGCCATCATACGAGCGAAGGAGCTTTCCTCATGATCATGAGCCTCTTGGTTCAATTGGTGGACCTCTACACGTTCATCCTCTTCGTCTATGTGCTGCTGTCGTGGATCCCCACCAAGCCGGGCATCTTGGCCGACATCGACAACGTGCTCAGCAAGATCTGCGACCCCTATCTTGATCTGTTCCGTCGCTTCATTCCGCCAATTGGAGGAATGGTGGATATATCGCCCATCTTCGCCATTATTGTTCTACAATTGGTCGTGCGCGTGCTATATATCATCTTTTAGGGCATAAGGGCGCGGGAGCGTCTGGGCAACGCAATCGAAGGGATACGCAGATGGCTATCACCGCAGAGGATATCCACAACCAAAGTTTCGCGATCGACCGCAAAGGGTATGACGTTGATGAAGTCGACGTGTTCCTTGAGCATGTTGCCGATGAGATCGATTATCTGAATGACCGCATCGCCGAGCTGGAAGAGCAGCTTGAGGAGGCACGCAACGCTGAGCCGGAGACCATCGTGGTCCATGAGACGGTGGAGCCGGATGATGTCACCGGAGAGATCGAGGTCGGCCCCTCTGCCGCGGTGCTCGCCGAGAAAGAGGATCGCATCGCCGAGCTTGAGGCGCTGCTGGCCGAGAAGAGCGCGAACGACAGCGCCATCTCCCAGGCGCTCATTATCGCTCAGCGTTCCGCTGATGAGATCATCGTGAAGGCCAACGCTCAGGCGTCTGAGACCATGCAGGACGCTCGAGAAGAGGCTGACCGCATCATCAGCCGCGCGAACGCTGATCGCCAAGACGTGCTGGATGCCATCCGCAAGCTCGAAGATGACCGTGAGGACACCCGCGAAGAGTATGCGGACATCCTACGTGACTTCATCGACGATGCCACCCGCAAGCTCAATGATCTTGGTTATGACGATGATATCGACAACATCCCTGGCATCGGTCGTGATGCGGGAGAGATCGATGTGGTCTACGAAGAGGATGTGGCCACGGACTTCGCAGCTCCGGTCGAAGCGGCCGTGGTGGAGACGGCCACGCCGGTCACCAGCGTCTACGAGAAGGACCTTTCCGGCTTCGGTGACGTTGAGGACGATTTCGAGGACGTCGACTAGCTTTCAAGCAGGATCAAACGCTGGATTCCATGAGGACGGGGTTTTCGTCCCGTCCTTTTTGTTGTTCAAAGCAAAGCGGGCCTGTAAGCCGGGTTCTGTCGTGAACGGCCATTTATCTAGGACCTGCGTCACCGCAGGCCTCCAGCACGCAACCCGGATGCGCGGCAGGACGGCCGCATCGCATCCCTATTCGCGCTTGCTCCAGATGGGGCTTGCCAAGCCGCGCCGTTGCCGACGCGCTGGTGCGCTCTTACCGCACCGTTTCAGCTTTTCCCAAGGTCCGGGGCGCTCCTGCGCTCCACCTCCGCATCCAGTTGCTGCGAACATGAAGCTCAGGAACGTCCCGGACGGCCAACGGGGGATGGCCGGAGTCTTCTTTTCTGTGGCGCTATCCGTCGGGTCACCCCGCCCAGCCGTTAGCTGGCATCTTGTCCTGTGGAGCCCGGACTTTCCTCATGCGCCAAGGCGCACGCGACCGCTCGGCCCGCTTCGGCGTGGTATTCTAACAAAACATGCAAAACGCAGACCACGGGGAGAGCTTCATCCATGAGAACAGCGGCTTTGGTGGGCGCATCCGACTTCAACGCGGATGAGTTCTCATGCATGGATGCCCAAGGCATGTTCGATGTGGTGATCGCCGTTGACGGCGGCTTCGCCAGCTTGGAGGCCATCGGACGGGTGCCGGATATGGCGCTGGGGGATTTCGATTCGCTTGGCTACATCCCGAAGGGCATCCGCGTGGTGCGGTTCTCTTCTGACAAGGATGAATCTGACATGGAGCTGGCGCTCGCTCGCGCGAAGACCGAGCGGGCTGAGGCCGTGTTCGTGTTCGGCGCTTTGGGGCGCAGGTTGGATCACACGCTCGCCAACCTTCAGCTGTTCGCTCGGATGAGCGAACGGGGGATGCGCGTGACCGCGATCGGGGACCAGGAAGCCGTCATCTTCCTGACTGGCCCGGACATCTTCGAAGCGCCCGCACAGGAGAGCGGCACCGTGTCCGTGTTCTCCTTGAGCGATGCGAGCACGGGCGTGTTCGAACGGGGGCTCAAATGGGAGCTGGATGATGCCACCCTCACGAATCGCACGTCTTTGGGGCTATCCAATGAGCTGATCGGGGAAGCGGTCATGATCGGGGTGGAAACGGGCACGATCGCCATCTTCCATCCGTTATAATCTCTTGTGCAGGGGAGCTCGCAGGCAGCGGGCTGAGAGGGGGCGCGCCCGCCCCGACCCTTCAACCTGATGTGGGTAATGCCAACGAAGGGAGTAGTCATGGCTGATTCGGCCGAACAGGCATCATTGATGGAACCGCTGGCGCTTTCGCGTTGCCTTGAGCAAGTGCGCAAGACCACGCCGCTCGTCCATTGCATCACCAATTACGTCACGGTGAACGATTGCGCGAATGCGCTTCTGGCTTGCGGCGCATCACCCATCATGAGCGATGAACCGTTGGACGTGGAGGATATCACGGGGATCTGCGGCTCGCTCGTGCTGAACATCGGCACGCTGAACACTGGCACCATCGAGGGCATGCGTCTGGCGGCGGCGAAAGCCACCGAGCTGGGCCATCCCATCATCTTGGATCCAGTGGGCGCGGGGGCCAGCGCCCTCCGGTCTGAGACCGCCTCTGAGTTCTTGGATGGATACGGCATCACCGTCATCCGCGGCAACATGTCGGAGATGAAGGCGCTCGCTGGCGCCAGCGCGTCCACGCGAGGGGTGGATGTGGCTCCAGAGGATGTGGTCACGGAGGAGAATCTGGCTGCCAGCTCCGCGTTCGCCAAGCGCGTCGCCGCCCGCACGGGGGCGGTGGTCGCCATCACCGGCGCCATCGACATCGTGGCGGATGAGGCGCGGGCGGTCGCCATTCGCAACGGAAGCCCGCTCATGGCATCCATCACGGGCTCTGGATGCATGCTCTCCGCCATCACCGGCGCGTTCGCTGCAGCCGGTCAGGACCATCTGCGCGACGCGGTCATCTCAGCGGTCGCGGCCATGGGCGTGGCGGGAGAGGTGGCAGCTCATCGCATGGGACCGGCGGACGGGAATGGGTCGTTCCGCACGTACCTGCTGGACGGGCTTTTCAAGTTGGATGGTGCTATGCTTGAGACGCACGCGAACATCGCTTCAGGAGAGGAGTGAGCGTGGCGCTTCCCCGGCATATCTATCGAAAGTGGTCCGAAGAGGACATCCGTCGCGCATGCAGGCTCTATGCGGTGACGGACCCGCGTTGGCTTCAAGGCCGCAGCTTGGCATCGGTCGTAGCGGATGCCATCATCGGCGGGGTATCGTTCGTGCAGCTGCGCGACAAGCAGCTTTCAACCTTGGATCTGGCGCGCCAGGCGCGCGAATTGGCGCCGGTCTGCCGTGTGGCGGGAGTGCCGCTCGTCATCAACGACGACATAGAGGCGGTCAAGATGAGCGGCGTGGACGGGGTGCATGTGGGGCAGGCGGATGCTCCGTGCGCAGAGGTTCGCGCAGAGCTGGGGGAGGACGCCATCGTGGGCGTCTCGGTCCAGACCATCGAACAGGCGCGGGCAGCCGAGGCTGCGGGCGCTGATTACCTGGGCGTGGGCGCCGTGTTCTCCACGTCCACGAAAGCCGACGCGGAGCTCGTGTCCCTATCCATGCTCACGAGCATCTGCCGTGCGGTCAGCATCCCGGTGGTCGCCATCGGAGGGGTGGACGCTGAACGGCTGCCGAAACTCGCAGACACCGGCATCGCCGGCGTGGCCGCTGTGTCAGCCATCTTCGCCGCACCGGATATCAAAGAGGCCGCGCGAAGCCTTCGCCGGTTTTGAAACAGGAGAGATCTCATGCCAGGATACGACCATCAACGCATCGCGCACAGTCTTGCGGACATCAACCCGCAGCAGTGCGCCGTCCTCATCATCGATGAGCTGGGCGACCTGACCGGAAGCCCTCTCGCGGACAAGCTCATGCCGCCCACGCTGAACACGGCGCGGATCGCTGAGGCGGTGCGCGCGGCGCATATCCCCGTCATCTTCGCGAACGACGCGCACCTCCCTGGGATCGATCGCGAGCTTGAGCTGTGGGGCGACCACAATCTAGCGGGGGATGCGCAGTCATCGCCCTCACCGGAGCTCCGCCAGCAGCCAGAGGATTTCGTGGTGGAGAAGCGGCGCTATTCCGCATTCTTCCAGACATCCTTGCGGCTGCTTTTGGACGAGTTGGGCGTGAGCACGCTCATCCTGTGCGGGTTCGACACCAACATCTGCGTGCAGCATACCGCGGCCGATGCGTATTTCAACAACTATCAGCTGGTCGTGGTGAAGGACGCCACGGAGACGTTCCTGATCGGGGATCAGGAAAGCGGGCTGGATTACATGAAGCGCTGCTATGCGGCCATCCTCGCTGATACCGATGAGGTGTTGGCGCTCATCCGCCGGTAGAAGAGGAGTTCTGATGCCAACGAAGCGTTCGGTCCTCACCATAGCCGGCTCAGATTCCAGCGGCGGAGCGGGCATCCAAGCGGATATCAAGACCATCGAGGCGCACGGGCTGTTCGCCACGTCAGTCATCACGGCGGTGACTGCGCAGAACACCGAAGGCGTGCGGTCGGTCCAGGATATCAGCATTGATGTGATCGCCGATCAGCTGGACGCCGTGTTCGAGGACATCCCGCCCGCGGCGGTGAAGATCGGCATGGTCTCTTCAGCGGATATCGCGAACACGATCGCTGATGGGCTTGAGCGCCACCGCGCGCATCACGTGGTGGTGGACCCGGTGATGGTGGCCACCTCCGGCTCCGCGCTCATGAAGACGGAAGCGATCCGGGTGCTGGAAGAGCGCCTGTTCCCTCTGGCGCAGGTCATCACGCCCAACGTGCCGGAGGCGGAAGCGCTTGCGGGCTTGGCCATCACGGATGTTGAAGGCATGGTGGCCGCAGCCGAGGCCATAGCGCGGAAGATCCGCACGCAGGGCGCCGGTGGGGGCGTGCCCGCCATCCTCATCAAAGGAGGTCATGCTCTGGAGGATGAGCGGACGGCGAACGACCTGCTCTTCGCCGCTGATGGCACGGCCACATGGCTGCGGGGCGACCGGATCAAGAACCCGAACACCCACGGAACGGGCTGCACGCTGTCTTCCGCCATCGCCTGCGGGCTGGCTGAGGGCATGGATGTGGAGCGGGCGTGCCGCAAGGCGAAAGCGTTCATCGAAGGGGCGTTGGCGTTCGGCTTGGATCTGGGCCATGGTGCCGGTCCCCTCAACCACTCGTGGGATCTCCTATAGAGCCTTGACGCGCGCCCGTTGATTCCGTAATATGCTGACTTGCGCTTTTTGCGCTGCGTTTGCGCACGCGAATGGGCACACTGGGGTGTCGTCTAATGGCAGGACAGCGGTTTCTGGTGCCGTATGTGAGGGTTCGACTCCTTCCACCCCAGCCACTTTTCGCTCCGGCGAACGAAGCGGACGCTCTTTCGCAGGTGGTGTATACTTGGCGTCGCGCATGAATGTGGCTCCGTCGTCTAGCGGTTTAGGACGCCGCCCTCTCAAGGCGGAGGTCGCCGGTTCGAATCCGGTCGGAGCTACCAGAAACTAGCAGGTCAGAAGCATAATCGCTTCTGACCTTTTTCTTTTCGAAATCACCTGGATGAAAGAGCGATGCGACATGAATGCATCGTTTCAAGTTTTACGATTCCAACTTCACCGGGATTGGTTCGCGAATGAAAACAGGAAACCGAAGCGGTAGGGGCACAATCGCCGCCGTGCTTCGGTTTCAATGAAACGATTATAGCAGCTACTTCAGCTTCATGACTATGCGCTTTTTGTCGACGAAGATCAATGATTTGATCTTGCGATGAAGGGAAAGCTGCTTTTCAAGTTCGTTGAGCACTTGAAAGTCACGCACGTTCTTCATTCTCTTGGAATCGAACACGATGCAACAAGACTGTTTCATCGCTTTCTTGATGTTCTTGCCGACAACGGAAAGATGGCCCCCTGTCGGAGACTTCATCTCGTAAAGAACCTTGTTGAGGTAAGCATCGGCTGACTGCTGATAGTCATCCTCGCTCTTTCTGACGAACTCGACGGTGTAGCCATGGGCAGCAAGAGCTTCTGCGGTTTGGAGCTCGTGTGGCCAGACATTGAGACCGGCTTCGATGATTATCTTCCCTTGATGGATCAGCATGCGCTTGATTATACGGACCGATGCGTCGTTTTGCGATAGGTCTTTGATTTCGGACCAGATCGTGCATGCGGGCATCGATTCTGGGACGGTGGGCACGTTGCGCCATATAAAGCTGGGTGGCGAGCTGCCTCATCACTGATATAGTTGATGGAAGTGAAAAAGCATTTGATGACGACGCGGTGTCCTAAAGCGCAAAGATCGGTCTTTCAAAGTGCAAAAGTTGCACTTTAGATTGCACTTTGGAAGAGCTCGCCGTATTGCGTCGATTGATGGAGAATCCAAAGATGACGCAGAAAGAACTGGCGAAAAGCCTGAATGTCTCTGAGCGAACGGTGAAGACGCGCACCGTTGATCTTCAAAAAAAGAAGCTGCTCGAGCGGCAGAATGGCAAGCGGAATGGAAAATGGGTCGTCACAGAAGAGGCGCTGAGGCGGTTGGGACAGCAAGGCGAAAGATGGAGCGGTTGATGGTTCAGTCAAGAAAGGCCATGACAGCTGGTTTCTTCGGTGCGGCTGCGCTCCTGTATGTCTACGGCGTCTTGGTGACGGCGCATATCCCTGCGGATGTGGCGGCCGTCGCGCTGCCCCTTGATTTCATGGTCGGGATCCCGGCTTGCTTCTATCTCCTTGTGGTGAGGCCTCGCGCATTGACGCCGCTTGCCGTGATACCCGTCATCTGGTTGGGTTTCGGGCTGAGCTTGGATGATCCACAAGGGTTCCTGCGCGCGCTCAGCCCAGAGGTTTGACGTGGAAGGGCATGGATCTTGCTGCCAGCCGTCCCCTTCGCCTGATACCATGATGCCCATGAAGGATGATATCCAGCAAACCGATGACCTCACCTGCGTGCCCGTTGGACTGGGTGGCGTGCATTACCGGCGCGTGCGCGACCTGCTGCTGCGCGCCTTTCCGCCTGAGGAGCGCGCGCCCATGCCCCTCCTCGCGCTGAACGCTTTCAGGCGTCCGGTGCGGCTGCTCGCATTCTATGACGGAGAGGTGTTCGCGGGCTTTTTGAACGCATGCTTCACTGAGCGCATGGTGTATGCACTGTTCCTCGCCGTGAATGATGAGGTGCGATCGCGGGGTTATGGCTCTCGCATTTTGACGTGGCTGAAGGAGCAGGCGGGGCCGCGCCCGATCGCTCTTGAGGTGGAGCCGCTTGAGGACGCAGCGCCGAATCGCGAACAGCGGGAGAGCCGCATGCGGTTCTATGAGCGCAACGGCTTCTGCGACACAGGCTACCTCAGCATCGACGGGAAGTGCACCTACACCGTGCTCTCAACGGCGCCGGAAGAAGAGTTCACCGTTGATGATCTGCGCGATGCCTATCGCACCATGTTCTCTCCTCTGTTCGCCCCGCGCATCGAACCGGCAACGATCTGAGCATTTGAGTCATGGGCCAGCGGGGATGTTCCCTGGCTCATCCTTCATCCGGGACATCGCAACGAGCAGGATGACCGCGACGATGATGAACCCGATGCCGCCGAGGATGCCGGTCGGCGCAGGGCCGATGAAGGGATCAGCTGTGAGCGCGAACATGGTGGGCGCAGCAGCGCACCCGTTGAGGGCGCCGTGGGCGAACACGGCCGGAAGGCAGCTTTTCGCGCGCAGCGTCAGCCAGCTGAAGAAGGCGGAAAGCACCACGCAGAAGCCGCACATCGCCAAGATGCCCGTGACGGGCCAGCCGGGATAGCCCAACCCGTAGTTGTGCCCGAGCGCGGTGATGGGCGCATGCCAGAGCCCCCAGATGATGCCGCTCGCCACCACGGCATAGGTGGCGGAGTGGCGCTCCATCAGCTTCGGCAGCAGATAGCCGCGCCAGCCCCATTCCTCGCCGAAGCACGGCACGCAGTTCAACAGCGGCGCGACGAGCACCAAGGCGAGCTGGGCGTAGCCCATGACCCGAAGCTGCGCGGCGTCAAAGGCGTCGGCTTGGCCGGTTGCCGCCAGCTGCTCCTGCACCAAGCTCACGAACCCGGGCATCGCCGGGTCGAAGTCGCCGGGATTCGCCAGGAAGAACGCCGCAGCGCCTGCGGCCACCAGCACGATGGGGCCGAACCAGCCTGCCACGTAGTACTTCCACGTGCGCCGGAACTGCATCGGCTTGATCCACGCATGGCCAAATCCCTCGCCGGTGGCGAGGCGCGTGAGCACCACCCCGATGGCGGGGAAGAGCATGCCCGCCCCCACCAGGAGCGTGATGACGGGGCTGCCCAAGGGGTTCTCGCCAGCTTCCAGCAAGGGCAGCGCGGCAGGGTATACGGTCGCGAACCAGAAGGCCCAGGTGAGGGCGAACGTGATGGCGCAGTAGGTGGCAACGCGATGCTGCGCAAGGAACGCGTGGAAGCGGCTCATCGGGCATCACCGCCTACAGACACGGGCGTTTCGCAAGTAACATCACGGCGATGGCACGTTCCGGGAAGGCATTCGCCCGGCGCCACCGTAAGGGGCTCTGCGTGGTAGCGCTCTACGCACCAGTCTTTCGTGCTGCAGCAGGGGCACGTAAGTTTGCGTGTCGTCGGGGTGTGGCCGGAGAAGATGAACGCGTCTATCTTCGGCCGGAACTCCGCCTTGCATACAGGGCAGAGGTACGTGGCGTGAGCATCGTAGCGCATGACCATCCACAGGCCGGCAGCCGCGACGAACAGCAGGGCCAACGGGAACGGCCACCATACTCCGGAAACGATGCCGTATATGAGCGTGCCGATCCACGCGGCATCCATGAAGATGCCCACGACGACCATCACCACCCAGAAACGGTTGCGTGCTCTGTTGTCTTCCATTCTGGTGTCCATGGCCGTGGTCGATGTGGCGGTCAGATGCCCGAAGGTCCGCAGGTCCGCTTGCAGAAGCTCGATGCTCTGGAGTTGGGCCGCGCGTTCGACCAGCTCTCGCCGCAGCTCTTCGTGGCGCTCTTCCAGCAGCGTTTCCAAGATGACCTCGCGGTTCGGGCTTTCCAGAACGCCTTTGATCTGGGCCAGCTTCAAGCCCAAAGCTTTCAACAAAAGGATGAAGCGCAGGCGCTCGGCGTCTGCTTCCGTATAGAGTCTCCGGCCGCCTTCGGAGTAACCCGAAGGCGCAAGCAACCCCTTCTGGTCGTAGTACTGCACGGTGCGCACCGTGGCGCCGCAGGCTTCGGCCAGCTCACCGGTGGTATGAATGGCAACAGCGCCTTCATTCGCGCTTTGCCTGCTGCGGGTTCCGCATTCAATGTTGTCAACGGTCATGGATCTCACCTCCTTGGAGCCGTTTCTACAACATGACGCCGCGTCACGAGCAAGCGCTTTTTACAATCATTCTGAAATGCTCATCACGACGTAGCGTCGTAGTCTTACAATCCCAGCTCCTTTTCGCCCCACTGCTTCATGGCTAGCAGGATGGGCACGAAGCTTTCCCCTTGGGCGGTCAACGTGTATTCGACGCGCGGGGGCACCTCGCCGAAATCGGTGCGCCTAAGGAAGCCGTCGTCCACCAGCTCCTTGAGCTGCTTCGAGAGCGTCGACTCGGAGATGTTCCCGATGCAGCGCCGAAGCTGCCCGAAGTGGCGCACGTCCTTGAGCGCGACGTAGAAGAGTATCTCGATCTTCCATTTGCCGCCGATCATGCGCTGGATGGTGGACACCGACTTGCAGCGCTCCACCTCCACGCCTTGCCTTCGCGCCAATGCTTCCTCCTATAAGTACTCCATGAAAAGACAGTACTTCAAAGATAGCACCGATGCGGCGATGATCGCTTCGGAACGTTCACCAGCCCAAGGAAGAAAGCGCGAGAGGCAAGGAGGTCATCATGCATTACACGGGAACCATCTGGCGGCCACCTTATGAGGCGGCATCGCTCATCATCGAGGCCACAGCAGGATGCACGCACCACCAGTGCAAGTTCTGCACGCTCTACGAGGATCTGCCATTCAAGTTCCGTCCGTCGCCTTTACAGGACATCGAAGCGGACCTGCTGGAGGCGCAGACCTGGTACCACGACCCGCTTCGCAAGGCTGAAGAGCATCTGTTCGGGCTGGACGAGGTGGGCGCGGATCGCATATTCCTGGCGGGCGCGAACCCGTTCGGATTGCGCGCACATCATCTGCTGGAGATAGCCGATCTCGTCCACCGCTATTTCCCGCAAGCGCGAAGCATCGGATGCTTCGCGCGGGTGACCGATGTTTCTTCGAAGACCGACGAGGAGCTGATCGCCCTTGCGAAGGCGGGTTTCGACGGCCTGACGATCGGCATTGAGACGGGAGACGATGTGGCGCTGGCCTTCATGAACAAAGGCTACAAGGCGAAGGACATCGTCGAGCAATGCCGACGGCTTGATGCTGCAGGCATCGGCTACGCGTTCTTCTACCTCGCGGGCATCAGCGGCAAAGGGCGCGGGATCGAAGGCGCGCGGGCCACCGCCGAAGCGTGCAATCAGGTGCATCCCTGGCTCATCGGCGCGAACATGCTCACCATCTACGAGAGCTCAGAGCTTTACGGTGAGATAGTGAAAGGCTGGTGGATGGAGGAGACGGAGGTCGAGAAGTACGAGGAGATCCGGGGGCTCGTGAGCTTGCTTGAGATCTCGACCGAGTTCGCCATGCTCGGAGCGTCGAACCCGGTGATGCTGCGAGGCGCGTTGCCGGAACAACGCGAGCAGATCATGGCGGTCCTGGATTCCATCATCACGGGCATAGGCGAGGAGCGCCTGCGCAGCTACCGGACCAGCCTGAAACATCTTTAGGGCTAGCGAGCGTCCTTGCTGTATTCCTTGACATCGTCTGTGAAAAACGGCGTTGTCAGTCGTTGGTGTCCTTCAGCGCCCGGTTCTTCAAGAAGAGCAGCAGCACGAAAGCAGCAATGAGCATCGGTGCCAGCCACCCGAACACGGGAGCCAGGGCGTCGTTGTAGGCCGACTGCACGCCGAGTCTCGTCGCGTCGTCGAGGCCGCGCACGATGGCAGGCGTGAGCGCGTTGGCGTCCATGCCAGCCAGCCCACTGCCTGCGTACTCGGCGAGCTTGCCCATGAGCGAGGTGGAGAAGAGCGAGCCGACGAGGCTGCCGCCCACCGTGCCCCCGATCTCGCGGAAGAAGTTGTTGGCGGCGGTGGCCGCCCCGACGACCTTCACTGAGAATTCGTTCTGCACGATGAGGACGAGCATCTGCTGCCCGATGCCGATGCCGAAGCCGAGGATGAAGAGCATGCAGCCCATCTGCCAGAGGCTTGTGTCCACGGTGATGGTCGACAGGCCGACGAGGGCCGCAGCGGCCACGGCGCAGGATAGGAGCGGCATCCATTTGATGCTCTTCGCGCGGGCCGCGACGAACCCCGATGCCGTCGAAGTGATCATCATGCCTGCCATCAACGGCAACGTCATGTACCCGGCCGGCGTCGCCTCAAGGCCGTCGACGATCTGGAAGTACGTGGGAAGGTACGAGATGACCCCGGCCATGGCGACCATGATCACCAATCCCGCGATGGTGCACAGCGCGAAGTTGCGGTTCTTGAAGAAGGAGAGCGATATGAGGGGCTCGCCGGCGCGTTTCTCGGCGAGGATGAACGCCACGGCGAACAGCGCGAAGGCGACGAGCAGGCCGATGATCTCGGGCGATGCCCAGCCATAGACGTTGCCGCCGAGGGAGAACGCCAAGATGAGGCAGGTCACCGAAACGGCCATGCAGGCGAATCCGGCGACGTCGAGCTTGCTGGCAGAGAACTTCTGGTGCGTGCTCCGATGCGGCAGGAACACGACCGCCACGGCGAGAGCGGCTGCCCCCAGCGGAACGTTGATCCAGAAACACCAGCGCCAGGAAAGGTACTCGGTGAAGGCACCGCCGATGAGCGGGCCCAAGGCCATGCTCACGCCGAACGAGGCGCCCATGATGCCTATGTACTTGCCGCGTTCTTTCGGCGGGAAGATGTCGGCGACGATGGCTTGAGATAGGATCATCTGACCTCCGCCGCCGAGGCCCTGTATGGCGCGCCCTGCGATGAGCCATCCGATAGAGGAGGCGCAGGCGCAAATGAGCGACCCGGCAACGAAAAGGACTTGGCAGGCGCAGAACAGGTACTTGCGCCCGAACAGGTCACCGAGCTTGCCGTAGAGCGGCATGACGATGGTGCTTGTCAAAAAATAGGCCGTGGTGATCCAGAGCATCTGGTCAACTGCGCCCATCTCGCCAACGATGGTGGGAAGGGCGGTGGATACGATGGTCTGGTCGAGCGAAGCCACGAACATCGCCACCATGAGGGCGACGAAGATGGCGACGATGGCCTTCCGAGACAATCGATGGCTTTCGATGGGGTTTCCTTGCGCGGTGGCGTCATTCATAGGCCTCTTCTCCGTACTTTCGCTTGCTAACTTACTTTCGTCTGTTAAATTAGGATGCATGCAGAGCCCTTGCAACCCACGATTCTTGGGATCTGGTGAGATAACTGACCGATTCACACAAAATGACTGTTAGAAGGAATCGACCATGATCGCTCGTCCGAGAAGAGATGCCGCCAAGAACGACCTGCGCTGGCGGCGCACGGAAAAGCTCCTTCTCAAGGCCTTCGAGCAGGAGCTTGGGTGCACACCGCTCGACAAGGTGAAAGTGGTAGCGGTGTGCGAGACCGCCGAAGTCAGCAAGGCGGCATTCTACGCGCATTACCAAGACATCTATGATCTAGCTGATGCCTTCGTAGATGCAGCCGTGCAAAGGACGCTTGATTCAATGGGCCCCGCAACGCCGACGGTCCCCGATGGCATGGGGTTCGTGTACCGATGCGTGCAGGCGTTGCGCTCAGAAGAGCAGAAAGCATTCGTTCGGATCGCAGACGAGAACCGGATGATGCCGCGCTTTCTCGAGCGTATCTGCTCTGAAGTGGAGATGCGGGTATCTCAGGGCGTGTCCCATCCCCTGAATCCGTCTGATCGGATAGCAGTGACATTCATTCTGAGTGGCGCTATCGCAACGGTCTTGTCTCATCCGGAGGTGCCCGATGACGTCCTTGCGGACATTCTGGCCCGGCTCATGGAGCAGGCCTTGGGCGCGGTCGACCATGGGAAAAATGGCGAGTGAGACGGGTTCTACGTTTGCTTGTCCCACGCCTGCCCTGGCTTTCCTCCCCAAGTGCGTGGGTATACTAGCGTCACCGATGTGCCCGCGCCTATTGGAAGGATTCCCGTGCCGCTGTTCGAAGCCTGCGACTTGAGCATCGCCTACGCCGGTGACGGGCAGGCTGCGCCCGTGCGGCTGGAAAGCGTGTCGTTCGGCCTGGATGCCGGGCGCGTCTACGACCTGACCGGCCCTTCCGGCGCGGGGGAAGTCCATTCTGCTGCGGGCTTGCGCCCAGATGATGCCCATTGAGGGTGACGCCTACAAGCAGGCCATCGGCGTGCTGTACGCGGTGGCCTACACGGTGAAGATGTCGAAGATGGGAGACCACCGCATGGACGGCCTCATAGCCGCCGAGGGATACGTGAACGACATGTCCGACACCGAAGCCGGCCGGCACCACCACGAGATCTACCTGTCCGATGCCCGCCGGGTGGCCCTTGCCAAGTGGAAGACGGTGGTGCGGCACCTCATCAAGCCCGCATGCTAATTAGGTCCAACGCCCAGCGTTGCCGCCGCCCATGTGGGCATGTCCGCTTGGGCAGGCCAGTGCATGCAATGAGTGGAAGCTGTCAAGGAGCCTGCCCGTATTAGTCATTAAGTGGCAATGTAACTTGGCCGTGTTTTGATAAAAGTGGTAAGATAACCCTGCCATATTTCAAAAACGCAGGAGGTCGAAATGCTCAACTCCCTTGTCCTGGAGGTACTCAAGGATTTCGACATTTCGATCTATTCTCCGCTGCATCCGCGTGCGCTGAGCCTGGGCGAGCCGCTTGCGCCGCGCGCGGGCAACCTGGTGAAGGTGGTAGGCGGCATGCGGAGGAGCGGTAAGAGCTATCGCCTCTTCCAAGAGATGTATGCGCTTCATGAGGACGGCGTCCCATGGGAGCGGATCTGCTACTTCAACTTCGAGGACGACCGCCTATCGCCCGTCACCCCGCAAACGGGCGACGCGGTGCTCGAAGCATTCCAAAGCTTGCATCCCCACGCCTTCGAGGAGGGGGCATTCCTGTTCTTCGACGAGCTTCAGGAGATGGAAGGGTGGGGAGCGTGGCTTCGCCGGATCGTGGACACGAAGCGCGTCACAATTTACGTGACTGGCTCGTCTTCGAAGATGCTTTCGAGCGAGATCGCGACTGAGTTCCGCGGCCGTGCCCTCGACTTCGAGCTGCTGCCTCTGTCATTCGCTGAATCCCTGGAGTTCAACGGCATTCCCGCTCCGCGCGGCCCTGGCTATTCCTCTGCCGAGCGCATTGCCTTGGCACGCGCGTTCGACTCGTACCTGAGGCAAGGCGGTTTCCCTGCCGCTCAAGGGCTGCCCTTTCAGGAAGCCGTGCCGCTTCTTCAGTCCTATGCGCAGCGTGTCGTGGCGCGGGACGTCATCGAGCGCCACGGCGTCGCGCGGCCACGCGTGGCCACGTCCTTCGCGCAGAGGCTGCTGGGGCTGAACGGTCGGCAGCTTTCCGTCAGGAAGGTTGCCAACGACCTGCGCTCCGCCGGAATCCCCACCAGCCGGGAGCTGCTCGGTGACCTGCTTGGATACCTGGAAGAGGCGTACCTTCTCTTTACGGTGCGGAACCGCGCCTTCAGCTTGGCCGAGTCTACGAACTCCACGCCGAAGGTGTACGCGGTGGACCCGGGGCTGGCGCTCGCTAACGGGCGGGCGAACACCAACGACGCGGGCCAGCGCCTTGAAGACGCGGTGTATCTTGAACTGCGCAGGCGGGCGATCGGCATGCGCAAAGGCACCATCACCTCTCTGCGCACGTCCGCCCACGACTGCGAAATCGATTTTGCGCTCGGCGACGCGCTGGACGAGAGGCCGTTGGGCCTCATCCAGGTCTGCGCGGATGTCGCTGACGACGCTACGTTCGACCGCGAATCCCGCGCGTTGTGGGAAGCGCTTGATGAACAGGGCTTGCAGGAAGGCGTTCTCGTGATCGGAACGGGCGACGAGGCTGTCCATGAACGAGGTGGACGCACGATCCGCCAGGTTCCCGCCTGGAAATGGTTCCTGGAGGGCTAGGGACAAGCCCTGCGGCCGCATTTTCCGAGGCGGGTCCGGAAATAGGGGGGAGTCCGGGCCCGCCTCTGGAATCGGCCGAGCGCTCGTGCGGCATCGCCAGAGGATAGCTGTTGATGTGCTTTCGGGGATGCCCGTGCGCTACAGCGTCATCATGAGCGTCTTGCCGTTCCCGGCCGCTATCTTCGCCGCCTCGCTTGCATCGAGCACCTGAATGCAGTTGGCCTGACAGTGCTGGACGCAACTCGGCAGTTTGCCTTCAGCCATGCGGTCAGCGCAGAGGTTGCATTGCGCGGTGAGTACGGGGAAGTAGGAGTACTCCCAGGTGTCGGGCGCATATTCCCAAGGTCCCACCTGGTTCAGCTTGATGCCGAACTGGTCGGGCGGAAGCTCGTTCTTCACCTGACAGGCCAGTTCGCACGAGTGGCAGCCCGTACACCACCGGTAGTCGAGGAGAAGCGCTTTGCGTGCCATATTCACTCACCTTCCTTCACGGGGTAGATCTTGCAGAGGACGCACTTGTAGTTGCATCCCACCCCGGTTTCGCCTGACGCCCACGAGATCAGGTTGTTGATGTTGAGCTCGGCGACGTCGTAAAGATCCTCGGGGTCGGCCTCGGGATGCCACCAGCCATGGTCCGAGCTCACGACGCGCTTGTCCATGCCCGGTGAGAGCTCCACGACCCTCTTGGCGCGGGCGGTGCGCCCAGTGTCGCCTATCGGCCCTTCGACCCAGACCCACCGTCCTTCCGCCACGCCCAGTTCGGCGGCAAGTTCGGGTGCCATCTGGATAGCGGGTTCGGGGTGCATGGCACGAAGGTGTGCGCCCTGGCGGTTCTCGGAATGAAAGGTGTTGTGGCGCCTTGCCCCCGTGGTCAGCACCAGCGGGTAGTCCTCGGCGAGTTCCGGCTGGGAGTAGGGTGTCATGGTCGGCTCAGCGTAGGTCGGCAGCGGGTCGAATCCCATGAAATCGAGCCCGTTGCTCCAGAGCTCTATACGTCCTGTCGGCGTGGGGAATCCCACCTGGCCATCGGGGCGCAGCAGCCCCTTCTCGTGCTTGTCGTACTCGAAGGGCAGATAGCTTGGCGCGGTTGCGCGCACGCCCTCGAAGTCCATGCCCGTCTCGGAGAGGATGTGCGTGAACATCTCCTCCACGCTCTCCCACGGCCATCCCTCCGGGTTCCAGCGGCGCCCCAGCTCCAGATTGATCTCCATGTCGGACCGGCACTCGCCCAGCGGTGGTACGGCCTGGTTGATGGTCTCGCCGCGCTGGGTGCCATCGCCGCAGCGGATGCCGTTGCGCTCCGGGTAGGTGGTCACCGGCAATACCAGATCGCCGAAGGCCATGCACGACGGCGTCATGAACAGGTCCACGAAGACGTTGAACTCGAGGTTCTGGAACGCCTGCATCGTGCGCTCGTTATCCACGCCGCCGCAGGCGATCTGATTCACGGTCTGAATCCACGATGCCTTGATGGGGTAGTCTTCGGGCTGCTCGATCATGTGGTCGATCATCTTGTTGATGGAGGCCACCTGCAATCCCAGTTTGTATATCAAAAGCTCGTCGGTGCCGATGCGCTTCTCCTCCGCATCGAAGGAGAGCAGATCGCGGCCCCATCCGGTGATGTACTTCAGAAGCTCGGGTCCCACGATGTTGCTGCCCGGCTTTTCGATGTTGCCCGTGATGCAGAACAGGCACAGCACCGCGCGGGACGCGAACACGCAGTCTTCACGCTGGTCCAGAGCCACGCCCCACTGCAAGAGCGCTGGTGCGTTCTCGGCTAGAAGGCGCGCGGCTTCGCGGATCTTGTCTGCCGGTACCCAGGTGACCTCTTCCGCGCGCTCCGGGGTCCATTCCTTGCAGAGTGTTGCATACTCGTCGAACCCGTAGCACCACTTGTCCACGAAGTCCTTGTCGTAGATGCCCTCCTCTATCATGACGTTGCCCATGGCGAGGGCCAGCGCACCGTCGGAGCCGGGGCGGATGCGCAGCCAACAGTCGGCATGGGCGGCCAGCCAAGTCAGCCGCGGGTCGATGACCAGCAGCTTGCTGCCGCGCTGCAGCACGTCGGTGACCCAGTGCCCGTAGGCGCCGTCGGAGTTGGCTACCACGGGATTGTTGCCCCAGACCACCGTGAGCGCCGGGCAGCGCCATTCGGGGTTGTCGTAGCGGTCGATGAACTGCTGGGAATAGTCGCCGATGGTGAACACGCCGGTGGTCATGGTGGCGGCGAAGATGCGTGGGCCGAAGCAGGCCACGTTCGAGAGCGAGAACGTGTAGTTGGGACTGCCGAACGACCATGCTAGGCGGCTGATGTACGCCGCGATGTCGCGGCCCGTGCCCTGCAGGAACACAACGCTTTCAGCACCGTATTTCTCCTTGTACTCGTTGAAGCGCTGCTCCACGGTGTCAAGGGCTTCGTCCCAGGATATGCGCTCCCACCTGTCCTTGCCCCGGTCTTCGTGGGCGCGCTTCATGGGATAGCGCAGCCGCTTGTCGTTGTTGACGATCTCATTCACGGCAACGCACCTTGGGCAAAGGCGGCCCTGATTGTAGGGGTTCTCCGGGTCGCCTTCCACGCGCACCACCTTGCTGTCCTTGGAGTAGATGAGCACACCGCAGCCAAGATGGCAGCCCGGTGCTGACCAAGCGCTGCCTCGGGTTACCTTGCAGCCGTCCTCCTCGTACTCCCAGGGCAGCTCGTGTTCGAAGTACACCATGCCCCGATCGTTTCTCAGGAGGTCGTTCCCCTCCACGACGACGCGTGGCTGTAGCGTCTCCTGAACGAAGGATTCCTTCATCGGCCTCTCCTTTCGATGGCCCGTTACCAGAGTTCCTTGGACTTCATGGGAAGAACGCCGATGCGCGCCTTGGCCACACCATCGATGAGCCCGTCATAGATGCGGCCTTCGGCAACGCCCTCCATGGTTCCGAGCATGGTGGTGATGGTGCAGTCGCAGCTGAAGTTGCCCTCGTCGTCGATCTTGCCGTTCTTGACGGGAGCGGTGGACCCCAACACCGTGAAGTCGCCCACGAACGTGCCATCGCCCTGACGGTCGATGGTGAGCGTGCAAGGTTTCTTGCCGATGGGGATCTTCACGATCGCTTCGTAGGTTTCTACTGCCATGGTTTCCTCCTTTTGCCTTTTATGTGACAGATGTCACTGATATAGCTATGATGCAGAATCAACGCCAAAGATGTAAGGCACGGAAACGCTGTCCCGTCACATATGTGACAGATGTAAGGAATTGTCTTCGAACAGGATCCGCATTGGTGATTGAACGATGCTGGATCCCTAGCGAGAAGGGTGGGAGAGCCATGGACATACGCGCGGAAAGAACACGCGCTCTCTTGCGGGATGCGTTCGAGGATCTGCTTGAGGAAGAGCCGTTCGAGGCCATATCGGTGAGCGAGATCTGCGCGCGTTCCACGGTGCGCCGCGCCACGTTCTACCGGCATTTCGAGGATAAGAATGCGTTCTTCGAATGGTATCTGAGCACCATAACCGACCGGTTCGTGAGCGAACTATCGGGCAACCACGACGAACTGGGGCTTCGCGAATACGTTGAGCTCATGCATCGCAAGCTTGTGGATTTCCTGGAAATGCATAGAAACTGGTTCATGAAGACCATGGGACGCAACGCGCTGGCGGGTTCGCTGGACATGATCATGGAGCAGGTTGCCATCGGGGTGGCCCAGCATGTTGACGCCTACGCCTTTGAGAACGGCTTTGCGTTGGATGCCGAGCCCGAGTTCATCAGCCTGTTCTACACGGGCGGAATGGTGCACACCCTGCGCTATTGGATGCTTGCCGGCAAGCCGTTCCCGGTAGACGATCTGGTGGAAGGGTCCACCGAGTTCTTGATGCGGTATGTGGAAGGCGCGGTCGCCTGACCTGCCATGACTGCTGCGCGAGGCCGGGCAGCTATCTTGCAACAGCCACCGACAGGGTGCAGCGGTAGTGCGCCTCGTCGGTGTCCAGCAGGCGCGTCTGGCTGACCTCGTACCAAGGCCCTTCCGTCTGCAGGCCCTCGCGCTTCAGGAAGGCCGCTAGCTGTCGATATGCGCTGCCGACCTCCTTCCAGGGCCCAGCGTAGCCGATGCAGGCGTATTCACCGGCGGACAGCGTGCGCACCGTGCCGAAGGGCGCGCGCCGTGGCTTCTTCGGCAGCACGTAGAAGAACTCCTGGTAGCTGGGCAGCGCGTCGGCGTCCACGGAAGCCGTCACGCCATAGGGGGCGATGGCGGCCTCCGCTCCGAGCTTCGCCAGCCCCTCCATGACAGTCGCATCCTTCGCCAGCACGCCTTCCCAGTCGCCGTCTATCGTGAGGCCGCTCACGTTCTCCACCGCGAGCATGACGCGTTCGGGAAGGAATCGCACGGCAGGTTGCAGGCATGCCTCCTGCGCCACCGCAGCCTGGTGCCCTATCTCGGCCAGCAGGCGCTCCGACCGGCGCAGCTCAGCCATACGCTGTTTCAAGGCATCCGCGTTCTCGTCGGCCAGCGCCGCCAGCCGCTCCGGGTCGGGCGCGTCCAGCATGGCGCGCACCTGGGCCAATGAGAACCCCGCCTGGGTCATGGCGCGGATGACCGAGAAGCGTGCGAAATCGGCCATGGAATAGTTGCGGTAGCGGTTGGCGCCCTTCTCCGCCGGGTGCAGCAGTCCTATGTCGTCGTAATGGATGAGCGTGTTCTTGGTGGTGCCGCACAGGCGCGCGAACTCGCCGGATCTCATGGCGAACCTCCGTGAAAAATATTGTTGACCCTATGGTTACCCGATAGTTTAGCATCGAATGCAATCACCGGGAAAGCTGCTTGGCGCCAGTGTTTTGCTGCCGGCGGCAACGACGAGAAGGGGTGGATCGTGCCATATCTGATGTTGGCGGCAGCGGTGGTCTGCGAGGTGTTCGGCACCTCCATGATGAAGCTGTCGGATGGTTTCCAGAGGAAGGCGCCCATCGTAGGGATCGTCGCCGGCTACGCGCTGGCGTTCGCGCTTTTGGGGCTGGCCGTGAAGGAGCTGCCACTGGGGCTTGCCTACGGCATCTGGGGCGGCGCGGGCGCGGCGCTGACCGCCGTGGTGGGCGCCGTGTTCTGGAAGGAAGGCATGGGCGCGCGCAAGATCATCGGCGTGCTGCTGGTGGTCGCAGGCATCGCGGCCATGGAGATGGGGGCCATGCTATGAGGAACCCCGTCACATTCGTCGTGATCGTGCTGCTGGCCATCGCTTTGGTCAGCGCGGTAGGAAGGAGGATCGGAGCATGAGGAAATACTATCTGCTTCTGGCGGCATCCATCGTGTGCGAGGTGTTCGGCACCTCCATGTTGAAGGCATCGAACGGGTTCACCGAGCCGGTGCTCACCGCGCTGTTCGTCGTGGGCTATCTGGCCTGCTTCACGTTCCTCACCTTCGCGTTGAAGGGCCTGCCCTTGGGCGCCGCTTACGGCATCTGGTCGGGTGTGGGCGTGGCGGCGGTGTCCATCATCGGCGCTGTCGTGTGGCACGACCCCTTCAACGCCGTGGTGCTGTTGGGCATCGCGTTGGTCATCGTGGGCGTGGTGCTGCTGGAGACGTCCACCGGCAAGGAGCCGGGCTGCAAGGATAAAACGGACGCAGAGCCCATGGGCCTCTAGCGTGGCAGAAGCCGACGTTTGCCAAAATCCGAACCACAGTTCCCTATGCCGGAGTGCTCAGCTCGGCCAGCAGCGGGCCGTAGCGCCGATGTAGGCGCACGACGTTGGCGGATTCGATGGCATCGCGCAGGAAGAAGCCGATGACCAGCGGGACCCACCAGAGCGGCGTTTCCAGCGAAGGCAGGAAGAACATGCAGACGGAGGCGAACACGCATACGGCTGCGACGGCATGGGCTGCGGTGATGCAGCGCGAGAGCGAGCGCTTCATCACCAGCAGCACGGGCTTCAGACGCCCGTCGGCGGTCTGTTCGACGTCGTAGATCGAGCGGCGTGCGAGCGTGCGCAGGTTGTAGAGCTCGTAGCTGGGTGAGACAGCTGCGCGGTCGCCATGCATCACCAACCCGACGCCTAGGCCCACGAGCGCCAGCACTACGCCGTCCGAGACCTCGTAGGCCGCCGAACCCGAGTCGATGAACAAGGCATCGACGTTGTGGGCCGCCTGCGGCTCCAGCCCCAGGGTCGCCAGGTGGACGGCGAAGGCGCAGCCGAGCAGCGCGACGCCTGCGAGCGCGAACCTTTTCCCGTGGATTCTGGCGGCCGCAATCCTTGCAGGGTCGGAACGCTTGCCGATGTAGGGATGTGCCGCGCGGAATGCGCTGGCCTCTTCCTTCGCTCTCCTCTGGACGAACAGCGCCGCCACCAGGAACGCGAAGAAGAGAGCCATGGACACCACGTGGGACTGCGCGTAGTCCGTCTCGACGAACTCCTTGGTGAGGATGCCAAGCAGCTTGTCCAGAAAGCTGCCTACCGTGGTGCCGTCGGCCCCGAACGAGGTGGCCACCAGCGCTCCGAAGTGCATGGCGGAAAACGCCAGGATCACGAGCGCCGTGCCGAGCGACTCCAATGCGGCCATGCGGCGCTGGAAGGCATCGAAGCTGCAGTCTCGTTCCACTTCGCGGGCTGCGTCCTCGATGGCGAGGGCCGCGCTCTGGGTTTGTCGCATGGGTCCCGCCACGGCGGCTCTCCGTCTTCTTCCAAATGATGCGCCCTGCCATTCCGGCGCTTTTTTCGAAGGATACCGTCCTGCGCAGTCAAAGGCATGCCGCCCACGCTCTTGTTGGGAATCCGTTGCTGACGCCTGTGTCCCTCTGCAGAGCAGCGGGGGCGAAGCGATAGCAAAGGGGCGGCCCTGCCTAGGCAACGATCAGGGTCGAGGAACCGCCGCAGCGCTTCGTCATCCATTGCCGGCTGGCGACCGCTGCCCTCAGGGCGGCATCGTGGGTCACCAGGACGAAGGCGCCCGGGAAGGCCGCCAGCATGTCTTCGAGCGCCCGGATGGAGCCCATGTCCAGGTGGTTCGTCGGCTCGTCCAGCACTAGCAGTTCCGGCTCGTCCAACAGCTGCTCGGCAAGGAGTAGCTTCCGCAGCTCTCCCGGGCTGATGTCGCGCCCGTCGAGCAGCCGGTCGGGATCGGAGTTGAGCCTGCCCACGATGGACAGAACCTGCCCGGCGTGGGCCCTGTCCAGCCCTCGAAGCGCCTCCAAGGCCTCTTCGCGTGTGGCTTCCTCGATGGCCTGGGGCACGTAGGCCCAGCGCACCGTGGCGGGGACCCCAGTCAGAAGGTGGCGCACGAAGACGCTCTTGCCGCTGCCGTTGTCCCCGCAGACGGCCACATGGTCGGTGGGCGCCACCCACAGCTCCGGCACGGACAGCGCGAAGTCGCCCGCATGCACGGTGCCTGCCTCGATGTGCGTGACGTGCCGGCCGCGGGACGCGGCGCCATAGGCGGCCATCCCCCCGTCGTAGCGCTTGGGCGCCGAGAGCCCGGACAGCTCGGCGACCGCCCGGGCAAGCCGCCTCTCCATGCTCGCCGACTGCTTCCCGGCGATGGCGTCCTTGCCGCTCACGATGGCGCGGCCGATCCTCTCACGCCCGTCGCTGTCGCCCCTGGCGAGCCCCTTCTTGCTGCGGCGCCCCTTCGCCTTCGCCGCCTCGTCCCGCCTGCGGGCGGCCTCGTTCCGCAGGCGCATGACCTCTCGCTTGGCATCGGCGCGGGCCTTTTGCGCACAAGCCCGCGCAAGGTCTGCCTCCCGCTGGGCAGCGCTATAGCCGCCGGGGCGCATGACGAAGCGGCCTCCCTCGAACATGAGGCACTGGGCGGCGATGCGGTCGAGCAATGCCCGGTCGTGCGATATGAGGATGCCGACCCCCTTAAAGGCCGCGAGCGCCTCGGCAACCGCCCCGCGCGCGCCTTCGTCGAGATCGTTGGTTGGTTCGTCGACCACGAGGACGTCGGGGTCGCACCACAGCACGCACGCCAGCTGCAGCCGCTTGCGCTGGCCGTCCGACAGGGTTCCGTACTCGAAGGGCCACTGCTCTTCGATGGCCAGGAGGCTCCTGATGGCAACGGCGCGGCGCCCCCAGTCGCCCGCGAACTCCCAGAGGAAATCCGGCGGAAGGGACGGGTCTTGGACGCAGTAGGCGGAATGCAGCCGTGGCGACACGGTGCCGGAATCCGGGTCGAGCGCGCGGGCGGCGATGCGGGCCAGGGTCGTCTTGCCGCAGCCGTTGTCGCCGACGATGCCCGTCCACCCTTGGGGAAACGTGACGGTGACGTCGTCGACGGCGTCGAGGGCGGCGCCCGGATAGCCGTAGGTGATGTGGGAGAGATTCAACTGCATGGCGGCATCCTTTCGGAAGGCCGCGCTGACAAGGCCGTGCGGTTCGATGGGCTCGAAGGGGGAAACAGCAACGCAACACCTCTACAGCGCGACGGGAAGGTCGGTTCTGCAAGGTGCCCAGAGGGCGTTGCTATTTCTTCATGCACTGATCCTTACTCGAAGCGGTGCTTGCCAAAGGCCCCGCCGGAATGATGCAAGGGGAGTATACCACGCGCCGCGCTGTAGGCAGTGGCGTATTCCTTTCGGACGGCTGCCGCCCATGCGGCGCGGCTATAATCCAATGGAACGGATCACGAAGGCGGCGGCATGCACGGCGCGGGGCCGAAAATCCGCAGGATGCGGGACCGAAAGCCCGCAAGGCGTGCCGCCGGAAACCGGAAAGGGCAAGGGGGAAGCCATGGCGAAGAACATCCTGGTGGTGCATGCGAGCCCGCGCGAGGGCGGCAATTCCAGCATGTTGGCGGATGAGTTCATGAAGGGCGCGGAAGCGGCTGGCAATACGGTGACGCGCGTGAACGTGGGTCGCGCCAAGATCAACGGCTGCATGGCCTGTGAATACTGCTTCTCCCATGACGGCGCGTGTTGCCAGCAGGATGCCATGCAAGAGCTCTATCCGCTGCTGCGCGAGGCCGACGTGCTGGTGTACGCCACGCCCATGTACTACTACAACTTCCCATCGCAGCTGCGCGCCTTCCAGGATCGCATGTTCTGCGGCATCGCCAAGCCGTTCAACATCCCGCAGGTCGCGCTGCTGCTGTGCTTCGAGGATAAAGACGCTTCCACCTGCGAGCCGCTGCTGGGCGCTTATCGGGTGGCCGCTGCCTATTGCAAGCAGGAGAGCATCGGCGAAGTCGTCGTGAACAACATCTATGAGAAGGGTGCCATCGCCGGCAATCCCGGCCTTAAAGAGGCCTACGATCTGGGCGCATCCATCAGCTAGGCGACGGACCCCTACAGCGCAGTGCCTTTGGTGGGCACGAAGAAGCGCTCGGATAGCGCGCCTTCCAGCGTGAGCAGCTTCACCTTCTTGTCGATGCCCCCTGCATAGCCAGTCAGGCTGCCATTCGCACCCACCACGCGGTGACAGGGGATGATGATGGATATGGGGTTGTGGCCCACCGCACCGCCGACCGCTTGGGCTGACATCTTCTGCTTGCCGTCTTCCTGGGCGAGTTCAGCTGCAAGGTCGCCGTAGGTGCGCGTCTGCCCATAGGGGATCTCAAGCAGCTTGCGCCATACGCGCTGACGGAATGAGCTGCCCAGGGGTTCCAACGGCAGCTCGGCCGGGTCGGGCTGCTCACCGGCGAAATACCGGTCAAGCCACCGCGCCGTCCGGACGAACACATCCAGCCCATCATCGGGGACCATCTCGCCGACGACGGTAGAAGCGTAGTACTTCTGGCCGGGGAGCCAAAGCCCCACCAGATCCTTCCCGTCGCTCGCCAAGGTGATGGGACCGAACATCTCGCTCTCGTAGGTGGTGGAGTAGATGGTCTGCGGGGTCGCCTTCTTGGTCATGAAATCTCCTTCGTTCCGTTCGTCATCCTTCATCCTCTTGTTCAGAAAGGGAGTTCCATAGGCACAGATTCGCGTAGCTGCGCCACGGTCGCCATCGTTCGGCCAAGGCCAAGCGCTCTTTGGCATCCAGGCCTGGCAGCGCGTGTTTGATGCCAGCATCGCCTTCCAGGAAGATGTCGGGATGGCCGAATATGCGCATGGCCATGTAGTTGGCGGTCCACGGTCCGATACCTTTGTAGGAAAGCAGCCGTTCGATCTGATTCGCCACCACGGCGCCCGCGCTCAGATCCAGTTCGCCCGAATCCACACCGCGGGCGATCAGCGCGATGACGCGCGATCGGCTCCGTATGACGCCCAGCTCGCCGAAGGCATCTTCCACGGACGGGATGGCCAAGATGTCCCGTGCGGTGGGGAACCCGTGAGTGAGGCCACTGCGATCCGATCCAACGACCGTGCCGAAGCGTTGGGCGATGCGCGCCGCCAACGTGTTGGCGAAGGCCACCGTGACTTGTTGCCCCAAGATGGCGCGCACGGCCGTTTCGAAGGGATCGAAGCATCCGGGCACGCGCGTGCCAGGCTTGGCGGCGCCAGGTGCCACGTCATCCAAGGATGCGATGGCTCTGTGGATGATCTCTGGGTCGCTGTCCGTGTCGAACTGGCGTCGGATGCGCGCGAGGACCTGCGAGGTGGCTGGCAGCAATGACTCGCTCATGGTGACGACCAACGCGCTGCGGGCCTCATCATCTTCCACGCTCACCCACCCTCTATGCTCTTCGCCACCTGCCTCAATGCGCACCACCCGTTCATAGCGCTCGTCATCCACGTATTCGACCCCCTCGATCCGCCGGGCGCGGAAGAAGCCCAAAAGATCGTCGAAACGGTAGGGTGGCCGATATCCCAGACGGAAAGTCACGCCGTTGCTGGTCGCTGGATGCTCCTTGCTTTGCTTCCGCAGAGAGCTCGGAGTCATGGAATATCGCTTCTTGAACGCATCGTTGAAGCGGCGCACGCTGCCGAAGCCTGATGCGGCGGCTATGGCGGAAATGGGCAAGCCTGAATCCGTGAGCAGCGCTTTCGCAAGGTGGAGCCGGCAGGTTTGAAGGTACTGGCTGGGCGTCACCGCGTATTCGGCCTCGAAAGCGCGCCGGAGGTGCCGGTCTGTATAGCCGAGACGCGCAGCAAGGAGCTCCATGCTCTGAGGGTCGGTGCATGACTCACGGATGAGCTCCGCTGCGCGGCGGCTCAGGCTGGCAGCGGCATCCGTGGAAGAAGCGCCGGGGGCGGTTTCGGGTCGGCAGATCAAGCAGGGGCGGAATCCTGCAGTTTCCGCTTCGGCGGCGGTGGTGAAGAATGAGCAATTCTCGTATTTCGGCATCTTCGCTCGGCAGACCGGACGGCAATAGATGCCGGTGGAGGATACGCCAACGAAAACCTGGCCATCGAAACGGGCGTCATGGGAGGCGAAGGCGGCGTAGAGCGCCTGCTTCTCATTCTCGTCAGTGATCCCGATACGCTCCAATTCGTCACCTGCCATGGTCTCATCTTGGGTCCATGGCAGCAGTGTATCTCACCAGTCGTGGCGTTCTAGCTGTTTTCGGACATGGAAATCACGGAAGGCGGTGAACCTTCAGAGCAAGACGCGTCACGACTGTTCGCGGAAGGCCACCTTGTCCATGAGCGAGCCGCCGCAGCTGGATCCGCTTCCTGCCGCGCAGCTGTAGCAGACGGGATGCGTGCGGATGGAGCGCGTGGTGAGCGGCTCATCCGTGATGTCATGGATGGTGAGCGCCCGGCTGCCATCTTCCACGGGAAGCTCCAGCACGTGATTGCATTCGCAATCGTACAGGCCGCCATCCCAATCCACGTTCACTTGCGTGCGGCACATCATGTGCGCGACCACCGACCCATTGTAGTTATCCGCCAGCAGCTGAAGGTAGTAATCCATCTTCCCTTGCCGCTCCAACTCCGCCGCGAAGCGCCCCAAGGGAAAGTTGTTCAAGGCGTAGAGGCCGTTGAAGGCCACGCCTTCTGACTTCTTCAGTTGATAGGCGTAGAACTCTTCCAGCTCTCGCTGGTCCGGAGGCAGGAACGGCCCATCCACGTTGTACACCAGGTCCACTTGCAGGTCAGGAGAAAGGCCATATCCCCGCTGGTTCAGGTCCTTCAGTTGGGCGATGACGGCTTTGAACACCCCTTTGCCGCGCTGAAGGTCGCAGTATTCTGCGTCGTAATAGGGAAGCGAGGCTACGATCTTCACGCCATTGCGCGCGTAGACGTCTTTGAGATGCTCATATTCGGGAAGCGCCAGCAAGGTGAGGTTGCTGCGTACGATCACCGTTTCCGCCACCTTGGCAGCCTCTTCAATGAACCACGGCAGCTCCGGGTTCATCTCGGGGGAGCCGCCGGTGATGTCCAGCACTCGGAATCCGCCCGTCCGGAAAGCCTTCAGCACGGCTTCCATGGTATCTCGGCTCATGATCTCCGTGCGTTTGGGATCGCATTCCAAGAAGCAGTGGCTGCACGACAAGTTGCAGGCATACCCCACGTTCACTTGCATCGTGTCCAAACGTCCGCTTCGCAGAAGATCGGGATCATGCACGCGGTCAGCGAAAGGCTCCACCTCAAGCGCGCGGCAACGCTTCGTGAGCGCGTCAAGGTCGAAGCTCTCGCGTCCGCGGGTGAGCGCCAAGGCGTGCTGAGCGTGGTTGAAGTCGTACGGACCGGTGTGCTCTTGGCGGGGCGTCACCTTGAAATGGGGCGCATAGCGGCTTTCGGTGAGCATCGTCGCCATGTTGCCGCTCACGGCCACCGGACGATCCTTGATGAGTCGCACCTCGTCGGTCAGATCGAAATATCGGGCGTTCTCCGGGATGGTCCCCAGATACGTGGCCACCTGCCCGTAATCCTCTTCGCGGTCTTCCAGCTGGTCGGATTTGATGGCGCGCACCGTGTGGCTGTAGAACGTGGCGAAGCCCAGCTTGGTGGCGATGCGGAAATCCCCCACATGGAGCTCTTCAACATCCACGTCATAGAACGCCTTCACGCCGAAACGGCTGAGCATGCGGCGGAAATCTTCTATGTAGAGCGCTCCTGAGAGGCATTCGCCGCGCAGGATGGGGTCGTCGTAGAAGTCTTCCGGCACGCGTCGGTCGCAGAAGACATCGGAGAAATACAGTTCTCCGTCGGGTTTCAGCACGCGGAACACCTCGCGGAAGAGCTGCTCTTTGAAGGGGGAGAGGTTCACCACGCAGTTGGATATGACCACGTCCACGCTCTCATCTTCGATCATGGCCATGTCTTCGATGAAGCCTTCGACGAACCTCACGTTGGAAGCGCTGAATCCGAACCGCTCCATCTGGCTTTCTTCAAAGGAGCGGGCGAATTCCAGCTGGGAAGGCGTCATGTCGATGCCGATCACCTGGCCCGTTGGTCCTACCAGCTGGCTGGCCACATAGACGTCCCGCCCGGTCCCGCAGCCCAGATCCAGCACCGTGGCCCCCTCCAAGGCTGGAGGGATGGGGGATCCGCACCCGTAGAACCGTTCGATGATCTCATCATCCACGTTCTTCAGCGCGTCCAGCACGTACTTGGGAGGAGCGGCTGATGCGCACGCGCAGGCATCAGTGCTCAGATCTTCGCCGCTTCTGAGGATCTCGCCGTAGTAGCGGCGCACCTCATCTCGGATGCGCTCGTCATCAGTCATGCTCTATCGCCCCTCATCCCCCATGCCGAAGCATTCCGTGAAGAAGATCTGCGCATCCAGCCCGTATTTCTCGCAAACGTCATCGATGGCGTCATCCACGATGCGCGCGAGCGGCCTTGACTCGCACACCGCGCGGGCGTTGATGATCATCGAGAACTTCTTGTGGTCGCGGATGAAGAGCTGGGTGCGCTCTATCTCGTAGTCCACGCCGATGAGCGAGCATTTGTTGAAGTCTCCGGCACCCGCCGTGGCAAAGGTCTTCAGGTGAGGCACGTTGCGCTTCTTCTCGATGAGCCCCATCCGGATGCCTTCGATGATGTCGTCGATCACCGCGTTGCAGTCTATCTTGGAGCCGTCCAGGGCCTTCACGAACATGCGCCGGTTGTACCAGGTGAGCTTCGTCTCCGCCTCAGCGAACTTCTCATCGTCGCGCATGGAGAAGTTCTTGAGCGCACTTTGGTGGGTGGCGATGAAATCCGCCAGCTCTGGGATGCCCGTGCGCTCCAGGGCGGAGATGGCCATGACGGGCACGTCAGGGCAGGCCTCTTTCAGAAAGGCCACATCCCGTTCGATCTCTTCGGGTGTGAGGAGGTCTATCTTGTTGAGCACCACCAGATCCGCTTCCTCAAGCTGGAGCTTCATGAGATAGACCAGCTCTTCTGGCAGGTTGATGTCCGCTTTCTCAGGAAGCAGCATGCGGAGGCGCTCTGGGTCCACGATCACGGTGAAGGGGGAGAGCGTGATCCAGTCGGCGCAATCATCCGCCAGGCGATGATAGGTGTGGTCCAGCGCCCCAACGCCGCAGCCGGGGATGTCTGACATGACGAACCCGCAGCCGTCGCGGTCCTTCAGACGGCGGATCTTGTCGATGGTGTTGTCCATCTGGTAGCAGATGCAGCCTGACGCGATCTCTTCCACCGTGCAGCCGCTCGTCTGGGTGAGGTTCGTGTCCACCAGATTCGCGCCCAGGTCATTCGCGATGAGCCCCACATGCCCGTAGCGCTTGTCCATGTATTCGCCCAAAGCGATCATGGCCGTTGTCTTGCCCGCTCCTAGAAACCCGCTCACCACCATGAAACGGATATGGTCCGGGGCGTTCTCGGCCACGCGGGAGGTGGCTTTGGTCTGGCCGGTGTCTTCGTGCGCTGCCCCGGCGCCTCCGTAGCTTGAGAATGAATCGTATGCCATGGTCTCCTTCTCCGTCCGTCGCCGGATCATCCCATGCCCTGCGTTCAGCAGCAGCTCGCTTGGATGGGCTGGTCGTCTTCATCTCGCACGCCCTCGAAATCCGGCGCGTTGATGACCAGCGCGTCGTAGGCGTGATGGGTGTCGCCGATATGGGTGGTGCGATCTCCTTCCACGTTGAAGGCCTTCGCATAGCGGCTGTGCTTCGCCACGGCGGTCACATTGCCGCACACCGGACAGGCTTTGCCCGTGGGGAACTTGATGTTGTTCTCGAAGAGGAAGAAATCCGGGTAATCCGGCAGCGAACCGTCATAGGTGACCACCTCGCCGTAGCTTTCGCACACATCCTCTGACCAGTCGGACTTCAGCACGCGCACGGTCATGGTGGCGAAGGAGACATCCCCGTACTTCGCCTGCTCTTCAGAGGTGAGCAGCGTCTTCCAGTTCATGAGATAGCGCGGGTCATTGAAGCCGTTGCGCTGGAGCAGACGGCGGAAATCGCCCACGAACATGGCGCCTGCCAAGCGGTCTGCGCGCATCGTCGGGTCCTTCGCGACTTGCTGCGGAATGCGGCGGTCAGTGAACACATCGGTGAAGTACCACTCTCCGTTGGGCTTGAGCACTCGATGGACCTCGCGCACGTAGGTCTCTTTGTCAGGGGAGAGGTTGAAGGTGACGTTCGAGATCACGATGTCGATGCTGTCATCCGGGATGAAGGACAGATCCTCCGGCACGCCCACCTTGAGCTCCACGTTCGGGGTGGTGTAGCCGAACTGCTTCATCTCCTGGTCGAAGTACTTCTCGGCCACGGCCAGCCGCTCCGCGTTGGGCTCCACGGCGATGACCTTGCCTTCGGGTCCCACCAACTGCGCCGCCAGATAGGTGTCGCGGCCAGAGCTAGCGCACAGATCCAGCACCGTGCAGCCTTCCATGAGCGGGGGCATGGGGCTGCCGAACTCATGGAAGAGATTCTTGATCTCAGCGGAGATGTTGAAGAGCTTCTCGCGGGCTTCTCCCGGAATGGTGCCGTCCGCATCGCGGGTGCGAGCGGTGGCTTGGGGATCGCGGGGTGAGAGCTCCGCGATCTGGGCGTAGTATTCGACGGGGTCTGAGTCCAGAGCGTACCAAGCTTCGTAGTCCATGGGAATCTCCTATCCATTGTACTCTAATAATTGATTAATACATATATAAGACTATATCAAATAGTAATGCATGGCAAACACGATAACGCCTTCATCGCGCTGCCGAGGGTGTTCAGTTCTAGAACAAGGTCATCTGCGCATCGTCGCCATAGGAGGGCGCAGCCTTTGGCAAAGGTTCAGCGGTCACGTCCAGTTCCACGGAACTGCGGTCAGCCAGGGCGGCGAAATCTCCGAACAGCCACTGATCCGCTTCATATTCGCGCAGCACCATGGGCATCCGTTTGTGGATGGGCGCTACGCAGCGGTTCGGCTTGGTGGTCATCACGCTGAACGCGTTCTCATCTTGGATGCCTGCGAGCAGGGTGAGTCCGCCAGGCAGAGAGAACTCATACTGCCGTTTGATGGGTTTGCCCGTCCGTGGGCTTGGCATGGTCTCCGTGTCGGATGGCTCGAAGAATCCGAGCGTGGGCACGATGCAGCGGCCATGCTCAAGAGCATCGCGCCAAAGGCCCTCCTTTTGATCCAACGCGGTTTCGATGCGGGTGTTGAAGAGCGCCTTCTTCGCATCCCAAGGCGCTTCGAATCCCCAGCGCAGCTCCACGGCATCCAAGCCGCCCTCAGCGGGCGCGATCACGGGGACGATGGAGCCTGGGAAGGCGTTCGGCCTGGCTGCGGGCCAATCCGGATCAGGCATGAAAGGCGCATCCATCTGGATGCTCCGGATGACGCCGAGCACTTCATCCCACGTGAGCGCTATGAACCTTCCACACACAGCCCCGCCCATCTTCGCCGACTTTTTTCGTGCCTATCGTACACCCCTTCTATGGTTCCTGTGAGGAGGTTGGGGCGCATGGCCGCGCCGCCTCTCCATCCTCCTATAATCTGCCTGACCCGAAACTGGCGGCGCAGAGAGGCTCATCCCATGGCGAAACAAGCAGACAACGGAACCCTCCCGAAGATCACGCGTTCGTTCGGTGGCGCGACCGTGGAAGAGCGCAAGGAGGCCATGGGCCGCGAGCTTGATGCCAGCGAACGCGCGCGGCGCAACCGGATACCTGAGACGAATCCGGCGGGCGGCCCTCACCGCATCATCGCTGAGGAGCTCTATTCCGAGAACGACACCTTCGTGCCGTACCACCTCGCTGACCCGAACCAGCCGGGACCTGCGGCATCTGAGCCGCTGAAGCCCGCTGTTCTGAAAGAGGGCCAGAAGATCACCGACCGCCTGGGCGTGAAGGTCAAACCGGATGACCCGGATTACTGGGGCCTGGCCAGCGTCATGACGGACGAGGAAGCTCAGCTCACGGCTCATATGAAAGTGCGGTGTCCGCTCACGTTCGATGAGCTCCAAGAGAGGAGCGGCTTGGATGCGGACAGGCTCCAGGAGATGCTTGACGACCTGTGCGTGAAGGGCATCTTGGAATACAACTGGGAGAATCTGGATGGCGCCAACCCGGAACACGGGAAGCGCTATGTGCTCCCCATGTTCGTGCCAGGCTCCGCCGAGTTCACCGTCATGAACCAACAGCAGCTGGAAGAGCACCCGGAGATCAGCACGTTCTTCGAGCGCATGGCCTACCTGCCGCTCACGCGCGCCACGAAGCTGGTGCCGCCGGGCGGTGCGGGCGTGGGGATGCACGTCATCCCCGTGGAGCAAGCCATCAAGCATGAGAACCAGTCCGCGGATGTGGAGCGCATCTCGCACTGGCTGAAGAAGTACGACCGCTTCTCCGCAGGCGCGTGCTCCTGCCGGCTGGCCGAGCGCGTGCGCGGCGGCAACGCGGGCAGCGACCCGCAGAACTGGTGCATCGGCGTGGGGGACATGGCGGATTACTGCGTGGAGACGGGCAAGGGCCACTTCGTCACTTACGATGAGGTCATGGACATCCTGATCCTGGCGGAGAAGAACGGGTATGTGCACCAGATCACGAACATCGATGGCCAGGACAAGATCTTCGCCATCTGCAACTGCGACGTGAACGTCTGCTACGCCCTGCGCACATCCCAGCTCTTCAACACGCCGAACATGAGCCGGTCGGCCTACGTGGCCCAGGTGGATGGGACGAAGTGCGTGGCTTGCGCAGGCTGCGTGGAGGTATGCCCGGCCGGCGCGGTCAAGCTGGGGCAGAAGCTGGAGACGGCATCCGGGCCCGTGGCGTACCCTGTGCAGCCCCTCCCCACGCTTACCTGGAGTCAAGGGGATTGGGATTCGGATTACAAGAACGCGCATCGCGTCGAATGCCACGAAACGGGCACAGCCCCCTGCAAGACGGCTTGCCCGGCGCACATCTCCGTGCAAGGGTATCTGCGCATGGCGGCGGAGGGGCGCTATCGTGAAGCGCTCGAGCTCATCAAGCGTGAGAACCCGTTCCCTGCGGTCTGCGGGCGTGTGTGCAACAAACGCTGTGAAGAGGCCTGCACCCGCGGGATCGTGGATGAGGCTGTGGCCATCGATGAGGTGAAGCGCTTCATCGCGGAGAAGGACTTGGAAGCGGAGACGCGCTTCGTGCCGGAGGCCGTCCCGCCGAACACGCGCGGCGCTTTTGCAGACAAGATCGCCATCGTGGGCGCGGGACCGGCAGGCCTCACGTGCGCCTACTATCTGGCGCTCATGGGATACCGTCCCGTCGTCTTCGAGCGCCAGGAGAAGCCGGGCGGCATGATGGCTTTCGGCATCCCGTCTTACAAGCTGCCGAAAGACGTGGTGGACGCGGAGATCAGCGTGCTGCGTGAGCTGGGCGTTGAGATCCGATGCGGTGTGGATGTGGGTTCGGATGTGACCCTGGATGATCTGCGCGCGGATGGATTCGCTGCGTTCTATCTGGCGGTGGGCGCTCAGGGGAGCCGCGATCTGCACCTGCCCGGTCAGGAGGCCGAAGGCGTCTTCTCCGCCGTCGATTTCTTGCGGGAGGCGTTTGCCCACCCAGCTGCGAACGATGCGGAGGCCCTGCAGGGCGCGACGATCGTGATCGGCGGCGGCAACGTGGCGGTGGATGCTGCGCGAGTGGCGCGCCATCAGGGATCGGACGCGGTGGCCATGTACTGCTTGGAGCAGCCTTGCGAGATGGCCGCCACGCCGGAAGAAGTGGCCGAGGCCTGCGAAGACGGCGTTTCGGTGGAGCACGGCTGGGGACCGGTGAGCATCCAGACCGCACCTGGCGAAGACGGGCAGCCTCACGTGAGCGCCGTCGTCTTCCGCCGGTGCACCCGCGTGTTCGACGAGGAAGGCACGTTCGCGCCGCTCTACGATGATGAGGACACCCTCACGGTTCCGTGCGATCGGGTGGTGCTGGCCGTGGGCCAGACGATCCAGTGGGGCGGCTTGCTGGATGGGAGCGCTGTCAAGATCGGTCGCGGTGGCGTGGCTGAGGCGGACGGGGTGACGTACCAGACGGCGCAGCCGGATGTGTTCGTGGGCGGGGACGCGTTCACGGGACCACGCTTCGTGATCGATGCCATCGCTGCGGGCCATGAGGCGGCGGTGAGCCTGCATCGCTTCGTGCAGACGGGCAGCTCGCTCACGCTGGGGCGCAACAAGCGCGCTTATCGGGAATTGGACAAAGAGGCTCTGAAGCTGGATCCCGGCAGCTATGATCAAGCTGGCCGGCAGAGGCCGTCTTGCGCTGCGCCCACGGAAGCGCGCTTCTCCTGGGCTGATCCGACGCGCTCGTTCACGGAAGAGCAGATCAGGATCGAAACGGCGCGCTGCCTTTCCTGCGGCGCCTCCATCGTGGATCCCAACCGTTGCATCGGCTGTGGGCTCTGCACCACGCGTTGCGAGTTCGACGCCATCCGGCTCTCTCGGGAGCATCCGGAATGCTCGGAGATGGTCAGAAGCGAGGACAAGCTGAAGAAGGTCCTGCCGAACGCCGCGAAGATGGTGGTCAAGCAGGTGCTCCCGAAGAAGGACCCCACGCAGAAGAAGAGCGCCAAGCGCCAACATAAGCCCGATCAGCCCAGATATGTGAAGATCGAGGGCTAGGGCGCGCCATGCATGAGCTGGGCGTGGTGTTCGCCACCGTTGACCTGTTGGAGGAGGCCGCCCGCGAACACGGGCTTTCCCGCATCCAGAAGGTGACCCTTGATCTGGGAGAGGTCTCAGGCATCGTCACGGAGTTCTTTGAGGATACGTGGAAGTGGGCCTCTTCCAAGAACGATCTCATCCGCGGGGCGGAGCTGGAGATCCATATCGTGCCGGCGGTCACCGTGTGCAACGGATGCGGGAAGACCTACGGCACCGTGGAGCATGGGCGCATCTGCCCCTATTGCCAGAGCGCGGACACGGAGCTGCTGCGCGGATCGGAGATGGACATCCGCTCCATCGAAGCGGAGTGAGGCAAGGGTCGGCCAGGCTCAGCCGTGCAAGCCTCCATCGGCCAAGGCCCGCAGCAGCGCTTCCCGCTCATTGGGCACGCGCTCTTCCATCACTTCCTCCAACAGCCACGAAAGAGCCCGGCCCACTTCCGGGCCTTCGGGCACGTCGGCCGCCATGAGGTCGCGCCCATCAATGGCCAGCATCCGCACGCTGAACGCCTCCTGAGCTTCCAGCACCTCGTCCAGCACGGCCTCCACTTCGTCGAAACAGGCGGCATCCTTGGCGTATTCGGGAGCGTGCGCCATCATGTCCGCCCGTTTGAGCGCCAGAAGCGCCCGCAGCATCTCAGGGCGTCCCTCCAGCTTCGCCAAGGCCTTCCGCACGCTTTTCCGCGTGGCCTGGATGGTGCCGCTGTGCTGCGACACCAGTGCGCACACCTCCTCAGCGAAGGCAGGGCTGAGCCCCAGCCGGTGCATGAGGCCGCGCGCCAGCTGGGCGCTCACGGAAGCATGGCCGTAGAAATGCTCCACGCCGTCCTCGTCGAGGAAGGCGGCCGCCGGCTTTCCCATGTCGTGACAGAACGCCGCCCAGCGCACGAGGCGCGTGGGCTCCGCTGACTGGACCGCCCAGGCCGTGTGCTCCAGCACGTCGTAGCAATGGTACTTCGTCCGCTGCGGGCAGCCGCTCATGGCCACCAGCTCAGGGACCAGGAACTCAAGCACGGGCTCCGTCGCCATGAGCGCTTCGTGGGCATGGTCTCCCATCAGCAAACGGTCCAGCTCATAGACCTTCCGTTCGCGGGACACCTGCTCAAGCAGGCTTTTGCACTGGATCATGGTTTCATAGGTGCTGGCTTCAAGCGTGAATCCCAACTCCGAGACGAATCGGCACCCGCGAAGGATGCGGAGCGCGTCTTCCTTGAAGCGGGTGCGCGCGCATCCCACCACGCGGATGATCCCGTCTCGCATATCCGCCATGCCGCCCGTGGGGTCCAGCAAGCCCACGCCCGGCTGGTAGGCCAGGGCGTTCATGGTGAAATCCCTGCGCATCAAGTCCTCTTCGATGGTGCGCGCGAAGGTGACGCTCTCAGGGTGGCGGCCGTCCCGATAGGGGCCATCCACGCGGAACGTGGTCACCTCCACGGGATGCTCGCCATCCGGCACGATGGTGATCGTGCCATGCTTGATGCCGGTCTCATGGGTGCTCATGCCGGCATCTTCGCAGGCGGCCTGCACCTGCTCCCAGCGCGCGTCCGTGGCTATGTCCACATCGTGCGCTTCGCGTCCCATGATCCCGTCGCGCACATAGCCGCCTACGAACCAGGCGTCGAACCCGGCCTCTCGCAAGCAGGCGAACACCGCCATGCCATGATCCGGAATGGGGATGGCGACGTCCGGGTATGTTTTCGCAGGTTCCATGGTCCCATCATACTCCCGTTGCGCCCTAGGTGGCGTACAATGGCACGGTTTGGCACGACCACCTGAAGGGACATGGACAAGATGACCGATCTCATCAACGAATACAGCATGCACACCGCCACCTGCGGCCAGTTGCGCGCGGACGACGACGGGCGTGAAGTCACGCTCACGGGCTGGGCTTGGCACAACCGTGATCACGGCGGCCTCATCTTCATAGACCTGCGCGACCGCGCGGGTTACACCCAGATCGTCGTCGACCCTGATTGCGTCTCTGCGGAGGATTTCGCCCGGGCGGAGCATGTGGGCCGCGAAGACGTGCTGCGCGTGGAGGGCCGCGTGCGCCTGCGCGCTGAGGACGCGGTCAATCCTGATATGCCCACGGGCCAGATCGAGGTGCTGGCCACCTCCATCCAGATGTTGAACGAATCCGTGACGCCTCCCTTCGCCATTGAAGACGGCATCGAAACGGACGAGACCACGCGCATGAAATGGCGCTACCTTGACCTGCGCCGCCCGGAGATGTACGCGAATCTGAAGCTGCGCCACACGGTCATGCAGGCCATGCGCCGTGCGCTGGATGAGCGCGGGTTCGTGGAGGTGGAGACGCCCATCCTGGCGAACTCCACGCCGGAGGGCGCTCGCGACTACATCGTGCCGTCCCGTCCGAACCCTGGCAAGTTCTACGCGTTGCCCCAAAGCCCGCAGCAGTTCAAGCAGATGCTCATGGCCGGCGGCGTGGAGCGCTACTTCCAGATCGCCCGCTGTTTCCGCGACGAGGATCTGCGCGCTGACCGCCAGCCGGAGTTCACCCAGGTGGACATAGAGATGTCCTTCGTCACCGAGAACGACGTCATGACCATGATGGAAGACGTGCTCCATGAGGTGTTCGCCGCGGTGGGGTTGGACCTGCCCGTGCCGCTTCAGCGCATGCCCTACGCCACAGCCATGGACCTCTATGGTTGCGACCGGCCGGATGTCCGTTTCGGGATGCTGCTCCACGACATCACGGACATCGTGCGCGACTCCGGTTTCAAAGTGTTCGCCAGCGTGGCTCAGTCCGGCGGCGTGGTGAAGGCCATCAACGCGAAGGGCGCGGGCGACTGGAGCCGCGGGGACGTGGAGAAGCTGGCCTCCATCGCCGAGGCCAATGGTGCGAAGGGCATGGCCTGGGTGGCGTTCACCACCTCCGGTGAGGAGAAGAGCCCCATCAAGAAGTTCTTCACGGACGAGGAGTGGGCTGCGCTCAAAGCCGAGATGGAGGTGGAGCCGGGGGATCTGCTCCTGTTCGCCGCTGATGAGCCCGATGTGGCGAACGCGGTGCTCTCCGCGCTGCGCCTGCACATGGCGGATGCGCTGGACATCCCCCGTGAAGGCCACGCGCTGCTCTGGGTGGTGGACTTCCCGATGTTCCGCTATGACGCCGACGAGAAGAAATACGCCGCCGAGCATCATCCCTTCAGCAAGATCTGCGATGAGGATATGGACACCTTCGAAGCTGAGCCGCTTTCCGCAGGCAGCTACGCTTATGACGTGGTCATGGACGGCTATGAGATGGGCGGCGGCTCCATCCGCATCCATGATCCCGAAGAGCAGAGGCGCGTGCTGCGCGTGCTGGGGCTCTCTGACGAGGACATAGACTCCAAGTTCGGCCACCTCATCCAGGCGCTCTCTCTGGGCACGCCGCCCCACGGCGGCATCGCCCTGGGCCTTGACCGTTTGGTGATGCTCCTTGCGGGCAAGGACTCCATCCGCGACGTCATCGCCTTCCCGAAGACCTCCAGCGCGGCTGATCCCATGACCGGCGCGCCCAACGAGGTCACGGCGCGGCAGCTGAAAGAAGTGGATCTCCGGCTTCTATAGACCGCCCTCGGAAGGGAGGCGCCATGCTCCATCAGGACTACATCGTGCGCATGCTCACGGACTTGGCGGCCGCCATCATGCGGGCCGCTACCCGTGAGACCTCGCGCCAGCGCCCGGAAGAGGCGGCGCGCATGCTGGATGTGGCTGTGGGGAACGCCGTTGATCTGGACGGGGAGACGTTCCTTTCCTTGGCACCGGAATCCATCGCGCAGATCATGGCCGTCACGGGCACGGACAGCCGCGTGTCGGAATACGTGGCGCGCTCCATGATGCTGGCATCCGCGTACCTTGCTGAGGCGGGGGATGAGGCCATGGCGCGCCTCCGGCGGGATCAAGCGCAAGCCATAGCAGGCGCGTTCGGCCATGACCTGACGGATATGGAGGGCAGCGCGGAAGCGGCGGAGGAAGCGGCCGTTGCGGCGGTGGCGGAATACGCGCCGGAAGATGCGGACGGCGGCGAAGAGGCCTGACGGGTCTGGTGGCTCTGCCAGCCCACTGCGAGCACGGCACCGTCCATGCCGTGCGAAGGTTTCAATATGGCAACAGTTTCGCAGAAACTCTGACTCAACGAAAATCCGCGCGCCATCCGCGGATTTTTAGCGTATAGTGATTCCTGCTCCGCACAATGGGGCACGTTCAAGATGCGTCAGTGATGTCTTGAACGTCGGTTTTGAGGCCTTGTGAGGACAGGGCTTTAGGAAAGAGGATTTAGCATGGCGGAAGGTACTGTGAAGTGGTTCAACCCGGAGAAGGGCTACGGATTCATCTCTCAGCCTGATGGCGAGGATCTGTTCGTTCATTTCTCGGAGATCCAGATGGACGGGTTCAAGACGTTGGACGAGGGAGCGGCTGTTTCCTTCGACATCACCACGGGCCAGAATGGCAAGCTGCAAGCCAGCAACGTGTGCAAGCTCTAAACAGCGGAACTGAAACGCAACAGTGACAAGGCCCTTCTTCGGAAGGGCCTTTTTCATGCCCTGCGATCCGGACGCAGCTGGACCGAGCGCCGGGGCGTCAGAGGATCAGCATGGCATCGCCGAAGGAGAGCATCCGGTAGCGCTCACGGATGGCATGGGCGTAGGCATCCATGACGGAATCGCGCCCAGCGAAGGCGGACACCAGCATCATGAGCGTGGAGCGGGGCACGTGGAAGTTCGTGATGAGCCCATCCACCACGAAGAACCGGCTCCCTGGGAGCAGGAACAGGCTGGTGGCGGCGCGCTCCTTCGGCTCCAATCCGGTGACACGCCCCTCTGCGTCCCGGCAGGCGCTCTCCAAGGAGCGAACGGACGTGGTGCCCACGGCGATCACGCGGCCACCCGCCTCCTTGCACGCCTGGATGGCATCCACGGTGCGCGCGGGCACGGTGTAGCGCTCCGTGTGCATGGCGTGATCTTCGGCATCCTCCTCATCCACCACGCGGAACGTGTCCAGCCCCACCTCCAGCTCCACCGTCTCCCAGGCCGCCCCCGCCTCCTTGCACGCTTCGATCAGCTCAGGGGTGAAGTGGAGCCCGGCCGTGGGCGCTGCGGCGGAGGATTCGCGGGTGGCGTAGACGGTCTGATAGAGCTCGTCGTCTCCCGCATAATCTTTGATGTAGGGCGGCAAGGGCGTGCGCCCCGCCTCGTGGAGCGCTTCATCCAGAGAGGGGAGCGTCGTGCTCAAGCGCACCAGCCGCTCGCCCTTCTGCTCGCCTGACGCCCAATCGATCACCTCAGCGGAGAGCGCCACCTGCCCGTCACCGCCCAGGAAATCCACCACAGCGCCAGCGCCCGGCTTCAGCCGCTTGCCGGGGCGGACGAGCGCTTCCCAAAAGGCCACCTGGTTCGTTCGCGGCTCAGGGCCAGCGGCCTCCCGCAGCAAGAACACCTCCGCCTCGCCGCCGCTTCCGCGCTTGCGGCCGATCAGGCGCGCGGGCATGACGCGCGTCTCATTCGCGATCAGAAGGTCGCCTGGGCGCAGGTAGCTGACCACATCCTTGAAGATGCGGTCAGCAAGCTCTCCCGTTTTGCGGTCCATCACCAGCATCCGGCATTCATCGCGCGGCAGATGAGGCTCTTGCGCGATGAGCTCAGCGGGCAGTTCGTAGTCGAAGTCAGCGGTCTTCATGGCCCCTATTGTACCCGCCCTTCGCAGCCGACCACAGGAACGCCGCGCACCGGCGGCGCGCAGCGAACCGCCGCCGTCCGCTTGAGCTCCCTGCGGGTCCCGGCGCTGGCGCGGCGGTGCTAAAATCCCATCCATCAACGGACCATCATCGCGCACGCTTGGAGGGCTGCCATGTCCCAGGAAACCTACTCTGTGACCACGCCGATCTACTACGTGAACGCAGCGCCCCATCTGGGGACCGCGTACACCACCATCGCCGCGGACACCGTTTGCCGTTACCAGCGCATGAACGGCAAGGACGTCGCCCTGGTCACGGGCATGGATGAGCACGGGCAGAAGGTGGCGGACACGGCGGAGGCGCATGGGATGGCGCCGCAGGAGTGGTGCGATTCCATGGAGCCGGCGTTCCGCGACGCGTGGGACATGCTGAACATCCGCTACACGGATTTCGTGCGCACCACCGAGTCGCGCCACGCCATCACCGTGAAGCAGTTCTGGCAGAAGCTCTACGACAAGGGCTATCTCTACAAGGGAGCTTACGAGGGCTGGTACTGCGTCCACGAGGAGACCTATTACGCGGAGAGCGACTTGGAGAAGGATGAGGAAGGCCGCTTCGTCTGTCCGGATTGCAAGCGCCCGGTGCAGCTCATGGCCTCCGGTGAGGAGAACTGGTTCTTCAAGCTCTCCGAGTTCCAACAGCCGCTCCTTGGCTACTACGCCACGCATCCGGACTTCATCCGCCCGGAGTCGCGCAAAAACGAGATCGTGTCCTTCGTGAGCCGCGGCCTCAAGGACCTCTCCATCTCCCGTTCCACTTTCGACTGGGGCGTTCCGCTGCCTTTCGATGAAGGGCATGTGGCCTACGTCTGGGCCGACGCGCTCCTGGCCTACCTCACGGGCATCGGATATGGGGACGGCGCCCGCGAAGGGGAGTGCGAACGGCGCTGGCCCATGCAGTACCACTTCGTCGGGAAGGACATCATCCGCTTCCATTGCGTGATCTGGCCCGCCATGCTCATGGCGGCCGACATGAGCATCCCCTACACCGTGTTCGGTCACGGCTTCCTCCTCACCAAAGGCGAGAAGATGTCGAAGAGCAAGGGCAACGCGCTCAAGCCGGCGGACCTGGTGGAGATCTTCGGCGTGGACGCGTACCGCTACTACTTCATGAGCGACGTGCAGTTCGGCGCGGATGGTTCCATCTCCATCGAGCGCATGGTGCAGGTCTACAACAACGAGCTGGCGAACACCTGGGGCAACCTGGTCAGCCGCGTGGCGAACATGACGAAGAAGTACTTCGACGGGCGCGTGCCTGAGCCGTGCGAGCAGGATTGCGACAATCCGCTGAAGCCGCTCGTGGAGGAGCTCTACGCCACCTACGATGCCGCCATGGAGCGCGTGGACTTCACGGCTGCCGCTGCCGCGGTGCAGGCTCTGGCATCCCGGGCGAACCTCTACATCGAAGAGACGGAGCCCTTCAAGCTGGCGAAAGACCCGGAGGCGGCAGGCAAGCTCTCCTGCGTGATGTACAACCTGCTGGAGACCATCCGCGTGATCGCGCTGTTCATGGAGCCCTTCGCGCCGAACACCTCCGCTGAGGTGTACCGTCGGCTGGGTCTGGGAGACATCGCGGACGTGACGAACATCAAGCAAGCGAGCGCGTGGGGCCAGCTGCCTGCGGGCAACCCTGTTGAGGTGGGTGATCCGCTGTTCCCGCGGCTGGATGTGGATGATCTCCCGTCGCTGGATGACGACGCGCCCGCGGCTTAGAGCCTTCGCGCCGAAGGCAGGGAGCCGCCATGGTGGATGAGCATTTCCGCAAGCCCAAGAAGAACGGCGCAGCGCAGATCGTGAACGCGCCGCATCTGCTGACCCCCATCGCGGACTCCCATGCTCACGTGCAGCTCTTGGCCGATCCGCCGCTCGCGCTGGCGCGGGCGGGCGCCCATGAGATCGCTTTCGTGGAGACCATGGTGGACGTGGTGGAGGACGGAGCTGCCACCTACGAGCAGCTGGACGAATGGGTGGATGCCGCGCAGCTCCTCGTGCGCCAGATGGGCTCGCTCTGCTGCGGCCAAGCCCCCTACGACGTGCCGCGCGTGCGCATAGCCGCGGGCGTGCATCCCCATAACGCGAAGGGATGGACGGATGCGGTGGAGGGCGAGCTTCTGCGTTTGTTGAAAGATCCCCGAACGAGCGCGCTGGGAGAGGTGGGCCTTGACTACCACTATGACCTGTCTCCCCGCGAAGACCAAAAGCGCGTGTTCGCCCGCCAGGTGGAGCTGGCGCATCTCACCGGCCTTCCTCTCATATTGCATGTGCGCGAAGCGTTCGACGACGCCTTCGCCATCATGGAGGAGGCTGGCTGGAACCCGGCCGGCGTGCTGCTCCACTGCTATACCGCGGATGCTCATGAGGTGGAGCGCTGGGTGGCGGCGGGCTGTTCCGTGGCCTTCGGCGGCGCGCTCACGTTCAACCGCTCTGATGACATCCGGGCCGCCCTTCGCCAGGTGCCTTTGGACCGTCTCCTTCTGGAAACGGATGCGCCCTACATGGCGCCGGTGCCGCTGCGGGGGCAGAAGTGCGAGCCGGCCATGGTGGTGTTCACGGCGGGCCGCGCGCTGGAGGAGCTTCTGGGGGAGGGTGCCAGCCAAGAGGAGCGCAAGGGCGTGCTGGCGCGAACGCTCGCGAACACGCTGGCGCTTCTGGATCGGGCGCCGACGCCGTGGCAACGGACGTGAGGAGGCGTGATGCATAGAACGGTGCTGGTGGGTTCCCCGCGCGAAGAGGGCCGGTGCGCCCATCTGGCCGAAGAGATATTCGAGGCGTGCATCGAAGACTGCCCGCAGGATGGCGTTTCCCTGGTGTCCGTGGCTTCTTTGAAGGTGGCGCCGTGCATCGGATGCGACCGATGCAAAAAGGTGACGGCGCCTGAAGATGCTCCCTCAGAGCCCGAAGAGGGAGACCCGCTGCACCCGCACGCCCTCGTGTCTGAAAGCGACGCGCAGGCCCACCAGTGCTTCTTGAGCGATGGCATGCAAGAGGTGCGCAAGCATCTTGATGCGGCGGATCACCTGATCGTGGTCTCACCGCTGTATTTCGCTGGGCCGCCGGCTCAGCTGAAAGCCGTCTTCGATCGGATGCAGCCCTATTTCTGGTCCGATATCCGCTCGCGCACGAAGAGGCGGCGCACGTTCGAGCTGCATGTGGTGGGGGATGGCGGCAACCCTTACGGTTTCGCGCCGCTGGAAGGCTGCGCCCGCTCCGCGTTGGGGGTCAGCGGGTTCCGCCTTGAGCGCGCGCTGGATTGGATGGGCTGCGTGGATGAGACGGGCGTCATCATGGAGGACGCCGAGGAGCATCCCGGAGGCACGATCCATGGGCGCTGACGGGCTTGAGCGCGAAGACCGTCCGACGCTCGCCACGCCCTCGGCCACGCAAGAGATCCTGAACCGCTTCGGCTTGGCTCCGAAAAAGGCGTTCGGCCAGAACTTCCTGGTCAACGATGCCATCGTGCAGAAGATCATCGCTCTGGCGCAGGTGGGGGAGGATGACACGGTCCTTGAGGTGGGACCCGGCATCGGCACGCTCACCCACGCGCTGCTCACCCACGCCCGTCGGGTCATCTCCGTGGAACGGGACGAGACGCTCGTGGATGTGCTCCATGAGACGCTCGCAGAGCTGGAGCGGCGGTTGGTCCTGGTGCGGAAAGATGCGCTCGATCTCAAGGAAGAGGATTTCAAGGGCCATGAGCCGTCCATGCTGGTGGCGAACCTGCCCTACTCCATCGCGGCCACGCTCGTGCTGGATTACGTGCAGCGGTTCCCATGCCTCCGAAGCGCCACGGTCATGGTGCAGCGCGAGGTGGCGGAGCGCATGGCGGCGCGTCCGGGCACCAAGGATTACGGCGCGTACACGGTGAAGCTCTCGCTCCGGATGCAGCCCTGCGGGAAGTTCGCGGTCAGCCGCAACGACTTCCTGCCGCCACCGCACGTGGACAGCACGGTCATCCGCCTTGAGCGCAGGAGCGACCTGCCCGCTTGGGCGGGGGCAGCAACCGTCCAGGCGGCCAGCCTCATGGCGGATGCGGCGTTCGCCTCCCGGCGCAAGACCATCGCCAATTCCTGCAAGACCTACTTCGGCGGACGAGGGGTGGAGGGCGCGCGCACGTTGGAGCGGCTGCCGCAGATCCTCGCCGCCGCGGATGTCGCGCCCACGGTGCGCGGGGAGACGCTCTCGCCCGAAACATACTTGGAACTTGGGCGTGCTATGCTCGATGCCCTGTGAGCCAAGGAGGAGCCATGTCAGAGCGGGATGTCTATCACGAGCCGCCCACGCGCGTGCTTCTGCGCACGGAGGATGTGCATCAGACCGAAGTGGCGGATGATGTGGCCACCTATTCGGATGCGCTTTTGTCTGTGGTGGCGGATTTCAAGAACTCCGGAGAGCCAGCTGGCACGAATGCGCAGGCCATGGTGGGCAAATCCAAGCGCGGAGAGGTGGCTTGCCGCCTGTTCGCGCGCGTGGACTCGGAGACGGGCATCATCGAAGCCGCTGGCTTCAAAGCGCGCGGCTGCCTCGCCATGACCGGATGCGCTTCGGCGGCCTGCACGCTCATCGAAGGCAAGGGCATCGAAGAGGCGGCGGCTCTGAGCCAGGATGACATCAGCGCCTTCGTGGATGGCGTGCCCTCTGACAAGATCCATGCCCTCCATTTCGCCGCCTGCGCCGTGAAGGCGCTCGTGGGGGACTTCCTTTTGCGCGACGGCGCATCCCTGCAAGAGCTTGACGAAGCGGTCCCCTGTGACGAGGGTTCCGTCTCCTGCATCATGGCCGAGCATTGCTCCCTTCGCCAGTCTCGGCTTGATGCGCGCATGGAGGAGCGGGAAGCGGCGAACGCGCGCATACAGGTGGAGGCATGCGCTCAAGCCATGGACCTCATCCGGGAGCGCACAGAACGAGGCAAGCTCACGCGCCGCGCGGACTGGGCGCAGCTCACCCCGGCGCATCTCATGGCGGCCGAGTTCGACGCGCTGGTCATGGAGGCGCTCACGGAGGAAGCGGAAGATATGCCCGTCGCAAAGCTCTTGAGCGAAGATGCGGGCGCGCCTGTGCGATCGACCGGCCCCTCGCCCTTCGCGAACCGGGGAGTGGGCGTGCCGAAGACGTTCGCCCGCCAGGGAGAAGGTGCCGCTCCTGCGGTGATGCCTGAGACGAAGCGCGCCATCCCGAAGCCGGAGCCGCCGGCGGAAGAGGATGATCTGGTGGCGCCGGAAGGCTATGAGCTGGTGGAAGTGGACGGCCAGTGGGGCTTGCGTCCCACGGATGCCCCATCCATGCCGCCCGCGCGCACCCCCGATGCGTCGGGGATCTGCGTGATCCGCGGCGGGTCTGAGGATTTCTTGTATGACAGCACGGTCATGAAGCCAGCCTTCGCGCGTCTGGCCTATCTGAGCGCCGAGGATGACGCGCACGCCACCTTCGCCTTCTGCGTTCGCCAGGATTCGCGCATCTATCCTCGTCCCATGGCTGAGTCCAGCTTCGCGAACGAGCCGCTGTCCTTGGATGCGGAGGCCGTGCGGCGCGTGTGGGAGGACGTCCAAGGGCAGGAGGGTTATGAGGACCTGGCGCGCACGGAGGCCAGCAATGGGGATGCGTACTATTACTCCACGCGCTACTTGAGCCCGGAGATGGCGGGATCATTGGCGGAATGGGAATCCGTGGAGCGGCTCTGGAACGTGTGACCGCCGCAGGCGAGCGTCCTTTGCGTTTTGGATGCGCAACCCCTTCGCGCCCGGCCACGATGGGCAAAAACGCTATACTGGCTAGCGCACGAGAGAGCACCTCGATCTGGCAGGACGGGGCGCCATGTTCTGAACCTGGTCAGGTCCGGGAGGAAGCAGCCATAAGGGACCGCTGACGAGCCCGTCCTGTCTGTTCGGGGTGCTCATCTCTCGTATCCGCACCTGATCTGAAAGACGGGCCCATCGTGGGAATCATCGAGTTCTTCATCAATCTGCTGAAAGACCCGCGCGGGTTCATCGCCGGATGGATCATAACCTTGGGTCCGATCTGGGTCTATTCGCCGCTGTTCCTGATCGTGTTCGTGGAGACGGGCCTGGTCTTCTTCCCGTTCCTGCCCGGCGACTCGCTCCTGTTCGCCGTGGGCGTGTTCTCCGCGGATGGCGGCGGCCTCAATCTGGCGGCCAGCCTCATCGTGTTCTACGCTGCGGCCATCTTGGGCAACACGTCGAACTATTGGATCGCGCGCTTTCTGGGCCACCGCATCATCGATTCCGGGAAGGTGAAGGCGCTCACGGCTGAGCGCATGGCGAAGCTGGACCACTTCTTCGAGAAATACGGCGGCCTGACCATCGTGATCACGCGCTTCATGCCGTTCTTCCGCACCTTCGCGCCGTTCATCGCCGGCACGGGCCACATGAACTTCGGGAAGTTCACGCTCTGGAACGTCATCGGCGGCGTGTCCTGGGTGAGCCTGTTCGTGCTCACGGGGTATTTCTTCGGCGGCGTGCCGTTCGTGCAGGAGCACTTCGAGGTGATCGTGCTGGGCATCGTGGCGGTGTCCGTGGCGCCCGCGTTCATCGGGGCCATCAAGGGCGCTCTGTCCTCACGCAAGAAGGCCAAGGAGACGGGCGTCGCGGCGGACGAGGATGAGCTGGAAGAGGAGCGTCAGATGCGCCAGGAGCTTTCGGGTGAGGAGGATCGCTCCTGAGAGTGCGGGTCGCGCATGCGCGCTGTGAGCGAAGATGGATGATCGTGAGTTCGGGAGGTTCCCATGGCTGAGGCCTTGTATCGGAAGTATCGGCCGCAGGTGTTCGAGGATGTGGTGGGCCAAGAGCACATCGAACGCACGATCAAGAACGCCCTGGCCACGGACAAGGTGAGCCATGCTTATCTGTTCACGGGCCCCAGGGGCACGGGCAAGACCACCACGGCGCGCCTTCTGGCCAAGGCGCTTCTCTGCGAGAAAGGCCCCACGGATGCGCCGGATGGCACCTGCGAAGACTGCGCGCTGATCGCGGATGGCGAGCACCCGGATGTGTACGAGCTGGACGCCGCCAGCCGCACGGGCGTGGACAACGTGCGCGAGGAGATCATCGGACGCGTGAACTATGCGCCCACGCGCGGCCAATACAAGGTCTACATCATCGACGAGGTCCACATGCTCTCGGTGCCCGCGTTCAACGCGCTTCTGAAGACGTTGGAGGAGCCGCCGGACCATGTGGTGTTCATCCTCTGCACCACCGATCCGCAGAAAGTCCCGGAGACCATCCATTCGCGCTGCCAGAGATTCGATTTCCGGCGCATCTCCTCAGAGGAGATGGTGAGCCGCCTGGGCGCCATTTGCGAGATGGAGGGCATCGCCTTTGAAGGAGATGCCCTTGAGCTGATCGCGCATCGGGCTCAAGGCGGGATGCGCGATGCGCTCACCTCCCTGGAGCAGCTGATCGCGTTCTCGGAGGGCGACGTCACCATGGTGCAGGCCGAGCGCCTGCTGGGGGCGCTGGATTCCAACGACATGGCGGAGCTGTTGCAAGCGCTGGGCAAGCGGGATGTGGCGGCGTGCTACCGTTGGACCAGCGAATACATGGAAACGGGAGCCGATCTGGCGCAGTTCACGCAGGATCTGGCAGAGCATGTGAGGGATATGTACGTCATGGCGCTCACGGATGCTGATGTGGCGCTGGATATCACGGATGCCATGCGCCGCGAGCTGGCGGTGGAACTTGAGATGTTCCAGCCAGAGCGGCTGGCGCGGATGTTGGGCGTGCTGGCGGACCTCATGGCGGAGCTGAAGACGTCCACCAACCAGCGCCTGTCCTTCGAGATAGCGCTCACGCGCTTGGTGCGCCCGGAGTCTGACCTCACGCTCTCCGCGCTGGCCGAGCGGATCGAAGCGCTGGAGCAGGGACAGGCGGCCTCAGCGGTGAACCCCGCTCCATCCGCGACGCCCGTTCGGGAGGTGCAGCGCCCAGCGCCGGAAGAGGCGGCTGTCGCCGCGCATCCGGTCGGGGATGCCGCTCAAGAGGGAAAGGGGCCTGCGCCCTCCGTTGAGAGCTCGGCTGCGGAACCGGCTCAGGCTCCAGTCCAGGAACCGGAACGCCCGGCTGCCCGGTCGGCCGAGCAGATCGCTGCCCTTGATGTGGGCGAGCTCTGGGAGACGGCTTTGGCGAACCTCAAGCGCACCTCTCCGGGCCATGGCGTGATCTTCGCGAACGCGGTGCCCTCATGGGAGGTGCCGGGGGAGCTGCTCACGCTCGCCTTCGCGGGAGACAACGACTTCAACTTCAACACAGCGCAGCGGCCTGACGCTCAGGAGGTTCTGGAGAGCGCTTTCGCTGAGGCGGGCGCGCCGGGCTTGAGGTTCCGCATGAAGAAGGACGCCTCTCTGTCCACGCCCGCGCCGGAGCCGGTCGCCGCCCGGCGACCTGAGCCGGAGCCCCAGCCGACCGCTGCGATGCAGCCGCAACCTGGACCGCAGCCAGAGCCGCAGTCCGCATCTCCAGCGGAGCCCACGGGCGTTGCAACGCCCAGGCATGAACCGGTGGCTGCGGCGGAGCCTGCGCCTGAGCCAGTGCAGACGATGGAGGCGCCCGAGCCCGATCCCGTTCCCTATGAGGATCTGATCCAGCCCGCGAGCGCCCCTCTGCCCGGATCGGAACCGGAGCCGCTGGGGACGGAGGAGAGCCAGGATCTGAATGACGTCCTCGCCGGCGCCTTCGGCGCGGGCATCACCTTCACTGAAGTGGAAGAGTAGCGCTGGGTTGGAGTTCCGGCCCGGCGCGCTTGCTATATACTGCACTGACAACATCACGGGTTCGCAGGAGGATTTCCCATGGATATGAAGAAGATGATGAAGCAGGCGCAGAAGATGCAGCGCGATGCGGCTGTGGCGCAGGAGGAGATCGCCGCCATGGAGTTCACCGCCAGCGCAGGGGGCGGCATGGTGGAGGCCACGGTCACGGGTGGCGGCGAGGTCAAAGCCCTCCACATCGATCCAGACGCCATCGACCCTGAGGACGCGGAGATGCTCGAAGACACCATCGTGGCCGCTGTGAACGAAGCTCTTCGCGAAGCGTCCGAAACCTCCAACGCCCGCATGAACAGCATCATGGGCGGCATGAACCTCCCCTTCTGAGCGGGCGAGAGGATCGTGGGTGAGCGCTCATGAACTCTGCGCCCAGCATCCAAAAGCTCCTCGATGAGCTGGAACGGCTTCCCGGCGTGGGGCCGAAATCGGCCCAGCGCATCGCGTACTACATCCTGAATGCGGAGAGCAGGCAGGCCATCCGTTTGGCTGAGGCCATCACGGAGGTGAAGGAGACGGTGCGCTTCTGCCAGACGTGCTTCAACTACGCCGAAGATGATGAATGCGCCATCTGCTCAAGCCCCATCCGGGACCACGGGAAGATCTGCGTGGTGAGCGAACCGAAGGACATCGCGCCCATCGAGCGCACGAACGTCTTCGATGGAGTCTACCATGTGCTCCACGGGGCGCTCTCGCCTCTTGATGGCATCGGCCCGGATGAGCTGCGCATCTCCGAGTTGCTCCGGCGCTTGTCGGATGGCTCTGTGCAAGAGGTGGTGATCGCCACCGATCCCAATGTGGAGGGGGAGACCACGGCGGCGTACCTGGCGCGGCTCATCAAGCCGCTCGGCGTGCGCGTCACCCGTCCGGCCAGCGGCCTGCCGGTGGGCGGCGATCTGGAATATGCTGATGAGGTCACATTGAGCCGCGCTTTGGAAGGGCGGCTTGAGCTGTAGATGGACGGACCTTTGGATGATTCGGAAGAAGGTGTGATCGGTGGTCGTGATCCCCAGTCCGGCGGTGGCCATCGTCGGGCGGCACAATTCTGGCAAGACCACGCTGGTGGTGAAGCTCATCTCTGAGATGGCGCGCCGCGGCTATGACGTGGGCTCGGTGAAGCACCATTCCCACGGCGCATTCGACATAGACCATCCGGGCAAGGACTCGTACCGCCATCGCGAAGCGGGCGCGACGGAGACGGTGATCGCCTCTCCCACCAAGCTCGCGCGGGTGAAGACGCTGGAGCATGAGATGGAGTGCTCTCAGATCGTGCGCTCCATGCCCGGCCACGACATCATCATCGTGGAGGGGTACCGCAAAAGCGGCTTGCCCACCATCGAGCTCATGCGCTCAGGCAATGAGGCGGACGCGGCGGTGGCCAGCGCGTTTTTGGAAGACGCGAAGGCTGGCTGCGCGCTCACATCCGACAGCGTGCAGCGCTCCCGGGGCGCGGACGCTCATCAAGCGGACCTCTCCCAGAAGATGCCGGATGCGAACACGGTGGGCGTGGTGACGGACATCCCGGCCGCGCGCGAAGCGGCAGCCATCGTGGGCATCCCCTCCTTCGGCCTTGAGGATGTTGACGGCATCGTCGGCTTTTTGGAAGAGCATTACGTGCGCCCGCGCGTGTCCGTGGCCATCCAGGCGGGCGGGGAGAGCCGCCGCATGGGACGGAGCAAGGCCACGGTGCCTTTCGCGGGCAAGCCTTTGATAGCCCGGTTGGTGGCGCGCTTGCTGCCCGTGGCCGATGAGATGATCATCACCACGAACGAAGCGGAGAACCTGGGCTTCCTGGAACAGGAGTTCCCGGAAGCGGGCATCAAGCTGGTGCCGGACGCGTTCGATTTCCGTGGAGCGCTCCCCGGTCTGTACACGGCTCTCTCCTCCGCCTCCAACCCCTACGTGGCCATCGTGGCATGCGATATGGTCTTCGCCTCCGCCCCGCTCATCGTAGCGGAGGCCATCGAGATGGCGGATACGGGCGCGGACGTGGTGGTGCCGGTGAACACCCACGGATTCGAGCCGTTCCATGGGCTCTATCGGCGCAAGACCTGTCTTGAGGCGGTGCGTCAAGCCATAGAGCGGGGGGAGAGCAAGGCCCAGTGCGTCTACGCGTCCCCTGACCTCAAGGTGGTGGAGTTCGCTCAAGATCGCGTGCTGGAAGTGGAGCCCATGGGCGGCTGCTTCATCAACGCGAACACCCCGGATGAGCTGGCGCGCCTTGAGCGTGAGTTCTTGAACTGACGGGTCCGGGATGCCCTCGGTCGCAGACGTCATCAGCTACGCCGACTATCTGAAGGTGGGCGCGATCGGCGTCGACCAGGACCGCTGCGTGGCGGTGCGCAACCGCAATGCCACCTGCCGAGCCTGCGAGCGGTCCTGTCTGGCAGCGGCCATCACCATCCAGAACAATGAGATCACCTTGGATCCCTTCGCCTGCGTGAACTGCGGCGTGTGCACCACGGTCTGCCCAACGGCCGCCTTGCGCCCGTTGGATCCCGCCCGCGAAGGCCTTCTCAGCCAGGTCAGGAGATCGGCGCGCTGGGAGCAGGGGATGGCGGTCATCGCGTGCGCGCGAGCAGCGGCGAAGCACATCGCGGATCCAGAGCGCATCTGCGAAGTCCCCTGCTTGGGCCATGTGGAGGAACACGGGCTCGCAGAGATGGCGGCATGGGGGCTCGATGACATCATCTTGGTGGATGGCGACTGCGCGACCTGCAAATACGGCGCGGCGGACCCTTTCATCACCACCTCCGTCCAATGCGCCGCGGACCTGCTGGAGGCGGCAGGGGCGGAGGCCATCATCACGCGCACCTCATCATTCCCGGATGAGGTCATCAGCACCGGTCATCGCAACATCCGCGGTGAGGATCGGCGCGGCCTGCTCGCGCAGACGGGACGATATGTGGGGCGCGTGGCGGGCAACGTGGCGCAGAAGATGATCGAGGAGAAGCTGGGAGAGGGAAACGCTCCCAAAACGCTGAAAGACAGGCTGGGAGCGGGCTTGTCCGGGCGGATGCCCACCTTCGAGCCGCAAGAGAACTATCAGCTCTTGGACAGCCTTGAGCGAGCGTCATTGGAAGCGGACCGGCTCTTCGCTTCTCAAGCGGTCGCGGACACGCGGCGGTTCGGTCGGGTGACGGTGGATCTGGAGCCGTGTTCGGGCTGCGGGCTCTGCGTCCTGTTCTGCCCGACCGGCGCTCTCAGCCGCTCCTCCATCCCCTCCGAAGATGATGAGACGAAGAACCTTGAGTTCGCCGCTTCCATGTGCGTGCAGTGCCGGCTCTGCGAAGATGTCTGCATGAGGAGATGTTTGCACATCAGCTCTCAGGTGAGCATGGCCTCGTTGTTCGACTTCGAGCCCGAGCTCATCAAGATCGCGCGTCCGCAGAAGCATGCGAGCTTGTTCGGCACGAAGCGCTGAAGCGTTTCCGCGCGGGCATCTTACGAAAAGCTGACCTTTCCGCTCTTTCATACGCCACATGAAGTAGAATCAAGGGACCGATGCGCTACGCATCAGAATCCTCGAAAAGGACAGGTGAGCAGATGAACACCAACCACACATCGTTGATCCGCGGATTGAACATCGCCGTCATCGTGCTGGCGGCCTTGAGCTTGATCGGCTGCGCCTTCACGTTCACCACGATCGAGAGCAGCAAAGGCCTGATCTACGACTACGTGCTCAGCGAATACGGCTATGGCCAGGATTACTACGACTACGATTATCTCGATGATGACTTCTACTACGACTTCGATGATGACGATTTCGATTGGGATGGCTACTGGGATGACGGCTACGGCCATAAGGGTCCGCATCATTCCAGCGCCGCCCTTGCGCACCCGGTGAGCCTCAGCAGCTCGTATTCCTATGATGAGGCGCTGACCGCTTCGGTCGACCTGATCCTCGGCATCGTCAACGCCGTGCTCATCTGGGAGATCATCGTGAGCTTGGCCACGCTCCTGTTCGGCATCTTCGGCGTGGTGCACGCCGGCAAGCGCGACAAGCTCAAGATGTTGATGGTGCTCGGGATCGTCGGCGCGATCGTGTCGTTCCTGGGCGGCCACATCATCTTGATGGTGCTGTTCATCATCTCCGCCGTCATGGCGAACAAGGACAAGAACATGCCGCTGTCCGCACCGGAGATCCCCGTGCAGCCCTACGGCGGCCCTGAGATCCAGGGCGTGCCGAACTACGCCGCTCAGCCAACGCCCACCGCTCCCGCGCCCGTACCTGCGCCGGGCGCTGAGATCGCGCCGTCCGTGATGCCGACCGCGGCGTCCGAGGTGGCCGCTGCGGCCTCTCCTGAGCCTCAGCCTGCCGTGGCTTCCGAGCCGAAGCCCGCAGAGGAGATTGGGTCTGCGTTGGCTGAGAAGCCCCAGGACCAGACGCCCGGAAGCACGCCTTCGGCTTCTTAGATCCTCAGCCGCGGATGCCGTGGCCTTGCGCCCGCCCGCACTGCGCAAGGCCATCACACAGCGCCCCTGTCAGGGGCGCTTTTCATTTGAGCGATCTGCAGCGAGGGCTTAGGAGAGCGCCTTCTTCAGGTTCTCCATCTGCTTGGAGCCCAGACCCTGAATGCGGCGGGTCTCAGGAATGCCCAGCTCTTCCATGAGCTTCTCGGTCTTGACCTTGCCGAAGCCCGGAAGCGCATTGATGAAGGACTTCACCTTCATGCGACCGATGATCGGGTCGTCAGCCTTCGCAAGCGCATCCTCGGGAGACATGACCCCGGTGGAGAGCTTGGTGGTGATCTCGGAGCGGGCGGCGCGGACGATGCGGGCCTTCTCCAGAGCGGCTGCGCGCTGTTCAGCGGTCATGGTAGGTGCTGCCATATTCAATCTCTTTCTCTAATGCGGTGGCCTCCATCACCTGCGCCACCGCGACCGTCAAGTGTGGTCGTCCGCTTGGGTGCGTTTGTGCTTCAACGCGTACGTCCAATTGATGAAGTACGGAAATACTAAGGCAAAAACGCGCTTCTGTGTTGAGAATTTTCTTCTTTTTCGAGATTCACCCTGCATCCGGGCTTGTTTGGAAGAGCGGTCCATCGGGGGCTGGAACCATCCGGGCCGCGGCGCATCCACGGGCATCCTGCGATAGAATGTCCTCCATCAAGACACGGATCGCGGAGATGAGGACGCCTGCCCATGGGAAGTGAAGGTTCTTTGAACGACATCCGCATGAACGCCTCCATCTCCTATCGCCAAGGACACGGCGCCGCCGGGCGCGAGGTCACCGAGAAGCTCACGGCGAACCGCATCCTCACCAACAACGACATCGACGCGCTCACGGTCTTGGAGTTCGCCGCTCAAGACATCCTGCAGAAATACCATGCCGCCATGCGCCAGATGGAGACGCGCCTGGAGACCTTGGATCAGGACCTCAAGCTGCGCAAGAGCCGCAATCCCATCCATCACATAGAGTCGCGCATGAAATCCGTCCCCTCCATCTTTGAGAAGCTGGAGCGCTATGGCAAAGAGACCACGCTGGATGCCATGGAAGCCTACATCATGGATATCGCGGGGCTGCGCGTGATCGTATCCTACGTCCAGGACGCCTACACCATCCTGGATTATTTGGAGCACCAAGATGACCTGGAAGTGGTCACGGTCAAGGATTACATCGCCAACCCGAAGAAGAACGGCTATCGCAGCTTGCATTTCATCGTGAAGATCCCCGTGTATTTCCTGGATGGCAAGCAGTCCATCCCCGTGGAGATCCAGATCCGCACCATCGCCATGGACTTCTGGGCCAGCTTGGAGCATGACCTCAAGTACAAAGCGGTCTATGAGACCGAGGGGCTGGACGTGGGCGCGGAGCTCAAGGCATGCTCGCAGATCATCAGCGGCGTGGAGAAGCGGATGCAGATCTTGGCGAACGCCCTTGAGAACAACCGGTCCCATCCGAAGGCGCACGTCGTGGCCCAGGCGAAGCAGATGGACCTCACCGCCAATCTGGACGTGCCCGCCTCCATCGCCGTGGAGCAAGCCGAAAGCGACGTTGAGCGAGCTGACGGCCTTCGCTGATGGCCGCGGCTGGTCCAGCGGGAAGGGTGCCAGCGCTTGAAGACTTCCGCTTGAGGATGCGCACTTCGCGTTTTATAATCGCAATCGTTCGCTAACATCGAGAAGAGGAAAGGAACCCCCATGCCAAAGATCGTGAATTCCTGGAATGACTGGGACCCGCTGAAGCACGTGATCGTCGGCCGCTGCGACAATGGGATGATCCCGCCGGAGGAGCCCGCCTCCTCTGAGAAGGTCCCGGTGGATTCGGATATGCGCGGCATGTGGGGCCTGCGCCCGCTTGAGACGGTGGAGAAGGGCAACGCCGCCCTTGAGCGCCTGGTGAAGATCCTGGAAGACCGCGGGATCAAGGTGGACCGGCCCACGCCGTTGCAGTGGAACCAGAAGATCGGCACGCCCGATTTCACGAACGACTCCATGATGGGCTGCATGCCGCCGCGCGACGTGCTGCTCACCATCGGCAATGAGATCATGGCCGCTGCCCAGTCCTTCCGCAGCCGTTATTTCGAATACCTGGCTTACTGGCCGCTCATGGAGAAGTACTTCGAGGAGGATCCGGATTTCATCTGGACCCAAGCGCCGCGCCCTCGCCTGACGGACAAATCTTACAAGCACAATTACTATGACGAATCCATCTCCATCGAAGAGCGTCTGATCCGCACGGCCAACAAGGACTTCGTCACCACCGAGGTGGAGCCCATGTGGGACGCTGCCGACTGGATGCGCATGGGACGCGACATCTTCGTGCAGCACGGCCTCACCACCAACCGCGCGGCGATGGACTGGATGCAGCGCTACCATCCCGACCTGCGCATCCATGCGGTGAACTTCCCTGGGGACCCGTATCCCATCCACATCGACGCCACGTTCGTGCCGCTGCGTCCCGGCCTCATCATCAACAACCCGGTGCGTCCGCTGCCTGAAGAGCAGCGCGCCATCTTCGAGGCGAATGACTGGCAGATCGTGGATGCGGCGCAGCCGGCCCATGATGAGCCGCCCGCGCTCTGCTATTCGAGCGTGTGGCTGTCCATGAACTGCTTGGTGCTGGACCCGAAGACGGTGGTGGTGGAAGCCTCTGAGGTTCATCAGATGGAGCAGATGGACAAGCTGGGCATGAACGTCATCCCGTGCGATCTGCGTGATGCCTATCCCTTCGGCGGCGGTTTGCATTGCTGCACGGCGGATGTGTACCGCGAAGGCGGTTGCGAGGACTACTTCCCGAACCGCGTGCCGGATCCCACCTTGGTCCGTCCGGAGATGTGGGACTAGCTCTCCCCTTCGGTCCATCAAAAGCCCAAGCCGTGATGCCCGCCACCTGGCGGGCATCTTCTTTCGCGGCGCCGCCCATCCGTTGCATGTTCACCGGAGTTGCGCTACCGATGCCGCGCGTCTTCACAGGATCGAAATGTCGAAGGGATATCATCCTGTTCGGAGGCTTGATTGAAGTCAACAGGCAGTTAGCAGCTCATTGGCCTTGAGCGACGCGAATGGCATCGCGGGCGTGAGAGAAGGGCAATGATCCGTAAATTGGCTGTTTGACAAGCCTCTTCCATGAGTCAGGGCGCGCATCTGCTTGAGCGCCCAGAAAAGGAGAAGATCCATGTCAGACACAGCCGCATCCGATGCGCCACTCACTGCGCATACCCAGACTCCTGAAACGGCAGGAGGCGCTGATCCTCAAAGCGGGTCCATCATCCGCAAAGTCGCCGTCTCGTCGTTCTTGGGCAATTTCATCGAATGGTTCGACTACGCTTCCTATTCCTATTTCGCCACGGTGATCGCCGCGGTCTTCTTCGCCAGCGAAGATCCCACCGCCGCTTTGATCTCCACTTTCGCCGTGTTCGCGGTGTCCTTCGTCATGCGCCCGATCGGCGCTATCTTCTGGGGCAGCATGGGGGATAAGAAGGGCCGCAAATGGGCGCTTTCCGTGAGCATCTTCATGATGAGCGGAGCGACGTTCTTGATCGGCTGTCTGCCCTCCTACGCCATGATCGGCCTGGGCGCACCGCTTCTGCTGCTGTTGCTCCGCATGATCCAGGGCTTCAGCGCAGCGGGCGAATACGCCGGTGCCGCCACCTTCCTCTCGGAGTTCGCCCCACGGGACAAGCGCGGCCTGTATTGCTCGCTCGTGCCGGCATCCACCGCCGTCGGCTTGCTCGTGGGATCCACCCTGGCCACGCTCATGACCATCTTCATGCCGGAAGCCGACGTGCAGATGTGGGGTTGGCGCATCCCGTTTCTGCTGGCAGGCCCCTTGGGCCTCATCGCGCACTACATCCGCACCAAGCTGGAGGATTCGCCCACCTACCTTGAGATGCAAGATGAGCTCCAAGCCAAGCAGTCCGAAGCGCAGCATCCCATCCGCGAGCTCTTCCAGCATCACCTTCGCGAGCTGCTCGTCTCCTTCGGCGCGTGCATGCTGAACGCGGTCGGTTTCTACGCCGTGCTCACTTATCTGCCCACCTATCTGGAAACGGCGGTGGGCATGCCGGCCGAAGATTCGCAGATGGCCACCACCATATCCCTGGTGCTCTACATCCTGTTCATCTTCATCTCAGGCAAGATCTCCGATCGCTTCGGACGCAAGAAGATGCTCGTCACGGCCTGCGTGCTGTTCATCGTGCTCACGGTGCCGGCGTTCATGCTGCTGAACACGGCGGATTTCTGGGTGGTGCTCGTGGTGGAGCTGGCCATGTGCTTCATCCTGACCATCAACGACGGCACGCTGTCCAGCTATCTGACCGAGACGTTCCCCACCTCCGTTCGCTACACCGGCTTCGCGCTGTCCTTCAATCTGGCGAACGCCATCTTCGGCGGCACGGCGGCCATGATCGGCACGTCGTTGATCGCGGCCACGGGGAGCACCTTGGCGCCGGCGTGGTACATGGTGGGCGTTTCCGTGGTGGCGCTGGTGGCCATGATCCTGTCTCACGAGAACTCGGACAAGGAGCTGGACAAGATCTAGAGGCCGTCCCAGAGGCATGCGCCCATGTCCACGTGCTCGTCATCGGCGAAGACCACCCCTTCGCCGATGAGCATCTCGCGCTGAACGTCCGGACCGCCGAAGGCGAAGCCGGGCGCCAGAGCGCCATCTTTGAACACGACGCGATGGCAGGGGATGTCCGCCGGATCCGTTCCGGGAGAGGGGTTCGTGCGCAGGGCGTAGCCGACGTAGCGTGCGGAGCGGGGCGAGCCGATCATCCGCGCGATCTGCCCATAGGTGGCGACGCGCCCCCGTGGGATGCGCCGCACCTGCTCGAAGACCTTGTCTGCGAATGCGCCCATGGCCGCCAGTATAGCGCTGCCCTCACCACTCCATGCGCGAACGCTTCCGGGATGGCGCCTCCATGCGGTAAGGTATGCGCTGAAGGCGGCCGGACGTTGGTGGACGTCGGCTTGATGGCGGGGTGAGGAGGCTTGAGGATGGCCGATGGCAGATACGTGATAGCGCTCGATCAGGGGACCACGTCCTCGCGCGCCATGCTCGTGCGCCATGACGGCGTCATCGCCGGGCGGATGCAGCGGCCGTTCCGGCAGATCTACCCGCATCCGGGTTGGGTGGAGCATGACCCGGCCGACATCCTCTCCTCCCAGCTGGGCGCGCTGACCGAGCTTTTGCTGGCGCACAACGTGGACACCTCCCAGATCGATTCGATCGGCATCACCAACCAACGGGAGACCACGCTCGTGTGGGATCGGGAGACGGGAGAGCCCGTTCACAATGCGATCGTCTGGCAGTGCCGCCGCACCGCGCCCATGATGGAGCGCCTGGTAGCTGACGTTCGCATCAGGGAGGCCATCAAGGCGAAAACGGGCCTCGTCCCCGATCCGTACTTCTCCGCCAGCAAGATCGCGTGGATATTGGATGAGGTGCCTGGCGCGCGGGATCTGGCAGCCCAGGGGCGCTTGGCCTTCGGCACGGTGGACAGCTGGCTGATCTGGAAGCTCACCTACGGGGCGGTGCACGCCACGGACATGACCAACGCCAGCCGGACCATGCTCTACGACATCCATGAGCAGCGCTGGGACCCGTGGCTCTTGGAGCTGTTCGACATCCCGGCGAACATGATGCCGGAGGTGCTGCCCTCCGCGAGCGTCTTCGGGACCACGGCGAATCCCGGTGTGGTGCAAGGCATCCCGCTTTGCGGCGTGGCGGGCGACCAGCAGGCGGCCCTGTTCGGCCAGCAGTGCTGGGAGGCGGGAGATGCCAAGAGCACCTATGGGACCGGGTGCTTCTTGCTCATGAACACAGGCTCGGTGGCTTGCGAGAGCCGCCACGGCCTGCTCACCACCATCGCGGCCTCCTCGCCGCAGATGAAAGGCGTGGATTACGCGCTGGAGGGGAGCGTGTTCATGGCTGGCGCGCTCATGCAGTGGCTCCGGGATGAGCTGGGGCTTCTGGATGACGTGGCCGGATCATGCGCCATCGCGGCATCGGTGCCGGATACCGGCGGCGTGTACGTGGTGCCCGCGTTCACGGGCCTGGGCGCGCCGTGGTGGGATGCGGAGGCGCGCGGGGCCATCTACGGGCTCACGCGCGGGACGACTCGCGCTCACGTGATCCGCGCGGCGCTGGAGGCGCTGGCCTATCAGACTTGCGATCTAGTGAGCGCCATGGAGGAGGACGCCGGACGCGCGCTCCGTTCGCTCAACGTGGACGGGGGAGCGTCAGCGAATGACTTCCTCATGCAGTTCCAGGCGGACATCCTGGGGCTGTCTGTGCGCCGTCCGATGGACGCGGAGGCCACGGCGCTCGGAGCGGCGTATCTTGCGGGGCTCACGAGCGGGTTCTGGGACAGCCTGGATGCCATCCGTGAGCTTCCTGCATCCGATGAGGTCTTCCTGCCCAATGGCACGGCCGAGTGGCGCGAGGGGTTGTTGGCGGGGTGGCGGGATGCGGTCCGCCGCACGCGGTCCTGCGGATGAGCTCCCTTGCAGGCGCTCGCGTTCTGGGCCGCGCGCTCTCAGGCGTTCGGGAGCAGCGAGAAGCGCAGGTAGACGGGGTTGTGGTCGGAGTATGCAAAATCCAAATCCAGGGTCTCCTGCTCCAGGCATTCCACGTTGTCTGAATAGATGAAAGCATCCATGACCCAGCGGTCGTTCGCGCCGTCATAGGGCCGCCCCGCATCGCGGCAGGTGGCTGCGGAGGTGAAGGCGTCCGCGTCGATCTGAGCCTTCGCCGCGATGGTGAATCCTTCTGGAACGCTCTCGAAATCGAAGGGCTTCGCCCAGCTGGCATCCGTGTCGGTCTGGTTGCCATACACCTCGTTCGAGATCCCGATCATGTCATGGTTGAAGTCCCCGCCCGCGATCACATGGTTGCCCGCGGCCCGTTCGCGCTGCATATCCTGGAACAGCATGGTGCGCTGGGCTTCCATGATGGAGGCATCAGCCCCATAGGCGGACAGATGCACGTTGAAGAGCACCAGATCAGCTCCCGTGGTGGTTGGGATGCGGGTTTCGCTGTAGCAGCGGTCCAGGTCCAAGAACTTGCTCAGGCTCTCTGAGATGGGCAGGCTGCGGCGCAGGGCGTCTTCCACGGCGAAGGCGGAGAAGGTGGCCATGCCCGCCTTGTTCGCCCCATGAGGGGAGGTGGGCGGCCAGGCCAGGAAGGCGGAGTCGTAGTTCTGGGCGAACACGGAGGCGAAAGCGGGGAAGCCTTCGCGCAGGAGCTCGTATTCGTCTACATGGTGGCTGCGCGTGCCGTCCACATCTACCTCTTGGAACAGGATGAAGTCGGGGTCCAGGCCTTCGATGGCCTGAGCGGAGCCGTTCACGTTCTGGATGGCGTATTCAGCGCTCTTCGCCACCGATCCGGTGCCCCCATCCATGAAGAAGTCGAAGTCCGGCCCGTAGGCCCCGAACCCCAGGTTCGCCGCCACCACGGTGAGCTCAGGGGATGACGCTGTGTCCAGCAGGGGCGGCTGCTGCCCGTCTGCGGGCTGCTCCACCTCCAGGGTCACGTTGTTCTCAAGGCGGTAGTAGGAGAGCATGACGTAGGCCAGGTAGATGGCGATGGCCAGCACGAGCGCGCCGATGATCGCGCCAAGGGCGATGAGCGTTCTTTTGAGCGGTGTTCTCATGGGCAACCTTCGGTCCGGGTGCGGATCGACCCATGCTAGCAGAAGGGGTAACGGTATAATCCTCCCATCGGATCCGAGGTCATCGATCGATTGATTTTCTAGGAGGCTTTCATGCAGCAAGACGTCCGCCCTGAAACCATGGAGCGCATCACCACCCCTGAGCTGGCGCAGGCATTCATCGACGAGCAAGTGGACGCTCTCCGCGATCAGATCGGGGACAAGAAGGTGCTGCTGGCGCTTTCGGGCGGCGTTGATTCGAGCGTGGTCGCGGCGCTCCTCATCAAGGCCATCGGCAAGAACCTGGTGTGCGTGCATGTGAACCACGGCCTCATGCGCAAGGGCGAATCCGAGCAGGTGGTGGATGTCTTCCAGAACCAGATGGACGCGAATCTGGTGTATGTGGACGCGACGGACCGGTTCCTGGACCTGTTGGATGGGGTGGACGAGCCTGAGGCCAAACGCAAGATCATCGGCGCTGAGTTCATCCGCGTGTTCGAGGAAGAGGCTCGCAAGGTGGGCGATGAGGTGGACTTCTTGGCTCAAGGCACCATCTATCCGGACATCTTGGAGTCCAAAGATGGGGTGAAGGCCCATCACAACGTGGGCGGCCTGCCGGAGGACCTTGAGTTCGAGCTCGTGGAGCCGGTGAAGCTCCTGTACAAGGATGAGGTGCGCGTGGTCGGGCGCGAGCTGGGGCTGCCTGAGAACATGGTGGAGCGCCAGCCGTTCCCCGGGCCGGGGTTGGGCGTGCGCTGCCTGGGGGCCATCACGCGCGACAGGCTGGAGGCGCTGCGCGAGGCGGATGCCATCGTGCGCGAGGAGATGGAAGCGGCGAACGTGGTCGCATGGCAGTATTTCGCCGTGGTGCCGGATATGCGCGCGACCGGTGTGCGCGACGGCGTGCGAGCCTTCGAGTGGCCGGCGATCATCCGCGCCATCAACACGGTGGACGTCATGACCGCCGAGGTGCCCGAACTGGATTGGGCTCTTCTGAAGCGCATGACCGACCGCATCACCCACGAGGTGCCGGGCATCTGTCGGGTGTGCTATGACCTCACCCCCAAGCCCGTCGGCACCGTGGAGTGGGAATAAGCGCCGCCATGACCGCGGATGCTCCAGACAGCCACGGATACGAACCTGCTTCGCAGCATGAATCCGAAGCGGCTCGCAGGCACTATTGGGCGGTTGCCATCGGGCTTCAGAAAGTTGATGGGCTTGAGGCTTCTGAGTATCTGAAAGATACGGCTGAATCCTACATTCGGGGGAATCGCAGCCTTGAAGAGACGGGTCGATTGATCCGGAGCCACCATGAGACCGCAGGTGATCTTGAGCACAGGGAAGCAGATCTGGTCAGCCAACGCATCGCGGAGCTGCTTTCGGGCGGCGCGTTCGCCTTGTCTCCTGATTTTCTTTCGCAGATCCATCGATACCTTTTCCAAGACCTTGATGAGAGCGTTTTCCATCCTGGTGAGTTCAAACGCGAAAGGATGATCAAGCAGGAAGACATCTTGAATGGAGACAGCGTCCTCTATGCTGACCCATTGACGTATGAGATGTCCTTGAGCGCTGTTTTCTCGGAGGAGCAAGGCAAGCTGTATGAGTCTTTGCAAGGGGAGGAGCTGGATGGTTTCTGCCGCGCTATCTCCTTGCTGTGGCAAACGCATCCGTTCCATGAAGGAAACACGCGCACCGTCGCTGTCTTCTCTGAGCTCTACTTGAATTACCTTGGTTTTCCGGCGACCAACGAGCCGTTTGAAACCTTCTCTCGGTATTACCGCGATGCGCTGGTGAGGGCTGTGTATCGCAATGCGAAAGCTGGAATCTTCCCTGATAGAAGGTTCTTGGTCCAGTTCTACGAGAATGTGCTCGGGCAAGAGGAGCGCGCATTGGACCGTGAGCAGCTGATCTGCTCTGCGCTGTTCGATGAGCCCAGCCTGTTGAGGAACGTGGACCCGAAAGAGGCGCTGGTGCCTCATGGACGGGAGCGGTGAAGCCCGCGATCCATTTATGGACTAAGAGGATCTCCCTCTTCAGTGTCCTATGAAGAGGCCATCCATGGCACCCCAAGCGGATACACTGGCAGAAAACGAGAGATTGCCAGGTGAAGATGGATGTCGAGCTGAAAGAGAGGATCGCAGACCTGCTTGGATTTGAAGAACTCGCTCCGTTCAAAGATGATGACCCGATCGAGGCATACCGCCTTTGGAATTGCTACGCCGAAAGCAGGGCAGAGCGCTCTCCGCTTCAGTGCGTTTTGTCCCAGGCGAGGATGATGAACTTCTTACTGGTGCCTTCGCGGGGTGGCACGGCTGATCGTCGGCATATACAAGGTTGTATGCGATTCGCTCAACGTGAGAAGTGCGTCGAGTTTGGGCGCGTTTCTGATTGCTGACTATTCGCGCGGTGAGGGCATCAACGGTCTCGCTGCTGATGCTGTGACGGCTGACGGATATGTATTGGGTGCATTGCACGGCATGCAGCGGGGCTGCGAGGTGTGTGGCAGTGGGTACGGCTGGTGGGGGTGAGAAACGCTTGGCGAAGGCGCAAATAGCAGGTCAGGCACCGAAAATGAGATAACTTGTTGAGTGACCGTTTCGTGGTACAGCGGTGCGGTTTTCTTTTGGGATAATAGAGCGCAAATAGATGGGCTTTACGAATTGCAAGGAACAACATGGCGAATAAATTAGAACTTACTTGGTATGGAAAAGACAAGCCCTTGCATATTGAGCCACGATTGCTCATTGAGAATGAGACGCTATCTAATACCGAACATGACCCTGATACGCAGAACATGCTCATTCATGGCGATAATTTGCTTGCCTTGAAAGCGCTGGAAAGCAAATATGCTGGACAAGTGAAATGCATCTACATAGATCCACCATACAATACTGGATATGCATTCGAGCAGTATGACGACAATCTAGAACATAGTTTATGGCTTAGTCTGATAAAACCACGATTGGAAATACTTTGGTCTTTACTCGATAAAGACGAAGGAAGCATTTGGATAAGTATTGATGACAACGAACAAGCTTATATGCGTGTGCTTTGCGATGAAGTTTTTGGACGAGATAAGTTTGTTGCACAAAATGTATGGCAAAAACGCTATTCAAGAGAAAACCGTGAATCAATAGGTGACGTGCATGAGTACATCATCGTTTACGCAAAGGATTCAAGCAAATTTAAGGAAATTAGAAATCTTGTTCCTATGACGGAACAACAAGCAAAAGTGTATAAAAATCCAAATAATGATCCAAAAGGGCGTTGGCGCCCAATTCCTATGACGGCACAAGCGGGGCATGCTACACCTGAACAGTTTTATGAAATACAAGCGCCCGGTGGAAAAATTTTTACTCCTCCTCCAGGAAGATGCTGGTCGCTTTCAAAAAGAACTTTTGAAGAACTAAGAGATCAGGGAAGGATTTATTTCGGAAAGGACGGGAATAGCCAACCTAACAAAATACGTTATCTCTCAGAAGTGCCAGGCGTTACACCATGGACTTGGTGGCCGAGCGATGAAGTTGGTCATACAGACTCTTCAAAGAAAGAGATACTTGCGCTTTTTGGTAAAGACAGTATCTTTGATACCCCAAAACCCGAAGCTCTTATTCAACGCATTATTCATATTGCGTCTAATGAAGGCGATCTTGTATTGGATTCGTTTCTTGGTTCTGGGACAACCGCCGCTGTCGCACAAAAGATGAGCAGACGATATATCGGCATAGAAATGGGCGATCATGCCTATACGCATTGCAAGGCTCGCCTTGATAAAGTGATTTCAGGCGAAGATGAAGGCGGTATCACCAAGGCGGTAGATTGGAAGGGTGGCGGTGGGTACCGGTTCTATGAATTGGCGCCGACGCTCATTAATAAGGACGTGTTCGGAGAAGAGGTCATTAACCCTGAATACGATGCCGATATGCTGGCTGCTGCGGTGGCACTACATGAAGGTTTCACCTATGCGCCCGATGCAGATATATTCTGGAAACAGGCATGCGGCAACGAGAGCAGCTATCTATTCACAACCACAAGGCATGTGAATAGAGAGTTGCTAGAATCTATAGCATCGGATATGGATGATAACGAGTATCTTGTCATAGCATGTCGTTCATTTGATAAGGGGGCAGACGCGGAACATCCCAACATAATTGTGAAGAAGATACCGCAGATGCTGCTTGACCGCTGCGAGTTCGGACGAGATGATTACTCACTGAACATCATCCATCCACCCACCTATGAAGATGATTGCGTGGAGGATGCAGATGAATAGCAGGTTTCCGCAATATACCGTCGACTATATCAGTGGAGTGATGTCGCTTCGCAAGCCACAGAAGATATCTTTGGAGATACTTGCGGATGTGATGGAAAGCATCAATGTTCGACAAGGCATGAACTTAAAGGCGAGCCTGGGCACCATCAATGCTATGTATCCTACCTGCACGGACTTCGAGCGAGATTTTCTCTCACTCACATTCGCATTGGCTACAGGGGTGGGAAAGACTCGCCTGATGGGAGCCTTCATCACATATCTCTATACCAACTGGGACGTGCGCAACTTCTTCGTTGTAGCGCCGAACACTACTATCTATGACAAGCTGAAGCGAGACCTCTCGGAAACGACCAGCGACAAGTACGTATTCAAAGGCGTGGGATGTTTTAGCGCACCACCACAAATAGTCACAGAGACAGACTATAAAAACAAGCCTTTGGAGATATTTGAATCCGAAGTTCGCATATTCATCTACAACATAGATAAGTTCAACAAAGAAGGCGTTTCTATGAAGCGCGTGAACGAGATGATGGGAGACTCGTTCTACCGCTACCTCTCAGAGTTGCCCGATCTAGTAGTGATCATGGATGAGTCGCACCACTATCGTGCAAAGGCGGGAGCTGCCGCATTAAACGAACTACACCCCATGCTGGGACTTGAGCTTACCGCAACGCCACTTGTAACCAAGGGTTCAAAGCAGGTACCGTTCAAAAACGTGGTGTATGAGTATCCGCTCTCAAAAGCGATAGAAGAGGGGTATACGCGAACGCCTTTTGCAGTAACACGCACCGACATTGATTTTTACAACTTCGGCGAAGAGCAAACCGACAAGCTGATGCTCTCTGACGGGATACTCTGCCATGAGGCTACCAAATCAAAGCTTCAGGCCTATGCGGAAAACAATGGGGTGCGCGCCATAAAGCCATTCATGTTGGTTGTGTGCAAAGACACCGATCATGCCAAGTGGGTCGAGGACTATATCCGCTCAGACGCATTTCACGGCGGAGCCTATCGCAACAAAACGCTGATAGTTCACTCCAAGCAAAAGGGCGCAGAGACAGATGCGAACATGAAGCTTCTGCTGGATGTGGAGAATCCAGACAATCCTGTTGAGATAGTCATTCACGTGAACATGCTAAAAGAGGGATGGGACGTGAACAACCTCTACACCATTGTGCCGCTACGCACAGCTGCATCGAAGATTCTGCGCGAACAGATGGTGGGACGCGGGCTTCGCTTGCCATATGGAGAGCGAACTGGAGACAAGGACGTGGATGCGGTCATGCTCACCGCACATGACAAGTTTCAGGACATACTTGCAGAAGCGCAAAAAGGCGATTCCATCTTCAAAGCAGGTAACGTAATCAAAGCCGAAGAGCTTGAACCTCAGAAAGTCACACAGACGCATTTGGCGATCGAGCGCGACTTAGATGAAGGCCTGCGCGGTGCCTATGAGGAAACGAAAGTTGAGAAGACCGATGAAAACGACCGCATTATCAAATTGCTGTATCAGCAGATAACGTCACGCGTTGAGTCTTGCGCGCAGAAAGAGCCGGGAGTCGGAAGCGATGAGGTGGTTCTTGCAGATGAAGAAGCAGAAGCCATTGTCAGCGAGGCTGCAGCGGCCGTGATCGCTGATAACGAGGACTTGGCTGACACCTTCCATGACAACGAGATGCCGCTTGCAGCATGGATGCGAAAAGAAACTAAGCGAATACACAAGCAGGCTGTTGAGAAGTTCATCCCGATACCGCGCATAAAGGTGACCGATGCGGGCGTGGAGGAATACCGATTTATAGACTTTGATCTTGATTTAGCGCCGTTCAGCCAAGCACCGCTTAAGAACGAGCTTTTAATACAGAACTTGGAAGACCCGCGTGACATAGAGCGCATACAAGGCGATGTAATAGATTTTGAGGGGTACGAGCCTAAACGGGCGATACTCAGTTTTCTGCGCGAAAAGCCGGAAGTGGACTACGAGCGTGTGAGCGGGCTTCTGTTCAAGTTGATAAGCCAGGTAGTAGATCATTACGAGCGAGAATTTGGCCTAAATGGCATGCGCAACATTGTGATGATGTATAAGCGAGCGATAGCAAACTCCATTTATGAGCAGATGATGCAGCATTTCTATTGTAGCAATGGCATGATACAGGAAGAGGTTGTCGATGCAAGCAAGCGTAACTTAAGGCAGACGTACAATTCCAGCACTGCGGTTGACCTATATTCAGATGACTACGAAACGAACATTGCGAGCGTGCTTTTTACGGGCATTCACAAGGGCGTGTTTAGCGAAGCGAAGTTTGACAGCAAGCCAGAGTTGGTGTTGGCGCGGGTGCTTGAGAGGGACGGCGATGTGGTCAACTGGCTGCGTCCTGCACCCAAGGAGTTCAACATTACCTACAACCATGGGCACACCTATGAGCCTGATTTCGTGGTGGAGACAGAAGATGTGATCTATCTGGTTGAGGTAAAGGGCGAGGATAAGCTTAATGACCCAGACGTAATAGCCAAGAAAGAGCGTGCTGTGAGGTATTGCGAGATTGCGAGTTCATGGGGCGCGGCCAATGGCTACAAAGAATGGCGATACTTGTTTATTCCCGCAAAGCAGATCATGCCGAGTTCATCGTTTAAGAATTTAGCAACACAATTTGCAGCACTGTAGGAGCAAATCGCTATGAAGTGCTTTGATAGAATGGATACCCATAGCGTATTTGCTGCAATTATACGGGATATGAAAAATGAGGTTTCAGGGCTAGAGGCCAAAGAACTGGATGGAACTAACCGAGAAGAATGGATAGATTACTTTCTATCAAAATATGAGATTGAGCCTGTAGTGCTCTATCCCGATTCTTGTGAGTTAGATTTTCATGAAAAGGATGTTCAAAGGTACAATAGCTGGTCGCAATTTGGTCTCAATGAACCGCAATATATTACCTGTGATGGTATACAAGCTGTATGCAAAGTGCCATTCACGGGAGATGATTATCTGTTTCAAATACATGGAATGACATGCAGCCCTTATTTCGAACATGAACCTGAAAGGATTATTAAGCCAAATTCGGAGGGTATAGGATACCTAGTCTTAACCATAGAAATGACTCAAGGGGAGGCTTCTGCTGACGGGATAAAGAAGACATTTGAGGAAATAGTGAATGATTTCCAGAAAGAGCTCGCATATGTCAACAAAGATGTTGCGCAGTACAACTCAAGCTTGCAGGAACACATAGAGAAGGCCCTTGACAAAAGAATTGCCCAGCTTGAAAAACTGGTTTCGATGCGCAAAGAACTGAACTTACCTCTCAACCGTGTTAAAGATGCGCCCATGGCAATTCCGGTTCCACTGAAAAAGAAACGTCCCGCCATCCGGAAACCCCAAAAGAAGGATGATGGCAGTTATTCCTACAGCATTGCGGATGCCGATTTCGGGCACATAAATGAAATAATTGAAAATTGCGGAAGCATGATGGAAGTAACGCCTCAATCTTTTTCGTTATTAGGTGAAGAGCAGCTCAGGGATCATATGCTTTCAGTGCTTGGAACCCATTATGAAAATGTCACAGGAGAAACTTTCAGAAAACATGGGAAAACAGATATAAATATCTCGCTTGAAGACCACGTGGCTTACATAGCAGAATGCAAAATATGGAGCGGAGTGAAGAACCTTGAAAAGGCCATAGGACAGCTTTTTTCGTACACGACTTGGCGCGACACCAAGGTGAGTATCATCGTATTCAATAAGACAGTGCAGAACTACAGCGTTGTGCTTGATGGTATAGGGCGAACGCTGGAGGAAATCGCGACAGAAGTGCACAAGCATAGTTCTGCCCAGTGGGAATGTGTTATTCCACACGAAGACGGCAGAAGGATGAAAATAGTCTTGATGGTATTCGATTTGTATGCTGGTTGATGAGACTAACAAGAAGATGAATTAATGGGCATAAAAACGATGACATATTCTGAGGAATCATTGCTGGTCGGAGCTGCCGAGAGCATTTGGGAAGGCAGCGATGCTAGGGTCAATATCGGTATTGATGTGAGCGAGAAACTGGTTGATGCGATGCGCCTATTCTTGGAAGATGAATTGGCGTTGGTGTTCATTACCGATAGCGATATACGCCATATAAAGCGCAAACATGGTGCAGCTGAGGAGGAGCGCGGTCAGCAGACGATCACTCCACAAGATTTTGCATGCATACCAGAAGGGCTCAATGATTTCGATACATACGAGTTGGCTGATACCGATAAGCTTGGCAATAAGAAATTTCTTTTGCAGAAGGATATGGATGGCAAGATCTATGTAGTTACGATCCGGCGTGGTAAGCGGAAGCTTCAGATCAAGAAGATGTGGAAGGGTGATCAGTCGGGTGCCTCGTGCTAGCCTTGAAGGCTCCCTTGGGCTTACGTCCGAAACGACCCCGACGGATAGGATGAATTGTAGCAGGCGATTGCGAAGATTTTCGCAAAGGATTCAAAACGGATCATTCATACAGCATTCGTGCACGAAAGAGAAAACGGGGGATAGGCGATGAAAAATATATCGTTTGAACTGGAAAGATCTATTGCCGCATAACGCTTCGTGCGAACTGTTTTCGCCGAGTGGGAATAAGCGCTGCCATGATCACGAGCAGCTGATCCGCCCTGCGCTGTTCGATGATCCCGGCCTGTTGAGGAACGTGGACCCGAAAGAAGTGCTGACTGCTCGCGGCGAAGGGCGATGAAGCGTACAGGCGATCTGCGTCACTCCAGCGTTTCCCGCTCTGAAGCAGAGCGTCCTTTTGGTTTCAACTTCCCTTCGCCGGTCACTTCGGGAGCGGAAGGAGTAGGCTCCCTAGGTGAGGGGAGGGAACCATGAGCGAGCAGGCGCAGCGATCCATGAAGAAACATCCGGGAGCAACCGAGAAGGGTTCCGGCGCGAAGGCGCATCCCGGCTCCCGAGAGCATGAGATCATCAAAGCCAGCTTCATCGGCATCGCGGGCAACATGCTGCTCGTCATCTTCAAGCTGATCGTGGGCTTCGTCTCCCATTCCATCGCCATCATCTTGGACGGCGTCAACAACGCCACAGACGCGCTCTCCTCCATCATCACCATTGTGGGCACGAAGCTCGCTGGCCGCCGCCCTGACAAGGACCACCCGTTCGGCTACGGGCGCGTTGAATACCTCACGTCCGTGGTCATCGCGGTCATCATCCTGGTCGCAGGCGTGGTCTCCTTGCGCGAATCCATCCTCAAGATCATCCACCCCGGCACGCCCAGCTACTCCACCATCACCATCACGGTGATCGTCGTCGCCATCCTGGCGAAGATCGTGCTTGGCATCATCTTCAAGCGCTATGGCGACAAGACGCAGTGCGAAGCGCTCATCGCATCCGGCGTGGACTCGAACTACGATGCCGTTCTTTCCGCGGGCACGCTCGTGGTGGCGATCGTGCAGAACGTCTGGAACATCAACATAGATGGCATCGTGGGCGTGATCATCTCGCTCGTGGTCTGCAAGGCGGGAATCGAAGTGCTCCATGACGCGCTGGCGCCCATCATCGGGGAGCCGGAGGACAAGCAGATCGTCGCCAACATCAAGGAATACATCCGCTCATTCCCGGAAGTGCATGATGTTCACGATGTGGTGTTGGACAACTTCGGCCCGAACAAGGTCATAGGATCCGTGCATATCAAAGTGCCTGACACCATGACCGCCCGCGAGGTGGGGGAGCTTTCCCGCAGGATCGTCAAGGGGCTCAAGGCTGAGTTCCATGTGGATCTGGCAGTGGGCATCTACACGGAGAACACCACCGGCGATTACGCGCCTCTCAAGGACCGCATGGACGCGCTGGCGAAGCGGTGCCAGGAGATCACGGGCGTGCATGCGTTCTACGTGGACCCGGACACGAAGACGTGCTATTTCGATGTGGTCGTAGCTGTGAAGGCGGATGGCGACAAGGTCATGGACGAGCTCATAGAGGGCATGCGGGAGAAGTATCCGGAGTTCTCCTATGATGGCCAGATAGACACCGACTACGCCGAATAGCCCTTCGCGCCCTCTTGGTCTTCCTGCGCCGGCAAGCAGTCATAGGGCATCTTGCGCGCGAAAAGGTAGAACGTCGCCAGCAGGAGCGCGCCGATGAGCGGCACCGCCAAGAAGAACAGCAACATCGCTGCGCGCACAGCATAGAACAGCACGCGCCTCCATCCTTCCCGGCGCTTCGTCTCAAAGGTCATGCGGACGAGCGAACCGCCCGGAGTGCTGCCGCCGTGACTCCAGGGGATGATCGCTTCCACGACGAAGAAGGAGATCATGGCGCAGGTGGCCATGATGATCTCTTCGCTGCGCGATGGGTCCATGGCTGGCAAGGAGAAGGGGCGATCCAGCGTCAGCTCGCAGGTCAAAGCGATGATGAGCCAGGGGAGGAGCGTGCAAGACCCTATGATGATCAAATCCACCCACAACGCCACGCAACGGCGCAAGAAACCGGGAGCATCGGTCAAGGTCGGATCAGCGGTCCGGGGCGGGAAGAAGCGATCCAAAGCGCGCCCGCAGCCCCAGCCAGCCACACCACCCAAGGAGTTGAAGAGGATGTCGTCCACGTCGAAGGTGCGGTAAGCGAAAGGATACAGCCCGAAAAGCCCTGTCAGCTGGGCTGTTTCTATCAGGACGGTCACCGCCACGGACAGGGCGAGGGTCTTTCCCAATCCCAAGCGCCCCAGGCGCTTCGCGATGAACCCGAGAGGCAAGAACAGGATCACATTGAACAGGACCTGAAAGACCGCTTTCCAGCCGTCTTGCATGATGTCGGAGATGAAGCTGAAGGGATTCAGCTGGGGAGGGATGCCGTAGGTGATGCCAGGCCCGTAGTCTCCTGATGGCAGAGGATAGAGCGTGAAGCACCCCAATCCGGACAGGTAGAGCACAGCCACATACACGCCGAAGAAAGATGAGGCGCGAAGCCGTCCGTCACGGCGATACAGATAGGCCAAGATGGGCAGCGTGAGCAGGAGGGAAAGGAACGGCCACAGCAGAAGAGCCATTTGGAAGCTGTCGGTGAACCCAGCCAGAAATGAGCCGATGGCGCCCATGGCATCCTCCTCCCTTGCGCGCTATCCGTCCGTTCGATGCAAAACGGATGCCAGTGTAGCGCAGGGGTGACGCGGGATAGGCGCGTGAGAGGGAACCTGACGGAACTGTAAGGTTCATCATGGCATCAGAGCGCATCTGATGTCATAGTCTTAGATGTGCTCTGATGTCACTCTCCAATGTCATTTTTCCAATGATGCCTTTGGATGCGCTGGATCGCGAACTTGCCTGAGGTGGCTGCTATGGGCAGCCCTCCTGGGTTCGTCATCCACTGACCGGCGAGATAGAGCCCCGGCAGGCCCTTGACGGCGCCCTTGCTGGCAGGCGGTTTGGCGCTGGACGTGGCCTTGAAGCCCATGTAGCTGCCTCGGTACGCCCCGCAGAAGCGCTCGTAGGTGAGCGGGGTCCAGGCATCCAGCACCCTGATGCTCTCTGCCGCTTCCGGGAACTCTGCGCCGATGCGCTGAGCGAACAGCTCCGCCGCGCGTTCTTTCTGCGCCCGATAGCTCTCAGGGCTCAATGAAGCCCACCATTCCCAATCGGCATCGCTCTGGGCGAAGTTGGTTTGCACCACCATGCGACCTTCAGGCGCCCACGTGGGCTCGTAGCCATAGCCGTGCACGCTCATGCGATCCGCCTCGCTCGGCCCCACCGCGAACGGCTCGCAGGTGAACAGGGTGGTGCCATCCGGCACTGATCCCGTTTCCACGGAGAACGCGGCTTGCAGCCCGCTCATCACGGGAAGGGCGGCGCGATCCTCATAGACGCGCCGCCAATCAGCGGGCATCAGCGAATCGTCGATGAGGCCGCCATAGAGAAGGCTCATATCGGCGGCGAAGACGACGTGGTCGGATGCCGCCTCCGTGCCATCTTCCAGCACGACCCCGGCAGCCTTTCCGGCGCTCTGGCGCACGCGGGCCACAGGGCTTTTCAAGTGCAGCTTGCCACCCAGCTGCTCCAAGCGCGCAGCCATGCGTTGCGCCATGGCGCGGGAGCCGCCACGGGGCACCTGCCCGTTGCCGGAAGCCACGGTCGCGTAGGATACGGCGAAAGCGTAGGCGGCGTAATCAGGGGGCATGTAGCTTCCGAACAGCATCTGCAAGAGAGGATCGGCGAAGCGCTCGACAAGCTGGCTGATGCTCACATCGCCGTAGGCCTTCATCACTTTCGCCATGTCCTTCATGCGCAGGCCCATCTTCAGATAATCGAAGGGTCCCATCATGTCCAAGGGCTTCTCGGCGGGTATGTCGCAGCTGCGCGCCCAGCGCACGGCCTGCATGAGTCGGCGGATCTCGTCGGCATCAGCGGGCGAGAGGGCGCATAGCTCGCGCTCGGTGCGGTCGAGGTCAAGCCAGAGCGCAGCTTCGCGGCCATCAAGGCGAGCGGTGTAGAATCGGTCGGTCGGCACGAATTCAGTGCCGTCGTCGATGGCGCCCACCGTGCGCCACACCTCGTGAAGGGCGCTTCCTGGTTTGCTTCC
>CAJTVP010000001.1:104232-169082 GCA_910580205.1 uncultured Eggerthellaceae bacterium
CAGTGGATGCAGTTGTCTATATGATGCCCTTGGCGGTCCCATCCGGTGCATTCGCCGCCTGGGATGGAGTGCTTCTCGAACACATCCACCTCATAACCGGCCAGCCTTCCGTAGATGCCGGCGGCAAGCCCGGCGATGCCGCCTCCTATGACAGCGATGCTCTCAGCCATGCTCTTCCTCCTTGCATGTCACCGGTCGATCAAGATCCCCAGCAGCCATTCAGGGTCAGGCGCATCCATTTCCGGATGAGAAGCCCATTGCTCCATGGCGCCTTGGACGGCCGCCCAGAACGTCCGTGAGAGAGCGTTCGGATCGGCTTGGCGCATGATCCCCATCTCTTGACCGTGTTGGATGATGCGGGCGGAGTACGCTATCTGATCCACGCTGAGCGCGCGCTCCCGCACCGCTGGCGGCGCTCCCTCCCTTTGGGCGCGCGCCATGAGGATGAACAGCTGGGGCACCCAAGGCTCGTTCTCCGTGAACGAGAACAGTCCGGTGAGGAGCGAGCGGAAATAGGCGAGAGGCTCATCAGCGGTCAGCTCTTTGGGCGCGTTGGCCCCCTCCACGCCGATGCTGACCAAAGCGAGGTAGAGATCTTCCTTTGAAGGGAAGTAGTGGAACATGAGGCCCGTGCTCATCGAAGCAGCCTCAGCTATCTGGCTGATGGTGGTCTCTTGGTATCCCTGCCGCACGAACAGATCAAGAGCGTACCGGAGGATCTGCCAGCGTCTTTGCTCGCGTTGCTCTTGCCGTATCCCCATAGGCCCTCTCCTCTGAGTTTCATTGAATGCATATTCAATGAAAATGGATTCAAAGTCAAGCACTTTCAAGGCGCGGATCGCGGATCAAGGCACGGATCCAGACACGGGCTGGGGATGAGGATCGTGACATCAGATGTGCTCCGATGCCGCTGATGTCACGATGCGTTTACCGTAGCCATAGCGGCCGCGGAAAGCCACCATGAAGATGGCGGTGAGCACGCCGGCGCAAAGCTCAGCGACGGAGACAGACAGCCAGATGCCTTCGATGCCCAAGATCAGAGGGAGGAGCATCACCGCGCCGCACTCGAAGACCAAGGTGCGCAAAAAGGCGATGATCGCCGAGATCAGACCATTGTTCAAGGCCGTGAAGAACGCCGAGCCATAGATCGGCAGACCCATGATGAGGAATGCGAGGGCGTAGATCCGATACGCCTGCACGGTGAATGCCAGCAGCTCCGGATCGTAGCTGACGAAGATGGCGCACAGGGCTGGAGCGAGCAGCTCGGCGGCGACGAACATGATGCCGGCGAACAAGGCGATGAACAGGAGGCTCTTCTTCAGAATGCTCCGCATCTCTCCATGGTTGCGCGCGCCGTACTGATAGCTCATGAGCGGGGATGAGCCAAGAGCGTAGCCCATGAAGATGGCCGAGAAGATCATGGCCGTGTATCCGATGACGCTGTAGGCCGCTACGCCATCTTCGCCGATGTAGGCCAAGAGCTGATAGTTGTAGAGGGTGGCTACCAGGCTCATGGCCACATTCGAGACCAGCTCCGAGCAGCCATTCATGCATGCCTTGCCGATAGGGCGCAGCTCAAGACGGGTTCTCACGAAGCGGAGGAAGCTTTTGTTCTCGCTCAAGAAATAGATGACGGGCACCACGCCGCCCACCACCTGACCCAAGGCGGTGGCCGCAGCGGCACCGGCGATGCCCCAGCCGAACCCGCAGATGAACAGCGCATCCAACGCCACGTTGGTGAGGCCTGCGGCCACGATGACGATGAATCCGATCAGAGGCTTTCCGGCCGTGGAGAACAGGATCTGGAACGCGAACTGCAAGGCGAAGAAGGGGAGCGCGGCGAGCACGATGAATCCATAGAGCGTCGTATCGTCGAGGAGCTGCCCTTCGGCCCCCAAAAGCCCCATGAGCGGAGGGAGGGCGATCAGGCCCACGACGGCCAGCGCGACGCTCAAGATCGCCGTGAAGATGATGCTCATGGTGAAGTAGCGGTTGGCCTTGTCGTCATCCCCTTCGCCACGGGTCTTCGCCACCAAGGCGCTGCCGCCCGCGCCCATCATGAGCCCCACTGAGGCGAGCACCATGATGACGGGCCATGCGAGATTGACGGCGGCCAGAGCGGTCTTGCCGATGAAGTTGGAAACGAAGAATCCGTCGACCACGGTGTAGAGGGAGGTGAAGATCATCATGGCTATGGTGGGGAGGGTGTATCTCACCAGCGCGCCGAACGTGAAGTGGCGGTTCATGTCCTTGACGACGGATATCTTCTGGGGTGCATTCTCAGTCATGGGATTCCTATCTCGGTCCAGATGCGTTCATGATGAAGATCGGGTGGCAAGCGCGATCAGAGCCTCTCGAACTCCTCACGCAAGATCGCGACGTATCGATCCGCCAACTCTCTGATGAGGGCCTGCTCCTCCGGCGTCATGGCTCCGATGGCCCGCATCTCAGCTCCGATCACGGGCATCACGGACGCCTCGATGGCGGCTCGCCCCTTGTCTGTGAGGAAGACTTGCACATATCGTCGGCTTCGGGCCTCCGTGCGGACAAGCCCTTGCTCTTCCAGGCGCTTCACGGAAGAGGCGAGCGTCTGCTTCGAGAGGAAGCTCGCCTTTCCCAGATCCAGAAGACGCCGTCCGTCCTGTTCGCAGAGGGCATAGAGGATGTCGAAGGCGCTGTTGGAAAGCCCTGACTTCTTTATGGCTTCGCGATACAGCTCATCGATCTCTTCGTAGAAGCGGTTCATGGAGCGGGCGGTTTGGATATCAGCATCGCTTCCTTCAAAAGCGGGTTGCGTGTTCTCTGCCCCTGGCATCAGATCTCCTCAGCATGGTACGATTTCGTACTATTTTCGCTCAAGAGTTTAGTACGATTTCGGACTTGATGCAAGAGGAGGTCTTCGGGGGTCTATACTTGTTCGCAAAGAAGCCACAGAAGAAGGAGTTTTCATGGATGAGAGGGATGAGTATCGACGCCCGGCGAACGAGGATGACGATGGATATGATCCGTACTCTGACCGGCCGGCTGATGCGCCCATCTACGAGGAGGACCCCTGGCGTTAGGGCCGCCTTCCAAGAAGGCTAGAATGCTCATGGCAAGCTCGGCATCGGCGAAGGGTCATCTCATGGGGAATCTGCACATCATCACGCATCCGCTCATCCAAGCCAAGCTCACGCGCATGCGAGACGAGAGCACGCCGTCAGCGGAGTTCCGGACGCTGCTGAAAGAGATCACCCTGCTCATGGGCTTCGAGGTGACGCGGGATCTGCCCACCATGCTCGCCACGGTGCAGACCCCGCTTCGCGCAGCGCAGTTCCCTGTCCTCAAGGATGATTCCTTCACGCTCGTTCCCATCCTCCGCGCCGGCCTTGGGATGGTCGATGGTTTTCTGGAGCTCATGCCGTTCGCCCATGTGGGGCATATCGGGCTCGTGCGCGATGAGCGCACCCATCTGCCTCAGGAATACTATTTCAAGATGCCGAAGGGATTCGAGCGATCGAACATCTTCGTGTTGGATCCCATGCTGGCCACCGGCGGCAGCGCGGTGGATGCCATCACCAGCTTGAAGCGGCGCGGATGCGAGGCTATCCGGATGGTGAATCTGGTGGCCGCGCCTCAAGGCATCCAAGCGGTCCAAGAAGCCCATCCAGAAGTGGACATCTACGTGGCGGCGGTGGACGAAGGTCTGAACGAGGATGCTTACATCGTCCCCGGCTTGGGTGATGCGGGAGATCGCATCTTCAACACGGTGTGACGGGTTCACGCCTCCGTCTCGCCAGGGATGGGATGGCTCCTCAGATAGCCAGCGCATCGCGTGCGGAAGCACTCTGTGAATGCGTGCGCGTAAGTCAAGGCCTGTTCGCTGATGCCTGGATCCTTTCGGTAGGCGAATCCCACCACGAACTGCGAAGCGCCCTCTATGGCCGCGTAGGCCACGCGTCCATCTTCCGCGGTGAGATGGCGGCTCAGCGCGTCGCTGAACGTGACCGCTTTCCCCTGTTGGATGAAGCGACCGATGTGCGTTCTGGACGATGCATGCGCCAGCACGTTTTCCAGAGGATGCGCGCGGAACATGCGGTCTATGATGCGGTTGAGCGTAGGCTCGTTGTAATAGACGATGGGCATCCTCGCCACGCGATCCAGGCTGAACCTCCCCTTTTCGGAGCTGATGAGCCGCGGCGGCCCGACGAGCAGCAGCTCGGTGGTGGCTAGCGGATGGAACGTCACCCCATCCATGGAGCGGATGATGCCCACGTCCTCCACGGGCAAACAGAGAGCGAAAAGCGATGGCTCGCTTCCGCGCTCCAGCTCTCCCAGCATCTCGTCAGAGCTGCGTTCGATGATGCTCACCTCGCTCAGGCGCTCGCAAAGCAGATCAGCGTCCATCAGATAGAACAGCGAATCGGTGATGAATGGGGCGGCGTAGACGATCACCCGCTCTTCCTCCACTATGCGCTCCAGAGCCGTTCCGCGCCCGTAAGGCTTCATCGCTTGGCGCAGAGCGCTCACATCATCCAAGCACCGGCGCGCATGGGGGATGAGCGCCCGGCCTGCGGCTGAGAGCTTCAGCTGGACGCCATCTCGCAAGAACAGGCGGCAGCCAAGGTCGTTCTCGAGCGCCTTGATGGATTTGCTCAAGCCCTGCTGCGAGATGAACAGCCTTTTCGATGCGCTCGTGAATGAGCCTTGCTCGGCGATCTCCAGGAAATATGCCAACGACTCGGATCGCATCCGCCCTCCTTGGGTCTGCTGAGCTCATGGTAGCTTAGCGCCCCAGCCGCGCCTCCGCCGCTCGAGGCATCTTCCCTACAACTCTTTGTTGTGGACGGGATGAACCCCCCTGCGTCGACCCATTCGCGCCGGACGCCGAGCGGTTCATCTCGAAACGGAACCGCTTCTGTACTTTATCGCGCTAAAGTGCTATAAGGACACTGGACATTGTGATCGCAGAACTGCAACATCATCAGAAAGCAGGAATCATGAGCGCATATCATGAACTGGACGACGCGCGCGTCATCTACGCGTTCTCCAAGGATGCTGAGCCGGCTCTCACGGTGGCTTCAGGGGATACCGTCCGCATCCGCACGATGGATTGCTTCGGCAATCAAGTCCGCACGCCAGAGGATGAGCTTGATGAGATTGATTGGGACCGCATCAATCCCGCCACGGGTCCCATCTTCGTCGAAGGGGCTGAGGTTGGCGGGGCGCTCCGGGTGCGGATCGAGAAGATAGAGCTGGATGCCCAAAGCGCATCGTGCACCGGCGAGGGCGAAGGCGTGTGCGGGGACCTTTTCAAAGGCTGGGCCACTTCCATCAATCGCATCGAAGGGGACCGTCTGATCTGGAACGAAACTCTCTCCATCCCCCTTGCGCCGATGATCGGCGTGATCGGCGTGGCGCCAGCGGGTGAGCCTGTCAATTGCGGCACGCCGGGGGCGCACGGCGGCAACATGGATTGCACCCAGATCGGCGAGGGGGCCGTGCTCTATTTCCCCGTTTCCACGCCGGGGGCGCTGTTCGGCTGTGGGGACATGCATGCGGTCATGGGAGATGGTGAGATCAGCGTCTCTGGCGCGGAGGTGGCTGGTTTCGCCACCGTGGAGCTGACGGCGATGCCGGATCTGCGCCTTGAGAACCCTGTGATCGAAACGTCCACGCACTTGGGGATCATCGCCTCTGAGCCAACGCTTGACAAGGCTGCCGAGGTGGCCGTGCACCAGATGGTGCGCCTGGTCCATGATCGCACGGGCGCGGATGAGGCGGAGCTGGTCATGCTCTTCTCGCTGGTGGGCGATGTGCGCGTCTGTCAGATGGTGGACCCGGAGGAAACGGTGCGGTTCATGGTGCCGAGATACGTGCTGGATGCCTACGGTTTCCGGCTTGAGCCATAGAAAGCTGTCAGCAGGGGAATGCCGGAGATCAAGGAGGAGAGAATGGCGAAGGAGATGAGGGATTCCATCGAGTCCTCAAGCGAAGCGCTTGAGGAGATGGGATACAAACAGGAGCTGAAACGCGCGTTGACGGTGCCGGATATGATCGTCTACGGATTGATCTTCATGGTGCCCATCGCGCCGTTCGGCATCTACGGAGATGTGTTCAACGGCTCAGGGGGCATGCCGTCGCTCGTGTATCTGATCGGCATGGTGGCGATGATCTTCACCGCCGTGTCTTATGCCACGCTCTCTCGCGAGTTCCCCGTGTCCGGTTCGGTCTACGGCTACACTTCGCGGGGCGTGGGCAAGGGCGTGGGTTTCGTGACGGGCTGGACCATGCTGCTTGACTACATGCTGGTCCCCACGTTGCTCTATGTTGTGGCCGCGCAAGCCATGTCCGGTCTCGTGCCGGGGGTCCCGACGCTGGTCTGGGGGCTCATCTTCGTGGTGTTCAACACGTTCGTGAACGTCCGCGGCATCGAGCTCACCGCGCTTTTGAACAAGATCGCGCTCGTGGCGGAGATCATCGTGCTCGTGGTCTTCTTGGCCATGGGCATCTGGTGGATCGCCACCGATCCCCTTTCGAACGGCTTCACGCTCCAGCCTTTCTACAACGCCGATACGTTCAGCATGGATCTGGTCATGGGCGCCGTGTCCTTGGGCGTCCTCTCCTTCCTTGGCTTCGACGCCATCGCCACGCTTTCTGAAGAGGCGAAGGATGCGAAGAAGGGGCCGTCACGCGCCATGGTCATCTCTCTGCTGCTCGTTGGCGTCATGTTCATGGCGCAGACCTACGTCGCGGGATGCCTGAGCCCGGACGGCGCGGTGTTCGCCGATGATCCCGACAACGCGTTCTACCTCGTGGCGTCGGTCGCCGGCGGCAAGTTCCTCTACGCGCTTTGCGCCGTGGCCACGGCTATAGCTTGGGGCATCTTCGACGCGCTGGCCGCGCAGACCGCCATCGCGCGCATCCTCTACGCCATGAGCCGCGACCGCCTCATGCCGCGCGCCCTCGCCAAGATCCACAGCAAATACCAAACGCCCTACGTCGCCGCCATCTTCATCGGCGCGCTCTCGATCGTGCTGGTGGTGATCTTCAACAGCCTGGGCATCGCCGCCATCTCAAGCTGCGTCAATTTCGGCGCATTGACCGCGTTCATGATCTTGAACCTGACGATCATCTACTATTTCATGTTCCGGAAGAAGTCGAAGAACTTCGTCCGGCATCTGATCGTGCCCATCATCGGCTTCCTCATCATCGGATACGTGTGGATCAGCCTTGACAATCTGGCCATGACCCTCGGCATCACCTGGGTCATCATCGGCATCATCTACTACCTGATCCTGCATTTCGGCTTGAAGCGCGACGTGGAGCTGGATGAAGTGTAGCGGGAGCGTCTGATCCTCCACTTTTGGGGCGGCGGCGCGAAAGCGCTGTCGCCTCTTTTTTTTGCATGGGAGCAGGATCAGGAGGCGCGGGCCATCTTCAGGAGCGCAGCTCTCTCAGCGCCCTGTCAAGCTCCCGGATGTGCCCTGGCTCCGTCGCCCAAGAGCATGTGAAGCGCACGATGGTGTGCTCTGGATCGGGAGACCCGAACGGTTCGCAGCCGAATCTCTCCCTGAGGAGGGCGGCCGTCTCGTCATCGACGATGACGAAGACCTGATTCGTTCGCGCATCGCTGGCGAATCGGTCGAATCCGTTGGTCTCAAGCGCTTCCCGCAAGTGATCGGCCATGACGTTCGCATGCCGTCCGAGCGAGAAGTACATCGCTTCTCCTGCTCGCGCCTCTGGGATCCCGGCATCGGCGCCACGCGTCCCGAAGAGCGCTTCAAGCTGGATGCCGTACAGGAAGCCCTTGGCCATCATGGCTCCGCGTTGCTTCATATGGGCTTTGAAGGCGCCGAAGCGCTCTGGCGCCAGCATGACGATGGCTTCGCCGAACAGCGCCCCGTTCTTAGTCGCGCCGAACGTGAATGCATCGGCTGTTCGGATGATGTCCGCCAAGCGCGCACCGGCGGATCCGCTCGCAAGGCCGCAGGCGAGGCGCGCGCCATCGACGTAGATGAGCAGATCGTGCGCATCCGCATAGGCGCGCAGCTCGGCCAGTTGGGCTGCGGTATGCACCATGCCCATCTCGGTGGCGAAAGACAGGTAGAGCGCTTTTGGCATGACCATGTGATGATCCTTGCCGAAACAGTGCTCGGCCATGACGGCATCCACTCCCGCAGCGCTGAGCAGCCCGTCTGGATCAACGGTCGTGAGCACTTTGTGACCGGTCGCTTCGACAGCGCCCGTCTCATGCACGTTGATGTGCCCATCAGGGGCGGCGATCACGCATTCGTAGGGGCGGAGGATCGCGGAGAGGGCGAGGAGGTTCGCCATCGTGCCGCCAGGGGCGAATTCTATTTGCGCGTTCTCAACGCGGGTGATGTCATGCGCATCCGCTCCGGCACCTTCAAGGGATCGCGTCATCTCAGCGCGGATGAGCGCGCGGGCCGCGTCGCAATGAGCGTCTTCTCCGTAGCCCTCGTTCTGCTCATGGGCGCACGCAGCCAGCTTCTCCAGCACGAGCGGATGAGCGATCTCGGAATAGTCGTTGCGAAAACCGTGCATGCATTCCCCTTCGCAGGAAACAACGCCCTGACAGGCGCACATTCTACCATCCTCATCTCTCGCTCATCCATCGAGCGGTTCATCGGGGTTGGGAAGGTGGTTCCTGATCGTCTTCCATCGGGCCAAGGGCTCACTCAGCAGGCCATCCGAATCCCTGGGCGTCGTTGGAGCACGGCCGCCCGAAACCGGTGGTCTGGCCAGGGAAGGGCGATACGCCATGCCTGCCAGGGAAAGGGGGCATGCCCAGGCCGCCAGAGAAGGATGGCATGGCATCTCTGTCGGGGAAAGAGCCCATGAACGCCCTCCCGTCGCCATCCGGATCCATGAAGCTTGCCACGGCCTCCCGACGCCGCTCCCATTCGCTTTGGAGCTCGCCCCAGCGCTCATCGCCCAGCGCTTCTTTCGCGTTCGCGATCATCTTGTCCAAGATGGCATCGAGCTGGTCGAGCTCTTCCTGGGAGAGGCCTGCGAGCATGTCAAGGTCAGCAGCGCCTTCGACTTCGGCCGCCCTGCCTGCGTCGGTGAGGTAGACGAGCATCACGCGCTTGTCAGCCTCGGATGGCATGCGCTCCACCAGGCCCGCCGCTTCCAGCTTCGCGAGGATCTCGTTCATGGATGAAACGCGGACGCCGGTCACGGAAGCGAGCTCTTTGGTGCTGAGGCCGTCTTTGATCTTGAGCATGGCCAGGACGCGTCCTTTGCCCCTCATCGGATCGAAGCGACGACGTGATCCTTGGGCTGGACGTCGCGCTGCTCCAGCGAGCTGCCAGACGATCATGAGCTTTTCCGCCAGGCTCTCTTTGGTGATCTTCATGATGGTTCCTGCTTTCTACTGGTACCTGTTAGTTCTTTCGGGAAAACTATAACAGGTACCTGCATAAAAGCAATCGAAAACATCTTCGCCGCTCACCTGCGGCCATCATTGCCTGTCGTAGTAATCGAAGTCTGTGATGAAGTAGGTCCTGATGCGGCCATAGGGCGAGACGATGACGATCTCTCCCGTTGATGGTCGGAAGTACACGTCATCACCATCCTCTTGCTGGGTCTTGTGCAGCGAATCCGGATCGACGATGACCTCGTTCGCCTGGGTCAGATATTCTTCAACGCTTGCGGCCCCCACTTCGCTCCCGTGCTTGCGGAAGTGCTCCTCCAGACTGGATTCGCTGCGGAACTCCAGCGGTTCGGTGATGGCGTTCTGGGTGCTGGCTGCCTGTTCGGTCGCATCCGCGTTGATCCCAATGGCGAATGCTGAGGCGAGGGCGATCGCCACCGCTGCGAGCAATGCGCCCAATCGTCGCGGATTCAAAGACCCGTTCCTCTGTCCTCCCTGACCCATGTTGGCATTGTATCAATTGGGGAAATGGTTCCTCTTCGCCGCAGACGCGCTCTCCTCCATTGGATACACTGGCATCGCTGTGGTGTGGCGCTGGTCGTGTGGAAAGGAGGCATGCATGCAGAGGTGGCGCTTGGTGGCGGGCAGCTTGGGACTCGCTCTCTTCATCATGCTGACGGTGGGCGTGGTGCTGAACGCTCCTTTCGTGAGCGCGTTCGATGCATGGGTGCAGTCTTGGACGTTCCCTCTGCGCGGTGACGAGGCGACAGCGGTGCTCACGGCGCTCACGCATGCTTCCAGTTCAAAGGTCTCCATCTTGGTGGCGGTCGCCTTCACCGTCTATCTGGCCGTGCGCATCGGCAAGCGCCAGGCGGCGGTCTATGGGGGCTGCGTCATCGTTGGCGAGGCGGCGGTGACGTTGGCGAAGCTGGTCGTGGATCGCACGCGGCCGCTCGGCATGAACCTGATCGAGTTCCCCGGTGACGCCTCGTTCCCGTCAGGGCACACCTTCGCAGCCATAGCCATCGTGGCCTTCGCACTGTACGTGGTGGTGCGTACGCACCCCAGCATGCCGCAGGCCGCCAAGGCGGCGCTGGCGGTCGTGGCCGTGGCATGGCCCATCCTCATCGCCTTCACCCGCGTCTACCTGGGCGCTCATTGGCCCACCGACATCGTGGGGAGCTTCCTTCTGGGCGGCTGCGCCTTCTTCCCCTTCGCCACGTGGGCATGGGATCGCGTCTGCGATGCCCCGGTGAAGGCCCTGCGTGGCGCCCACGCTCGCCAGGGATAGCAGCTGAGCGCTTTGACCCTGGTTCCAGGGCGCCTAGTCGTACTTGTAGAAGCCCTCGCCAGCGTTGATGCCCGTCTTGCCCTCGTCGATGCGCTGCTTCAACATGGCGGCGATGCGCGCGGCCGTGCTGCCAGGCTCTTGGGCGGCGGGGCTTGCGGCCACGATGTTGTGGGCTGTGGTCAGCCCCACGACATCCAAAATGCGGAAGGGGCCCAGCGGTGCACCGGTGCCCAGCGTCCAGGCCTTGTCTATGGTCTCGAAGTCGGCCACATCATTGGCCAGCAGCGCCTCAGCGGCGCTCAAGAACGGCACCAGCATGCTGTTCAGCAGGTAGCCTGGCTGCTCTTTCTTCAGCTCCAGCGGCACCATGCCGATGGCTTTCGCGAAGGCGATCACCGCCTGGTAAGACGCGGGGCTGGTCTTGGCGGTGCCCATGACCTCAGCCGTGTTCTGCTTCCAGATGTTGTTGGCGAAGTGCAGCGCCAAGAACCGGTCAGGGCGGCCGGTGAAGCCGGCCATGGCGCTGGGAAGCAGCGTGGATGAATTGGTGCACAAGATGGTGCGTTCGGGCAGCAGGTCCTTGATGGCGGTGTAGAAGGCGTCCTTCTCATCGATGACCTCGGCGATGGCCTCGATGACCAGGTCCGCATCGCCGAAGGCCTCCTCATGGCTGGTGGTGAGCGCCAGCCCATCGCAGGCTGCGTCCACTCGGGCGATCAGCTCATCCAGCTCGCTCTCTGGCACGTCGGGGGAGTCGGTGAGGCCGGGGCAGAACGCGCGCGGGTCGGTCTTGAGGGCGGCCAGCGTCTGCTTGTAGATGCCGCGCAAGCGCTCCAGCTTCGGACGCGTGCGTTCGATGGAGCCTTCGCTGCGCAGCCACAGGGTTACGTCGAAGCCCTTGTAGGCGCTCTGCAGCGCTATCTGGCTGCCCAGCACGCCTCCGCCGGCTACGGTGACTTTTTTGATCTCCATGGGACCTCCTGTCGTCGGGGGTTCGCGTACGCGCCGCGGAGCGGTTTTCCATGCCGGATCTGCTCCATGCTTCGCCCGGAGCAAAAGCCCTCACAGGCTCTCCGCGACGCCAATGGGAGGAACTTTACGCGAATCGAGGCCCTGATGGGAGGATCAAGCCGATTTGTAACATGCTCGTAGCATGGAGCGTGCCAAAGTGAGGGCACCAAAGGGTCGCACCTCCGCTACCTGCATCTGGGATCGTTTCGGTGGTCTCTCGGATGCTGATCAGGCGGGGACCAGCCAGGTCGCTTCGTCGTTGGACCAGAAGCTCGGCTGATACACCACCTTCGCGATGGGGCCTTCGAAATACACGTTGCCGGTCATCGTGCCGCCGGGAGCCAGCTCCCCATAGGTGAATTCCTCTTCACCATCGGTGTAATAAGCACGGTTTCGCCGGGCACCCTGCGCGTCTTCGCCGCTCCAATCCAAGGGGTTGAATGGATTGGCTTGGGTTCCGTTGTTCTTGTAGGTGACATTCACGCAGGTGTAGGTTGAATCTGAATACGTCTCCGTCAAACCGCCCTGCACTGAATTGACCGTGACCTCCATGCCGTTGTTGAGGACGACGGGGGATCCCAACGAGAGGTCAGAGAGATTCTGCTGTGCGGCAGAAGAGTCGGCGGAGGAGCTTTGAGAGGAAGAGCTCGCCGATGAGCTGCTGGCGCTTGATGAGGACGCGCTGGAGAATGAAGTGGATCCGTAAGATGACTTCAGCTCGTCCACCGCTTCGTCTATGGCAGCCGAATACGCCATCTGGGTGATGAGGACGGCGATGAAGGCGATGACGCAGAGGATGATGCCAGCTATGGACAGTCCTTTGCCACGAGCGCCTTTGCGGAAGCATTTCACGGTTCCCAGAATGGCGAAAACGAGCCCTATGACGGCGAGGATGGCGGAGAAGTTGTTGAAGATGGGCACCCATGAGGTGAGGAGCGCCACGAGCCCGATGACGAATCCGGTGATGCCGAACGCTGACATCTTCCCGCTGCTTTGGGGCGCTTCGGAAACAGGTTGCGCTTGCTGGTATGGCTGGTATGGCTGCGTTTGCGCAGGCTGAGAGTTCATGACCTGTGTCGGCTGCGCCACCTGAGTTGGTTGCATTTGATCGAACGGTTGGGAGTTTTGGTTCTGGGCAGGCGCAGAGGGGGCTGTGTACTGCGTCCATTGGACGCCGTCCCACCACCGAAGCATCCCTGGCATTCCAGAAGGATCTTGATACCAACCTGGTGATGCTGCCATAGCGCGCCCCCTTGCAACAGGAATCCACAAATGCTACACAATTCTAACAGTTCCCTCTGCAAAGCGATGTTTCTGGATTCTGTACAGTTTGGTTGGAGGTGCATCTCGCAAAAAAGGACTCCCGGGTGGGAGTCCTTTGGTGTGGCTGGTGGAGATGATGGGACTTGAACCCACGACTTCCACGTTGCGAACGTGGCGCTCTCCCAACTGAGCTACATCCCCGGATCTTGCGCAGCTGCAAAGCTGCAAGCGGATATTCTCATAAAAAAGCGACCCGATGTCAAACGTCGGATCGCTCTGCGCTGCGAAAGGGATCCGACCCTACGAAAGCACCTGCTCCTTGTCGTGGAACAGCTTGATGTTCTCCAAGGCAGGCTCCGGTGGCGTGTCGTCGATGAATTCGCCGAACAGGGGCTCCCCGTCTTGGGAAAGCTCCACCATGCCCGTGAGCACGTCTGCGTACTGATACGAATGGCGCGCCGTGCGCCCGCGTTTGCGCTCCACTTCCATGATGAACAGCTGCGGATGCACCTGCGTGAGCACGCCGATGTTCTCGACGATCTTGGATCGTCCCATGTTCGCGCGGACCTTGATCTTCTGCCCGACGAAATCATTCAGCGTGTCGTGGATGCCTTCGACGATCTTGGATTGCTTCGCCAGATCCATGAATCCCCATCCTTTGCGTTGCTGACAACGGATATGTTCGCGGTATAGTAGCACCAAGAACAGTGAACGGTCGTTTTGAAGGGGTGAACGGCAACAGTCATGAACGATTGATATACGGTTTTCGTTCGCGCATGTTCGCGCCATCTCATAAAGGAGCCGCCATGTTCAAAGAAGCCACCTACGCCGACTTGCCCGCATTCAAAGCCGCCCACCTGACCGATGAGGCGGCGGGGACGGGTTGCACCGTCTTCTTGTGCCCCGAAGGGGCGAGCGCTGGGGTGGATGTGCGCGGCGGAGCTCCTGCCACGCGCGAAACGGATCTTCTTCGCCCAGAGAACATGGTCGAATCCATTCATGGAGTGGTGCTCTCTGGTGGCAGCGCTTTCGGGTTGGAGGCGGCGGATGGCGTCATGGATGCGCTGGCCGAAGAGGGCGTGGGCTTCGCATTGGCGGGATCGCGCGTCCCCATCGTCTGCGGCGCATCCCTGTTCGACCTTCCCGTGGGCCAGCCGGTCCACCCAAGCAAAGAGGATGGCCGCGCTGCCGCCCGCGCCGCCCTGGCCATGCCGGGCGCGCGTTTGGACGAAGGGAACGTGGGCGCGGGCACCGGCGCCACCGTGGGGAAGATGGGCTTGCCCACCCAGGCGATGAAGTCCGGCTTCGGTTGGGCCGGGTTGCGGCTGGGAGAGCTCGTGGTCATCGCGAACGTGGCTGTGAACGCGCTCGGCAACGTGATGGATGAGAACGGGGGCTGGCTGGCAGGCGTGCGGGGGGAGGATGGCCGCGTGATGGACCCGCTCGCCGCCGCCATGCATGCGATGGCCTTGCGCCAGCAAGCCGCAGCCGCCGCCAGCGACGAGAACGCCACCGGAAGCGCTCAAGCTTCTGGCGAAGGGGCGCCCGTTTCCAACACCACGCTCGGCTGCGTGCTCACCAACGCGCGCCTGACCAAAGCGCAGGCGACGAAAGTGGCGCAGATCGCCCAAGATGCTTATGCGCGCGCCATCAAACCGGTGCACACCTTGAACGATGGGGATGCCATCTTCGTCATGGCCTCCGGGGAGGTCCCAGCCCAAACGGATATGGTCGCCATCCTGGCCACCGAGGCCATGGAGCGGGCCATCCGCTCGGCCGTGCGCCATGCGGCTCCTGCTTACGGGCTCGCTGCCGCTCATTGATCCGGTGACGTCTTGGGCCGCAGCCGTCGCGCCCGTTCGCAGTTGCGCTACCATGCCGTCATGGATTCTGGGATGACAGAGCGGCTGCGCCGCGCGCTGGTGCAGGACAAGCGCCTGAGCGCTACTCAATGGCTGGTCGATTGCGCGCTGGCTGCGGGCGCCTTCGGGTTCGGTGTGCTCCAGATGACGTTCTCCGTGAACTTGTTCTTGCCGGATGAGTTCACGCGCCTCATGTTGGGCATCCGCTCCGTCACGCCCTCCGCTTTCGCTCTGTTGGGCGTCCTGCTCACCTGCCTGCCGCTCGTCGTGCGTGAAAAGCTCCCGTGGCCGGCCTATGCAGCGTGCCTTCTGTTCTGGGTGATCTTCACCGGCATCCTCGACCTGACGTCGCTCTCCCTCGCCGGGCCGCTCGTCGCCCTGTTCACGGTCGCCTATGAGCGCACGCGGGGTGAATCCGCGGCTGCCGCGGCCATCATGCTCCTCTGCGTGCTCGCGCTGCCGCTTTTGGTGCCGCACGGCAACACGCCGGTCATGAACCTCACCATGCTCCAGAACGCCACCCTCGTGGCCGCCGTGGCGTTGGCGGGGTACGCCTTCCATGTGCGCGAGGAATACGTGGCAGAAGCCCAGAAGCGCGTCAGCCAAGCTGAGCGGCTCCAAGAGGCCGAACGACTGCGGGCTCAAGAGGAGAGCGCGAAGGCTCAAGCCGAAGCGCTGCAGCGCGTGGAGATGGAGCGCGTCCGCATAGCGCGGGAGGTGCATGACATCACGGCCCATTCGCTTTCCGCGGTGAACATCCAGTCCGCTGCCGCGCTGCGCCTGTTGGACGTGGATCCCGAGGGAGCTCGCGCTGCTCTTGAAACCGTGCGGGCCACGTCGAAAGAGGCGCTCGACGAGATCCGCGCCATGATCGGCGTGCTGCGCGACGGGACCTCGGCGGACCTGGGGGAGCCGACAAGCGGCACGGAGCGCCTGGGCAGCTTGGTGGACCTTTTGGAAGCCGCCGGGGTGTCCGCATCCTTGGATGAGACGCGCTATGAGCGGCAGCGCGTCTCCGCCTATCTGGACGTGACGCTCTTCGGCATCGCCCGCGAGGCCGTGACCAACATCGTGCGCCACGCCCATGCCGAAAGCGCCCGCATCACCGTGGCGACGGATGGTCCGTTCGCTGCCGTTGAGGTGGTGGATGATGGCGTTGGCTCGAACAATGGCGAAGGGGCGGCACGGGAAACCCCCGCGCAAGAGGCCCAAGGCCATGGCATCCAAGGGATGCGCGAGCGCGTGGGCCTCCTTGGCGGCGCGTTCGAAGCGGGCTCCATTCCCGAAGGCGGCTTTCGCGTCTTCGCGCGCATCCCTCTCACCACGAAAGGCGGGACCAGCGTCGCGCAAGCGGCACCGGAAGGGGAGAGCGCATGAGGCCGGTGCCGGAAAAGACCATCCGCGTGCTGGTGGTCGATGACCAAGAGCTCGTCCGTTCGGGATACAAGGCCATCTTGAACACGTTTTCGGATTTGGATGTGGTGGGCATGGCCACCAACGGCGAAGAGGCGCTGTCGGAAGCGCTGCGCCTGAAACCGGACGTGGTGCTCATGGACATCCGGATGCCTCAGATGGATGGCATCCAGGCCACCCGTCAGATCACGGAAAGCCCGCTTCTGGCGAACACTCACGTGCTGGTGCTGACCACCTTCGACATCGATGAGCACGTCTACGATGCCCTGGGCGCAGGGGCCAGCGGCTTTCTCCTCAAGGATGCGGAACCGGAGCGGATCGCGGAGGCCATCCGCATCGTGGAGCGGGGAGAGGCGCTGATCCAGCCTTCGGTCATGCGGCGATTGGTGGACGCCTTCGCGAAAGGTGGCCGCGCAGGCAAAGCGGCGGCTTCTGATTCCGCTCGCGCGCAGGTCGCGGAGCTCACTGAACGGGAACGGGAGGTGCTCTCGTTGGTGGCAGCGGGCGCGGACAATGCTCAGATAGCGGAGGCGCTGTTCATCTCACCCGCCACGGTCAAGACGCATCTGGCGCGCATCATGGCAAAGGCCGATGCTCACGACCGGGCGCAACTGGTCATTCTGGCCTACGAAAGCGGCCTGGTCACTCCAGGAGCTTCGTGAGGGAGCGCTGATATCGCCACCAGCGAACCCGTTGGTAACGTGAGCGCAACACGCGAAGATTTCTTGCGGTTCCCTCTTGCAAACAGACGCGAGGCTGTTAATATATCCAACCGAACTTAGCACTCGCACCTTGAGAGTGCTAATCCGCGGAAAGCTGATAACTCGGAGCTCGCCGCTCATGCACGCAAGGTGCGAAACGAAAGACAGGAAGAAAGGAAGGCAGCGACATGAATCTGAAGCCACTGGGCGACCGCGTCATCATCAAGCAGGATGAGGCGGAGGAGAAGACATCTTCAGGCCTCTACATCGCGGGAGACGCGAAGGAGAAGCCGCAGACCGGCACCGTTCTGGCGGTCGGCCCGGGCAAGCTGGGCAAAGATGGCAAGAACCTTCCCATGCCCGTGAAGGTGGGGGATCGCGTGGTGTACAGCAAATACGGCGGCAATGAGATCCTGACCGACGACGAAGAGGTCCTGATCGTGCGCGCTGATGACATCTACGCGGTGTTCGCCTAGAAGCTGCTGGAAAGAGAGGAATGACTGATATGGCAAAGGAAATCAAGTTCGAAGCGGATGCGCGCAGCGGCCTTGCGGCTGGCGTGAGCAAGCTCTCTGATGCGGTCAAGGTCACGCTGGGCCCCAAGGGCCGCTATGTCGCGCTGGAGAAGTCCTACGGCGCGCCCACCATCACCAACGACGGCGTGACGGTGGCCAAGGAAGTGGAGCTTGAGGACAAGATCGAGAACATGGGCGCTCAGCTCGTGCGCGAGGTGGCCGTGAAGACCAACGACGTCGCTGGCGACGGCACCACCACGGCGACGCTCTTGGCTGACGTCATCGTGCAGGACGGCCTCAAGAACGTGACCGCAGGCGCGGACGCGCTGGCCATCCGCCGCGGCATCGAGCAAGCCACGGAGACGGTCGTGGCGGCCATCAAGAAGGCTGCCAAGAACGTGTCCACCAAGGAGCAGATCGCGAACGTGGGCACCATCTCAGCGGGTGACGCCGTCATCGGCGAGAAGATCGCCGAGGCCATGGCGAAGGTCGGCAAAGACGGGGCCATCTCCGTTGAGGAGAGCCAGACGTTCGGCATCGAGATGGATGTCGTGGAGGGCATGCAGTACGACCGCGGTTACATCTCCCCGTACATGGCTACGGACATGGAGAAGATGGAAGCGGTCTTGAAGGATCCCTACATCCTGCTCACCGATCAGAAGGTCTCCAACGTGCAGGATTTCATCCCGCTGTTGGAAGAGGTCATGCGCAGCGGCCGCCCGCTGTTCCTGGTGGCCGAAGACGTTGACGGCGAAGCTCTGGCAACGCTGCTTCTGAACAAGCTGCGCGGCACGCTGAACGTGGTCGCCATCAAGGCGCCCGGCTTCGGCGATCGCCGCAAGCGCATCCTGGAGGACATCGCCGCGGTGACCGGCGCTCAGGTCATCGACAAGGACTTCGGCATGACGTTGGCTGATGCCACCATCGACATGATGGGCACGGCGAAGACGGTCAAGGTCACGAAGGACAATTCGCTGATCGTGGACGGCGCTGGCGACAAGAAGGAGATCGAGGGCCGCATCGCCCAGATCAAGGCTGAGATGGAGCGCACGGATTCCGATTTCGACCGTGAGAAGCTCCAAGAGCGCCTCTCCAAGCTCTCCGGCGGCGTCGCCGTGCTCAAGGTGGGCGCAGCCACCGAATCCGAGCTCAAGGAGAAGAAGAGCCGCATCGAGGATGCGCTGCAGGCGACGCGCGCTGCTGTGGAAGAGGGCATCGTCGCGGGCGGTGGCGTGGCGCTGGTGAACGCCATTCCGGATGTTGAGAAGATGAAGGTGGACGCTGATGAGCAGGTGGGCGTGAACATCATCCGCCGCGCTCTGGAGGCTCCGCTGCGCGCCATCGCTGAGAACGCGGGCTATGAGGGCAGCGTTGAGGTGGCTGAGGTCAAGAAGGCGAAAGCCGGCATGGGCCGCAACTACAAGAACGGGGAGTGGGGCGACATGATCAAGATGGGCGTGAACGACCCGGTCAAGGTCACGCGCACCGCGCTCCAGTCCGCAGCCTCCGTGGCGAGCCTCATCCTCATCACGGAAGCCACCATCTCCGACATCCCGGAGGAGGGTCCGGATCTGTCCGCTCTGGCTGGGGCTATGGGCGGTGGCGGCGGAATGTACTAGTTGACATACGTCGCCGCTGCGCGGACGACGTATTGATTTGACGCTGCGAAGCTCCGGATGCGTCCCTATCTGACGCTTTCACGCTTGCCCTCACAGCACGAAGGCTGCTCGGCCGCGTGACGCGCCACCTAGGGATGCCCCGGAGCTTCTCGCTGTCTTTACCGGTTTCTGAAGCGCCTAGAAGTTTTCGCATATGTTCTCGGACGCAAAAAAGCCCCCTGCGATCTGCAGGGGGCTTTTTCTTTGATGCCGGGGCTTTATCGCACGCTCAGAAGCTTCTGCTTGAGCTCCGTTTCCATCTTGCGGATCTCCACTTCGGCTTCGGCGCGCTTCTGGCGGCCTTCCGCCTGGATCTGCATGACCTCGTCGAAAGTGCTGATGAGCTCTTGGTTCGTGGCGCGCAGCGTCTCGATGTCCACGATGCCCCGTTCGCTCTCGCGGGCCACGTCCACGGTGGACTGATGGAGCTTCTTGGCGTTCTTCTGCAGAAGCTCGTTGGTCATGTCCGTGACCGCGTTCTGCGCGCGCAGCGCCTCTTCGTTGTTCGCGATGCCCAGCGCCAGCACCATCTGGCTCTTCCACAGAGGGATGGTGTTCACCAAGGTGGTCTGGATCTTCTCCACCATGAGCATCTCGTTGTTCTGCACCAGGCGAATCTGTGGGGCGGTCTGCATGGCGATCATGCGCGTGAGATCCAGGTCGGAGAGCTTCTTCTCGAACCGGTCGCAAGAAGATTCCAGCTTCTGCGCCGCTTCCGCATCTTCCGTGCGCCCCGTTGACTTCGCTCGGTCTTTGAGCTCCTGGAGCTTGCCCGCGCGCACCTCTGCCAGCTGCTTCTTGCCCGCCAGAAGGTACATGGTGAGCTCTTTGAAGTACGTGAGGTTCAGCTCGTAGAGCTTGTCCAGCATCGCCGCGTCTTTCATGAGCGTCATCTGGTGGTTCTCCAGGGCTTTCACGATCTTGTTCACATTGGCCTCGGCCTTGTCATAGCGCGCCTTGAGCGCCGTGACCTTGTTCGCTTGCTTCTTGAAGAAGCCGAACAGCCCCTTCTCGTCCTCCGTGTCGAAGCTCTTGAGCTCCACGACCACGCCCGCGATCAGGTCTCCCGCCTCTCCCAGATCCTGCGTGCGCACGCGCTCAAGGGCCGCTTCGGAGAAATCCGCCATCTTCTTCTGGGCGCCGGCGCCGTATTGGAGCACGGTCTTGGAGTCCGTGATGTCGATCTGCTTCGCGAAGGAATCCACTTGCGCCATCTCTTCTGTGGAGAGCGAGTCTTCCAGAGCGGGTGCCGCATCTTTGGTCGGTTCGATGAGCTGGACCTCAGAGACGGCGATGGCCTCCTCATCAAGGTCGGGCGTGAGCGTCAACTGCGGCTCAGGCGCTTGGGGGACGTTCGCAAGATCTTCAGCCATGGATCAATCCTTTCATTCTGCCTTTCCGCCGTCGGTGGCGGAAAACGGGTCTTCAGTGAGCCCCTCTTGGGCAAGGATCACATTGAGCACGGAGATCTCCGAGGAGACATCCATGGAAAGGTCGGCGAACGTGGCATCCAGAAGCTTGGAATAGGCTTGCAAGAGGATGTCCAGCGTGGATTCGATCTCTTTTCGGGAGCTTTCGATGTTGGCGCCCGCCACATCCTGCTCTTCCAGCGCGTCGTAGGCAGCCAAGAGCTTCACCGTGGTGGGCAGGTAGTAGTCCATGAGGCGTCCCAGCTGATCGATCACCGCCGGCTCCTCTTCGGCCCGGGCGAGGATGCGCTCCACCACGTCTTCGATCTGCACGATCTTCGCGCTGACCGCCTCATCGGCGATGTCCACGTCCAGCTGCCGGATCTGATCCACGTAGCTGCGCCCTGCCTTCAAGAACTCCTGGGCCTGCGGGCTCAGCGCCCCGGGCTCCTTGCCGACCGTGTGGTTGAGCGCGGACTGCGCCCGGCGGCGGGATTCCTCCTCCAGCGCTTTGGCCCGCTCGGATTCGCGGAACCGGAGGTAGTTGCGATATGCTTCGTCCGTCAGCATGAGCGTGGTGTTCTCTTCATCCAGGTGCCCTTGGGGGATCTGGCCCGTGCGCAGCAGATGTTGGACGTCCGCGAGCGCCTGCTCCGGCTTCATGCCGCTCATGTGGGCGATCTCAGATAGGGGAACCGCTTGACGCGCGCCCGCGATGCGCTTGACCTCCTCCAGGCTCTTCGCCGCTTTGATGCGGCTGATGCCCCCGATCAAGCCCTTGACGGACAGTCCGAACAAGATCGCCAGGATCACGATGCCCACCAGGTTGCTGGCGAGCGAGCCCGCGCCGATGGTGAGCAGCTCATCGATCAGGCCGCTGCCGAAGCCGAGGGTGAGGAAGCCGCCGAAGACGCAGCCCACCACGCCGCTCGTCCTGAGCGAAGAAGGCTTGCCGAACCGCGCGTTGATGATCTCCTCTTGCCGGGCCATCTCAGCGCGCATCTGCGCTTCCTGCTGGTTGACGCGATAGCCCTCCACCGCTTGCCCGATCACGCCGCCCAAGGCGTTGCCAGCCCCGGCCAGCCCCTTGGCCAGCGCTTCGGAGACTTGGGACACGCCGTTGCCGATGTCCTTGCAAAGGCGATCGAAATCCTGTTGGCTCGGGCCGATGGGAGCACCGGGATTCGGCGTTGGGTTCGGTGCCTGGTTCGGCGTTGGGGATTGATAGGGCGGGACCTTCGCGTAGTGGTCGGTATACGGGTCATTCGTGCTGTTCGCAGCCATGGGCTTCCTTCGATCGTGCCGTGCCGCCTATCTTACCACGGACGGTGCGCGCAGCGGGTTTCAGGTGGACGCCGCTGCCGTCACGCGAAGATGAGCACGAGGCCCAGCATGACGCCGGCCATGACGGCGAACGCGGGCGCTTTGGATTTGTAGATGAGGTAAGCCTCCGGCAGGATCTCTCCGTAGACCACATAGGCCATGGCGCCGGAGGCGAACCCCAAGCTGGCCGCCAGGCCGACGGGCCCGATGTCTCCCATCCAGAGCCCCAGCCATGCGCCGAGGAGCGTGGGGATGCCGCAGGAGGCGGTGATGAGGATGGCGCGGAGCTTTCCCATGCCGCCGGATATGAGCGGCACCGCCACGGCCATGCCCTCAGGGATGTTGTGCAGCCCGATGAGCACCGCCATGATCATGCCAGCGCCCATCATCAGGTCATCGGAGATGGCGAAGCTGGCGCCGATGGTCATGCCCTCAGGGATGTTGTGCAACGCGATGGCGCAGGCCATCACCACGCCAGCGATGACGAGCGACAGGCGCGAGTCCTTGTTCCTCAGATGCTCGTTCAGATGGTCAGCGTGGATGAGCTCGTCCAGGTCATCGTGGGTCTTCGGGTGGTCTTCGCTCTCGGTGTGGGGGACTTCCCGGCGCGTCTTCCGATCTATGACGACGTTCAGCCCGAAGACCACGGCCACGCCCGCCACGAACGCGCCCACCACCAGCCAGATGCCCGCGTCCAGGGCGCTTTGCGCCGCTTCCGTGGCCTCTATCAGCAGATCGAAGCAGACGATGGAGGACATGACGCCGCCGGCGAAGGCCAGAAGCAGGCTCACCACCTTGTTGGATTCGCTGTTGAACAGCGCCCCGATCACGCCGCCGAGCCCCGTGCCTCCTGCACCGGAGATCAATGTCACGATGGTGACGAATGCGAACGGGCTCAATTGTTCCACGTGGGCTTTTCGCTTCCTTTAGTTGCACCTATGTAACTTTTCCTGCTGCATGATAGCGCACATCGCCAGAACGCGCGACCGGATGTTGCTGCACGGTTGCTTTCGACCGTACCGCGCCCGCGCTACAATGAGCTCATGGAAACCGCGCTGGACATACTCATCGACGCCCTCAAAGACACGCTGTATCTGATCCCGTTCTTGTATCTGACCTATCTTCTGATGGAATGGCTGGAGCACAAGACCGGCGCGAAGACGCAGGAGGCCATCAAGCATGCAGGTGCTGCGGGGCCGGTCGTGGGCGCGCTTTTGGGCGTGGTGCCGCAATGCGGCTTCTCGGCCGTTTCGGCCACGTTGTACGCGGGACGCGTGATCACCCTGGGCACCCTGTTCGCCGTGTTCTTGTCCACTTCTGATGAGATGCTTCCCATCTTCTTGGCGGAGCAGGTGCCGCTCGGCCAGATCGCGTCCATCATGGGCGCTAAGGTGGTCGTGGGCATGCTGATGGGCTTTCTGGTGGACGCGGGCTTGCGCCTGGCGCGCCGCTACAACCAGGGCTACCGCATCCATGAGATCTGCGAGCACGATCATTGCGGCTGCGCTCCTGAATGCGCCACCTGCGAAGAGAGCCCGGAGCTGGTCTACCAGCATGCGGACGATTGCGCGCCGGGCTGCCGGCATGATCACCACGCTCACCAGCACGACCATGATGATCACGGGTGGCGCGGCATCCTCCTGTCCGCCCTCAAGCACACGGCTCAGGTGATGGTGTTCATCTTCCTGATCACCCTGGTGCTGAACGCGGTGATCCACATCGTCGGCGAAGACGTGCTGGGAGACTTCCTGACCACCAACGGCGTGCTGGCCGTGTTCGGCGCCGCCCTCATCGGCCTCATCCCGAACTGCGCTGCCAGCATCGTGATCGCTGACCTGTATGTGGAAGGCGTGCTGGGCGCGCCCGCCATGTTCGCGGGGCTCTTGGTGTCCGCGGGCGTGGGGCTGCTCGTGCTCGTGCGCACGAACCATCACGCGAAGCAGAACCTGGCCATCATCGCAGGGCTCTACGCCATGGGCGTGTTCTGGGGATTCGTCGTGATGGCGTTCGGCATCACGTTCTAGGTTCTTGCGCTGGCTGCGCTGCCCACGTCATCCGCGCCGCCGGGGCGGTGCGTTTTCGCCTTGATCCGTCACCGGTAGAACCGGCGCACCGCCAAGAAGACGGCGAAAGCCGCCAGGATCAGAACGGCCATCCCCAAAAAAAGAGCGCTGTACCCGAAAGCGGGGACGAAGAGCCCTTGGAGCAGCGGGCCCACGCCCACCCCTGCGTCCAGGAAGATGTAGAACGTGGCGTTCGCGATGGAGAGGCGATCATCGGACGCGGCGTTCACGGCCGTCCAGCCCGCAGGACTGGAGGGTGCCAACGCCGTAGCCGCAGAACAGCGCGCTGCCCAGGATCATCCAGTCGTTCGTGGCGAACGCGAGCAGGACCATGCCCACGGCGAAAGAGAAGAACGCGGGCGTCATCACGAACAAGGCGCCGCGCCTGTCGAACGCGCGGCCAGTGAAGGGGCGCGTGAGGAACATGCTGATGGCGTATGCGATGAAGAACACGCTGGCGGCGCGCGTGAGGTTCACGGATTCGGCGTAGGGCGTGAGGAACGTGAGCAGAGACGAATAGGCGAAGAAGATGAGGAAGCTCACCAAGGATATGGGCACGGCGGACTTCTCGATCAGGCGGCTGATGGCTGGCCCCTTCGCCTTGCGGGGCGGCCGTGCGGAGGCGGCTTCTTCGCGAGCGCCTTCGACGGTGCCGGTCAGCTCCTGGGCGGCCATCTCTTCTTGCGCAGCCTCCGCGCTCACATCATGGGCGGTCTTCTTGATGGCCAGGATGCAGGGGACGGCCATGACGAGCACCACCGCTGCAGTGAAGAAGAGCGTCTGATAGCTCAGATGGCGTGAGAGCAGGATGCCCGCGAAGGGCCCGATGGCAGCGCCCAGGGTGACCGAGAGCATGTAATAGCCGATGCCCTCTCCTTTGCGGGAGGCGGGCACGAGGGAGGTCACGATGGTGGCCACCGTGGTGGAGCACGCTCCGTAGGCGAAACCATGGAGGAAGCGCAGGGTCATCAACGTGGCGATGGGCGCGTGGATCAGATACAGGCAGGTGAACGCGCAAGAGATGATCGTGCCCGCCATGAGGAGCCGCTTGCGTCCGAAGCGGGCCATGAGCGCAGGCGAGAGCAGACGCGCGATGAGCGTGCCGATGATGAAGATGCTGGCGCAGAACGCCGCGATGGCCGCGGGCGCTTGGAACACATCCATGGCGTAGGCGGTCATGACCACCGTCAACATGTAATAGTTGCAGGCCAGCACGAAGTTCGTGAGTGTCCCCGCCACGAAGCTGCGCGTCCAGAGCGCGGGTTTGCCCTGTCCTTCGCTGGAACCGCGGCCCGATCCCGCGGCGTTGATCTGGGCGGAAGATGCCATGTCAGGCCTCGGTGCCATCCTTCGCGATCATGACCGTCACGGGTGAATCCTTCACCACGGCATAGCTGACCGAGCCCAGATACCCTTTGACGCCGCCTTTGCCGCGGCTGCCCATGATGATGAGGTCGCAATCAGCGTCGCGCGCGCTGTTGAGGATCAGGTCCGCTGGAGAGGTGCCTTTGAGGATCTGGACCTCCACGGCGTTCGGCAGCGAATCCGCGATCTCATCGAGCTCCTGGCGGATGGCGCCAGCCTCGTCCATGACCACGGTGTCTATCCCCGCCGCCGCAGCGCCGGTGGAGAACAGGCGCATGACGTGCACGAGGACCACTTCCACGTCGGGGTCAAGGGCCGCTATGTTGCGCATGATCTGGAGCGCTTTTCTCGCCGGGGCGGAACCGTCATAGGCCACGAGGATCTTCTTCGACCACATGAGCCCTCCTCTCTCCTTCATCCACCCCAGCATACTCTCATTTGAGCGATCAGGGGATCGGCGCAGGAGGGGAATTGATTTGACCTCGTCACCGGTGACGGCTACAATCACGGCTGCATTCCGCATCGGGGCCGTTAGCTCAGTTGGTAGAGCAGGGGACTTTTAATCCCAAGGTCGCGGGTTCGATTCCCTCACGGCCCACCATTCGGTTTCACGCGCAGCCGGCCGGCTGCGCCTATTCCAGGAACGCGCCGGTCTGCCGGTTCCAGAGGTGCGCGTATTCTTCGCCTTGGCGCAAGAGCTCCTCGTGCGTCCCATCCTCCACGATGACGCCATCATGGAGCACCACGATCCTGTCCAAAGACGCCACGGTGGACAGGCGATGGGCCACCACGATGGTGGTCCGGTCCGCCATCAGCTTGCCCAGGGCATCTTGGACCAAGGCTTCGCTCTCGGAATCCAAGGCGGAGGTGGCTTCATCCAGCACCAGGATGGGCGCGTCGGTCAGCATGGCGCGCGCGATGGCGATGCGCTGCCGCTGGCCGCCGGAGAGCTTCACGCCGCGCTCGCCCGTGAGCGTGTCGAAGCCCTGGGGCAGCCGTTCGATGAACCCCAAGGCGTTCGCTCGCTGCGCCGCTGCGCGGATCTCCTCCATGGTGGCATCGGGCCGTCCATAGGCGATGTTCTCCGCGATGCTGCGGTGGAAGAGCATGGCTTCCTGGGGCACATAGGCGATGTTGCGCCGCAGGCTCTGTTGGGTCACCTGCGCCACGCTTTGACCATCCACCAGGATGCTGCCTTCTTGGATGTCGGCCAGGCGCAGCAAGAGCTTGGTGAGCGTGGTCTTGCCGCCGCCGCTCATGCCCACGAGCCCCACTCGCTGCCCAGCAGGTATGCGCAGGTTGAAGCCGTCGAACACCACCGTCTTCACGCCGCCGTCGGTGTAGCAGAAGCCGATGTCCTGGAAGTCCATGTCGCCCATCTCCACCACCAAGGGTTGAGCGTTCGGCGCATCGGCCACCAACCGCGGCTCATCCAGCACCGCCGTCATGCCGCTGGCATCTCCGAAGACCTGGTTCAGCCGTTGCAGGCCGGTGTTGATGAAATTGAACTGATTCGTCAGCGTGTAGGTGTAGGTGAACATCATCACCAGCGTGCCAGCGGAGATGCCGAACCAGGCGTTGCCGCCGGCGATGAACACGGTGACCACGCTCATGATGACCACCGTGATGCATGCGGTGATGACGCCGCGGGCGATGGAGGACATCATGCGCTTGGAATCCCTGGCCACCACATCGCGGTTGGCATCATCGAACAGCTCCCGCTCATAGTCTTCGCGCCCACAGGTCTTCACGGCCAGGATGTTGGTCACCGCATCCGAGAGCTCTCCGGACAGGCGGTTCTGGGCCGCCGCGGCCTTCTCATTCAGGTGCAGGATGCGCTTGTACATGAGGTAGGAGACGGTGGCGTAGATCACCAGGAGCACCATGAGCACGGCCACATAGGCGGGCACGAGCGGCAGCAAGAGCGCGCAGGTGAAAACCACCGAGCAGATGACCGGGAGGAACGGGAACGTGATGGTGTTCATGAGCAGCGTGTAGGCGTTCATGAACTTGGAAGTCTGGCTGACCAGCGTGCCGCCGAAGCGGCTGGAGTGGAATGACATGGACTGGTTGGAGAGCGCGTCGAAGGCCATGGTGGCCAGATCGTAGTTCGCGGCTATCTGGAGCTTCCAAGTGGTCAGATCCTGGAGCTTGCTGCAGGCTTGACCGCACGCGTTGATGAGGATGAGCGCCACGATGTAGGGCCCGAAGACGGGGAACACCTCATCGGCGGCCACGGGACCTGCGCTCACCTTGTCCACGATCAGGCTCATCACGTAGGGGTTGCCGTAGGTGAGCAGCCCCACGAATCCGATGGTGGATGCCAACAGCCCCAAGAACAGGCCCAGATGCCGCCGCGTGGCCACCCAGAAATAATGGAGGGTGCGGCGCGTCAAGGTCCGTTCGCTCTCTTTCGCCATGGTCCGCCTCCGCTTCCATTTCCGCAGGTTCCTTCCACCTTTCGGGATTGTAGCCCTCTTGCCCCTTTCGCGTACAATGATGCAGCTTTGAGGCAAGGGCTCCCGCAGGGACTTCGCGAAGGGAAGAGGGACGATCATGGCGCGCGAGCAATTCAAATCCAGGCTGGGCTTCATCCTGATCTCAGCAGGCTGCGCGATCGGGCTGGGCAACGTCTGGCGCTTCCCTTACATCGTGGGTCAATACGGCGGCGCCGCGTTCATCATCCTCTACCTCATCTTCCTGGTGGCCCTGGGGCTTCCCATCATGGTGATGGAGTTCGCCGTGGGCCGCGCATCGAAGAAGGGCATCGCGCGGGCCTTCGATGAGCTTGAGCCGCCGAAGAGCCATTGGCACATCTTCAAATGGGTCGGGTTTTGCGGCCTGTACCTGCTCATGATGTTCTACACCACGGTGGCTGGCTGGATGCTGGCCTACATCCCGAAGATGGCGGTGACGCCCTTCGGCGCTGGGCTTGACATCACGGGCATGTTCGATGCCATGCTGGCCGATCCGGCGGAGCTGGTCGGCTGGATGATCGTGGCGTGCTTGATCTCTCTGCTCGTGTGCTCTTTGGGGCTCCAGAAAGGCGTGGAGCGCATCACGAAGGTGATGATGGTGTGCCTGCTCGTGCTCATCGGCATCCTGGCCGTGCGCGCCTGCACGCTGCCGGGCGCAGGCGAGGGCATCGCGTTCTACCTGCTGCCGGATTTCGGGAAGCTCTTCGCCTCCCCGGAGCAGTTCTTCGATGCCACCTACGCCGCGCTGGGACAGGCGTTCTTCACGCTGTCCATCGGCATCGGCTCCATGGAGATCTTCGGCAGCTACATCGACAAGAGATACACCCTTGCGGGTGAAGCGGTGCGCATCGCGGGGCTGGACACCTTCGTGGCCGTGGTCACCGGGCTCATCATCTTCCCGGCGTGCTTCGCGTTCTCCGTGTCCCCGGATTCAGGCCCAGGGCTCGTGTTCATCACGCTGCCCGCCGTCTTCGAGCAGATGTGGCTGGGGAACCTCTGGGCCACGCTGTTCTTCGTCTTCATGGGCTTCGCGGCCATCTCCACGGTGATCGCGGTGTTCGAGGGCATCCTGTCGTTCTGGATGGATCAGTGGGGCATGTCCCGCAAGCGCGCCGTGGCCATCAACTGCGTGCTGATCCCGCTGCTCTCGCTTCCGTGCGCGCTGGGCTTCAACGTGTGGTCGGGCGTGGAGCTGCCGGGCATCGGCAACATCCAGGCCGTTGAAGACTTCTTGGTCTCCAACAACTTCTTGGTGATCGGATCGCTCATCTTCGTGCTGTTCTGCGTCACCAAGCGGGGCTGGGGTTGGAAGAGCTTCCTAGCAGAGGCGAACGAGGGCCAAGGGCTCCGCTTCCCCGCGTGGCTGCGCGGTTGGGTGAGCATCGGGATCCCGGTGCTGATCGTGGTGATCTTCGTCATGGGATGGCTGCCGCTCATCCAGTCATGGCTGGCCTGATCGGCGAAGGCGTCCGCCCCTCACCCTACGGAAAGCGGCGTTCTCTGCTGGGCGGCGTGGGCGCGCGCCGGGTGCTCATGGCGCGCGAGCTCATCCGCGAGCGCCTTCTGGGCCAGCAGGTACAAGTTGTTCTCCTGGGAGACATGCATGGCCACCACGTGCTCCAGCATCCCGCCTCCCATGCTCTCAAGCAGCTGGACCAGCTCCGCAGACGCTTGCCGGTTCGACAAGTGGCCCACGTCCGACGCGATGCGCCGCTTCAAGTGGTAGGGATAGGGTCCTTCGCGGAGCATCTGCTCGTCATGGTTGGCCTCCAGCGCCAAGATGCGCACGTATTCCAAAGCGTCATGGGCCTCTGGGAGCACGCGCCCGGTGTCGGTCATGAATCCCAGGGCATCCCCATCGCCTTCCATCCGGAATCCGAAGGACTCGGCTGCATCATGGGAGGTGCGGAACACGTGAGCGATCATGCCGCCCAGGCTGAGCGCGTCTCCCGCTTTGAACGGGGCGAATCCCACCCCATCCGTCTCCAAGGCTTCTTCCAAAGGCTGGCTGGCGGCGCGCACGGCGCGGCTGGCATGGATGGTGGGGACGGCTCCCGCCTTCGCCAGCGCGCGCAGGGTGACGCCCAAGCCCTTCGTGTGGTCCGAATGGTCGTGGGTGATGAGGACATCGGCGATCTGCGTCGGTTCCAACCCAGCGCCCTGAAGGCCGCCCATCACATCACGAGCGCAGATGCCGCAATCGATGAGCGCGCACGAGCCCGTTGTGGCGTTCTCCACCACCGCGGCGTTGCCGCCAGAACCGCTGGCGAGCACATGGAGCTTCAGCACGCGACCACCTCGTCCTTCCATCCGAGTGAGGGCCATTATATTTGCTATGCTTGCAAAATCCCTTGTTTCCGCACGGTTTGAGGAGGAATGGCCATGCAGATCACGCCGGCCGAGATAGCCGAGACCCTTGCCATGGTGACCAAGCAGCACCTTGACATCCGCACCATCACGCTGGGGCTCAATCTGCGCGGGTGCGTGGACACCGACGTGGATCGGGTGGCTGCGAAGGTCTATGACCGCATGGCCACGGCGGCGCAGAAGCTGGTCCCGGTGGCTGACCAGCTGGAGCGCGAGTTCGGCATCCCCATCGTGAACAAGCGCATCTCCGTGACACCCATCGCCGAGGTGTGCGCGGCGGTGCAGCAGCAAGATCTCTCTCCGGTGGCTGTGGCCATGGACCGGGCGGCGGCCCAGGTGGGCGTTGACTTCGTGGGCGGCTTCACGGCGCTCGTGCAGAAAGGCGCGTCGCGAGGGGATGTCAAGCTCATGGACTCCATCCCGGATGCGCTGGCGAGCACGTCTTGCGTATGCGCTTCGGTGAACGTGGGCTCCACGCGCGCGGGCATCAACATGGATGCCATCTGGCGCATGGCGAACATCATCATCAGCGTGGCGGAGAAGACGGCCCAGGATAGCTGCATCGGCGCAGGCAAGCTGGTCGTGTTCTGCAACGCCGTTGAGGACAATCCGTTCATGGCTGGCGCGTTCCATGGCTCTGGCGAGGCGGATGAGGTCATCAATGTGGGCGTGTCCGGTCCGGGAGTCGTGCGCGCGGTGTTGGCGGACATGCCGAAGGGCGCGGACATCACGTCTGTCGCCGAGGCCATCAAGGCCACGGCGTTCAAGATCACGCGCGCCGGTGAGCTCATGGCTCGCGAAGCGGCGGCGCGCTTGGGCTATCAGAAGGGCATCTTGGATCTCTCCTTGGCGCCCACGCCAGCCGAGCATGATTCCGTCGCGGAGATCCTGGAGGCCATCGGGGTGGGGGTGTGCGGCGGCTCGGGCACCACAGCGGCGCTGGCTCTTTTGAATGACGCGGTCAAGAAGGGCGGTGCCATGGCCAGCTCTTCCGTGGGCGGCCTCTCTGGCGCGTTCATCCCCGTGTCAGAGGATGCTGGCATGATTCGCGCGGCACAGATGGGCGCGCTCACCTTGCCCAAGCTGGAAGCCATGACCAGCGTCTGCTCCGTTGGCTTGGATATGATCGCCGTGCCGGGGGACACCTCGCCTGAGGCGTTGTTCGGCATCATCGCGGATGAGGCGGCCATCGGGATGATCAACTCCAAGACCACGGCTGTGCGCGTGATCCCCGCCATCGGGAAGAAGGTGGGGGATATGCTCGATTTCGGCGGTCTGTTGGGGAGCGCGCCGGTGATGGAAGTGAGCCCCTATGCGGGAGATGTGCTGGCGCACCGTGGAGGCCACATGCCCGCTCCCTTGAACTCCCTCAAGAACTGATCTTTTGTTACGTGGCCGCTGCGCGGAGCCTGGCAGGCGAAAAAAGGCGGGGGATGTGCCCCCGCCTTCGCGTCTGTGAATCCCGCTTTCGCCTGAGAAGCCCTAGGGCAGCAGCCCCAACCGGTCCAGCTCCTCTTTCACGTCCGGCATGCCGTACTCGTCCAAGCATGCCGCCGTGGGGCAACCCAGCTGCTCGTCCCAGCCGAAGGTCCGGTAGAGCATGGTGAGGCCCGTCTGGTAGTCCTCTTTGTCCATCTTGTCGGTGCCTTCGGTGAAGACCTCCTTGTCGGCGTCTTTCGTGAAGGGCCACTCCGTCAGGATGTCGTGGTAGGTGCGGAAATCGTTCGTGCCCATATGGCCCGCTGCGTCCGTCATGCCGCGCGCGGTGTTGGCGCGCTGCAACGTCATGATCTTCGCCCCTGCCTTGTACAGCTCCTCCGTGGTCACGTCTTTGCCGGTGACCGCCTTGAAGAACTTGGCCTCCAGATCAAGGTCGCCGCGGTAGTCGCGGGCTTCAACGGGGGAGACGGTCATGGGCCAGACCCAGTTGCAGAGCGTGAGCGAATCATGCAGCACGTCGGTCACGACCGACCACCACGTGAAGTTCGCCTTGTGCTCGTTCATGGGCGTGTACTTCTTGTCCATGTCGATGGCGTCCGCGCCGCCCCAGATCTCTTCGGCGATCTGCTGCTTCAGCTCGAAGGGCAGGCCGCTGCCTTGGAAGTTCACGGCGGAGTGGATCATGTCGTCGCGGTTGAACAGCGGGTTGTACAGAAGCCCCACCTGCCCGAAGCACTCCTGCGAATGATGCACCGGCCAGCCGCGCGGGCTGATCATGCAGGAGGCCACCGTGTCATTCCACGCCATGTCATCCCAGCGCTGGGTCCAGACGTAGGTGCCATGGCCGATCATGGCGATCTCCGAGTCGTTCTGGGCGATCTTGCGCAGAAGCGGCGGCATGATGGTGGGGTCGTTGGTGTAGAACTTGTTCCAATCGAATTCGGCGTATTCCTCAGGGGGCAGCACGCGCTCGAAGACGCCAGCGCTCACGCAATGGGCGATGTCGCGGTAGAGCTGGGCGTAGTTGCACCACAGCCCCAAGTCGTCCACGGTGGAGCCGATCACCTGGTTCCAGATGAGGCTGTCCTGGCTGTTGTCCTTGATGTCCGTTCCCAAGATCTTGATCATGTATTTGAAGGGGAAATTGGGCACGCAGGTGTTCCCCGTGGTGGCGTATCCGCCCAGCTCCTCGCTTTCCGGCACGTGCATATCGGAATAGCAGTGGATGGGGCAGCTGTGGCAGCCGTCCATCTTGATGGTGTATTTCTCCGCCGCCGGCCCGTCATCCTTGGTGGATTTCATGCAGCGGTATCCCACCGTGTTGATGTCGCCCGGCTTCGGCTCGCCCGTTTCGATCGCACCGCCTTCCGCCAGCGCCCAGTACAGCCCGTTGCGCGCCGTCCAACGGGAATCCTTGTCGTAGTACTGCGCCCATTGCTGCTGGGTGGAGGGCACCACGTGGTTGTTGTTGGAGCCTATGATCTCGCGCAGCATGTAGTCGGAAAGATCCGCCACCTCTTGCGGGTCCGCCACGTTCACATGGCCAGTGCCGCGCACCACGAGCGCCTTCATGTTCTTGGAGCCCAGAACGGACCCCGCCCCCGCGCCCGCCGAATGGTTGCGCGAGTTGATGATGCAGGCGTAGGGGAGCAGGTTCTCTCCTGCAGGGCCGATGGTGGCCACGACCACGTCAAGCCCTTCGCGGCGGCTCAGCGTCTCAGTGGTGGCGCGGGTGCCCAGGCCCCACAGGCCATCAGCAGATTTGATGGTGACATCGTCATCGTCCACCATCACGTAGACCGGCTTCGCCGCCTTGCCTTCGATGATGATGGCATCATAGCCCGCCTGCTTGATGCGCGCTCCCAGCATGCCGCCGGTGTGCGCGTCCACGATCTGATGGTCTTTGGTGAAGGTGGACAGCGATGCGATGGTGGTGCGCCCAGCCAGGGGCACGCCGGATGCGGTGAGCGGGCCCACCGCGAAGACGATCTTGTTCTGCTCGGAAAATGGATCGGTGCCGGCGGGCACTTCGTCGAACATGATCTTGTTCGCGATGCCCATGCCGCCGATGTAATCTTCATAGGGTGCGGTGGGGGACGTGGTGATCGTGCCGTCAGTGAGATTGACGCGCAAGATCTTGCCAGCCCATCCGTAGGACGTCTTTTCTGCCATGTGGATCTCCAAGCCCTCGGTTGCGTTCGCGTTGTGCAGACGGAAAGAACCGGCGCTCAGGAGTTCGCAGAACGGATGATAGCACTGAATGTGACTGATCTCCTCAACGATCGACGATTTCCGTTCACGATTTTTTCTATGTTTCAAGAAGGTTACAAAATATGAGCGTTTTTTTCGGCGAGCGGTACAATACGCGAATCCAGTGTTGTGCAGGGGGAAGAAATCGGCATCGGAGCTCTCTTATTTACGCGAAATGCGCAGATGGAGGAGGCTTCAATGACAGCCGATAAAGAGGGAAAGGGGATCGGACGGATCCCTTTCATCAAGGATGCTTCTGAAAATGACCCTGGTCGCGCAGCGTCCGGCGCCTCTGTTGAAGATGCAGTCCAGACCACGGGCGATGCCGCTCCCAAGAAGAAGCATGTGTTCACGCGCCGCGAGGTGCTGGGCATGTGCGGCTGCGGCGTGGCGGGCCTGGTGGTGGGCGGCGTTCTGGCCAGCTGGGGCGTGACTGAAAAGTCCATCGCCTCCGGGCGCATGGAGATCCGCACCACCCCGCTCAAGATGATCGTGACGGACCGGGCGCGCTGTTCCGGGTGCCAGCGGTGCGAGATGAGCTGCACGCTGAAGAATGACGGGGAGGTGTGCCAGCATATCGCCCGCGTGCGCGTGTGGGATCACTACAACTTCGGTGACGGCGTGGGCACGGGCGGCGGCATCTTCGAGGATTGCCAGTTCACGGTCGCCCACTGCAAGCAGTGCGAAGACCCATGGTGCGCGAACTACTGCCCGGTGCATGCCATCTACGCTGACCCGAAGACCGGTGCGCGCGTGGTGGACGACGCCACGTGCATCGGGTGCGGCATGTGCGCTCAGGCTTGCCCTTGGAACATGCCCCGGATCGATTCCCAGACCGACGTTTCCACCAAGTGCGTCTCCTGCGGCCGCTGCGCTGAGCAGTGCCCGAACGGCGCCATCAAGTTCGTCGATTGGAAGAACATCGCGCAAGCGGCGTTGGATGCGGGCGTGGTCCGCACCATCACCATGGTGGACGCGTGAGACCGCGAAGGAGGACGATCATGAAAGAGATGCCTCTGACGCGGCGGCGGTTCTTGGAGGGTTGCGCGGGTGCGGGAGCGGTGGCCCTGAGCACGGGTGTGCTGGCTTCTCCCGCGTTCGCGAAAGGCGGAGACATAGGCGTGGACGCCCGTCCGAAAGCGGAGACGGTGAACACGGTCTGCCAGGCGTGCCCGCACGGATGCGCGCTCACCGCTTACGTGGTGGATGGGAAGCTGGACAAGGTGATCGGCATCGGATCCGATCCGCAGGCGCGAGGGATGCTCTGCACGCGCGGATACGGCTGCACGCAGTCCATGGATTCCAGCGCGAACGTGAAGAATCCCATGCGCCGCAAATCCGATGGCAGCTTCCAGACGATCACCTGGGATGAAGCGCTGGCGGAGATCGGGGATGAGGTGGAGCGCATCGTCGCCGATGCGGGAGCGGGCGCGGTCGCCTGCATCTACGGCGGCAACGATCCCACCGTTGAGGCGTACGGGACGCGCTTCATGCATGCTTTGGGCTCGGCCAATGCGCTGCGTGACGACGTGACGCTGAACGTGAACAAGGAGGCCGCGCTCACGCAGGTGATCGGCGTGGGCTCCTATGCGCCCGACTTCGATCGCGCATCCATGATCGTGCTGGTGGACGCCAGCTATGCGGATGTGGCCACACCCTCCCTCTGCGCTCAACTCCAAGCGGCGCGGGAGCGGGGCGTGCCCATCGTGGCGGTGGATGCGCGCTTGGGCACCGTGGGCTCGTTCGCAAGCGAATGGGTGGCGGTGAATCCTGGCTCTGAGCTGGCGCTCATCTTGAGCATCTGCAACCACCTCATCAGCGCGAACCTCTACGATGCCGATGCCGTGGCAGCCCAGACGAGCGGCTTCGACCAGTGGGCGGCCGCCATCAGCGGTTGCACGCCCGCATGGGCCGAGGGCGTCACGGGCGTTGAGAGCGCCAAGATAGAAGAGCTGGCGGCGCGCTTGGCCGCGGCTGCGCCCCAGGTGGCGGTGGAGTTCGGCAATGGCCGCATCGGCGCTGCCACCTTCGTGAACTCCAGCGAAACGGCGCGGGCCGTGTGCCTGTTGAACGCGCTTTTGGGCGCATGGGGCGCACCTGGTGGGGCGCTCCTCCCCTATGACATGAGCGCCGCCGGTTTTGAAGCGGTGATGGGCTCAGGGGCTCCCGACGGCGCATCCCTTGAGGATGCCGGGACGCTTTTGTCCTTCCCGTTGGGCGCCACGTTCGGCGCGTCGGCGGCCAACGCCCTCAAGCTCGTGGGCACGGGCGCCATCCGGGCGCTGTTCGCCATGGATGCGGACATCGTCTACGACTACGCGGCGCTTCCGGATCTGGCGGAGAGCCTTGAGCACATGGAGCTTTTCGTGTGCCTGAGCCAGCAGATGACCGAAACGGCGCTGTGCGCTGATTACATCTTGCCCGTGCGTCCGTATCTGCAAGCTGGCTCGCTGCCGGCGTTCCATGACGGCGCGGTGGCCTGCGCGTCTCTGGGCACGGCGGCGGTGGAGGATGAGAACGCGAACGCATGGCCCGCATCGGAGATCGTGGCCGGCCTCGCGGATGCGTGCGGGGCAGGGGATGCCTTCGGATTCGCTCTGGAGGAGGCCGCCTCCGCGCAGCTCCAAGCGGTCGGCCTCACGCTGGATGGCGTGAGCGTGAACGGCGCCGTCGAGCTGGCGGCAGGTCAGGTCAAGCGCGTGGAAGGCTGGCCGACGCCCACGGGCAAGATCCAGTGCGCCAGCGCTGCGTGCGCCCTGGCGGGGCTTTCGGCGACGCCTGCCTGGACGCCGACGTACCAGACGTCCAACATCATGGGCGTTGATTCGGAGGATATGGACCTTGGGACGCAGGATGTGGACGCGCTCCTCACCGAGGGCCTCAGCGGACGGCCATCGTTCCATCTGATCTGCGGCCAGCAAACGGTGTTCGGCGATCACGGGTACAACACCGAAGAGCTCACGGACATCGCGCGCACCTACGGGCTGGATGGCATCTGGGTGAACGCCCAGGTCGCGCGCGTGCTGGGCATCGAAGATGGGGATGCCATCACCGTCGGGAACGACCTGGCCACCTATCAAGGGCGCGCCTTCGTGACCGAGCGCATCGTCCCCACGGCGCTGTACCTGCCCAGTGGATTCGGACATGCATCGGAGAAGCAGAAAGCGGCGGCGGGGCTCGGCTTCAATCCGCACCGCTTCTGCGAGCCGGTGGTCGAGAGCGGCTATGGCACCTTGTGCACCCAAGAGGCCTTGATCTGGCTCTGGAAGGAAGGTGAATGATGGCACGCTACGGCATGTTGATAGATACCACGAAGTGCATCGGCTGCTTCTCGTGCAGGACGGCTTGCCAGCGGCAGAACGATCTTCTGCCCGAACAGGATTTCATCCGTTTCGAGCAGCGCGAGGTGGGGACGCTTCCGGATGTGAACGTGGAGAACATCCCGCTCCAGTGCATGCACTGTGAAGATGCGCCCTGCGCGCAGGTTTGCCCCACCGGAGCTGCGCACATGGGGGCGGACGGGATCGTGGAGGTGGACGAGGGGCGCTGCATCGGTTGCCTGTACTGCATGGCCGCCTGTCCGTACCAGGTGCGCGTGCGCAACCCGCAGACGGGGACCGTGGACAAGTGCCGCTTCTGCACCGTATCCGCTGAGCAGACGGGCACGAAGATGTGCACGTGCGTGGAGGCTTGCCTGACCGGCGCGCGCATCTTCGGCGACCTGGATGATCCGGACAGCCAACTGGTGCGGGAGATCGCGCGCACGAAAGCGTCTCCCATCGCGGGCGATCTGACCAAGTCAAAAGTCTTCTACGTGAGGTGATGGCGATGACGTTCGAACCTATCTGGGGCGTGATCATCGCCTGCTACCTGTTCCTCGCCGGCCTGGGCGGCGGCGCGTTCGCCTCTGCCACCTACATGCGCCTGCGTACCCCGCACTGCGTCCATCTGATCCGCTATGGGCGCATCATCGCGCCCATCTGCGTGATCATCGGGCTCGTGCTGCTCATGTTCGATGCCACGGCGGGTTTCCACAACCCCTTGCGCTTCGCGCTCCTTCTCACGAACTTCGGCTCGGTCATGACGTGGGGCGTGGTGTTCTTGGGGCTGTTCACCGTCATCTCGCTCATCGTGCTGGTCATGGACCTTCTGGGCAAAGGGCTCAAGATCCCCGTCTGGCTTGATGTGGCCGGCGCGGTCCTGGGCATCTGCGTGTGCGTCTACACCGGCTGCCTTCTGGGCGTGGCGAAGACGTTCCCGCTCTGGAACAACGCGCTGCTCCCGGTGCTGTTCTTGGTGTCCGCCGTGTCCACTGGCATGGCCTCCATCCTGCTGGTGGGCATCTTCCGCGCGCCGCAGGAGTTCCACCAGTCAGGGGCGTTCAAGAAGTTCCACTTCTTCATGCCCATCTTCGAGCTGTTCTTGGTGGCGTGCCTGCTGTTCATCACGGCGAACAGCGCTGAAGCGGCTGGCTGGGAATCGGTGATGAACCTGGTGGCGGGGAAAGACGCGGCGGCGTTCTGGATCCTGTTCATCCTCTGCGGCTTGGTGGTGCCCACCTGCCTTGAATGGGTCATGCTCTTCATGTCCACCAAAGCGGTCGAAGAATCAACGACTGGGCATCTTATCAGCGCCGCTTCGGATGCATTGGTCCTCATGGGCGGTTTCGTGCTCCGTCTGCTTATACTATCTGCTGCAATGCCCATCACGCTCGTGCAGCCATGGATCTAGGAAAGAGGTATCACGATGAGGGAGAGCCTTGCGAACAAGATGAAGGATGCGCCCCGCGCGCTCATGGCGGCCGCTGCGGCAGCGGTGCTGGCCTGCGCGCTTTCGCTCGCTGGATGCGCCCAGCAGCCCGCGAACAGCTCAAGCGATGGAAGCGATGCTCCTTCGTCATCATCGGCGGCTGAGGAGCAGTCTCCTGAGATGACGATCAGCGTGTCCCTGCGTGAGGATGTCACGAAATCCACCGACGTGGACACGCCGCTCCAATTCGCTGAAGAGCATATGAGCGTCGTGGCCCCCACGGGCGCGACCGCCCTTGAGGTGCTGGAATCCATGGGGCGCGAAGTGCAGACCAGCGGCGAGGGAGACGCTGTTGAGGTCACCGCCATCGGCGGCCTGGAGAACGGGGCTGCTGGTGAGGGAAGCCATTGGATCTACGAGGTGAACGGGGAGACGGGCGCGGAGTCTCCGGCGGTCTGCACGCTCTCTGATGGCGACCGCGTCCAGTGGCTCTTCGTGGCCTCCTGAGGATGAGCGTGTACGTTCCGTTCCAAGGGCCCAAGGATCAGGGAGCGCATCCGTGGCGGAAGTGACGTTGGAGAAGCGGTTCCGCGGCACGGTGCGCTTGGTCACGCTGCATCTGTGGCGCGTGGCGAAGTCCACTGATCTGGAAGAGGGTTTCGCTGAGGCGCTCGCGATGGGCATGTTGAAGCCCGATCAGGTTTCGTTCATCCGCGAGTGCCTCGCCCTTGATGAGGCCTTGGAGCGGGGAGAGGCCGTGGGAGGCCGTCTCACCGAAGGGCGGGTCCGTGAGCTGCAAGCGGACGTTCTGCGCCTGAACACCGCTGACCCAGCCTGATCCGCGCGCATGGGCAGACGGAGAATCTCCTTCGCCTTCTATTGATGTTACGATATCATTGAACGTAACACCAAATGGAAGGGGTCCCATGAACCTGAGAAAGATCCTCATCGCGGCCTTCGCGTGCGCTCTGATCTCCCTCGGCGCGCTCTCTTTGGTCGGGTGCGCGTCATCAAGCGCTGATGCCCCATCATCTCAAAGCGGTGGCATGCGCACCATCACGGATGCCTATGGGCGCACGGTGGAGCTGCCCGCGGAGGTGGACAGCGCGGCCACGGTGGGCTCCGCTGCCCGGTTTGTGGTGTATGCGGGCGGTCAAGACAAGCTCATCGCCGTGACCGAGATGGAGAAGGATCCCGGCATGAACCGGCCCTACACCATGGCGTTCAAAGACCTCTTCGCCAGCCTGCCCTCCACCAGCAACGGCAATCATCTCATGGAGACCAGCGTCAACGTGGAAGAGCTCATCCGGATAGACCCCGATGTCATCATCTCCAGCCGCTCCGCTGAGGAATGCGACCAGCTGGCTCAAGACAGCGGCATCCCCGTGGTGGGCATCAGCTATCAGAACCAGCTGTTCTCCGACGACGTGATCGCTTCCATCCGGTGCACGGGCGAGGCTTTGGGCACGCAAGAGCATGCGGAAGGCGTGATCGAGCACCTGCAGAGCTGGCAGGCTTCCTTGAAGGAGCGCGGCGAGGCCGCGCGCGCGGCGCTGAAGGCGCAGGGGCAGCCGGAGCCCACGGTCTATGTGGGCGCGATCAATTACAAGGGAGCGAAGAGCTGGGGCGGCACCTATGCGCATTACGCTCCCTGTGAGGCCGTGGGCGCTCTCAATGTGGCGGATGGGATGGGACAAGCGGGCGCGGTGGATGTGGACCTGGAGCAGATCGCCCAGTGGGACCCGGATTTCATGTTCTTGAACGCGGGCAACTATGATCTGCTCAAGCAGGACTATGACCAGAACCCCGCTTTCTTCCAGAGCTTGACCGCGTTCCAGGATGGGGACATCTGCACGCAGCCGTTCTACAACTTCAACGGTACGAACGTGGACACGGGCGTCTGCGACGCCTATTTCATCGGAGCCACGATCTATCCGGAGCAATTCGCCGATGTGGATCTGGAGGACCTCTACGCTGAGGTCTATGAGGTCATGTTGGATGGGTTCGATTTCTACGGGCTCATGCAGCAGAACGGCATGGGTTTCACGCGGTTCCCCTCCTTTGAGGAAAGCGCGAGCTAGGCTGCCATGGAGGAAGAGCGCCTGAGCAACGGGAGCGCTGCCCGTGGCGCCGTGGCCGTGCGCTACGGGCGCTACGTGCGTCACAAGAAGGCCGTCATCGCCGTGACGGCCTTTCTGCTCGTGGTGGCTGCGGGCGCTTCGCTGAGCATCGGCTCGTTGGGCCTGGGGCCGGCGGAGGTGGTGGCGGGCGCGCTGGGCTTGGCCGACGGGCAGACCAACGCAGTCATGCAGAATCTCCGTCTGCCGCGCGTGCTCACCGCCATCATCGGGGGCGCGGCTCTGGCCCTGGCCGGATGCGCGTTCCAAGCCACGTTGCGGAATCCCTTGGCTTCCGCCAGCACGCTGGGGATCGCCCAGGGTGCGGCGTTCGGCGCGTCGGTCGCCATCATCGTGATCGGCGGCGCCGGCGTGGGCAGCGCTGCGGTGAGCAGCGTCGCCTATGAAGGGGCGAGCACAGGGGACCCCTTGGTGACGACGGTGGCCGCCTTCGCCGGAGCCATGCTCTCAACAGCGGTCATCTTCGCGCTCACGCGGGCGCGCTCCATGACGCCGGAGACCATCGTGCTTCTGGGCGTGGCGCTCTCAGCGCTCTTCACCGCAGGGACCGCGCTCGTGCAGTATTTCGCTGATGATTCCCAGGTGGCCGCCGTGGTCTTCTGGACGTTCGGGGACCTGGGACGCGTGAAAGCGCCGCAGCTGGCGGTGATGGCGGTCGTCTGCGCGGCTTCGGCGGTGTTCTTCTTCTGGAATCGCTGGGCCTACAACGCCATTGAGAGCGGCGAAGGGCTGGCGCACGGCCTGGGCGTCAACGTGCAGCGTTGCCGCCTCGCCACGCTCATCGTGGCCTCGGCCTGCGCCTCTTGCGTCATCGCCTTCTGCGGGATCATCAACTTCGTCGGGTTGGTGGCGCCCCACATCATGCGCCGCTTTCTGGGAGCAGACCATCGATATCTCTTGATCGCCAGCGCCTTGGCGGGCGCCGTGCTCCTTTTGCTATCCGATGCGCTCTGCCGCCTGATCATGCCCCCTCTCATCCTGCCCATCGGCGCGATCACCTCTGTGGTGGGCGCTCCGGTGTTCATCTGGCTTCTGTTCAAAGGGCAGGGCCGATAGATGCTGGAAGCGAAGGGCCTCTCGTTCTCCTACCGTCCGGACAAGCCCGTGCTGCGGTCGGTCTCCCTTGAGGTGCAGCCGGGAGAGTGCCTGGCCATCCTGGGCGCGAACGGCTGCGGCAAATCCACGCTCATGTCCCTTCTGACAGCGGCGCGGCGTCCGCTTTCAGGCCGCATCCTGCTCGATGGCGTGGACATGCGGGAGGTGGACCGGCGAACGCGCGCGCTCAAGATGGCGTTCGTGTCCCAGCACAGCCATGCGAACCGGGTCTCCGTGTTCGATGCCGTGCTCATGGGCCGCCAGCCGCACCTGGACGGCGCGCCAAGCTCCCAGGACCTGCGCGCCGTTGAGGAGGTGCTTCAGGAGCTGGGGCTGGAAGAGCTGGCCTTGGCGAATCTGGACGAGCTGTCCGGCGGCGAATACCAGACCGTGATGCTGGCGCGCGCCTTCGCTCAGGACACGCCCTATCTGCTGCTGGATGAGCCCACGAACAATCTGGACCTGGCTCATCAGCAACGCGTCTTGCGGCTGGTGCGGAAGCGGGCGGAGGAGCATGGAGTGGGCGTGGCAGCGGTGTTGCATGACGTGAACCTGGCGCTGCGGTATTGCGACGCGTTCGCGTTCATCAAGGACGGCATCGTGGATGCGCGCGGAGGCATCCACGTGGTCACGGAAGAGGAGATCGCGCGGGTGTATGGCTTGGAGGTGGACATCATCTCCACACACGGCACCCGCGTCATGGTGCCGCGGTGATCCGCGGCAGCGAACGATGGTGAGGGGTTTTGACGGACGGAGCTCATATGGACGGCGGAAGCGTTGAGGCGGTGGCGCGGTATTTCGATGAGCGCGCGGATGGGTGGCTTGAGATGGAGCGCTCCACGCGCAGCGCGCTGCAACCAGCGGTGGCTGCGATGGCCGGCGTGGGCGCTGGATCGCGCGTGCTGGATCTGGGCTGCGGGTTGGGCGTCATGGTGCCCACGTATCTGGAGCTTGGCATCGCTCAAGCGACGTGCGTGGATGTTTCAGAGCGCATGATCGCCCAGGCGCGGATCCGATGGGCGGATGCGCCGCAGGTGGAGTTCCTGGCGGCGGATGCGGCGCAGCTGGATCTCGAGCGCGCGTTCGACGCCGTGGTCATCTACAACGCTTACCCGCACTTCATGGACCGGCCGGCGCTCGTGGGGATGTGCTCCCGCGCTTTGGTGCCGGGTGGCCGGTTCGTCGTGGCGCACTCGACAGGCCGCGCGCAGATCAACGCCCATCACGACGCGGTGGCGGCGGGAGTGAGCCTGGGGCTTGAGACGGCCGCTGAAGAAGCCCAGGCGTGGAAGGACGCCTTCACGGTGGATGGCATCGTGGACGCGCCCGGCTTCTTCGCGTTCTGCGGCTTTCTGCCAAGGGGCGCTTGAGCGCGCCTTTCAGCCCTGGAAGAGCATCCCGTCTGCCACCTGCTTGGCGCAAGCCGAACCCTCCAGCACCTCAAGAACGGCCAGGCCGAATGCCAGCGCGGTCCCGGGGCCGGTGGAGGTGAGCAGGTTCCCGTCCTTGGTCACATCCTCCCCCGTGTACGTCCCGTCCGGGAACACGCCTTCGCAGCCGGGGTAGCAGGTGGCGCGCCGCCCTTCCAGAAGACCCCATTCTGCCAGCACCGTGGGTCCCGCGCAGATGGCGGCCACCATGCGCGCCGGATCATCCAGCGCTGATCCCAACGCGCCTTTGAGCGGTTGGCATCGCTTCAGGTTGTCCACGCCGCCTGAACCGCCGGGAATCATGAGCATGTCGAACGCTCCCAGATCCACGGACTCCAAGAGCGCATCCGCTTCGATCGTGATGCCCTGAGCGCCTTTGACGCCCGTGCGCCCCATGATGGACACGAGCGTCACATCCACCCCTCCGCGCCGAAGCGCATCCACTGGAGCCACCACCTCCAGCGGTTCGCATCCATCCGCCAACAACACCGCTGCTCTTTTCGTCATGATCAACCCTTTCGTCGTGGTCCGTCATCCGCCATTGTGCCAAAGACCCCCTGAGCTTCTGGCTGAGGCTCCGCGATGGTGTCCGAATCGCAACCTTGGCCCGCTCGCGAAGGGCTTCCGCATTCGCATCGCGAGAGAGCGGCCAAGATGATAGACTTCGTCCAACAATGGACTCTGCAACGGAAAGAACGTGGATGCGCTGATGCATGTCCTTGAGCTTGATAGCATCGACAACGTGCGCGATCTGGGCGGCATGGCTCTGGCTGGGCCCTGGCGTCTTCGCGAAGGCCTGCTCGTGAGAGGATCGGCCCTTCACGGCTTGTCCCTCCATGATGAGCGCATCTTGTTCGGCTCGTGGGGGGTGCGCCAAGTGATCGATCTGCGCTGCGGTTGGGAACGGGAGGCCAAGCCGAACGTTTCCGTGCCGGGGGTGCGGCAGGCGCATGTGCCGTTCTATGATCGAGATGTGGTGGGGATCGAATACAGCGAACCTGGATGCGGTTCCAAGGTGATCGGCCGGGACGCCGCCTGCGACCCGCGACGGTTCTATCCATCCCTGGCCAATCCGCGCACGGTCGGCCAGATGAAGAAAGCCGTGCACCTGGTCTTCTCTTGCCTTTTGGAGGGCCGTCCGGTCTATGTGCATTGCAGCGGCGGCAAGGACCGCTCTGGCGTTCTCTGCGCGATCGTGCTGTCGGCGCTGGGCGCATCCGATGAAGCCATCATGGAGGATTACCTGTTCACGAACGTGGCCCGGGATCGGAAACATGACCAGCTGCTCGCTCATTTCATGGGATTCTCTGAGGGAGATGTGGCGCGGGCGGAGCTTCTGGTCGAACAACATCGCGCTCACCGGGCGTATCTGGAAGCGTTCTGGCATTCGATCCGCGAAGCCCATGGCACCAGGCGCGCGTTCTTCGAGCGCGCCCTTGGCGTGGATGAGGCGCTTGCAGCCCAGGTGCGCTCAGCGTGCGCCGAGATGGATGCCCAAGCGCTCTCCGCATGAGCCTTTCAGAAGCACTCCTTCGCGAGGAATCCCAAAAAGCCGTCGGATAGATAGATGGGCACCTTGGCCATGGCCTTGCTGGTGCGATGCAGCGCTTCATCCTTCGCATAGAGCGCCTGGGCTCTCAGGCACCATGCGATCGCGCGGAAGGTGGCCACTCTGAAGAACGCGGAGAACCGCCCCTCGAAGCCCTTGGTCGGGACGCGGCCGTCCGCAGCCCTCCAATACAGCTCAAGGAACGCATCTATCTCCTTCGCGGGGAAGAGCATGTCGCTATCCCAGAACGTCGTGGTCGGGGCCACGAAGAACGCCAGGTCTTCAGCCACATCCCCCAAGATCGGGCGCTCCCAGTCAACGAAGGAGCCAGGAGGCGCGGCCGCGGGCCCCGTTCCCGTCCAGGCCGCAGCCGCTTTCGCCGATCCGGCGGGGATGAGGAAGTGGCTCGGCAGCGTTTCGGTGTTCACGATCCGCGCATCTTCGCCATCGAAGCTGTATCCGTCGATGGCCTCTTGGCAGGAGGCGGCGAAGGCATCGACGAAGCGCACCACCCGCTCTTCGCGGACGGGAGACGCCAGATAGAGACGGTATCGGCCAAGGCATTCTTGGAACAGCGCGTTCAAGGGATCTTTGGGGCGGATGAGCGGCACGTCGTCTGAGACGGGCAGCCCGTGCACATCGGCCATCATCTGAGCTGCGCAGGCCACATCTCCTGGGCGCAGATCGTCGAAGTCGAGCTCTGTCCCTTCGCAGAAGCTGATGACGAGCGCGCCTTCGCCTGGAGCGTCAGGAGCGTCATCCAAGAACAGCGGCAGCGGGGTGCATCCAGAGGGCTTGAGGAGGCGCAGCGCATCGTATTCATAGCGGACCTGGTTCTCATGGAAAGGCTGCTTCGTCACGTTGATGCGCAGCACGAACGCGCGTCCATCTGGGCTGTCGAACCGGAAGTTCAGATTATGCTCGCCCATGCCCAGAGGAGTGGGAGCGAGATCGGCATCCCTGGGGATGCTGAGCGCTTCGCGCAACCGGTCGTTCCCCTCCAGATAGCGGGCGGCATCGATGGCGTTTTCCATGAAGGGCGCTTCCTTTCATGACGATGGTGGAGGGCATCTGAGGCCATCATCGCGGGTCTTGGAAAAAGGGGTTGTCAAATATAGGACAATATCTTATATTGAACACGGTCTGAAACACAGGCGAACGCCCGGAGGTCGATGAGATCTTCGGGCGTTCGTGCGCGAAGGGGCGGTCAGGGCGCGAACGCCATGCGCCATGGGCGCACACGGCCGCTTAGCGGATCGTGATCCCTTCAGGGAGGTCGATGGAGCGCCAGTCTTCGTCTTCCTCTTCTCCCTCTTCCTCCGGGACGGGGATCTCTTCTTTCTGCTCCGCTTCCATGCTCCCGAACCGCTCCGTGAACGCCTCAAGGAAGGGGCGCGGCACGGCGAACACGATCTTGCCGATGGCTCCGGGATGCTCATCGATCCATGCCTTGAACAGCTCGGTGACTTGGTTCGGGTCATAGCCCATCCGCCCGCAGGCGAACGCGCCCACCACGAGCGTGTCGACCTCATTCGCCGCCGCGATGCGCAAAAGCGTCTCCACCCGTTGCGCCAGCTCGCGGTCGCACTCCCGCTCAGAGCGGTGGTTCTCCAGCGCGCGGGCGCGCAGCGGCTCCGGGATGGCGATGACGTCGGCTTTCTTGATGGAGCCGCCCTTGAGGAAGATGACGTCCGGGATGAATGCCGCGCGGTCCGTGAACAGCATCCCCCGCGCGTATCCGCGGTTCTTCTGGTGGTAGGCGGGCGCGATGTCTTTGAGAATGGGGTAGAGGTTACTGGCCGAGCAGAGGATCTGCTCCGGTCCGAAGGCGCCGTCCTCATAGGCGCCACCGGGACGCGTGAAAGAAGCCGGGTCCACCACGGCCACATGCCCCGCGCCGAATCTATCCACCGCTTCCGGCGCGAAGCTGGTGGTGACCAACGTCTCGGTGGCTTCCGCCCGTGGCTCTGGCAAGGAGAGGTCGCGGCCCGTGCCCTCTTCATAGATGAGCGCCGCTGCGGCGCTGGCGGCCGTCTCCTTGGAGAACGCGCCTTTCATGAGCCCTATGTGCTCAGCGGCGGCTCGCTTGCGCTCTTCGCGTTCGGCGGTGCGGTCTGTTCTTTCAGCCATGGTCATCCTTTCTCTTCTGGGCGTATTGTACGCGCTTGGAAGGGCCGCAGGGTCGCTTCCGGCCATCTTCCATCCTGTTTCCTTCGATGGCGGCAACGTTTCATGGCATCCGGCTGTCGGGAAGGTGACAATATCGGCCCGCGCTCCTCTTTTGGTTCTCGGTCGGTGGTAGGGTTGAGGCCATCGTTGATGAAGAGAGGCGGGAGGGGACCGATGACGGGGCATGGGAAGGCGGCTTCTGCAGCTTCGGCTGACCCGGCCCGTTCGCTTTCCGAACCAGCGAAGAGGCGGATGGTCATCTTCCTGTTCGCCTGCAACATCTTGGCCTCTTTCATGCAATTCCTCATGAACGTGGCTCTGGACCATGTGGCCGTTGAATACCACGTGCGCCTGTCAGAAGCGAATCTGCTCGTGCTGGGATTCTCCATCGTGGCGGCCGTGGTGATCGTGATGGCCTCTTCGCTTTTGCGGAGATATGGCCTCAAGCGCATGACGGAGTTCGGCCTCATCATGGCGTTCATAGGTTCCGCCTTGGGCGCGTTGGCATGGTGCTTCCCCGTGTTGGTGGCGGCTCGCCTCATCCAAGCCATCACCACAGGCCTGTTCTTCCCGCTCATAAACGAAGCGCTCCTGCGGCTTTCTCCCAAGGGCAAGGCGGGACATCTCCTCGCCATGGACAGCGGCGTGATCGGCGTGGGGATGGCTGGCGCTCCCATCTTGGCCGGGTTGGTCATCACCTATTGGGGGCTCTCCGCGCTGTTCGCCATCCCGGCGGTGACCGCGCTCCTCCTCCTCATCGTTTCACGCTTCATGCTCCATGACATCGAGGAGCATGATCCTACCCAGCCCATAGACCTTTTGAGCGTGGCGTTGAGCCTCTTCGGGCTGGGCGCGTTCATGGTGGGCCTGAACGAGGTCTCGCACCTGCCCCTTCCCATGGTCGGGCTCATGGTCGCCGGCATCGCGTTGCTCATCCTCTTCGCGGTGCGCCAGCGCGCCCTCCCGCGCCCGCTTCTGGATCTGAGCGCTTTCAAGAACATGAGCTTCTCTTTGGGCGAGACCTTGATCTTCTTGAGCTACATGAGCTCCATCTATCTGAGCCTCCTCATGCCGTTGTATCTGGAAGGCGTATCCGGGTTCTCGCCGTTCATCGCTGGCTGCCTGTTGGCGCCCGCCATGCTCTCCTACGCCGGCTTCTGCTTCGTGAGCGGCAAGATGCTCGGACGCTTCGGCGTGTGGCCGCTCATCCCTCTTGGGTTCGCGGTGTGCTGCCTTGGGTTTTGCGGCCTCATGGCGGGGACGCGGTTCGGCATCGTGGCCATCATCGTGATCTGCATGATGGTGGCTTGTTGCGGGATCGGGATGGAATACCCGGCCGTCAAGAGCGTTGACCTGGAATCCCTGCCGCCTGAGGTGTCTTCGGCAGGCTCCTCCATCCATTCCACGCTCGTGCAGATCGCGGGATCCGTCTCATCAGCGCTGTTCGTGGGCATCATGTCCGGGGACGTGCACCGTCTCATGGGAAGCGGCATGGCGAAGACCGCAGCCTATGATGCCGGTTTCACGGTGACGCTGTATCTGGCTGTCGCGTTCGTGGTGGCCGCCGTGGCGCTCTCTTTGATCTATGCGCGCCATGTGCGCAAGGTGACCCGCAAGGGAGCAGATGGGATACACTGAGACCCTTCGATGGGAACGAGGAAGGGTGCCATGCTCAAACGGATAGCCTACGGGTTGCTCACCATCGCGTTCGGCGCTTTCGCCGGCGCATTCGCATGGTTGTTCTTCTTTTTGATGAACACGGGCATCGCCCTTATCTGGGATGCGCTCCCCTCCGCTCTGTCGGACGCTGGCGTGCCCACGCTCCTGTATCCTCTCGTCCTTTGCATGGTCGGAGGGGTGGTGATAGGCCTGTTCGCGAAGGGCTTCGGCGCGTATCCAGAGGACTTGAACACGGTCATGGGCCAAGTGAAGAAGACCGGCCGTTATGAATACGAGCATATGGGCGCATCGTTTTTCGGGGCGCTTCTGCCGCTGTTGTTCGGCGGGTCCATCGGCCCTGAGGCGGGGCTTACCGGCGTCATCGCCGGGCTGTGCACCTGGGTGGGGGACCGCCTCCGTTTCATGGGGACGCAGATGCGCGAACTGGCCGAAGCGGGCACGGCGGCGGTGCTCTCCGCCATCTTCGCCACGCCGCTGTTCGGTTTGGCGGTGCCCGTGGTGGGGGCCGTTGATGAATCGGAGAGCGCGCGGCCGATCAGCCAGATCAGCTTGGAAGTGCCCAAAGCGCTGAAGGCCGCCGTGTACCTGCTGGCGGTCGCGGGAGCGCTCGGCGCCATGGCGGGATTGTCCGCGCTCTTCGGCGCGGGCGGAGGTCTGCCTCGTTTCTCGGATATCGCCATCGGCGCGCCGGAGATCCTGTGGTTCGCCCCCTTGGCAGTGGCGGGAGCGGCAGCGGGATGGTTGTATCACCCGTTCGGCGCGCTCGTGCGGCGCGCATCCTCCGCCCTGGGCGCCCATGTCATCTTGAAGCCGGTGATCGCAGGGGCGGTGCTGGGCGGTTGCGGCGTGGTGCTGCCCTATGCCATGTTCGCCGGCGAACAGCAAACGGAGATCCTCATGGAAGGGTGGACGCAGATCGGCTCGGTGGCGCTCATCGCCACGGGGCTGGTGAAGGTGCTCACCACGCAGGTGTGCCTGAACTTGGGGTGGCGCGGCGGCCACTTCTTCCCGCTCATCTTCGCGGGGATCAGCCTGGGATATGGGCTCGCGCTTCTGACGGGGGTTGATCCGGTGTTCACGCTTTGCGTGGTGACCAGCGCGCTCATGGGCGCGGTCATGCGCCAGCCGGTGATGACGGCGCTGCTTCTGTTCTTGGTGTTCCCCGTCAAAGGCGCGCTCGTCTTGCTGGTGGCGGCCTCTGCAGGTTCGGTCATCCCCGTCCCCCGATCCTGGTGCGGGAGGACCGATGGCTGACGGCCAGAAGATCGAAAGGGGCACCCTGTCCCTGTTCGCCATCGTGGTGCTCACATGCGCCTTGGGATCGCTCACGCAAACGGTCATGAACTCCATGCTCCTGGGCGTGCAGGCGGACTTCGGCACGGCTGAGAGCGTGAGCCAGTGGCTCACCACCATCTACATGCTCACGATCGGCATCATGGTGCCTTTGGTGACGCATCTCGCTCGCCGCATGACGGCGCGCACGCTCATCTTGATCGCCCTGGGGCTGTTCCTCGCAGGATCTTTGGTGGACCTGGTCGCGCCCACGTTCTTGGTCCTTTTGCTCGGCCGCATCCCGCAGGCCATGGCAACAGGCATCACGCTGCCGCTCCTCACCACGATCGCCATGACGCGGTTTCCCCGGGGCAAGAATGGCACCGCCATGGGGATCGCGGGGATAGCCATGGGATTCGCGCCGAACATCGGGCCTTTGATCGGCGGCGCGCTCATGGGCAGCTGGGGCTGGCGCAGCTTCTTCATCCTGTTGGCTGCTTGTTTGATCGCGCTGTTCGCCTTCACGATGCTGCTCGTGCGGCGGGAGCAGGCGCCCGATGGGAGCGCGCGTCTGGACCTGCTGTCCTTCGCGCTGTCTTCAGTGGGCTTCGGCGGCCTGCTTCTGGGATTCACCAATGGGGCGAACGCGGGGTTGGCGGACTTTTCCGTGATAGCTCCATTGCTGGTGGGCGCAGGGGCGCTCGCGTGGTTCATCGTGCGGCAAGGACAGGTGGACAACCCGCTCATATCCATGAGCATCTTCAAGAGCCGTTCCTATCGCGTGAGCTTCGCCGCGCAGGATCTCCTGTTCGCATCCTTCATGGGCATCACGCTCGTCGTGCCGTTGTTCGTGCAGAACGTCTGCGGCATGAGCGCGCTGGATGCCGGGATCGTGTTCATCCCCGCCACCATCTTCGCCGTGATCGTGAACCCGCTTTCCGGGTGGTTGAGCGACAAGATCGGGGCGCGGTGGGTGGTCATCGGCGCTTCCGTCTTCCTCGTGAGCGGCTCTGTCGCCATGATCTTCGTGGATGAGGCATGCCCTCTCTGGCTCCTGACGGTGATGCAGACGGTTCGCGGCATCGGCGTCAGCGCGCTCATAGGGCCGTTGAACTCCTGGGGCATGCGGGAGCTGGCGCCTCAGACGATGATGGATGGCAGCGCCTTCTTCACGACGGTGAGGCAGGCATGCGCATCGTTCGGCACGGCGCTCATGATGCTGTTCATAGCCGCGCTGGGGATCGGCTCCGCCGTGGGGTATCAGGTCGCCTTCGGCTTCTCCGCCCTGTGCGCCTTGGCGGTGATGCTCTTGGGCATCTTTCAAGTTCGGTGACGAAGAACGGAGGGCGGGCGCAGATGGACACCGCGTTTTTGGATGAGCTGGCAAGCGGATCCCCCACGCCGGGTGGCGGAGGGGCGGCGGCCTATGGCGGGGCGCTGGCGGCGGCGCTGGCTTCCATGGTCTGCCACCTCACCATCGGGAAGAAGCGTTACGCGGACGTGGAGCCGCAGATGGAAGAGGCTCTTTCCCGCTTGACGGACCTTCGCCGGGAGCTTGAGGCGCTCGTTGAAGCGGATGCGCGCGCGTTCGCTCCGCTCTCAGACGCCTATCGCATGCCGAAGGCCACGCCTGGGGAGGCGCGAGCCAAAGAGGCGGCTCTCCAGGCGGCGCTCAAGGATGCCACCGAAGTGCCGCTTTCCATCATGGAGGCGTGCGCTCGCGTGATCTCCGAGTTGGGGTTCCTCCAAGAGGAGGGGAGCCGGCTGGCGCTCTCGGATGTGGGCTGCGCGGCGCTCTTCGCCGACGCTGCGCTGCAAGCGGCGAACATGAACGTGCGCATCAACGTCTCATCTCTAGCCGATGAGGATAAAGCGCTGGCCTATGAGCGCAAGGCTGACGGCCTTTTGCGCGCCGGACGCGCAACGGCGCAGCAGGTGGCCGAGAACGTGATGAAGGAGCTTTGATCGTGGCTGAGGTGCTGTTGGGCAAGCCGGTGGCGGATGCCATCGCCGAAGAGGTGCGGACGCGCGCAGAGGCGCTGGCAGCGAAGGGCAGGATGCCCTGCCTTGCCATCATCCGCGTGGGCGCGCGCGAAGAGGACCTCTCCTATGAGCGCGGCGCCTTGAAGCGCGCGGGATCCGCAGGCATAGCCGTGCGTCGGTTCGAGTTGGATGCCGAAGCGCCCCAAGAGGAGATCTTGGATGTGGTGCGCCAGGTGAACGAAGATGCTTCCATCCATGGATGCCTGTTGTTCCGCCCGTTGCCCGCAGGGGTGGATGAAGCGGCCGTGTGCGATGCTCTCAGCCCCGTGAAGGATGTGGACGGCATCACATCGGCTTCCTTGGCCTCCGTGTTCATGGATGGGGACTGCGGATTCGCTCCGTGCACGGCTGAGGCGTGCGTGCGCCTGCTGGAGCACTATGGCATCCCGCTGGAGGGAGCGCGGGTGGCGGTGGTCGGCCGCAGCTTGGTCATCGGCAAGCCCGTCGCCATGATGCTCTTGGCTCGCAACGCCACGGTCACGGTGGCTCATTCGCGCACGGCGAACCTGCCGGGACTTTGCCGCAGCCAGGACATCGTCATCACCGCGGTCGGGCGCGCGAAGATGTTCGTGGAAGAGCACTTCCGCGAAGGCCAGACGGTGGTGGACGTGGGCATAAATATGGATGCGGACGGAGCGCTCTGCGGAGACGTGGATTTCGATGCGGCGGAGCCGGTGGTGCGCGCGCTCACGCCGGTGCCCCGCGGCGTGGGCTCCATCACCACGGCGGTGCTCATGGACCACGTGGTCAGCGCTGCCGAACGCGCGTGACGGCGCTTTTCCAGCTCTCTCGGCTCTTCGCAGCGGCCGGATCGTTGCGTCTCAGGCGAGGTTCTCGGCGAGCCACGGCGTCAGCGGCCCGCGAGCCAGCACGGTGAGCGTGCGCGTGGCGCGGGAGAGCGTGGTGTAGAGGCGCCGGCGCGAAAGGTCGTCCTCTCCGAAGACGCGCGCCCCTGCATCGGCCACGATCACATGGTCGAACTCCAGGCCCTTCGCCAGCTTGAGCGGGGTGATGATGACGCCGCTCTCAGGCAGGGCGTCCTTCTCGCTCATCACCGGCGGCACGCTCACGCCCGCCTCCTGGAGCTGTTTCGCCAACCGTCGCGCATCCTTGCGGTGGGGCGTGATGATGGCGGCGAGCCCGTCTTTGCCATGCGCCTCTTGGATGGCCGCGCGCAGCTCGCGCTCGTAGGCATCGTCATCAACGCACAGGATGATCCGCGGCGCGTCCTCTTCGCGCTGGACCGAGGTGATGGACACGTCGTCTAAGGTGCGCGCGAGCGGGGCGAACAGCTCCGTGATCCCCGGCGTGCACCGGTAGCTGATGTTCAGGCGGCATTCATTCACGCCTCCGCGCGCCCGCTGGAACACGTCCCGCACCTCGTCGAAGGTGGCGGAGGTGCCTTCGATGGCCTGGTTCGGGTCCCCCAACAGCAGGAAATGGGCGTTGCGATAGTACCGCGCCAGGACCGCCAGCTGCGCTGGCGTGTAATCCTGCACCTCGTCCACCATGACGTAGCGAACATCCGGCTCCCCCAGGCCGCAGACCAGCATCTTGAGGTGCAGCCACGCAAGGGGGGAGAGCGATCCTGCGCCCAAAAGCCGCCGCCCGATGGAATCGATGGACAGCCATCGGTCCTCCGCGACGGCGGTGAACGCCTCCTCATAGCGCTGGGTCAACCAGGTGAGCGCAAGCCGCCTTGCCTCCGTCTCGTTCTCCACGTCGAACAGGCCGCCGAAGATGCGGTGCTGCTCATTCACGGACAGGGCGGCCAGCTCATCATGGAGCGATTCCTGCGCCGCCATTTGCGCCAGCCGCGTGCGAACGCGCTTCTCCACTTCTTCGCGGATGAGCGTCACGCGGCGCGGGCCGGCTGGCACGTTGGTGAAGCTTGCAGCGATCTTGCGGATGCTGGCCGCGCTCACGAGCGTCGTGCCTTCCACCTCCACGTTCAGGAAATCTCCCGGTTCGAACGTGAGGCGCTCGCAGGCGGATTCCACCTTCGCCAGGTCTTCACAGGTGGTCTTGCGGTCGGTGCTCGCGCGCCCTTGCAGCACGCGTTCCGCGAAAGCCTCCCACGTGAGCATCTGCGGATTGCTCTCGCCCATGTCTGGCAGCACGTGGTCGATGTAGTGGCTGAACACGGGGTTGGGGGAGAGGAGGACCATATGCTCCGGGTCCAGCGTGGTGCGGTTGTGGTAGAGCACGTACGCGATCCGCTGCATCATGACGGAGGTCTTGCCGGAGCCGGCGATGCCGTTCACCAACAGCGCTGGCACGTCTTCATGGCGGATGACTTGGTTCTGCTCCTTTTGGATGGTGGAGGTGATGGCTTGCATATGCGCCGTGCGTTGCCGAGTGAGCGATGCCAGAAGCAGCGCGTCTTCGATGGCCACCGTGGTGTCGAAATAGCTTCGCAGCTGGTCGCGGGTGATGTCGAACTGGCGGCGCAGCAAAAGGTCCACGGAGATGGTGCGTCCATTCGCCTCGTAGCTCATGGGGCCGTTGCCTTGGTTGTAATAGGTCTCCGCCACCGGGGAGCGCCAGTCCATGATGATGCGCCGCCCGTCATCATCCGACACGCCTGCGTTGCCGATGTAGACCTCGCGCGGGGGCTTCTCCGGATCGAAAGCCAGCACCACCTTCGCGAAGTAAGGTTGGTCCAGAAGCCTGCGGATGTCAGCCAGCTTGCGCACGTTGATGTCGTAGCTGGCGTTGTAGGCGTCCACCACGCGGTTCATGGTGGCGATCTCCGCGTAGGTTTCGATGATGTCATCATCCGTGGCGAAGTTGATGGCCACCTCTTCCGCCATGGAGAGCTTGTCCCCGGCTGCCTGCTCGCTGATGCGTTCGATCTGGGCGTCGGTCTGAGCCTCCAGGTGGCGCAGAAGGGCGTAGGTGCTGCTCAGATGGGCCTGCTCCTCGGCGAACGCCGCACCGTCCTGCGCGGACTCCTCCGGGACGCCCGACGCGTCTGTTTCTCTGGGATCGAACACACAAGCCATGGACTCTCCTTGCTCTATCATGAACCTATGCAGACAGCCGAACGAAAGATGATAGCGGGCGTGATCTTCACGCTTCTGGGCGGTGCGCTTTGGGGCGTCTCGGGAACGAGCGTGCAGTATCTCACGACTCAGGCCGCAGCGCCACCTTCTTTGGTGACCTTTTTGCGGGTGCTCATCGGAGGCGGCCTGTTCTTCCTCATCATGCTGGCGCTCGCACGCCCCACGTTCAAGGAGATGTTCTCCTCTTGGCGCACGTTCGGCTCGCTTCTCCTGTTCGGCGGCGCGCTCTACGCGAATCAGCTCACCTACGCTCAAACGGTGCAGATCACGAATGCGGGCACGGCCACGGTGCTTCAGATGCTGGGCAGCGTGTTCATCATGATCTACGTATGCGCCAGCGCCAAAACGCCGCCGCGCCCCCGGGAGCTCGCGGGCTTGGTGTTGGCCGTGCTGGCGACGTTCTTCATCGCAGCGCAGGGGGATGTGCGCACGCTGAGCATCCCCTTGGATGGCCTCATCTGGGGGATCCTCTGCGGAGTGTCAACGGCCATTTACATCGTCGTGCCGAAGCGCTTCGGTCTGTTCGATCGGTTCGGAAGCGCGCCGGTGGTGTCCACGGGGATGTTCCTGGGCAGCATCTTCGCGCTGCCGGTGTATCTCTTGCAAGGGGGCAGCCCGGCGCAGATGATCGCCATCTTGGGCGGCTTCGACGGATTCACATGGCTCGTGTTCTTGGGCGGCTTGGTCGTGGTGGGCACGATCGGCGGTTACGGGTTCTATCTGCACGGCGTGTCCATCGTGGGCTCGGTCAAGGGGAGCCTGCTGGGCGCCGTAGAGCCAGTGAGCGCCATGGTGATGGCAGCGCTCTGGTTGGGGACGGCATTCACCGGCTGGGATGTGGCCGGCATGGTGCTCATGTGCCTGATGGTGTTCCTTCTCGCTTCGGAGAGACCGTAACGGCACCGCGCCCGTAGGCATCTCTTTTATACATGGCGCTTGCATACATGGCGCTTGCGCGCCATGAAGATGCGCGCCGGATGATCTCCTCCACCAGAGACCGCATGGCGGCGCCGAACTTGATGCGAGGGCTTCTCCGATCCAGACACCCGCACGGGCGGCGGATGCGCATACCCGGCATCCAGGTGCGCATGACCCCCCAGTGGCAGGCGATGCTGCGACGCGAGCGAAGCGGAGCTAGTCCCATGGGACGCTACGGAACCCAGGTTGAATAAAAAACCAAGGAATCTCCGTAACGCGCACCCGGGACAATCCGGTACACAAGGTCATCCGGCAATGGGAACCGGGTTGGAAAAACCGGGGAAGTCCCGTAGCGCACCCATCGGGTGCCACTGGTCAACCGCACGAAAAGGCAGAGCGATCTGCGCATCCGCCGTTTGGGCAAGCAGCCGGGTTGGAGCAGATCCCGCACCACCCGCAACCACCCGATACGCCAGGCAACCCGGGTGGGATCTCAATGAAAGCCGAGCGCGAAGCGCGAGACACGTTGAAGCGCAGCTACGGGCATCCGGGGGTGCAGCTACCCCAACCGGTCCTCCAACGCCTCCACGATGATCCGCAGCGCCTTCACGCGGGCGTAGCGCTTGTCGTCGCTCTCAAGGACGATCCAGGGCGCATAGGTGGTGGAGGTCAGCCGGAACATGTCGTTGATGGCGCTTTTGTACTGCGGATACTTCTCACGGTTGCGCCAGTCATCCGGCGTGATCTTCCACTGCTTCGCCGGGTCTTGCTCTCGCGCTTCGAAGCGGGCCAGCTGCTCCTCAGAGGACACGTCCACCCAGAACTTGAGCAAGATGGCGCCCCAGTCCACCAGGTCATGCTCGAACTCGTTGATCTCATCGTAGCCCTGGGCCCACCGCTCCGGTGGCGTGATGTCCTCCACCCGCTCCACCAGCACGCGCCCGTACCACGAGCGGTCATACATCCCCACGTGCCCCGCCTTCGGCAGCCGCGTCCAGTACCGCCACAGATGCGGGTGCGCCAGCTCCGGCTTGGTGGGCGCGGGGGAGGGGAAGATGTTGTAAGCGCGCGCATCAAGCGCCTGGGCCACGCGTTTGATGTTGCCGCCCTTGCCCGCGGCGTCCCACCCCTCATAGACCAGCATGAGCGGCACGCGCTTCTGATACATCACGTTCTCCAGACGGAACAGGCGCTTCTGGAGCTCCTTGAGCTCTTCTTTGTACTCTTCGCGGGGGAGCGTGAGGCTGTGGTTCATGGCCTCCACGCGAGGGTAGTCCGCCACGATCTTGAAGCGGGAGCTGGCAGGGGCGAAGGCGTGCTGCGCGGCCGCCTTGGCTTCGGCCTGCGCGATGGCTGGGTCCTCTGCCAGCGCTCCCGCACCATCGCTCCCGTCTGCGCTGGACTCCAGCGAACGCTCCCGCACCGTCGCGGAGGCATTCAGCTCGCCTTGCTCCTCCTCTTCGCGCGCCTCATCGCGCATCTTCGCATCCAACGCCCCTTCGATGGCGTCCACCAGCGTGCGGGCTATGGTCATGTTCGCAGCGCGCTTGTCTTCGCCGTTGACCAGCACCCAGGGCGCGAACTCGAAGTCGGAGCCTTCCAGCAGGTTGTCGTAGAGCTCGTAGGCCTCGTCGTAGTCCTTCGTCGAGATGAGCTTCTTCTCTGGCACGCGCCAGCGGGTAGCTTTGTCCTCGTACAGGCGGTCCAGGCGCTTCTTCTGCGCTTTCTTGCGCACGTGCATGAAGAACTTCACCACCACGTAGCCGTCGCGCACGAGCTGGCGCTCGAAGTCCTCGATGGACTCAAGGTAGTGGCGCGTGCCGCCCTTCGGCAGCACCAGCTCCGTGGGCTTGCGGGCCAGCAGAAGCTCGGTGGCTTTCGTGTACCATCCGCGGTCATAGAACGTGATGTGCCCGCGCTCGCCTAACGCCTTCCAATACTCCTGCATGAGCGGATAGTAGCCGCTGACCCCTTCGCCGAGGGCCTTGAGCTCCCGGGCTGAGGCGGTGTCCGCATCCGGGGAGACGTAGACGCTCGTCGCGCGCGCATCCAGGTTGTACATCAGATCCGAGATGCGGCTGCCCTTCCCGGCGCCATTCCATCCTTCGAAGAGCACGACCAGGCCTACGCCTTGGGTGACGGCGCGCTGCTGGAGCACCACCAGCTTCTCGATCAGCCCTTTGTACGTCTGCTTGTAGGCCTCTTTGGAGATCTCCTCACCATTGAAATCAACCCTGTCCAGCATGGCCGCTCCTTCCCCCGCCTATGGTGTTCTTCGGGACTCAGATCATGATGGCGTCTGGCCCGGTCGAGCGCGTTATACTGACAGCATACTGCATGTCCGGCCGCGAAGGAGACGTAGCATGGCAGAGGACGCGAAGAAGTCAGGCTCTCAGATCGGCAAGCACGCGAAAGGCGGAGAGGCATCCTCTCTCAGAAAGCAGCACGAGAAGCTGTTCCCGTACATGCAGAATCGCGAGCTGTCGTGGCTGGAATTCAACAAGCGCGTGCTGGACCAGGGCGCTGACCCCACCGTTCCCCTGTTCGAAAGGCTGAATTTCATCTCTATCTTCTGGTCCAACCTGCAAGAGTTCTTCATGGTGCGTGTGGGCAGCCTCACGGACCTTGAGCTCATCAAGAAGGCCATCATAGATTCCAAATCCGGCATGACGCCTTCAGAGCAGCTGGAGGCGGTCTACGCCCGCTGCCATGAGCTGTATCCCTATTACGAGGCGTGCTTCCAGAATCTGCGCCAGGAGCTGCGCGCCGAAGGCATCAACAGCCTGCGCCCCAAACAGCTGGACGCGGAGCAGCGCGCATTTTTGGATGAGCATTTCGACATCAACATCATGCCATTCCTGGCGCCGCAGATCGTGAACGCGCGCCACCCCTTCCCGCATCTGGAGAACGGCGCGCTCTACATCGTGGTGCGCTTGGATGAGGAGGCTGGCCCGAAGCAGACCAAGCAGAAGAAGAGGGCCAAGGAGGAGAAGGCGGCGAAGGAGGGCAAGGAGGCCAAAGCAGCGAAGAACCTGGGCGCCACCGGCGTCACGCTGGGCATCATCCCGCTGCCCCGCCAGTGCGAGCGCATCGTGCAGCTGCCGGGCGAGGGCCTTCAGTTCATGCTGCTGGAATTCGTGATAGAGATGTACGCGGCCAAGATCTTCTCCATGTACAAAGTCAAGCACACCAACATCATCTGCGTGACGCGCAACGCGGACTTGGATGCCACCGAAGGCTCGGAGGAGCAAGGCGAAGACTACCGGGAGCACATGAAGCGCATCCTGAAGAAGCGCGCCCGCCTCTCCCCGGTGCGCCTGGAGAGCGAACGGGAGCTGTCCCAGACGGTGAAGGCGGAGCTGCTCTCGCGCTTGGGGCTGCATGAGCATCAGACGTTCGTCTCTTCGGTGCCGTTGGACATGAGCTACGTCTTCCAGCTGCCCTCCCGCGTGCCGGCGGAGGTGCGCGAGCGGCTCACGTTCATGCCCTTCACGCCCCAGTGGCCGGTGCAGCTGCGTCGGCGCGAATCGGTCATGCGCCAGGTCCTGCAGCGCGAAGTCCTCATGAACTACCCGTATGAATCCATGGACGCCTTCGTGCAGCTTTTGCGGGAAGCGGCTTATGACCCTGCGGTGGTCTCCATCAAGATCACGCTCTATCGTCTGGCCAGCCAGTCGCATCTGGCCGAAGCGCTCATCGCTGCGGCGGAGAACGGCAAAGAGGTGACGGCCCTTTTCGAATTGCGCGCTCGGTTCGATGAATCCAACAACATCGAATGGTCGCAGCGCTTCGAGCAAGCGGGCTGCCATGTGATCTACGGTTTCCGCAATTACAAGGTGCACTCCAAGATCTGCTGCATCACGCGCCAGACCGAAGACGGTCCGCAGCACATCACGCAGCTGGGCACCGGCAATTACAACGAGAAGACCGCGCGCCTCTACACGGATTTCTCCTTCATCACCACCGACCCGGACATCGGGCGCGACGCCCTGCTGTTCTTCCGCAACATGGCCCTGGAGAACACCTCCGACGAATACCGGACGCTCTGGGTGGCGCCCTTGCAAGTCAAGCAGAACATCCTCCGCAAGATCGACGAGCAGATCGCCATCAAGCAGGCGGGCGGCCAGGCGGGGCTGTTCTTCAAGACCAACTCCGTCACGGACAAAGAGCTGATCGACAAGATCGTGGAGGCGTCACGGGCGGGCGTGCCGTGCACGTTGCTCGTGCGCGGGATCTCCTGTTTGGTGCCGGGGGTGGAGGGCTTCACGGACAACGTTTGCGTGGTGTCCATCGTGGGCCGGCTTTTGGAGCACAGCCGCATCTACGCCTTCGGGCCGTTGGATGGGGATGTGGAAGTGTACCTGTCCAGCGCGGATCTGATGACGCGCAACATGGACAAGCGCATAGAGATCGCCTGGCCCGTCTTGGCGCCGGAGCTGCGCCGCTTGGTGATCGGGTATCTGGGCACGTGCATGGCGGACACGGCGAAGCTGCGCGATCTGCTGCCGAACAGGGAATACACCTCCATCGGCTTCTTCGCTTCCCAAGATGGCGAAGGCCAGGTGAACCTCTTCGATTCGCAAGCGTTCCTGATCGGGGAGGCGGCTCGGCAGCGCATGGAGGCTGAGGAGCTGGCGGTGGCTGCGGTCACGGCGCCCGTGCTCACGCCCCAGGCGGATGCGGCCGTGCGCGAAGAGCTGATCGAAGAAGCGGCCCGCGCCGTTGAGCCATCCCCCGTCGTGGAGGCGGAAGCGCCGGCGGTGGCCGTGCCGGAAGAGCCGGCGCCCGTGGTCATGCCAGAGGCGGAGCCCACGCCCATGCCGCAACCGGTGGTGGAAGAAGTCCCGGTGCCCGCGCCCGTTGAAGAAGAGAAGCCGCGCAAGAAGCATTTCTGGGATCGGTGGACTTCGTAAAGGCTTCTGCTCGGAGGAGTGGCGCGGATTGATGTCGGGGCGGCTGCCCTCAGCCGCCCAATTTGCCCGGAACGAACAGCCGCGTTCCGCCTCAAAACGCCACGAACGCGGGGAAATCCGTCACGTGCAGCCGATAGAGGGCTTCGGCCCCCAGATCCTCCCAGGCCACCAGTTCCGCCTCATCCACGCACTCGGCCAAAAGCGCCGCCACGCCGCCGATGGCCGTGAGGTAGGCCGCCCCATGCTCAGCGCACGCCACGCTCACTTCATCTGCACGGTCGCCCTTGCCGATGGTGGCTTTGATGCCCGCCCCGTAGAGTTCCGGCGCGGCGAAATCCATGCGCGAAGCGGTGGTGGGGCCGATCGCTCCGAAAGGGCGCCCCGCTCGCGCAGGGGTGGGACCAGCGTAGAAGAGCGTCTGCCCCTCAAGCCCGAACGGGAGCCTCCCATGCTCACGGAGATAGGCCAGCGCGCGCTCGTGCCCTGCATCCCGCATGGTGTAGATCGTGCCCGTGAGCAGCACCTTCGTGCCCGGCTCCAAGGCCGCCAGAGCCTCCGCCTGCTCCGGAAGCTGCACAGATGCGCATTCGCTCATTGGAATCTCCCTCCCGGTCCCAGCTCGAAGACGGCGGATCGCATGGCGCAGCAACCCAGGTTCACCGCCACGGGCAGCGCGGCGATATGGCACGGCGCGGTCTCCACGAAGACGGCGTGCGCGGTGCGCTCTCCGCCCAGGCCGCCTGGTCCCACGCCCGTGGCGTTCACGGCCTCCAAGAGCTCGCGCTCCAAGGCCGCCGCTTCTGCGCGCGGGTTCTCGCTGCCCACCTCCCGCAAAAGCGCGCGCTTGGAAAGGCCCGCCACCTTGTCGAAGGTGCCCCCTACGCCCACGCCCACGATGAGCGGCGGGCATGCGTTCGCCGCTTTCTCCCGCACGGCTTCCACCACCGTGCTCACGACGCCCTCGCGCCCGGCCCCTGGCGGCAGCATGACCACGCGGGAGGCGTTGTCAGACCCGCCCCCCTTGAGCATCACGGCCAGCCGCGCCCCCGGCTCTTCCCGGAAGCGCATCTCCGTGAACGCGGGCGCGTTCGTTTCCGTGTTGCGGCGATCGAAGAGCGCATCGCGCACGATGCTCTTGCGCAAGCCCCCTTCGCGATAAGCGCGCTCCACCGCCGCGTCCACCTGCGAGAACGCATCCCCTGGGACCAGCACGTCCGGTCCCGCTTCCAGCATGACCCAGACGCTGCCCGTGTCCTGGCAGAGGGGCACGTCGGCCGCCTGGGCGATTCGGTCGTTCTCCAGGATGTCCGCGAGCACGCTGGCCTCACGCGTCCGCCCTGCCGCGCTCGCCTCGGCAAGGGCAGCCGCCGTCGCCGCCTTGCAGTCAGCGCGCAGGGTGATGGCGCAGGCGCGGCACGCGCGCTCCACGGCTTCCGCCACCGCATCAGGGCTGATGGCGGCCCGGGCGCAGGCGCCGCTTCCGCTGCGGGAGATCTCTGTCATGGCGTTTCCATCTCTCGTCGTCCGTAGGTGGGGATATGGTAATGCAAGGTATAGAATGTGTGCGGCATATACTGATGAGGGAGGGTCCCATGTCCATACAGGAAGAGGCGCTGCGCGCTCACGAGGAGTGGCACGGCAAGCTGGAAGTGGTTCCGAAGATGGAGCTTGAGAGCCGCTACGACATGGCCGTGGCCTACACGCCCGGCGTGGCTGAGCCGTGCTTGAGGATCGCGGAGGACCCGGAGCGCGCCTACGAATGCACCATCAAGGCGAACACCGTGGCCGTGGTCACCGACGGCAGCGCGGTGTTGGGCCTGGGCAACATCGGGGCGCTGGCGGCGCTGCCCGTCATGGAGGGCAAATGCGCCCTGTTCAAGCGCTTCGCTGATGTGAACGCGTTCCCGATCTGCCTGGACACGCAGGACACCGACCAGATCGTCGACGCCTGCGTGAAGCTGGCCCCGGTCTTCGGCGGCATCAACCTGGAGGACATCTCCGCCCCTCGCTGCTTCCAGATCGAAGAGCGCCTGAACGAGATCCTGGACATCCCCGTGTTCCATGACGACCAGCACGGCACCGCCATCGTCGTGCTCTCCGCCCTCATCAACGCGCTCAAGCTCACGGGCAAGCGCAAAGAGGACGTGCGCGTGGTCATGAGCGGCGCGGGCGCGGCGGGCATCGCCATCGCGAAGCTGCTCTTGTCCTACGGATTCGCGGATATCACCCTGTGCGCCTCACGCGGCATCATCTCTTCATCTCTGGACGGCATCAACGACGCCCAGCGCGAGATGCTGCAATGGACGAACAAGCAGGACATGAGCGGCACGCTGGCTGATGCCATGGTGGACGCGGACATCTTCATCGGCGTGTCAGCGCCGGGCGTGGTCACGCCGGCCATGGTGAGCTCCATGAACGAGGATGCCATCGTCTTCGCCATGGCGAATCCGGTGCCGGAGATCTATCCGGACGAGGCGAAAGCCGCCGGGGCCGCCGTGGTGGGCACGGGGCGCTCCGATTTCCCGAACCAGGTGAACAACGTCATCGCGTTCCCCGGCATCTTCAAGGGAGCGCTGGAATCACGGGCGCCGCGCATCACCCAGGAGATGAAGCTGGCGGCCGCTTCGGCGCTGGCAGAGCTCGTGGGCGAAGATGAGCTTTCCCCGGACTTCGTCATGCCCGATCCGTTCGACCCGCGCGTAGCCCCAGCGGTGGCGGATGCCGTCGCCCGCTGCGCGAAGGATGCCCAGTAGCGCCATGGTCGACCAGCGAACCGCAGAGCTTGGCCGGAAGCCGCGTGGTGCGCGCGCAGGCGCGCACGCCCCCGGCGTCTTCATCTCCTTCGAAGGAGGGGACGGCGCGGGCAAGTCCACCCACATCCGCTTCTTGGAATCCATGCTGGAGCAAGCCGGCGAAGAGGTGGTGCGCGTCCGGGAGCCGGGCGGCACCTCCATCGGCGAACAGCTGCGCGCCATCGTGCTGGATCCAGCGAACCGGGAGATGCGGGGAGAGGCGGAGCTGCTCATCTATGAGGCGGCTCGCGCCCAGATCACCTCAGAGGTGATCCGTCCCGCTCTTGAGCGCGGAGCCGTGGTGCTCTGCGACCGGTTCACGGATTCGTCTTTGGCGTACCAAGGCGCAGGTCGCGGCCTCTCAGAGGAGTTCATCCGCGCCGCGAACGCGTTCGCCACGGGGAACCTGGTGCCTGACCGCACCATCCTCATGCGCTGCGGTGACAAACAGGAGAAGAAGGGGCGAGTCTCCTCTCGTGAGGCCACCGACCGTCTGGAGCGGGCGGGGGACGCGTTCCACGCTCGCGTGAACGGCGCGTTCGACAGGCTTCCCAGCACTGATCCGGCGCGCATCCGCGTGGTGGAGACGTCGGGCAAGCATTCGGATACCGCTCGCGCCATCTTCGCTGAGCTGGCCGATCTCTTCCCTTGGCTTTGCGACGGTTCGCCGGAGGTGGAGGCGGCGCTTCAAGATCTGGATGCCAGCCACCGGAAAAGCCATGTGGTCGCCGGTGCCGCGGACGCAGCTGCTGAGGATATGGACGTTCGCTGATGATGGATGCGTTCGACACCATTTTGGGGCAGCCGCAGGTGCGCGACTATCTGCGCACGTGCCTCATCTCCGACCGCATCACCCATGCTTACCTGTTCACCGGCCCTGCCGGCTCCAACAAGCTCCAGGCCGCCTTCGCCTTCGCCCAAGCTCTCGTCTGCCCCGAAGGGCCCACAGGCCCACGTGGGTCGGCTTGCGGCAAGTGCGATGGCTGTTCGCGCGTCAAGCGGAAAAGCCATCCAGACGTGCGCTATTGCCTGCCGGAAGGCGCCACCTATCTGATCGAGCAGATCCGCGAGGTGGTGTCCGATGTGTCCTTGGCGCCCATCCAGGCGAAGCGCAAGGTCTACATCATCGACCGCGCGGACCTCATGAACATCTCTGCGGCCAACGCATTCCTGAAAACGCTTGAAGAGCCGCCGGAGGACGTGATCTTCATCCTCCTGGGGCGCACGCGCGAAAGCGTGCTGCCCACCAT
>CAJTVP010000002.1 GCA_910580205.1 uncultured Eggerthellaceae bacterium
CGCGAGGCCGTGGGAGACCAGGACGTTCCGCCCGCGAGGGGCGCTTTCGCATATGCCCGTTTCGCGGGATGATAAAATCCGTTCATGAGACATTCATGGAATGACAAAACCACCCATCTCATGATCTGCGTGCTTTTGGCTATAGCCTGCACGCTATTTTCGCGCTTCGCTGTTCCGTTCAGTCTCCAATACTCAATGAGCTTGCTGCCGCTGGTCGTAGCGGTGGTGCTCTTCTTCCTGTTCCGTCATCGCCTTACTCGCACGATCGAAGCGCTCAGGCAAGGGCGAGCGCGCTATATCACCGTCTCTGTCATAACGGCGCTTTTGTTCGCCAGCTTTTTGATCGTCGGGTCCTGGAGCACCTGTGATGACGATCCTTCTTTCACGTTCCTGAACATCATCGCCATTTTCTTCGTGGCCATGCCGTTGCTCGTGGGGTTCGTTTGGTTGATGGATTGGCTGGATGAACGCTCTGGCACCATTCAAGCGCGCCGAGAAGCGGTACCAGTCGAATCAGCGGGCTTCAACCGACGCTGGCTCATTGGCATCTTCGCCATTTTGCTCCTTTGCTGGTTCCCTATCTTTTTAGCCGCATTCCCCGGCTTCTTCTGTTACGACATGACCGTAGGCGATATGCCGGAATACACTCAATGGACCACAGGTCCCCTTTGTGATCACCAGCCGGTGATTCATACGCTGTTGATCGGCTTCTTGCTTGAGATGAGCCTGGCGCTCACGGGAAGCATCGACGGTGGGATCGTTGTATTCGTTGCCATCCAAGGGGTCATCGTCGCTGGTGTCTTCACCTTCATGATAGATCAGATCAAGCGCGCAACAGGATCTTGGTTTTTGTCTATGGCTTCCCTGGTTTATCTAGCTTTCGATCCGCTCGTTTCCCTATTCGTGAATTGCACCGTGAAAGACACTTTGTTCTCCGCTTTCGTCATCTTGTTGGTAGGGCTTCTATTCAGCAAGGCTGTGACTGAAAAGAAGGTGAGCACAGTAGGTTTTTGGATAGCGATGGGCGTGTCTGCTTTGGGGGTATGTCTGTTCAGGCCCAATGGCATTTATGCGTTCGTCATCGCGATTCCCTTCATCATCTTCACTATGGCGAAGCGACCTGAACGTGCAAGAGCGGTGGCAACGAGCATCCTCGTATTAGTTCTCAGCTTTTCATGGTTCGGCCCGTTCGCTTCCATGCTGAATGTGCAGCCATCGCCCATTAAAACCTATAACGCTCTTTCCATACCTTCTCAGCAAATGGCCTGTGCTGTGACTGAGCACGCGCGGTCTTTGAAGATCACTGAAATGGCCATGCTCTCTGAGCTGGATTATGGAATTGTGCAAGATGGCAAGCGTTCAATTCAGTATGTGCCTCGGTGCGCGGATGATGCTCGGTGGAACTTGTTGGAAATGGATGTGCCAGACATCCTGACGCTTTGGGCAGCATTGGGAATGAGCTATCCAAAAGAATATACGAAGGCACTCATCTATCAAACCGAAGGCGCATGGAATCCCTACGCGGTAGTCAATGTATATGAACAGGGCATCTATGAGGACCGTGAAACCTCTCTCTTCGCTTTCGATTGGGAAGAGCCGGCAGAATTCCATTCGCTCTTTCCTGCTCTCTTGGAACCTCTGCGTGAGATATCCGGTGGTTTGACGCTCCAGAACATCCCCCTGCTCTCCCTTCTTGTTTCGTTGCCATTTTACGTATGGATGATGATCCTGCTTCTGGCCCGCACGATCATCACGCGCGATCGAAGACTATACGCACCCGTAGCGCTTCTGGCGGTGCTTACGCTTACGGCGCTTATGGGTCCTTGCGCTTTGGTGAGATATTATCTCTACCTTATATTCGGGTTGCCGATCATGGTCACCATGCTCGTGGTCTCAAAGTCACCCATGAAAAATCCTTCCAATGAACAAGCATTGTGATGCATGTTTTTTGATTGATATGTGAGCATGACCGATCGGCTGATGTGTCAATTTGGTCGAATATCTTGCAAAGGAATCAATGCAGTGCCCTACGTGCAATAATGACTTGCAAAAGCGGTGATTGGGAAATATGCAGAGCAGAAAAGGTATGCCGTGTCTGATACGTTGTACATTGTGATGCCGGCTTACAACGAGGCGGAGAATATCGCTTCTGTTGTAGAGCAATGGCATCCTGTCGTCAGCAAGATCAACGAAAACGCTCAAAGTCAAGACAGCAAGCTGGTCATCTTCAATGACGGAAGCAAAGACGATACGCTGAGCGTGCTTCAGTCATTAGAAGCGTTCCACCCTTACTTGCAAGTGGTGGATAAGCCTAATTCCGGACATGGTGCTACGCTGATCGAGGCGTATGAATACGCGCTTTCCCATGGCGCGGATTTCGTATTCCAGACAGATAGTGACGGTCAGACGGATCCAGACGAGTTCTGGGCATTTTGGGAATCACGCGATGAGAATGACATGGTCATCGGCGCTCGGAGTGAAAGGCAGGATGGTTTCGCCAGGGTCGTTATTGCGAAAGTGTTGAGATTCGTAGTGAAACGATCATTTGGCGTTGAATGTGAAGACGTGAACACGTCATTCAGACTGATGAGCGCGGAAACGCTGCAGAAAAATCTCGCTTTCGTTCCGAGGGGCTTCAATTTGACGAATGTGCTCTTGACCGTCGTCTATACCAAGCAAGGCCAGAGGATCAAATACATTCCCATCACGTTCAAGCAAAGGCAAGGCGGCGTCAACTCGATCAACGTGAAAAGCATCATAGGCATCGGGAAACAGGCCGTGAAGGACTTCCGTGAATTGAATGCAACGGCTATCGGAGATCTGCACGCATGAGCGAAGCAGCCAAGATGGATGACCGCGAAACAAACGTCAAAAACGCACCAAAGAAGCAGCTTATCAAAGAGGTGGTTCTGTATGGAATCATCGGATGCAGTGCTTCAGGGTTCGATTTCGCGCTGTTCTTCATCTTCGCGTCATTGCTCGGCTTCGACCAGTTCATAGTCAACATCTTCACCGTATATGCCGGTATGACCCTCAGCTTCATCTTGAACAGGAACTTCAACTTCAAGGTGAAGGACAACACGGCGAAGCGCGCAGTCATGTTCTATTGTGTAGGGACATTGGGCTTGCTGCTCTCAGAGTTCATCCTTTTCATCGGCAGTTCTCTGGGTTTAGAAGTCTTGATCACGAAGATCATATCCATCTTCATCGTTGCGCTGTTCCAATTCATCCTCAACAAATTCATCTCCTTTGGATACCGCTTCGACAAGGCGCGTGAAACGAAGAAGTAAGCCTTGTTCGGCAGCCATGCCTGCAGTTCGGTGATACACTGGCAGGCGCACGAACGCGGACGGAAGGCCAGTTATGCAGATCACTCCCGAGCAGATGGAGCTCATTCGCGAGGAGCTTCGCACGATCAAGGATCGCTCTTCGTTTTACGCGAACAAGTTCAAGGACATAGACGTTCAAGACGTGGCAATGCAGGCGGATTTTGAGCAGTTGCCCTTTTCTGAGAAGGATGATCTTCGCCGTGCATATCCTCTGGGGTTGCAGGCGGTCCCGGATGCGGACATCGTGCGCATCCACTCCTCCAGCGGCACCACTGGTACGCCGGTCATCATCCCCTACACTGCTCAGGACGTGACGGACTGGGCCATCCAGTTCGCCCGATGCTTCGAGGTGGCGGGCGTGGGCGTGCTGGACCGCGTGCAGATCACGCCCGGTTACGGCCTTTGGACCGCTGGTATTGGCTTTCAGGCAGGCTGCGAACGGCTGGGCGCCATGGCCATCCCCATGGGTCCGGGCAACACCGAGAAGCAGCTGCGCATGATGGAGGATCTGGGTTCCACGGTGCTCTGTGCAACCTCCTCCTATGCCCTTTTGCTGGCTGAAGAGATCAGCCGCCGCGGCATCCGCGATAAGCTCAAATTGCGCAAAGGCGTGATCGGCAGTGAACGCTGGGGCGACAAGATGCGCCAGCGCATCGCCGGTGAGCTGGGCGTGGAGATCTATGACATCTATGGCCTCACAGAGATCTACGGGCCAGGCATCGGCATCTCTTGCGATGAGCATCATGGCATGCATATTTGGGACGACTACTGCTACATAGAAGTAGTGGACCCCGCTACGGGCGCACCGCTGCCGGACGGCGAAGTGGGTGAGCTGGTCATCACCACGTTGCGCAAACAGGGGGCTCCGCTCATTCGCTATCGCACTCACGACCTGACGCGCATCCTGCCCGGAGGCTGCGCGTGCGGTCTGGGGGAGCGTCATCCGCGCATCGACACGCTGACCGGGCGCACGGACGATATGTTCAAGGTGAAGGGCTGCAACATCTTCCCAGCGCAGGTGGAAGAGGTCATAGCCATCACCAATGGCACGTCCAGCGAATACCAGGTCATGATCGAGAACATCAGCGGGACGGATGTGCTCACGGTGCTTTTTGAGACGGATCGCGAAGGGGAAGAGCGCGAACGCACCGAACAGGAGCTGGCCACCATCTTCAAGGCGAAGATAGGATGCACTCCAGAGGCGAAAGGTGTGCCGTTGGGCGAGCTGCCGCGTTCAGAGAAGAAGACTAAGCGCATCTTCGACAGCCGATACTGACGAAGGCCAGCAAAGATGCTTGACCAGCTCGCAGTTCATCCGAACAGACTCCAACGTTAGCCGCTTGTTTGTGATGCTCGGATCGCTCGTTGTTTCAGCTTGCTTGCGGCTTTGCCATTTAGAAGAAACAGCGCACGCGAGCTCTCTCCATCCCAGAGGTGCCAAGATGAGGAAAAAGGAGCTGTACAGGAATACATAGCGTGGCCCTGTTTCGAAGATGAGCAGATAGGCGCTATAGACCAACAACGCGACGCAGATGACAAGCTCTGTACGGCTGGGATGTCGTCGCAAAAAACAGAGGATGCATCCCATGAGTATGACCGTCCAGATCACTTGGGCAAAAAAGGTATAAGGGCATTTCAGTTCGGGGGCAAGCGTCCCTGTCTGCTTTATCGGGTGTTCCAGCCCGTAGAGATCGCGCACGGCAGCATTGTCTCCGAAGATCTTCTCAATAAAATCTCCACCCCAGAAGAAGCTGCCATTTCCGTAGGTCGTCATCATCTTTGAGAAGAGCTGGTCAGCCACCCCTGCCGGCCCCCATTCAACGATCCGGTTTTGCCAGCTTTTCAAATTCGCAGCATCCCGGTCCGCTTTGTTCTCATAGGAAATGGAATGTTCGTAGACCTGCATGTCAAAAACTCCTCTGGTCGCCCCCATGCCCATCATGAGAAAGTGAGGTGTTCCCAACTCCCATTCCGCATCAATGACAACATCAGGAACGTTTTTGATGGCTTGGCATACGCCAAGGGAAGCTGAAGCTGCCACCACGCATGCCAGCACGATCATCGCTGCTTTCTTCCAGGCCGGTGCAGCGCTTGCAGATCGCTCTCCGGAAGCCGTGCCTTCGCGTTCTGCGGCTTCGCGTTGAAGAGCCCTCTGAATGCATTGGCATCCCTCCACGAAGATGATGGCACCTAGAACAGCCAAGGTGGTCACTTTCATGAAGGATCCGAAAACGCTCACGCCTATGATCAGGGGCCATTTGAAGAAAGGCTTCTTTGCGCACGTGTACAGATAGACCAAGAGCGCCGGGAAGATCACCCCGTAAGAATCTGTGTAAGGAGTTTGAGCGATAGGGGCGGTGCCCACCCAGAGCGCACCCAGGATGAACGTTATTGTTGCCGCTTCGGCGCCTGCCAGCTTGTGCGTGGTGAGCATAGCGAAAGCAATGGCAGCGGTGGTGAGAAAACACCCTCCCGCTATGAGGCATATATGAGGATCGGCGCCAACTGCATGGGCGGCAAAAGTGATCAGGGTGAAAACGCCTTCGCAGAAAAGATTGTGGGGGAAATATGAATAATAATAAGAATACGCTTTTTGCTGACCGACATCGCATAGTATTCCTGAATCTGCAGATGCCAAGTATCCCATGCTGTTGACCAGCCAAGCCTGCACAAGAAGCAGCATCACTGAAGCGACCCCCGTGACGATCAAGAAACGCTTCCGATCCTTCAGAGTTTCCCAGATGCCCAAACTGCGCATTCGCCATGCTGCAGCAAGGAATAGACCGCTCACGCTCAAGGCAATCAGCAAAATCCAGGGGCTATTCCCTTCTTTCACCCAAATGTTGTAGAAAGAATAATCATAGATCGTTGAAAACAGCATCACGCATATCAGGGCCGCTGACAGAAAGGCTAGATACAGATACATGAGCCCATGGGGCAGGCTGCCGAAAAAGCCCGCAACGCGCGCGGTGCTTTTTGTTCCGTGTTGTGTGCTGTGTATTTCGTCCATGATGACATGATACCTAAGCGCTGATATGCCGATGAAAGACGCGCGGGCATCATGCTCATTTTGGCGACGTTCCGGTATCGAGCGTGATCAGCATGGCATTTATGCATCCGTGCTGATACACTCTTGGCATGGGCGAAACGGATCCTCAATCAAAAGCTCAAAGCTGCCTGGCAGGGCGTTTCTTCGCATTCGTTCCGCGCATGCTTCGCAACGCTTTCGTGGGGTATGTCATGTTGGCCCTTGTCTTGGTGACCATCGTCGCGCCCTTCGTCGACTTTCGCACCGCTTGGGCCCTTACGCCTTACAACATCATTTGTCTCGTCGTCGCGGTCGTCGCTGGGCTGGCGGTGTGCTTCCTTCAGCGGCTTATCCGTTCGCGCCTTCGTGACCGAAAGCTTGGCAATGTGATCGGTTCTCATGAGTTCACCGCAATCGTGCTCATTGGCTGCGCGGCTCTTCTTCTATATCAGATCGTCCTTGTGAGCAGTCTTACGCTCAAGGGCTACGATTGGGATTCTCCGTTGATGCTCAACATTCAAAACCGAAGCGTTCGCTCTCTGTACTATTCGTCATTCCCGAACAACTATTTTCTGGGTGGCGTTTTTGCGTTAGTGGATGCGTTCGCACGTTCACTGCGGTTGCTGCCACAGCCCGTAGACTGTCTCATCAGCGCTGCCCTTGTCACGGTTTCGGTCGGGTTGATCTCTTTCGTTGCGCGGAAGCTGGGAGGAGAGCGCGTCGGGCTGGGCGTGTTCGGTGTGTCTTTCGTGCTCTGCGGCATGTCGCCGTGGACATTGATCCCCTATTCGGATTCGTTCGGCATCTTCTGTCCTACTATGGTGTTGTTCGCGTTCGTATGCCTGAAGCGCCTTGCGGTGAAATGGAGCACCATCATCTTCTTCGCCTATGTGGGTTATTGCATCAAGCCTACATCCTTGTTCATATTGGCTGCCATCGTTTTGGTTTGCGGATGCCAATGGGTCTCTGCGCGGCTGCGAAGGAGCCGGTCAAACATGCAGCCATCGCAGGAAGCAGCGGCGAAGAATGTGGAGGCGCAGGATTCTTTTACAGGGGGGCCGACAAAGGTCCGCACGGTGATGACCATCGTGGCAAGCAGCATCCTGGCGCTCGGTTTGGCCTTCGCATTCACCACAGCCGTGAAGGAAGCGAATGGTGTGGAGATCGATCCTGAAAGGGAAGTGAGCATCACGCATTTCCTCATGATGGGATTCAACGCAGAAGCTCAAGGCATGCACTCGGTGGAAGATAAGAGCATGACGGTCGCGGAAGAGACGCCTGAGGATAGGGCGCGCATGAACATGGATGTCTGGCGTGAGCGTGTTTTGGATATGGGCTTTGGGGGCGTCGCTAAGCTCATGGTTCAAAAGACGCTCATCAACTATTCTTCCGGTGATTTCGGATGGGCTCCAGATGGCTTCTTGGGCGCCGTCAAAGAGGTTGAAGGGGATAACGCGTTCTTTCAGCGTTTCTATGACATCCAGCCTACTCCTATGCGTGTCATTGACGGGAAGATGGGAGTACTGGCGGTGCAGGAGCGTGTGGATCAAGATGTTCCATCTGTCTACGATGTCATCTGCCAGGTCCTTTGGATGTTCGTGTTGGCAGGGATCGCACTCACGCTGTTGGCGCGCAGGCCCGCAAAGCCAGAGATGGTGGTCGCCGTCACGTTGTTGTTCTTGAGCGGTTTCTTGCTATTGTTCGAGTGCAGTGCTCGGTATCTGTTCTTGTATTCTCCCTATTTTGTTTTGTTGGGCGTTCTTGGCTGGCAGCGGCTCTATCAGCGTATAGGTGCTTCTGGCTGAGGGACGCATCTGACTGGTGAGGATGCTCGCCAGTCCGTCAATGCAGGTCGAGCATGTATGTTTCGAAAGGCAGCAAGCAGCGTATGTTCATCAAAACCATTCGCACCATGGCACCAGCTCAATGGGCCCTCCTTATTTTGATCTCAGCCTTCATCTCCTTTTGCTGTGTGTTCGGATAGTCCTATGGTTCCAGTGAATCGGGTGGTGCAGCTACCATCCCCACGTTCGCGGCCTTCGCTCTTTCTTGCATGCTCATCATTCCGATAGGTTTTTTGATCTTGGTCTGCAATGCTGGTCTGACCGCTCTTTCATACCGTTCGCTCAACAAGGATGCTGCTGGCGAAGGCGAAGCGCGGCCGTCCAGACTGCTCCGTTTTTTGCCGGATACGCGTCCTGCTCGCATCATTCTGTTCGCCATCGTCTTGATCATCTGCTGGTCTCCGTATCTGGTAGCCGTATTTCCCGGCACCATCTACAACGATACTGCCGTGCAAATGCAGCAAATCTATCCAGAAGCCCATCCTCTTGATGTGCTGTCCGGAGGGAATATCCAGCTTGAGTCAGATGAGATCCAGAGAGACTATGGTTCCTTGAAAGAGGATGTTGTGAAATCAAAGCAGTATCATCTCACTGATGCTTGGCTGGTTGATCATCATCCTTTCGCGCTCACATTGCTCTATGGCGGGTTGGCAAGCGCGTCGGATGCTTTGTTCGGAAATTGGATGCCCGCACTGGCGTTCCTTATGATCATTCAAACCCTGGTCCTGGCGTTGGAGCTTGCCTATTGCACTGCGTATCTGCGGAAGCGGGCCGCTCCTCCTTCGCTCTGCCTGACAGGGTTCCTTTTCTTCTGTTTCCTTCCCTTCATCCCCCTTGCAGCAAGCCTCATCGTCAAAGATACGGCGTTCACCCTTCTCTTCATCCCTTGGTTCTTGATGCTTGCTGATTGCCTTTTCATGCAAGGCGAATGCTTCTTGCGCAAACGGCGCATGATCGGCTTCATCTTGCTTGCGGTGGGGATGTGCTTGACAAAGAAAACCGGGGTGTACGTGGTCTGTGTGACGGCGTTGTTCGGTATAGCCCTGTTCGCGGTTCGCATTTGGCGCGCGAAGAGAGCCGCCAAGGCTACGGACGCTCTCAGCCTTGATGAATCGGCTTCATTGAAGAGCGCTCTCCATACGGGGAACGGCGCATCGGCGTTGGCTTTCTTGTTGCAAGGTGGCATCTGCGCGCTTTTGATGTTTGTCATCGTGCCGGGAATCATCTTCCCTTGGCTCAACATTTCTCCCGGTGGACGCCAAGAGATGTTAGGCACGCTTTTCCAGCAGACAGCACGGGTATATAGCGATCATGGGAAAGATGCCATGACGCCGGAGGAGCGCAAGGCCATAGCAGGGGTCATGAGAACCACTGATCTGGAATGGACTTACTCTCCTGCATCTACGGATAAAGTCAAGATAGGGCATTACCTTGATGCCTCTGACGAGCAGATGCGCGACTATCTTGACGCCTATGGGAAGATAGGGCTGCGATACCCAGACTCTTATGCCGCATCCATCGTCTGCACCGCAGCGGGGTATCTTTCACCTGTCGAACCTTACGATCCCGCCCTGGAGTTGATGGCTTGGGATCTTGCATTCGATGAAGAACGGGAGGTGCTTTGGCCTATCCAGGGAACGGGACCCCTTCGCGAAGCGGTTCAGGCGTTCCTGGTTTTCTGGAACAACGTGCCCATCCTCAACTTGCTGTTGCGTGGTGTGACGTACTGCTTGTGGGTGCCGCTGGCGCTGCTGTTCTTTTGTGTGCGGAACAGGCTCAAAGGTGGTTTCTTGTTCGTGCCCTGGGCCATGGTGGCGCTGTTCTGCATTCTCGGGCCTGAATACCAGGTGAGATACTTCTTTCCGCTCATCATGCTGGCGCCGGTATTGCTGGGCATGATGGTTGCTCTGGCGAAGCAGGCGTTCAAAGAGCGCGGGGATAAGCAGCGTTCGTTGGACGCTTCGCAGGCGCGCATCTGATCTTGATGGGTGCTCTTTCGCTCGTTGCTTCGAAATCACCTGCTGCGTCAAGCTGCCTGTTAACGCATGTCTGATCAAGGGTTACGAAAAAGACCAATCAAATGGAAGGACGTAATACACCACGCGCCCTATGAGCGTGATGGTCTCGGTTCCTTCTAGGCCATAGTCGTATGTGACCGGCTTGAAAGTGGGATCAGATGAATCAGGAATGAGCTCAAAGCCGTTATTCAAGGGTTTCACGCGTTTGACGGTAGCATCATGCCCATTGATGCAAACAGCATAGGGTTGTCCTGGATGATCGACGCTTTCACAAGGATCTATCATCGCATAGCATCCGTTAGGGAGGATGCGGTTCATGCTCTCACCCTTGATCGTGAGAAGAAACGCATTCGGATACTCGTTGGCTACTTCTTCAGGTACAGGATGAGTGCCATCTATTTCTATCATCTCTATGGGTACACCAGCGGCGATGGAGCCGTAGAGAGGAAGATCAACGTGGTTGCCTGATACGGCCTTTTTGACTTTCAGCTCGCGAAAGCCTTCCAGTTTGGCGGTATCCCAATCAATATTGAGCGTACGGTAAATCTTGTCGGTCAGTTCTGTACGCGTATTGCGCATGCCTCTCTCGAGTGCACTGTATAGAGAAGAGGCTGGCACGCCAATGCGCTCAGCGAATTTGGTCACGCTGCCATATTCTTCTTTTATCAGTTGCTTCAAAGAGTTTTCCAAGGTTTTCATGCAAGCCTCCTTGTACGAAGTCTCACGAACAATTCTACATATTTTCATAAAATCGAACAAGAAAGGAGGTATATTACGAAATATCATAATTATGTTGAAGAAATCGTTATAAGGGGTAGCGGGGTGCGCTGACGCAAAAACCCGCGGCAAGACACATCATGCAACCCGAAGGAGCCGCTATGCATCCAACTACTAAAGGCAAGAGCAGCAAACGTGCATGCGTTGAGCGCTATCTATCCTCTCTGCGCTCCCTGCAAAGAGAGGCGCAATTCAAAGAGGAGCGCATTGAGAAACTTCGGTCTGTCGCTGAAGGTTTACGGTCCGTCGTTCAAGAGCGGGTAACTGGAGGCGCAAAACGCGATCTTGCGGACATTGAGAGCGAGCTGGAAGTGTTGGCAGATGAATATGCTGGAGACCTTGCGAAGTTCGCCGCAGAAATCGCAGAGGGTTACCGCATATGTCCCACATCAGATACAGCGCGCTATGTTTGTTGGTTGCACTGGGCTGAGGGAAGAACATGGAGTGAGGTTGCGGATAAGGTGGGTTACAGCTGCGAATACGTGAAGAGAGAGCTATGTGACCAGGGCATCTGCGCGATATATGATGACATGCCGGACCATTGGCGACCAAGTTTTTCGCGGTGAAGTTCGCGAACATCCCCCACCATCCCCCATCTTCATTTGCTATGGTGTATTCAGTCGAAGATGACGATGGATGCAAAGCCGTTCCGCAAAGGAGCGGCTTTTTCATGTTCCAGGACAGGCCTTGTCGTCATTTTCGCGGCAGCAAACATCGTTGAATCGTCAGAAAAGGAGGAGATTTCATGCCAAACAGTCCGCCGTGAGTGAACAGCTCTTTCTGAGTTGATTGACCAGAAGAGGGGAGACAATCGAAAAACAGCATCGAAGGAAGTGAAACAGCGGCCGAGAGGCCGCATTTTTATGCAAGGAGGCCTGATGGCTATCAATGATCTTACGCCCGAAAAAATGGAATTGCAAAACACTGATTACCAAGCGACCAAAACCTCACAACAGATGGTGGAAGAGGCAAACGATGAAGCGGTGATTGATTGGGCGCGTTTGAAAACTGACCTCGCCTGCTTCATTGACGATTTGGAGACGGCAGTGAACGCCGCCATTTCAAATGCCGATGCTGCAGCCGCGCGTGCCAATGCTGCTGCTGACAAAGTGGCTGACATTGAAACAATCGATGATGCGACAGCGGTGGCATTTATCGAATCGCTTTTTGAAAAGAAAGGAGAATGAACATGACTGGATCTCTTACGCCCGAGAATGAGAAACTGCTCAAATATGGAACCGCAAAGAAGATGTTCGCCAAATACAAAGAGCTGTCATCCAACTGTGATGCGCCTAAGCCTTTCTTTGATTCGGAGACTGGACGATATACGAATGAAAGCATTCAAGCATGGATGGATCATTACGCAGACGGATTGATTTACGGCGTTCAAGTGCCGCTGTATTCGTTTTCAACAGGGACGGATGCTGTCAAAACCGACGCAAATGAAGGACTCGTGTTGGAGCCGTCAACGAACGATGTGGCGGGGCGCAATGATTATGTGGACAAGAAGCTGTTCTGGTGCACCCGCGTGAATGGTGGAGTGGATGCTGATGGGATGCCATATGTGACCGCCATTGAGGGGATGGATGATCGATTCAGTGCAACAGAAGCGAATACATGGGCGCTCACCCCTGTTTATTACGCCAAATACACTGAAACAGATAAGTATGTCTGGCAGCAGTATTCCGATATGCAGATTGAAGGTTATGTAGCCTGCGCTGGCGCCTATACCTCCAACAATGTGCTGCGTCCGTATATTCTGCGTGCTTGTTACATGGACAGCGATGGAAACTGCACGTCTAAAAGCGGAACGCTGCCGTCATCAGGCACGCATGCTAGCGTGGAGAGTTGGTTCAGGCATTCTCTCGGCAACGATTTCCATACTTCCAGGATGCGTTATGACGATGGCGTGACGTTCCTGACCTATGGAGACGTTACATATCAAACAGAATTCATGCAGCTCATGTTGGGCGTGAAAGCGCCAAAGTCTGTTGCGCATGGGTGCATTGATTATCTGCATCAATGCCAGACAATCGCAGAAAGCCTTGGCCATGAAGTCAGGATAAGTGCAGTTGATGGAGCGAAGTTTCGGGTTGGATCTTATGTGGGTCTTGGTACAAGCAGCCAATATGGGTCTCCTAACCATTGCTCTATCAAAAACGCGGTCCGCGTCGCTGCGGTTGAGGTGTTGGAGGATGATGCAGTGCTGACGCTTGAATCAGATGATGACATCTATACTGTGCCGGGTAATTGGCTGTCAACGAGTTGGTATCGCAATGGATCATGCGACGATATTCTTGGCACCTATGGTTGCTTCGATATGGAAGGTTTGACGGATGATAAAGCTCCGTTCCGTTTTCAGAACATCGAATGGCAGCTTGGCTTGTACGAGGTTCTGGCTAATACCTATCTTGATGAATATAGCGTTTACATTGCACCAGATGTAAACGCTTGCAGCGGTATCAACAGGGAAGAAGGTTGGTACAACATCGGGAACGCTGCCGCAGATAGTGGATATATCAAGGACTACAAGACGTCTCATGGTGTTAGGTTCCCACGCGCTGTAGGCGCTACATCGACGACCGGTTTCATGACGCACTATTGGCCGAATGTAGGCCTGAGAGAATGGGCTGTAGGGGGCTATATTGAAAGCGGTTCAGCTGAGTCGGGCGTAGGCTGTGTAAGCGCATGGGATGACATAAATGCATACACTTTTTACTATGGCGGCCGTGCATCCGCGATCGGTCACTCAGCTTTAGCTGAATAACGCGAAACCAACAAGAAAGGAAATAACGATGCAGATGGAGGCCTGGCTCCTGGCAGCGGCGGGGTGGCTTTTGGCCCCCATCTGCTCTGCGCTCATCGTCGCAGTCCGGGACAAGGCATTGCAAAACAGGGCTCTCAAAGAGCGGCTGACGCAAAAGAAGAGCCAGCATGATGAGCTGATAGACAAGAGCATGAAGGTGCTGCTCAGGCGAGAGCTGGTAGATGCCTATCGTGACCATGTTACAGCTGGAGTCCCTCTCACGGTCGAGCGCTTCCATGAGATCACAGAGGTGCATGCGGCTTATAACGACTTTGGTGGCAACGGTACCGGAGATGCGATGTATGAGGCCATAGCGGACAAGCAAATTCATATCATCAAGTAAAAGGAGGATGAATCGAATGAACACCATTCGAAAGGCTTCTGAGAGCTTCGTAGCCTGGTGCGCCGATGGAAGTCCAGCAGCGCGTTTGGAGCGCACGATCGCTCAAGGTGTCATAGGTGTAGCCATCGGGGCGCTCTCTGAGATGGCTGGTGCACCTGAATGGGTGCAGATGGGCGTGGCCCCTATCATCATGGCCGTGTTGGCGCCGCTCCAAGCGCAGCTTGGAGAATCAATTGAAAAGAGTGCCCGATGACGGCCTCTCTTGCTGCATTCGTAGGGGCTATGCGGAAGGCTTGCGATGAATGGAGTCTGGGATACGATCAATCTAACCGCTGGGATATTCGTGACGGTGGAGAATGCGATTGCTCAAGCTTGATCATTTGGGCGCTCAAACAAGGCGGGTTCGATGTAGGAAGCGCTTCCTATACAGGAGACCTCTCTGAAAACCTGACCGCGCGTGGTTGGGAGCGGATCCTGCCGAATGGGCAGCTACAAGTGGGGGACATTTTGCTTAACGACGCTTACCATGCAGCTGTTTGCACAGCTCCCGGAATGATGTCTTATGCGTCCCTGAATGAAACAGGGAGCATTTCTGAGGGTGAATCAGGAGATCAAACGGGGCGCGAAACACGCACGGTTGCAGGCTTTGCCTATTCACGGGGATGGAATTGCTATTTGCGCTACACAAAAGAAGGGGGTGGCACCAGCGATACGCCAAAGGCGAGCGAAGCGCTTGTTGTGGATGGCTGGTGGGGCCGGCTACCACTCATGCACTGCAAGCAGTTCTTGGCACCGTGCAGGATGGATTCATTTCTGGACAGAGCGCAAAAGATATGGCTACAGTGAATAGAGGGGGTTTGCAATCGGGTGCTTGGCACACGGGTCATGGTGGATCCCATGTGATCCGGGCGTTGCAGCATAAACTCCAAGTGGATGCAGACGGATGCTTTGGCGTGAGAACCTGCCGGGCATTACAAGCACGTCTTGGAACAGTCGTTGATGGTTATGTTTCGGCACCATCGAATATGGTGCGCGAATTGCAATGGCAACTCAATTTGAAGAGGCGTTGATGGGGTGATGCGGCGCGGTACCAAGGATGTCGCATGAAACCCGACGCGGCGTTATGGTGATTCAAGCTGCGACGTTCACACGATCCCCCACAACTCTCTAGGTCAATAAAGAGCTTCATACGGGCATTATGGAGAAGATGTGAATAAATTGACTGCAAAATGTGATGCACTTTTGAAGGAAATTGTGGATTTGTTGCTGAGGTGTATACAAGCCGCTGCTGAACCGGTATAAATAGCGTCGGTTGTTAAGAATGGTCAAAACATCAAAAGGAGGAACGACCATGAAACTGACGAAAATGGCAGGCGCATTCGCTCTGACCGCCGCTATGGCTATGACCGCGGTTCCCGCGTTCGCAGCTGTTGGCGTTGACAACGAAGAGCTGTTCACTACCACGGGCAACGGCAGCAACGCTACCGGCACCCAGACCACTGTGGTCGAGGCTGAAGCGGTCAACACGCAGCTGATGGCCACCATCCCCACCAAGGTCGCTATCGTCATCCCGTCTTCTGGCACGGGTGCCATCGTGGCTCCTCAGGCTTCTGCCTACAAGATCACCAACACCGGTACCTCCAACGCTATCCAGCTGAAGTCCGTCCAGTCCACTGCTGGCCTGTTCTCTCTGTCCACGGGTACCGACAATGCTAAGAGCTTGGCGCTGAAGCTGGATGCTGGCACGTGGGAGGGCATCGCTCTTGATGGTTCTCTGAAGAATGCCCAGGGCGCCAACATGGTCAACATCGCTGCCAACAATGGCACTTTGGGTCTGCGCCTGTATGGTAATGCCAACTCTGGCGCTACGCCGCTCACCTCTGACAATCTGACCTCTGCGGTCATGACCATCACCTACACCATCGGCCTTCCGGCGTAGTTTAGGGGAGATGCAGCAGTCATTGACTGAGCACTGAAGCCGCACAGGATCTTACAGATTCAGTTCGGATGGAAGGGGCGGCCGAATGCACCGCCCCTTCTTTTGTGAAGAAGCTCGGCCATTGCAGGAGAAGTCAGACCTACCAGCTTGTCAGGCAAGGCGCATGCGGTTGAAGCATGGGGAATTTCAAGGAATCTTTCCCCTTTCGGTGAAACCTTGCTAGAATGTGCAGAACGGTTATCTGTGCAAGCGCGCTTGCCTTGACTGATTGGAACGAGAAATGCCAAACGAAAACGTACCCTATGAGTTTCAAGGTGAAGGCAATCAAGCCCAGCCGAAACACAAGAAAAGCTTCGTGGTCTGGATTGTGATCGCCTCGATTGCCGTGATCTTGGCACTCTTGGTAGGTCTGTACTTCTTCATGGATTCAACGCAATACAAAGATCAAACGGGCGTATTGGGACAGCTTGACGGCAAAACCGCGGAAGAGATCCAAGCGGAGCTTGACCGCTATGTTGAAGAGGGTTCACTCAACATCTCCATTGCCAGCGTGGTTCGCTTCGCGGATGGGAATGCAGAGGGTGAATTGCGCATTGAGAACTCTCCCGCCAATCATTACTCCATGCAGATCGATATCGCCCGGAACGACAATGGGCAGGTCATCTACTCATCCGACCCTATTGAGCCCAATTACCACATTCAATACGGTCGGTTGAATGAAGATCTGCCTGCGGGGACCTATCCCTGCACGGCCACGTTCTACGCTCTTGATCCGGAAACCAATGAAGTGGTGGGTCAAGCTGGTGCAGCCGTGACCATTGTGGTTGACAACTGAGACGAAGAGCATTTAGGCCGTGCAGGGTGAATCCATCCTGCACGGCATGAGATAGCAACGTGTGTGGCATTTCGCCCTCTGCGGCTTGAAGCGGACGTGGGCGATCAATGCATTTGTGGTCTCAAACTGCCTTTGGCAGCCGCAGTGCTTTTCGTTTCTTCTGATGATTTTGCTGGGGAGCAAGAAGGAATGCGGTGTTTGCGATGAAAAAGACCGTTCGCAAGATCTTTTCAGTGTTCATGGCGGTTTGCTTGATCACGTCGCTTATGCCCGGTGCGGCATGGGCTTTGTCTGCTGATGAGGAAGCATTCCTCAACGGCGTCAACATGGCAGACGACAGCACCTTCGTGGAAGAGCCGGGCATAGAGAATTTCGGCTATGAGAAGCCCAACGCCTCTGCTATCACGGATGTCTACGGCATCGCTTATGATGGCAACCTGGCCTTCACGGAAATAGGCCCCAACCGCAATTTCCCAAGCGCGGCAGATGCCGTGACGGGCACCGCGGCTGGCTCTGCGGACGGCCCGCTGTACGCCATCTTCGCCGGATCTGACACGGAGACGGCCTACACCTACACATGGACGCTGGATGATGCCACGCCTGATGGCAATGGCGGCTACACGTACACCCCGCATTCGTTCTCTGGCTCCGCTCCTACGTTCACGGGCCCCAATGGCACCTCTGGTCAGCTGAATGGCTCCCCGGTCAGCATCAACATGACCAAAGACGTGCGCTTCGACTACAGCATCACTTCCGGTGACGGCCTGGCGGACAACCAGCTGTATCGCTATACCCTGACCATCTCTGATGGCACGGCCAACCATGACCCCATCAAGGCGGAGATCATGGTCAGCACCATGGGAGATTACGAACAGCTCCACCTGTACAAGAATGAAGACGCTGGCTCCAAGAACCCGAACGCCACCAGCGTGCAGGGCATCATCTACAAGAGCGGCTTGGTGGTCCCAGCCCTGCGCGGGGACAGCCTTCCTCCCAGCTCTCCGGCCTACGTTGCCATGCAGGATGCAGCGGCTTCCGCGAGCACGCCCCAGAACATCACCACGCCTGAGCAGCTGGCCATCACCTACACCAATCCCAAGACGGATACCAGCCCGGCATACATGCCCGGCTTGGTGGTGCGCATCGGCATCCCCACCGGCCCTGACGTGCCGGAGGAGCTTGCCAACTTGGAGCCTGGCGATGAATGCACGGTTTACCAGTATGACAACGCCACCAACAAAGTGACTGCGGTCACGGGCAAGGTGGTCACGCAGATCGGCCCTGACGGCAATCCCATCGATGGGATGCTCTCCGTTCAGATCAACATGAGCGGCACTTCTGCCAGCCTGGGCGCTTTCGCGTTGGGGTATCCCAACGCCGCAGGCTCCTTCACCGTTGAGGCGGTGGCCACCAAAGGCGGCAATGTGAGCCCGGCTGACACCAAGACGTATCCGGTAGGGGCATCTCCCGTGTTCACCATGAACGCTCAGGCGGGCTATGAGCTGGTTGGGGTTTCCGTTGAGTTCAACGGCCAAGCTCTTTCCGGCACGCCGGTGGGCAACACCTTCACGCTGGATGCGAACACCTATAAGATGAAGGATGGCGAACACTACAAGGTGACCGCCCAGTTCCAGGAGGCCAAACCTGCGGCTGAGGCCTATTCGGTCACGGTGAAGCTGACCGGTCCTGCGGGCAGCGGCACGTTGCAGTTCGCTTCCGGTGCGGCGGGTGCGAACAATTACACGGTTGATGTGAACAGCCAGCAGCCCCCCGTGGGCTCAGACGCCATCATGATGCCCTCCAAGTCTGGCGTGTATCTTGATTTCCTGACCTCGGTCAACTTCAAACTCTCCTCTCTCAAGATCAATGGGGACCCCATCACGGTCATCGGTTCGGGCTATTTCCTGTCCGTGCTCACGGAAGACGTGCTCATCGAAGCGGTCTATGCTGAGGGCCTTCCGGACACCCTTGAGAGCCGCACCATCAACTTCGAAGTGGACGGCGGCAATGGCACGATAGATGACTCTGAGGGCAACAAGGTCACCTCCGGGTCCTTGAAGGTGAACTACGCCAGCACGGGCACGGTCGCCATCCGCCCTGATGCGGGTTACATGGTGAACAAGGCTCTGCTTTGGAATCTGGATGAGAGCGGCAACACCGTGGGGGATCCCACGGACATGGCGGCTTACGTCATCCAGGACAGTGATGAGCTGTCCAATCTGCAGATCCGCAACGTCCTGCAGGACATGAAGCTGGTCGTATCCTTCAAAGCCATCAGCACCTCCATCACCATCGGCGTTGACGGTTTGGGCGGCAAGGTAACGCCCTCTGGCACGGTGGGTTTGAACGAAGGCGCTCCCATCACCATCACCATCACGCCTGATGCCGCTGATGAAGCTGCGGGCAGCTTGGGCTATGATCTGGGCAGCGTGACGGTCAACGGCGTCAACATCAACAGCTATCTGACCGCTCGCAATGGCGGCAAGTACTACACCATGAAGGTGGTCAACGCCACCGCCATGGATCCCAGCTTTGGCAACAACCCTGACGGCACCACGGACAAGGTGTACATGGTGGAAGGTGCGAACGCCACCATGACCATCAAGTTCGACCCGGTCGTTCCTCCCGCGCCGGAATACGTCACCATCACCACCCAAGTGAAGGGGGACGGCGGTTCCATCACTCCTACTCAGCGCGTGGCGAAGGGCTCTCCTGATCCTGTCGCCATCTGGCTGTTCCCGGATGATGGCAAGAAGGTGAAGTCCGTTACTCTGGATGGCGCGAACGTGACCAGCCAGTTGACTGATGATGGCGGAAAGCTCACGGTCTTGGACACGAACGGAGATCACACGGTAGAGGTCACCTTCGAAGACGGTGATTCGCCATTGTCCAAGAAAGAGAAGTTCACCATCCATCCCTCCGCTGGCACGGGCGGCTCCATCTCCCCAGACAAGGATACGCTGGTCTACAAGGGTCAAGACCAGGCGTTCAACTTCCTGCCTTCCACCAACTACAAGTTCTCCAAGGTCTTCGTGGACGGCGTTGAAGACACCTCAGTGCCTCCTACCGCCACGTCTTACACCCTGACGAACGTGGAAGCGGATCACAATCTGGCGGTCTCGTTCACCAAGAGCGGCACGGCTGGCACGGAGCCTGATCTGTACACGGTGGATGTCCAAGTGGGCGAACATGGCTCCGCCAACATATCTGGCACCACGGAGGTGTCCCGTGGTGGCAACCTGTCCATCTGCATCTTCCCTGACGACGGCTATCATGTGGACAAGATCTATGCGCACTCCGCCTCCGCCACGAACGCGGGCGGCAATTTGATCGGTTCTTACATCAACGGCGTGTTCACGTTGATGGATGTGAACGACAACATGGTGGTGTCCATCGAGTTCGCAGAAGGCGAAGATCCGAATCAGCCTTCCACGGATCCGGATAACCTCATCGTGCTCAGCAATGAGAACATTGACGCTGATGCGGCGATAAATCTGAAACCAGAGGTGAGCGGCCTTAAGTTCTACAAGGCTGAAGGCACCAACCACGCCAACATCGATTTCGCTTTCACCGCCAGCTTGAATTCGGGCTATCAGCTGACGGAGATCAAGGTCAACGGCAAGAAGATCACGCCCACCGAAACGGGAGATGGCGTGTATCACTTCATCATCCCGAAGGAAGAGATCCGCAGCGACATGCTCCTTGAGGTCCATGCGCAATCGGAGCCGCCTTCAACGCCGGTGGTCAATCTGAAGACCATCACCATCACCACCTCTGGCAACGGCTCTGTGCAGCCGCAGGGTGAGGTGAAGGGCGTCATGCGCGTGGAGATGGGCGCCAGCCAGACGCTCTACTTCCTGCCCGATGCTGGCAACCGCGTGGACCAGGTGTCGATCGATGGCGCTCAGGTGCAGCCTGAGGTCATCACGGGGACCAATGGTGCGTTCTACACCATCCCCAACGTGACTGAGGATATGCGTGTTGAAGTGCGCTTCGTGGAGGATCCGAACGCGCCCGCGCCGCCGAAAACATGGAACGTGACGGTCAAGCATGACACCTCTGATGCGGACCAACGCCATGGCTTCGCTTCTGTGAGCACCGCCAAGGTGCCGAATGGCGGCAACATCAGCATCTCATTCAAGCCGGATGCGAAATATGAGACGCATCTCTACCTGGGTCAGGACGATACCGGCAAAGAGGTCACCGGTGACATCCGGAACAGCACGTACTACCTTGAGAACATCACCGCTGATGTGAACCTGTTCGTGAAGTTCACGCCCATTCCTCAAGCGGTGGAGTATTTCAAAGTGAAGGCGCTCTCCGGCGATCACGGCAGGGTCTCTCCTGAAGGGACCATGAGCGTCATCGGGGGCACCGACATGACGTTCACGTTCCTGGGAGATGATGGTTACACCGTCAAAGAGGTGTACGTCACCCGCGGAGATGTGGACACCAAGGTCACCTACGATGAGATCAAAGCCAACAACATGACCTACAAGGTGGAGAACATCCATGAGAACGTGATCGTCTGGGCCGAGTTCGAACCGGGCAGCCCCAGCGGCAGCCAGATCACCACCTATGATGTGGAAGCCAAGGTCACGGGCGTGGGCGGTACCGTCAGCCCGACATCCGTCACGGCTGCATCCGGGTCCGATGTCACGCTCTCCTTCGCAGCTTTGCGCGGCTACCAGCTCCAAAGCGTGAAAGATGGCGCCAATGATGTGACCCAGGCCGTGAAGAATGCCAACGGCGTATACGTCATCAAGGGCATCAGCGCTGACCACACGGTCACGGCCTCTTTCGAGCCCAATCCCAGCGGTAATCCAGAGGCTCACAAGTATGACGTGTTCCTGTATGCGGGCGTTCCTGATGCCAGCGGCAACCTTGATTCATCCGTGCCCGCCCATGGCGCCATCAGCCCGTCGGGCGTCATAAGCGTGCCTGCTGGCGGCAGCGTGGCGCTTTCGTTCATGCCGGACAAGGGCTACAAGGTCTCCAAGATCCACACGGTGATCGGCGGCTCTGTCACCTCCAAGGACATTTCCGGATTCACCTACACGTTGTTCGGCGTGAATGCGGAGCAGAAGGTTTTCGTGGAGTTCGCCGAGTTGGGCCCGAATGAATCCCAGCCCACCACCAACTACTATCACATCCAGGCCACTTCCAGCGTGGGCGGCTCCATCAGCCCGTCTGGGGACATCACCGTGGCCGAGGGCGGCATGTCCATGTACTCGTTCACTCCGAATGATGGCTACAAGCTGAGCTATCTGGTGGTCGATGGCGACAATGTGGCCGCCAGTGCCATCGCGCGGGGCCAGTACACGTTCACCGGCGTGATCGCGGATCACACCATCCATGCCGTGTTCTGCTCCGTTGAGGATGACCCGGCGGACTTCGTGACCGTGAACGCGGGCATGCCGGCGGGCGGCTCCATCAGTCCCGCTGGCGCCAAGCTGGTGCTCAAGGGCACCAGCCCGCAGTACAACATTGCGCCGTTCTACGGCTACACGTTGGCGGACATCCGCGTTGACGACCAGTCCATCTTCGATGATGGCCCGGACGGCACCAAGAACGTGACGAATGTGAACACGGCGCAGTGGCGCTGGGATGGGGCAGTGCTCACGCTCAAGAACGTGCAGCAGGATTGCGGCATCACCGCCATCTTCCAGCAGACGCCCGTGGATCCCGATCAGCCTGAGGTGAAGTACTCGCAGGTTACCGTCAATGGCGGCGGTTCCGGTTCGGGCGGCTCCATCTCCTTCAATCCGGGCACCACGGTGATCCAGGCGCTGAAGGATACCGAACAGCTGCAAGTCTCCATCATCCCGGACGAGGGCTGGGCCATCCGCTCCATCACCGTTGATGGCGCAGACGGCACGAAGAAGCAGTACATGGAATCAGAGCTCAAGGATGTATGGCGCCAGGGTTTCATCACGCTCTCAGCGGCGCAGGTGAATTACAGCGTGACCATCACGGTCACCTTCGGCCTCCAGACTGAGGATGAGAAGAAGGAGATCGAAAACGGCACGTTCACGCCTGCGGGCTGGCGCACCATCACCGCGCAAGCCTTCGGGCGCGGCTCCATCACGCCCCATGGCGCCATCAAGGTGGCGAATGGCGCAGGCGCTGACTTCTCCATGATCCCCATGGCGGGCTACGAACTGTCCGGATTGCATGTGGACGGCGGGGATGCCATGGGCGTGCTGAAAGCCAACGGCAGCCGCACGTATCACTTCAACCCAGGCACGGGCGACCACACCATCGACGCTACGTTCAGCCAGGTGGCCACGGAAGACAAAGACGTCACGTATCTGGTGAAGACGGAGATCGATGCCGCAGCTGGTGCCAAGGGCTTCGCGTCAGTGGATGAGATGAAGGTGATCGCTGGCGGCAATGCCACGCTGTACTTCTGGCCCGAAGCGCGCGATCTTGACAACGGCATTGACGGCTCCAAGCTCACGGGGCTCACGATCATCAACGCCGAGGGAGAGACTTCCTTCAATTACAACATCCCGGAATACGTGTTGACCAACGTGACCTCTGACACCACGGTGCGCGCTCACTTCGAAGTGCTGGGGCCGGATGAGACCACGTGGACCGTTGACCCGGTAGAGATGATCGCCAGCGTATCCATGGATGGCGGCGGTAGCGTGAGCCCGGCGAAGGCCATGGTCCCCGCTGGTTGCCAGCAGGTCTTCAATCTGTTCCCTGATTCCGGCAACGAGGTGTCTTATCTGCGCGTGAACGAAGAAGTGGTGTACGTGGATGGCAACATCCGCACCTACTCCATGATGGCTCAGAAGCGCGATGATGGACTACCCAACTCTTTGGAAGTCACCTATAAGAACGTGGGCGCTGAAGTGTCCGATGTCACCGTCACCGCGAAGGTGAACGTGACGGTGGAGAATGGCTCTGTGACGAAGGGCAACGCTGAGGTGTGGCCCGCGTCCCGCACGGTGCCCGCCAACACGCCGGTCACGTTCTTCGTGAAGCCGGATCCGGAATACACCATCTCAAGCATCTCCGTTGATGGCAGGGATCTGACGTTCGGTAAAGAGTATTTCGGCGTTGACGGTGAATCTGACCATACCAACAACGGTTGGAAGCCTTCGTGGGATGCGGCTTGGCAGAGGGTTTCCGCGACTGCTGAGACGGATGCCCAGCAAGGTGGCCGTTTCGCTGGAGATGCGGCCGCCAGCACGCAGCCGGCCCTGTATACGGGCGGCGCGAATCTGCATGCGGTCAATAACGGGGACACCTATTACAGCATGTACAAGGTCACCATCGTGGCGGCCAATCATGATGTGGAAGCCCGGGTCAAGATGCGCAAGATCAGCGAGCTGTCCACTGATGGCATCTACAATTACGTGACGTCCAGCTCTCATAAGATCACGATCACCTCCGAAGGTGGCGGCACCGTGAATCCCGTGGGCAGCGGCTACGTTCCCGAAGGGGAAGCGGAGAACATCCGCCTGCGCACCTTCGAAGGCTACTACCTTGAGTCCGTGATCTGCACTACTCGCGATGCATCCGGCAACGCCGTGAAGCGCGACTTGACCGGAGATGTGGTGGGCAACAACTTGCAAGTGATCATGGGCGACTCTGACATGGAAGTCCATGCGAAGTTCACGGAAGTGGGAACGCCGTCCTACGTGCAGGTGGGCCTGGGCAGCGCCACCTACGATGGTGGTCCAGTGAATGTGGTGTCCTCTCCGGCCCTGCCTGGTGAGTTCCCTCGTGACGTGAATGGCACCAGTGGTGGCACGCAGTTCTTCTTCACGCCATTGGATCCGGTCACCGGCCAGCCTGCCGTGGGCACTCACGGTCGCCCGCTGGTGCTTGAGTCGGTCATGTACAACGGCAAGCCCGTGCCCTTCGTGCCGGACTCCAACTATGTGCGCGTGGATCTGATCGCCAGCGGTGAATTCGAGCTGACGTTCCGTGAGATCGATGAAGGCCATGAGGTCATCACGCCCACTACGCATACGGTGACCGCTGAAGTGGTTTCTGGCCAAGGAAGCGTGACCTCTGGTCCGTTCCCGGTGACCACGGGCGGCAGCGTGACCATCGGCATGACGCCGGATGAGGGTTGGCTGCTGGATACCACGAAGGTGCTGGATTGCTACACGGATGACGATGGCGCCTATCAAGAGGTGGCGGTGGCCCCTGAGAAGCTGGCGGATGGCACGTACACGCTCACGGGTGTGGATCGCGATCACAAGATCAAAGTGTCGTTCTTCAGGTACATCGAATTGGATATCGGCTGGACCAATGGCGACAATGGGTACATCACGCCGAACACCATGGCAGGGCAGCCGCTCAAGCGGCCGGCCGGACAAGCGCAGTCGTTCATCGTGGCGCCCTATGAGAGCTACGATGTGGCCAGCTTCACCTTCGGCTCAACGGATGCCACGGGCAGCCTGCGCCAGAGCCAGGCCACCATCGACGCGTTGCTGGCCATTCCGGGCAATGAGGGCTTCGATGTGAAGAACAAGACCGATGGCATGGGCGTGCAAGGTCCCATGCATGCCACCTCAGATGAACCGTTCGTGCTGACGCCGGTGTCTCAGGCGGCGAACCCGGCCAATGGCGTTTCCTATGCGGCGGCACCGCGCACGGCTCCAGGCGAAGCACCGGCGCTGCGCAACTTCAACTACGCCTATGGTTACACGTCTGGTCCCATCAATCAGGATACGGACGTGCGCGCCACGTGGACCGAAGAGCAGAACGTGGTGAAGAGGGATGAGCGCACCATCACCGTTGAGATCCTTGGTGGCATGGGCGGTACGGTCGAACCCATGGAAGCCTATGGGTATGATGGCGATCAGGTCACGTTCAACTTCTTCCCAGACGACGGGTGGCAGGTGAAGGTGCTGAGCATCAACGGCAGCAACACGTTTGAGTACAATGGCACGTCCTATACCCATACGATCGACGGCGACGCGACCATCGGAGTTGGATTCGATTCGATCTCATCTCCGGGTAAGAACTCCATCGTGGATCGCATCCTGCGCACCTTGCGAGCTTTGGCCCAGACCGGTGACCTGACGGCGCCGCTCATGGGTGGCTTGCTGGGAGTTGCGGTGCTGGCGGGCGTGGCGGCCTACCTTACCGCACGGCGCGGGCGTCGTAAGCAGAAGCAGGCTCACGCCAGGCGTTGACCTCGCTTGACATGATGATGGGAAAGAGCGGCTCTCCACGGGCCGCTCTTTTTGTATGTTTCATGCTGCGAAACCTTCTCCAATCCTGATCCTCATCCAGGCGCCTGATGTGCAGGATGCTCTTCCTGTTCGTCAGGTTGATCGTTGGCGCCCAATGGGCGCGCTACGGAACTCCCCTTGATTCTGAACAACCTAAGATCGGGTGGCGGGCTGGTTGCGTAACAAAATGTAACGTCCCGGTTTCGCATCATTGAAATTTGCGAGCGCACCGAAAAGGACGATGCGGCATGGATATAATGACACCACTTTTCAACCCCTTCGGATAGGAGGCACAGATGAACAAATTCATGTCATTCATCCTCGGTGGCACGATCGGCGCTATCGGTGCGCTTTTGCTCGCTCCCCGTTCTGGTCAGGAGACGCGCAACCTCGTGGCTGACCAAGCCAACGTTGCCATGAACAACGCCCAGGAGTTCGGTGAGCAGGCTATGAACACCATCCAGGACGGCATCAAGCAGGCATCTGAGCGCGGTCAGGAAGTGATCGGCAACGTCAAGGAAGCGGCCGACAAGGGTGCTGCTGAAGTCTCTGACAAGAACGACGAGCTTCGCGCCAAGATCGAAGCGGCTCGAGAGCGCATCGCTGAGCAAGTGAAAGAGAACGCCAAGGATGCGGCTGACGTTGCAGAGAAGGCGACGGACAAAGCGGCTGATGCGGCGGAGAAGGCAACCGACAAGGCTGCGAACGCTGCTGAGAAGGCCGTGGACAAGGCGGCTGACAAGGCAGATAAGGCGACCAAGTAGCTTGTCTGGCACAGCATGGTGAAAGCGCGTTGCTCCGGCGGCGCGCTTTCGCATATCCTGTTACCATTTCCCTATGGATTACCGCACGAAAGATCTGACTGCGCGCAAGGTGTGGATTGAGCGCCCGCGCAAGAATGACCCGGATGCCACCAAGAAGGTCGGTCGCATCCGCGCGTTCGTGTTCCACCCCAAAGAACCCCGATGCGTGGGTTTTCTCATCAAGCGCCCTGACGTGGCGCTCATGTTCCATCGCAAAGAGCTGTTCGTGGCCTTCAACGGCTTCCACATCCAAGACGGCGACATCATCCTGAACGACGCTCCGGGTTCCAAGGACAAGAGCGCATGCAAGGCGCTCGGCATCAATTTGGATGAATGCGTCATCTGGGTGGGGTTGCCCGCCATCACGCAGGACGGCACGAATCTGGGCTACGTGGATGATGTCACGTTCAGCGCTGAGACGGGACGCGTGCTGGGCGTCACGCTCACCCAAGGCGCCACGGCGAAGGCGCTGTTGGGTCAACGCACGCTTACGCCGGATCAGATATGCGGATTCAAGCGCGGCATCGGCACGCAGCTGTACATGGCAGACGATGATGACGCGAACGCTCTGGGCGCGCTCGTGGTGAAGGATTCCGCCAAGGAGCAAGCGGTCGAAGGCGGCGTGGCGGAAAAGGCAGGAGAGGCCACGGCGGTGGCTGCCGATAAAGCGCAGCGCACCTATGCGAAAGTGAAGACGCAGGCTGAACCCAAGGTGAAGGATGCGGCGAAAGCGGCAGGGGAAGCCGTTCAGAAAGGCGCGTTCGTCACGGGCAGGCAGATCGGGCGCACGAAGGGCATGTTCTCCAACTTCGCCGATGAGTTCAAAAAAGGCATGAACGGCGAGAAATGATCCGCGGGGCGCTGCACCCGGATCAGGGGTCGTTGCGCCCGTGAACATCCTCGGTTCTCTTGGCGGCTTCTCGTCTCAAGAGCGGCACACCTCAGGTACTATATGATCACATTCGGAATCTGAGGGATGGGAAGCTCATGGCATACTATTTTGACGAACCGTCACGCACCTTCAACGAGTATCTCCTCGTGCCAGGTTATTCTCCGGAAACGTGCATCCCGTCCGACGTTTCGCTCAAAACGCCGCTGGTGAAATATCGCAAAGGGCAGGAAGATTGCCCGATCCAGCTGTCCATCCCCATGGTGTCTGCCATCATGCAGGCGGTGTCCGACGACCGCATGGCTGTGGCCTTGGCCACTGAAGGGGGTCTTTCGTTCATCTATGGGTCCCAATCCGTTGAGAATGAGGCGAACATGGTTCGCCGTGTGAAGGATTACAAAGCTGGTTTCGTGACTTCCGCCGTGAATCTGTCCCCGAACATGACCCTTGCGGATGTGGTTGAGCTCAAGGAGAGGCACGGGTTCTCAACCATGCCCGTCACGGACGACGGAACCAGCCACGGGAAGCTGCTGGGCATCGTGACGTCACGCGATTATCGCGTGTCCCGCATGGATGCGAATGAGCCCGTCCGTGATTTCATGACGCCGCGCGAGAAGCTGGTCGTGGCGCCGGCTGACACCACGCTGAAAGATGCGAACGACATCATCTGGGAGCACAAGCTGAACTGCCTGCCCATCGTGGATGCGGATGATCACCTGGTGGCGCTCGTGTTCCGGAAGGATTACGACTCTCACAAGAGCAATCCGGACGAGATGCTGGACGCGCACAAGCGCTACATGGTGGGCGCGGGCATCAACACGAGGGATTATGCGCAGCGCGTCCCGGCTCTGGTGGAGGCGGGCGTGGATGTGCTCTGCATAGACTCCTCTGAAGGTTATTCCGACTGGCAACGCCTGACTTTGGAATGGATCCGCGAACATTACGGGGACGCCGTGAAGGTGGGCGCCGGCAATGTGGTGGATGCCGAGGGCTTCCGCTTCCTGGCTGAATGCGGGGCGGACTTCATCAAGGTGGGCATCGGCGGCGGCTCCATCTGCATCACCCGCGAGACGAAGGGCATCGGGCGCGGGCAGGCCACCGCGGTCATCGAGGTGGCGAAGGCGCGCGACGAGTGGTTCCGTGAGACGGGCGTGTACATCCCCATCTGCTCTGATGGCGGCATCGTGTACGACCATCACATCTCCCTGGCGTTGGCCATGGGCTCTGACTTCGTGATGTTGGGCCGCTACTTCGCTCGGTTCGACGAGAGCCCGTCGAACCGCGTCATGGTGAACGGCTCCTATATGAAAGAGTACTGGGGCGAAGGCAGCGCTCGCGCGCGCAATTGGCAACGCTACGATCTGGGCGGCGACAAGAAGGGCATGACCTTCGAAGAGGGCGTGGATTCGTACGTGCCTTACGCGGGCAGCCTGAAGGACAACGTGGATCTCACGCTGTCCAAGGTGAAGAGCACCATGTGCAACTGCGGTGCGCTCACCATCCCAGAGCTGCAGGACAAGGCGAAGTTGACCGTGGTGTCGTCCACTTCCATCATCGAGGGCGGCGCGCACGACGTGGTGCTCAAGGACAAGAACACCTACGGGAACAATTCATAGTTCTATCAGGTGGCCGCTTCGTCTGCGGCAACCTCAGAACCCAGCAGCCTCATCCGGGAAGCGCAGCGTGATCGTCGTCCCTTCGCCAGGGACGGAATGCACGGTCATGGAAGCGCGTTCGCCGTAGTAGCCATGCATCCGATCATGCACGTTCTTCACGGCGATGCCCAGGCCGGTGGATGATTCAGGATGCATGATCTTCTGCCGCGTCTCTTCATCCATCCCCACACCATCGTCGGTCACGTTCACCAGCACGTCCGCGCCATCCACGTCCGCCGTCACGCTCACGGTCATGAGCCCGGAGGCGGGCATGGCGTGTTTGACGGCGTTCTCCACCAGCGGCTGCACCAGGAACGGGGGCACCTTCATATCTTCGATATGCTCCCCGTGCTCACCCAAGTCCACCTCCATGATGAGGCGATCATCGCCGAAACGCGCTACCTCGAAGCCGAAATAGCGCTGCGTTTGCTCCAGCTCCCGTGAGAGTTGGATGAGGTCCTGGGCGTTCTCCAAAGTTGAGCGGTAAAACACAGCGAACTCACGCAGAAGCCCGCGCGCTTTCATGGGGTCTGTGCGGATGAGGGAGGCGATGGTGTTGATGGTGTTGAACAGGAAGTGCGGGTTGATCTGGTTCTGGAGCATCTTGAGCTCCATGGCTGTGGCCAGCTCCCGCCGTTGCTCCACTTCTGAGGCAGCGATCTGCGTTGAGAGCAGCGTGCCGAAGCCCTGAGCGATGGATTTCTGCGTTTCGGTGATGCGGCGGGCGCTCCGATAGTAGAACTTGAGCGTGCCCATGATGTCGCGCCCCACGACCAGAGGCACGATGATGGCCGCTTCGATCATGGTGGGACCTTCGGGAAAGCCGATGTCTTGCGAGGTGTAGATCACCCGCGCCTCCCCTTCGCGCAAGACGTTGTGGGTGGCTTGCGTGCGGATGGGCGCGCCGGATGGGCTTTCGGCTTCAAGGTATCCCGTATAGCCCAGGATGGTGGTGCGGTCCGTGATAGCCACGGCGATGGCTCGGGTGTTCGGAAGGAGCACTTCGCAGATCTTCTGAGCGGCCTCCTGATCCAACCCTTCTGCCATGGCGTCCACCATCATGCTCGAGATCTGCAGCATGGCGTCAGTCTGGCGCGCGCGAATGGAATCTGGATCCAAGATCAGGCGAATGATGATGGCGATGCTGAGGGTGAAGATGAGCCCGGCTGCGATCAGCACGGGGTAGGAGGTGGGTGAGGAGAACAGCGCCCAGAGCAGGATGGCCGCGGCGCTCAGGGCGACCAATCCCGTCAGCATCTCAAGCGAAAGCGGGCGTGGGATCATGTGGCGGATGCGTTTCTTGCTGTCGTAGGTCCGCACGGGCGCTCCCCTCATCCAAATGCGTTCAAGGCGTCTTCAATATATCGGAAAGGAAGGACGGTGAAAGCGGCCTTGACCTGCAAAGGGAGAAGCGGCGGCGCTGTTTTCGTCAGCGTCATCCACAGAATCTACACACACGAGCGGGCAAGCGGGTCATTCGCCGGTCTGTGCACGGGCAACCGCTCGTTTGTTTTTACAAACACCACCCGAAACGCTAATATACTCATAGCTCATTGGGCGAAGTGCGCGCTGCGCACCGCAACGATCAAGGAAGCGAATATGACGGCAAACTCGCAGAACGGCCCCGCACGTCAAAGCGGCGCAACCGGGCCCGCTTCTCATATGCCTGGCCAACAGCCTGTCCAGGGTTTTCAGCAAGGGCAGCAGCCCCAACAATCTCAGCACGGGCAACCCATGCCCCAGCAGGGATCCATGCCTTCTTCCTATCCGGCGAACGCAGCCCAGCAGCCTGTTCGCTCTGCGCATCCGGCTAACCCGGCCCAGGGGCCGGTGGGCGCTCCGGCACCGCGTCAGACGGCTCCGGCTGGCGCAGCTCCTCAGGGTGGCGGTCCCCGCCAGCCGAATGCAGGCCAGGGCAATGGCTCTGGTGCGGGCAACGGCGGCAAGCGCAATCGCAACATCATCATCGGCGCGGGCGTGGTCATCGTCATCGCCATCGTCATCATCTGCGCGTTCTTCTTCGTCGGTCCGGGCGCGAACGGCGCGTTCTATGATCCAGATGCCAAATCGGGCCAAGCCAGCTACAAGACGCTTGAGGAGATCGAGGCTGAGCGCAATCGCCAGATGCAGGAGGGCATGCTCAACATCTCCATCGCCAGCGTGATCGAGTTCGAGAACAGCTCTTCTCCGGGCATGGCCTACATTGAGAACGTGCCGTCCAACAAGTACGTGCTCAAGGTCACCATCACCACGGACTCCAACGGCGAAGTGGTCTACCAGTCCGGCGGCATCAAGCCTGACAGCGTGATCGAATCCATCAAGCTGTCGCAGCCGCTGGGCGCGGGCACCTATCCGTCCACGGCCACGTTCGTCGCCTATGACCCGGATACGCTGAATGAGGTGGGCCAGGCTGCGGCCAAGGTCACGCTCGTCGTGGACAACTAGCCTTCCTCCGGTGCCATTGAACGCCCGCTGAGGAAGGCCAGCACCATGAATCCAGCCGTCGTCATCCCCACGTTCATCACGGGGACGCGTCGCCGCTCTGACGCGAAGGGCATCATCGCGAAGTACGACCATGCCACCAACATCAACGCCGAAGGCGAGCTGGGACGCTGCCTTGGGTCTCTTGAGAACGTGGAGAACCTGGGGCTGGTCATCATCTTGGTGGCAGCTGATCGCGGCCTTGAGGTGGAGGCTCTTGCCAAAGTCCGCGCGATCGTCGCCGAACATCCGGATGTGTCCACGCTCATCATCAGCCATACGGAGCTGACGCTCGTCCGTCAGCGGATGGAGCAGCTGGGCGTTCGCGATGTGAATCAGGAGATCGGCCTTCGCGGCTATGGGGCCGTTCGCAATTTGGGTTTGGTCGTGGCCTGCGCGCTCGGTTTCGACGCGGTGGTCTTCCTGGATGATGACGAAGTGGTGGATGATCCGGAGTTCATGCGCAAAGCCATGTACGGCCTGGGCAAGCTCACGAAGAAGGGCGTGCCCATCCTGGCGAAGACGGGGTATTACATCAACGATCAAGGGTCCTATTATTCAAAATGGGAAGATCGCTGGTACAACCGGTTCTGGCAGCAGGGCAGCGCATTCAATGACTGGATCCGGCAAGCCATGGCAGGACCGCGGCTTTCGCGCAGCAACCATGTGTGCGGCGGGTGTCTGGCGGTGCACAAAGAGGCGTTCAAGCGGTTGGCGTTCGATCCGTGGATCCCGCGCGGGGAGGATCTGGATTACATGCTGGATCTCCGGATGTACGGATCGGATATCTGGTTCGACAACACGTGGCAGCTGCGGCATCTGCCGCCGCATACCGCTCACGAGGGTTCGCGCTTTCGCCAGGACATCTTTCGCTGGCTCTACGAGCACGACAAGCTGGAATACAGCTATTCGCTGATCGATCTTCTCCGGATCACGCCGCAGTCGTTGACGCCGTATCCGGGGCCGTTTCTGGAGCGCGGATTGCAGCGGCGCATCGCCATCACGGCGTTTCTGCGCAGCCTGGTTCGGCCGGATAAGAAGGCCTACCGGCGTGCGGCGAAGGAGGCCATGGGCGAGGCGAAGCGATATGCGGAGCAGAATTGCGCGAACTATTTCGAGTTCCAGCGCGTCTGGCCGCAGATCATGGACCGGATCGACTCCGACCGCTTGCTCACGAACGCTCTCGTGCAGTCTGCGCTGCTCCGGCAAGAGACCAGCCTGGAGGAAGAGCCCGTGGTGGAGCAGCCAGCGAATGTGCCGAACGCGAACATCGATCCCGGCGCCACGTCTCAGATACGGCTTGATCTGAACGATTAGCTCTTTTGTTACGTGGCCGCTGCGCGGACCACGTAACGAATTGACGCTGCGGCTTCCCAATGGCACCTGACCTTGGCCCTTTCATGCTTTCCCTCACAGCGCGAAGGCTGCTCGGCCGCATGACGGGCCAATCTCAGGCACCCTGGGAACCCTCGCTGTCTTCGCCTGCTTCCGGAGCTCATTTATATATGCGTCGCTTCGTGCTGCGAAAAGGCGCGCCGGCTAAGTTTTCCGTTCTGCTGCCGTTTGGTGGAGCCAAACTTGATGCACGGCATCCGCCGCGCAGGCGGGGGCTTCTCCACATCCTGTTGCAGGACCTGACGGCGGACGCGCAGGATGCTCTGCCTGTTCGTACGGTTGACCATTGGCGCCCAATGGGCGCGCTACGGGGGCTTCCTTGGTTTTTTTCGTCCAACCCCGGCAGCGTAGCGCGGGCATTGCCCGCCATCAGGGGTGGTGCATGCTTGGGTGCTGGGTATGCGCATCTGCCGCCCGAACATGCATCAGGGTTGGAGAAGATCCCGCCCAGTGCTGAGATCCAGGACGCTGCAAAGCCTGGGTCGGTTGCCGTGCCCGGTCGCAAGGGTGTCGGATATAATGGAGACATTATGGAGATTCTGCGCACCAATGAAGGGATGCACCTATGAGCACACGGAGCGAAGACGTCAAAGAGGCCGCTGCATCCGCAGTCAAAAGCAAAAAGGAATTGGAATCCCACCTGGCGAACCTTTCAGGCTCATCACGTCGCGACCGGCAGAACTCTGCGGCGGTCATCGCGTTGGTGGCCAAGGATGCACCCGACAAGCTCACTCCTCATCTGAATGACATCATAGATGCGCTCAACCGTCCGGAGGCGCAGACGCGCTGGGAGGTGCTGGATGCGCTGAGCGAGATGGTGCCCCTTGATTCTCGCACCTGCGAAAAAGCGCTTTTGGGCGCAGAGACCGCTCTGTTCGACGAGGATAGCGGCCCATTGCGCCTCTCAGCCATGCGCTTTTTGTGCACCATCGGCACCACCACGGAAAACCGGTCGGAGAAGGTCTGGCCGCTCATTGATGAAGGCATCCAGTGTTACCATGGGGACCTGGAGTTCTTGGATATGCTGGTTTGCGTGATCGATTTCTCCGCAGGCAAACTTTCTCCGCAGGTCAAGAAGGAGCTTGCGGCGCGCATGAAGTTCGATGCGGACAACGGCAAGGGTCAGCTCAAGAAACGCGCCAGCCAGATCGAAGACAACCTGTCCAAATAGGAGCAGCCATGACACGTCATTCTGTGGTGCTCATCCCGGGCGACGGGATCGGGCCTGAAACTTCGCACGCCATGCAGGAAGTGGTCAGCGCCAGCGGCGCGCAGATCGACTGGGTGATGGCGAAGGCCGGTGCCGCTTGCATCGACGAATATGGCACGCCGCTGCCGGAAGAGACGATCGAAGCCATCAAGGAATACCACGTCGCCATCAAGGGTCCCGTCACCACGCCGGTGGGCACTGGTTTCCGCAGCGTGAACGTGGCGCTGCGCAAGACGCTGGATCTGTACGTCAATCTGCGCCCGGTCATCTCCATTCCCGGCGCGGGCGGCCGTTATGACGACGTTGACCTGGTGGTCGTGCGGGAGAACACCGAAGATCTGTACGCGGGCATTGAATTTGAAGAGGGCAGCGAAGAGGCGCTGGAGCTCATCTCGTTCATCAGCCGGATGGGCAAAGGGGATATCCGCAAGGATTCCGGCATCTCCATCAAGCCCATCTCGGTGACGGCCACGCGCGACATCGTGGATTTCGCCTTCGATTACGCGGTCAAGCACGGCCGCGCCAAGGTGACCGCTGTGCACAAGGCGAACATCATGAAGCACTCCGATGGGCTGTTCCTGCGGGAAGCCCGCTCTGTGGCTGAAGGCTACGACGGGCGCATCGCCTTCGATGACCGCATCATAGACGCGTTCTGCATGAATATGGTCATGGACCCCAGCCAGTTCGATGTGATCGTGTTCCCGAACCTGTACGGGGACATCGCCAGTGATCTGGCAGCGGGCCTGGTGGGCGGTCTGGGGATCGCGCCGGGCGCGAACATCGGGCGCGAGTGCGCGGTGTTCGAAGCCGTGCATGGCTCTGCTCCGGATATCGCGGGCAAGAATCTGGCGAACCCTACGGCGGAGATCCTGTCCGCCGCCATGATGCTGGACCACTTGGGCGAAGATGCGGCGGCGGAGCGCATCAGGGCTGCCATCCGCGCGGTCTACGCCAAGGGTGAGACGCTCACCGGTGATATCCGGCGTGCAGAGGGGCACGCCGCGCCGCCCGCCAGCTGCACGGATTTCACGGCGGCGGTCGTGCGCGAATTGGCATGACGCTCCCATAACAGCATATTCCAGCGCGAGAAAGGCGAAAGATGGCAGACCAGTTCCTTTCAACGCTGCACGAGGACGGCGTGCAGTGCTCGTTTTACCCTGTCGAACAGATCCAAGGCGCAGGGCGGCTGCCGTTTTCGCTCAAAGTGGTGCTTGAGAACGTTTTGCGCAACGTGGAGGACGCTCAAGAGGCGCAAGTCATGGCGGAGCGCATCGTGGCGGCGGGAAGCACGGGCCAGGCGGGGGATGAGGTGTCCTTCATGCCGGCGCGCGTGCTGTATCAGGACTTGACCGGCGTGCCCGTGTTCGTGGATTTCGCCGTCATGCGTGAAGCCTTCGCGGAGCTGGGTGGGGATCCAGCGCGCATCAACCCGAACATCCCGTGCGATCTGGTGATCGATCACTCCGTCATCGCTGACGAAGCTGGCACGCCGGAGGCGTTCGCCCATAACACGGACACGGAGTTCGCGCGCAACCAGGAGCGCTACGAGTTCTTCAAGTGGGCGCAGTCCTCATTTCAGAACGTGCGCATCGTGCCGCCTGAGCAGGGCATCTGCCACCAGTTGAACATCGAATGCTTCTCGGATGTGGTCCGCACTGAAAACGCGGTCAGCGCCGAGCAACCGGTCGTATTCTTCGACACGCTGGTGGGCACGGATTCTCATACGCCCACGGCGAACGGCATCGGCGTTCTGGGTTGGGGCGTTGGCGGCATAGAGGCGGAGGCGGCGGCGCTCGGACAGCCCATCACCACGCTGGTCCCCCAGGTGATCGGCATCCGCTTGACCGGCGAGCTGGCCCCCGGCGTGGCGGCCATGGACGTGTCGCTCACCTTCGCGGAACTGCTGCGCGCTCGCGGTGTGGTCGGCTGCTTCGTGGAGTGCTTCGGTCCCGGCGTGGCTGCGCTTTCGGCGCAACAGCGGGCGGCCATCGCGAACATGACGCCAGAATACGGAAGCACGTGCACCCTGTTCCCCGTTGACGAGCGCACGCTTGAGTTCTTGCGGACGGCAGGGCGCTCGGAGGAGCAGGTGCGCCTGGTGGAGGCCTATGCGAAAGCGCAGGGTTTCTGGAATACGGATGAGGCGGCTGGCCGGGCCTACGCGCAGGTGATAGACCTTGATCTGAGCAGCGTGCGTCCGAGCGTATCCGGGCCGTCGCGGCCCCATGATCGCATGGATCTGGGTGCCGTGCAGGCGCGCTTCCGGGAGCTTTGCCAAGAGCGAGGCCTTGCGTGCGAGCCCCGTGAGGTGATCTCCGGCGGTGAGAGCTGCACGGTCACTGATGGCAGCATCGCCATCGCGGCGGTGACCAGCTGCACCACAGCCACAGACCCTGCCATGATGGTGCAAGCCGGTCTTCTGGCGAAGGCGGCGGCGGAGCGCGGATTGCGTGCGAAGCCGTGGGTGAAGGCCATCCTGGCACCGGGCAGCCATGCCACGGAGTTGCTTTTGCGCCGGGCTGGTTGCATGGAGGCCATGGAGCAGGTGGGATTCTTCACGTGCGGTTTCGGCTGCATGAGCTGTATCGGCAATTCCGGGCCGCTTTCTCCGGCCATGCACGAAGTGGCCGATCAAGTTGAGCTGACCAGCGTGCTTTCGGGCAACCGCAATTTCGAGGGGCGCATCTCTCCGGATGTGTCGCAGAATTATCTGACCACGCCGGCACATGTGATCGCTTACGCGTTGGCGGGCACGGTGGACATCAATCTGGAAGAGGATGCTCTTGGGGTGGACGCTGCTGGGCAGCCGGTCTTCTTGGTGGACATCATGCCGGACCAGGCAGCGGTGGAGGCGGCCGTGCGGACGCATGTCACGGCTGACCTGTACGCGCAGGGCGTTCAAGGCATGTATGAGGGGGATGCAGCATGGCAGCAGCTGGATGCTGATGCCACAGAGGCGTTCGCTTGGGCGGAGGGTTCCACTTACGTGCGCCGTCCCACGTTCTTCGATGGCATGGCAAGCGATTCAAGCGCTCCAGGCGCCATCGAAGGCGCGCGGGCGCTTTTGTTCTTGGGCGATTTCATCACGACCGATCACATCTCTCCGGCTGGGTCCATCGCCCTGGATTCACCAGCGGCTGACTACTTGCGCGCCCGCGGCGTTGCGGAAGCGGATTTCAACACCTATGGCAGCCGACGCGGCAACCATGAGGTCATGGCTCGCGGCACCTTCGCGAATGTGAAGCTGGAGAACCGCTTGGCAGAGGGCAAGCGCGGCGGTTGGACGCGGGATATGCTCACCGGAGAGGTGACCACCGTGTTCGCCGCGGCCGAGCACTATATGGCTGAGGGCGTGCCCGCCATCGTGATCGCGGGCAAGATGTACGGCAGCGGGTCGTCGCGTGACTGGGCGGCGAAGGGGCCGAAGCTCTTGGGCGTGCGCGCGGTGATCGCCGAGAGCTTCGAGCGCATCCATCGGTCGAACCTGATCGGGATGGGGATCTTGCCGTTGCAGTTCGCGGAGGGCGAGAGCGCGGATGCGCTGGGCCTCAAGGGTGACGAAGCCTTCAGCATCCAGGGGATCGATTTCTCCCGCGGGCTGCCAGAACCGGCGAAGGCTCAGGTCACGTTCATCCGCCCAGATGGCAGCACGGGCTCTTTCACGGCTACGGTGCGGGTGGATACGCCCACCGAAGGCGCGTACTTCTCCGAGGGTGGCATCCTGCAGTACGTGCTGCGAAGCATGGCGTAGTTCACTGTTCACAAAGGAGCGCCGCTCAGGAACCGGCGGATATTCAGATGTTTGATGCCCTCATGTGAATAGTCCAGGTCATCCATGCTGAGAACGTATTTTGGATAAGCGTCTCCGACAGCCTTGAGGGCCGAGAACTCGCGCTCTCGCACCTTGTCGTCGAGCAACGTCTGACATACTTGGACATAGACGGGATCACCTGAGACGACTGCAACGAAATCTATCTCCTGCTTGCCGATGCGGCCCACGGTCACCTCATACCCTCGGCGACGAAGCTCTAGATACACGAGGTTCTCAAAAGCATGGCCCCAATCCCAAGGGCGCTCGCCCAAGAAAGCATTCCTCAGACCCAAGTCCACCACGTAGTATTTTGGATTCGTGCGCAGCAGCTCGCGCCCCTTTATGTCATACCGGGGGCAGCGGTAGAGCACGAAAGCATCGCACATCAACTCCAGATAGCGGTCAACCGTGCCAGGATTGATGCTGTGCCCCGCTGCCTTCAATGCCTTTGCGATGCTGTTCGCGGACACGAACGACCCGATGTTGTCGAAGACGAATCGCGCGACGCGCCGGAACGCCGCTTCGTTTTCGATGCTGCCACGCTGCACGACATCACGCATGATGACCGAATCCACGATGCCTTCCAGAAGAGCCTGTTGCACTTCTTGTTCCTTCGCGAGCGCCACGGCTGGAAAGGAGCCCTGGTGGAGAAAGGATTGGAAAGTATCTTCAGGGGTTTGCGAAAAGGCGTTCCTTTCAGGAAAACAGTCCTCGTCTGGAAACGCCCTGCGGAACGTTTCGAACTCCGGGAACGATAAAGGGTACATCTCCAGCTTCACGTAACGGCCGGACAGGTATGTGAGATCCTCCCCCGCAAAAAGTCGCGAATTGGAGCCCGTAGCGCATATATCGACCGGAAAGGATGCTTTAAGGCTGTTCACGGTACGGGCCCATTGCGCGATCTCCTGCACTTCGTCAAAAAGGAGATGAAGGCGGTTGCCTGCACCGGCCATTTCGCTTTTCTCATGGATGTAGCGATGGAGCGCAGAAGGCTCGGTGAGCTCTTCAAACGCCATGCTCTCGAAGTTGATTTCGATTATCTGCGCGGCATTCATGCCCTCTGCGAGCAGGTGCTCGACATACAGCTTCAACAAAGATGATTTCCCGCAACGCCGGACCCCGGTGATGATGGTCACCGCGTCGGCTTTCTCAAGAACCAGGAGCTTATCAAGGTAGCTCGGACGGAGGATCATCATCTGCCTGCTTTCATAGGGATGGCTTTCGTAGGTTGAAAGTTTTCTTATTCATGATAAGAAAATCTATCCTAGAAGTAAAGTTTTCCGGTTATTGGTAAGAAAACTTTACATTTTCAACGTCTGTTCGCCGCCTCTTCGACCATGCGCATCAGCTCTTGGCGCGAATGCACGCCCAGCTTGCTGTAGATGTGCGAAACGTGCGCTTTCGCCGTATGGGGTGAAATCACCAGCTTCTCATTGATGGCCTTCTGGCTCCAACCTTTGGCGAGCAGCTGGAAGACCTCTGTTTCGCGCGCGGTCAATCCATGGCCGCTCGCCAGCTGCCGGCATGCGTGACTCCAAGCATCTGGCTCCTCAGCTTCGGGGCTTTCGCTTCGTTTCAACGCGGTCGTCCTCAGCACCGGCAGGCTGATGATGATTATGGTGCAGAAGAGCAGGATCACGATGGCGATGGGGATCTGGACCTGGAACGATTCGGAGCTGGCGACGTTCGCGGTCACCCACCAGAGCAGGCGGCCCGCCAAAAGACCCAGGCAGAGGAAGCCCCGGCCGAAGCCGAAAGTGAACAGTGGATTGTGGCGGTGGCTCAGATCGCTCAAGATCAGCCAGTTCGCCACGTCGTAGCAGGCGAAGCCGAACAGGAGCACGGCGGTGAAGAAGATGGTCAGATCCCCTTCGGCATAGGGAAGCGGCAACAGGCCGACGACGATCAAGATGAGCAAAGGCCATTGGAGGAATCCGTAATCGAAGGATCCTTTCTTCCAGATCTCCAGGGTCAAGATGTGCAGAGCAGCCAGCATGGTGACGATCTGCGTGGAAATCAACAGGGAGCTGTTCGAGGTGCTTTGGCTGAGCCCGATCAGGGATGAATATCCGAACGCGACGCCGTAGAAGAGCATGGCGAAGAAGTGCACCCGCGATATCCGCGGCATGCCCTTTCCCAAAGCCACGGAGATGGGTATGTCACCTGATCCGCCTTCGCTGTTCTGCTCCGTGCGCAGCATGGCCTGGGATGTCACCTTGAGGCGCAAGGAGAGCACCGAGCCTAAAGCCAGGCAGAGGCAGGTGAGGAGCGAGGCGACGGTCCCTCCGATGCTCGTGATGATGAAGAACAGGACGCTGGTGGCGACGAGCATGGTGGCGACCAGGATTCCGGCTTGATTCTGGTCGAGCGTTGAGAAGAAGACGCCCAGCTTCACGAGCATGATGGCGCTGGCTGCTCCGCAGGATATCCAGCAGGTGAGGCGGATGGCGAAGGCGTCCGGATCCTCTCCCCACAGCGCGAAGAGCAGCAACGCTGCCACGCTTGCGATCACGCCCAGGCCATCAAGGGTGCGGGCGACGCGCTTTCGCCCTGCGAAGCCGCGCAGGAATCCCAGGATCATGAACGTTGCGGCCATGGAGGCGGTGCCAGCGATGATGAGAGCGATCTTGTCGAAGATCATGGCTGCGGGGAGGGATGGCGTGACGGCGGTATAGGTGCTGATCGCCCAGGTCCAGTTCAGCGTCATGATCGCCAGGCCCAGCACCGTTTGAGCCCCCGTTTTCGATGGAATCGAATGACCCTCTTTTATCGAACCCATGTTCATAACCCGTTTCTTCCTATAGGAGATTTAGACCTATTTTCCCTAGGGATGGGATGGCAATAGGCGGTTGTAGGCGTTTCCCATGACGCGGTTCCTATTCATGATTCGGGGTGGCGAAGCAGAGATTGCTTCCATTCCATTTTAGAGCAAATAGGGAAGGAGAGGGGCGTAAACTGCGCGGATTTACCGAACACTGAGAAAAGAGGAGGAGCGCACAATGACAGAAAAGCAGCAAAGCGGTCTAGCGGGAAATGTAACCGAGCAAGACGTCAAGAACAATTACGTCGATGAGGATGGCATCCTTTGGAAGAAGATCCGATGCTTCTTCTGCCAAGCCCACTGCCCTCTGTATGTCGGCACCAATGAAAAGGGGATCATCACTGAGGTCAAGGCGCTGAACCAACAAGCGGAGATATGCGAACGCCGTGGCGAAAAGGGCGAGAAGTTCATTCGCACGCACTACCATCCCAAGCGCATCAACCATGTGATGAAGCGCGTCGGCCGCAAGGGTGAAGACAAATGGGAAGAGATCTCCTACGATCAAGGCCTGAAGGAAGTGGCCGAGAAGCTCCAGGAGATCAAAGACAAGTACGGTCCCGAATCTCTGGTGGTCATGGAGGGCACCTATCGTTCCGACCATCTGTGGGCGCGCTCCCGGTTCACGAATCTCTTCGGGAATCCGGGCAACATCATCGACCCCGGCATGATCTGCTGGTGCTGGACATACACGCTCAACATGTCCATGGTGGGCTGGCCCATTGAGATGACCATCCCTCCGTCGGCGCCGCTCGCGAACACCCAGGTGTTCTGGGGCAAGCGCATCACCGAAGCGGGCGGCCCGCGCGGGTTCATGTGGAACACCATGAAATCCTCTGTGGAGCGTCCCAACAATCCCGGGAAGTTCATCACCATCGATCCTCAGGCCACTGTGGAGGCTTGCGAATCGGACATCTATCTTCCCATCAATCCCGGCACCGACCTGTACATGCAGCTGGCTTGGGGCAATTACATCATCGAGAACGAGCTCTATGACACGGACTTCCTGCGCTATTGGAGCAATGCTCCCTTCCTGCTCAACAAGGAGACGGGCAAGCTCATCCGCGGGTGCGACCTTGAGAAAGACGGAAAGCGCGAAGACTTCGTGGCCATCAACGAAGAAACGGGAGAACCGGAAGTCTGGTGCTCTGACAAGAACCGTTGGTACACTGATGGCACCGTGGCTCCCGTGCTTTCGGGTGAGTTTACCGTGAAGATGGCTGATGGCGGCGAAGTGGTCTGCTGGACGGCGTTCGATGCCATCGCTGAGCGGCTTTCGGAATACACCATGGACGAATGCGCCCGCATCTGCGGCGTGCGCGCGTCGCGCATCATCGACGCCGTGAAGCTGTACGCCACCAACGGACCCGCCTCTATCGGCTGGGGCATCGGCGGCGGCGAGCAGGCGGGCTACAACGCCACATACACCGGCGTTGCCAAGACCATCCTGCGCATCCTGACCGGCAACATCGACAACCCCGGTGGTGAATCCATCGGCGATCCGGGCATCCCGGAGGCTGACGGCACGAAGAAGTTCCCCGTGCGCGATGCCGAATTGGAGCTGGCGGACATGCTCCCCAAGGAAGCGCGCGAGAAGTTCCTGGGCAACGACACCTACAAGGTGCTCAGCTGGCGCGGCTTCGATCCCATCGACAAGTGCTACAAGAAGATGTGGGACATCCCGCGTCCTCAGCTCCATCATGTGCTGGTCACGCCTCCGCTGGCATGGGATGCCATCCTGGAAGAGAAGCCCTATCCGATCAAGGCGGGCATCGCTTGGAGCTCCAACCCGTTGGCTTGGGCGCCCAATACCAAGAAGGTATTCGAGGCTCTGAAGGCGCTGGAGTTGTTCGTGGTGGTTGAATACTGGAAGACCCCCACGGCTGCGCTGGCTGACTATATCTTCCCAGCGGCGGACTCCCTGGAGCGTCCCTTGGCTACCACCAACGAGGACTTCATGGACTTCCTGCAGATCGGCGATCGCGGCTCTCAGCCCGTGGCTGACCGTCGCACGGATTACGATTTCTTCCGTGGCCTGGGGCTCCTTTTGGGTCAAGAGGAGTACTGGCCTTGGGAAACGTATGAAGACGTCATCGCTTATCGCGTGGAGCGGTGCGGCATGACTTATGAAGAGGCCTGCGAGAAGATGATCGCGGGCATGTCCGACCTCACCTTCTACAAGTACGCTAACAAGCTCCCCAATGGTGAGATTCGTGGGTTTGCCACGCTTTCGCGCAAAGCGGAGATCTTTCCGAGCCTGCTGGAGGATCTAGGCTATGATCCGCTGCCGTTCTACCGCGAGCCCATCGAGTCCCCGCTCAGCGATCCGGAACTGGCCGAGAAGTACCCGCTGCGCTTGACCACTGGCGGACGCTTCGTGCCCATGTTCCATTCAGAGTTCCGCGTGCCCGGTTACGGCATGCGCTCCATGTGGCCGTATCCCACGTGCCAGCTCAACGTCACCGATGCGCGCGATCTGGGCATCCGTGATGGGGACTGGGTGTGGATCGAGACGAAGCGCGGACGCATCCGCCAGAAGGCAAAGTTGGAGTTCTCCATGAAGCCCGGCGTGGTATCCATCCAACCTAGTTGGTGGTATCCGGAGCTTCCCGCAGAGGAACCATGGTCCCAGGGCGTGTTCGAGTCCAACGCGAACGTTCTGACCAACGATGCCTATGAGGCGCTGGACGAGATGGCTGGTCAGTGGGTGGCGCGCGGCATGCTTTGCCGGGTGTATCCCTGCATCGATCCGGCCGATCGCGCCGACACGGAGATGCCCATGGAGGATTACATCGAGAAGAACGAGTACTCCTTCTTCAACAAAGAATACGAGTGCCTCAGCTGCGCAGAACTGAAGGAGCTTGACGACTAGACCGCGCATTCCGCAGGCCGACCCCGGTCGGCCTGCGAGAAGGAGGAACAATGGCTAGAGGAACGAAAAGCAAAACAGTCTTGAAGCTCGTCATTCTGGCGATCGCGCTTCAGGAAACCGGCGGCGGAGCGGTGGCGCCCGCCATGGCTGACATCATCGCAGCGAACCCGGATTACGCCACTACCACGCTCATGCTCATCCAGACCGCTCCCTACGGCGCGGCCATGATCATGGCACCGGTCTATGGCTTCCTGTCAAGGAAAGTGAAAAAGCGCTCAGTAGCGCTTGCGGCCATCCTGATGTTCATCATCTTCGGCGTCGCCCCTTACTTCTTCCCGCATTCCATGGGCGCCATCATCTTCTGCCGCGTCATGTTCGGCGTGGCCACCGGCCTTCTCATCCCGTTGGCGTTCGGTCTGTGCACTGACTTCTTCGAGGGCAAAGAGCGCACGATGATGATCGGCTTGGTGCAGGCGGCGGCGTGCATCGGCGGCATCTTCTTCCAGACTTTAGGCGGCTATCTGGCCACATTGGGTTGGAACTTCGTGTTCTTGGCCTACCTGATCTCCGTGGTCATCTTGCTCTTCGCCTTCTTCGCTCTGCCAGAGCCGAAGTACGTGGATGAGACGGAGGCCTACAAGAAGCGCAAGGAAGAGCTCGCCGCTCTGTCGTTCAAAGAGAAGTTCCCGCCCATCGTCATCGCCTACTATGCTGAGGTCGTTCTGTTCATGATCACGATCCTCATCCTGATCAACAACCTGGCGATCTACATCACCGCCGAAGGTTGGGGCGGCTCCGTTGAGGTGGGCTACATCCTCTCCGCCCATTCCGTATGCGGCTTCATCGGCGGCTTGGTCTTCGCGGCTTTCTGCAAGCTCACGAAGAAGTGGAACATCACCGTGGCCGTTGGCCTGGCGGCGCTTTGCTTCGCGCTGATGTGGTTCGCGAACAATCTGTGGATGGCTGCGGCCGGAGCGGCGCTCGTCGGTTTCCTGCCCACGTTCATCCTGAGCGGCACGTGGGACAAGATCTCGAACACCGTGGTTCCCATCTTCGCGACGTCGGCTGTGGCCGTGGGCGTTGCGTGCCAGAATCTCGGTCAGTTCGTGGAGCCCTACTACCTGGAGGGCATCAACACGATCTTCGGGCTGACCCTTGGTCGGGATGCGTTCATGGTGGCGACCATCACCTGCCTGGTGCTGTTCGTCATCCTCGTCATCCAGACCGCCGCTGAGCGCGATCGCGGCACCATGGAATCCATCGCGGTCCTGGAAGAGGATATGTCCCCGATGTGATCGCTTTGAAGCGGTAGCTGCATCGTTTTCGCGAGGAGCAGGGCGGCGGTGAGGCCGTCCTGCCTTTTTGGTTGAGCGTTTCATCGGCTTGCGTTTCAAGAGTGGATTCCGGTTCGGACCGGATTTCGCTGAGGATCGTGCGAACAGGAAGGGGTGATCGGATGCCAGCGCCTTTCGCTGTTGAGGGCGCGATGCGCGGAGTGCGGATCCGCATCAGCGCTGAGCGTTGTGATGGTTGCGGCGCTTGCATGGAGCGCTGCTTGGTTCCAGGTGCCCTCCGTCGCACGACGGAGGGGAGGATGGAGGTGGGGGAAGCTTCGCTCTGCGTGAAATGCTTCCTTTGCAGGGGCGCTTGCCCGAACGGCGCCATCACCCTGGTGCCCGATTTTTGATCCTCGCGCTCCGCGCTGCCGCCTGACGGCATTGAACTTGATGCGCAGCTTCTCCATTTTCTGATGCATGACCGGGCGGTGGATGCGCATACCCAGCACCCAGGTGCGCATGACCCCCAGTGGCAGGCAATGCCTGCGCTACGCTGCCAAGGTTGGACGAAAATAGGTGAACAGGGGACGTAGTAATGTTCACGCTTTCGATATCACGCCAAGCGATATACCGGTCAGTCGTTGGATCTGCCTGATGCCCAACCCGTTTGATTTGAGTTCGCGCAATCCGGTATCGCGTGTTTCGCGGTCAAGCTCCTTCAGCCTTTGGGCGCTACCTTTTCCCAAGAGCCTGTCAGCAAGGGCCAGCGCTTCCTCGTCGGCCATTCGAATGAGGGGTTCTTTGACATCCAGTGCTGAACCCCCATCATCCCCACGCTCATGAAAGGCATGGAATCCAGTTTTATCTCCGAGCAACTCAAGCGCAAAATCGGTATCCGTTATAAAGGGCCCCCCGGTATATTCGCCATAGCTGCTCCATTTCCAATCTTTGGCATCGGCAAGCCCTGCGGCCTCTGGATTTTTGTGGATATAGCGAACGACAGCTAGAAAGTGGCTTTCACTTTCAATCGTTTCGCTTTTGAATCTTCCTTGGAATAAATGGCCGCATCGCCCATGACGGAGATTGAACCAGTTCGCATAGGAAGCGAGCAGATCCTTCATCGTTTGCGATAAGTCTTCACGAGTGCCTTTGAGCAGTAGATGCACATGATTGCCCATAAGGCACCAAGCAAGGATGCTTATCTGGTGCCTAGCCGCGCTATCCGCCAGGAGCTTCAGGAAACGGTTTCTGTCGATATCGTCTTCGAAGATGAGTTGCTTTGAGACGCCTCGTGCTATGGCATGGTATATATCAGTCGAGGATCTTTTTCGCGCCGTTCTGGGCATGAAACCTTCCTTTCAAGTACGATCATTTCTTGAATGACGCTATTCCATGGTGAACACTGCTACGTCCCCTGTTCACCCGTCCCCTGTTCACCCACAGTCGTTTGTTTAGGTTATCATCGTGTGAACCATGTGGGTGCCGACGCGTTCGTCGTCAAACGCGCGGCGGATTCCTGAATTTGAGACAAGGATCATAAATGCCATTCGCAGAAGTGTGCGTATACCAGGTGAAGCCACAGAAAGTTGAGGAATTCGAAGCACTCATGCAGGAGGCAAAAGGATCTCTTGAGCAACAGGTAGGCCTTTTGTCGCTTCGCCTCATCAAGCGGGGATATCGCATCGATATGGAGCAGATTCGCGAAGGGTTGCCACCCATTGAGCTCACGCGCATCGTGAAGAGCGTGAAGTACGTGCTTTTTTGGGAGTTCGATTCGAAAGAGAGCTATGGGCTAGCCCAGAAAGCCTTGTACGAAAGCTATTGGAAGCCCATTGAACGATGTCTTGTCGCACCTCACGACAAGTATCTTGGTGAAACCCTGTTCTAGCAAGGAGCGCCTATGCCAAGCGAACGAGCGGCATGAGAGGAAGCGCTGCGTGAATGAAGCTGACGAAGCGAGTTCCGGTACCAGAAAGAGCTCGGCAGGGTTGACAGGCGTTCGCTCGCATCAAGGCCAAGCCGCTTCGCGGTTGCTCCGCAAGCCTTGACCCTCGCGGCTTGCGCGCACGCTCAAGCGTAGCGCGCCAGTGAACCTGCCCGGTCCAAATCCTCGCGCTCCGCGCTCCCGCCTGCCGGCGGCCGCCAACCCGCAGCGAAAAAAAAGAGAGCCCGAAGGCTCTCTTTTGTTCTCTGGTCGGGTTGACAGGATTTGAACCTGCGGCCTCTGCGTCCCGAACGCAGCGCTCTACCAAGCTGAGCCACAACCCGAAAGCGTTCGTAATGATAGCACATCTCCCAAGACAATGGCTGAGGTTGACAACCGTCCTCAGTGCGCCTATAGTGTGCATATAGGGTATATACACTATTAACGCAGCGGGTGGAGACGTCTGCTCGCTGCGGACAACAGAAGAGACTGCTTTGGAGATACTGATAACCAATGCAAGCGACCGGCCTATCTATGCCCAGATCGCTTCGCAGATCCAAGACGCCATCTTGTCCGGTGAGCTTCAAGAGGGCCAAGCGTTGCCTTCCATCCGTTCGCTGGCGAATGACCTGCGCATCAGCGTCATCACGACGAAGCGGGCGTATGCGGATCTGGAAGAAGCCGGGTTCATAGACACCGTCCAGGGCAAAGGCTCATTCGTTGCGGGTGGCAATCGCGAGCTCCTCCGCGAAGGACGCCTCAAGCGCGTCGAAGAGCTGCTGGCGCAAGCCATCGGCGAAGCGTCTGCAGCGGATGTGCCCGCCTCAGAGCTTCACGAGATGCTGGATGCGCTCATGGAGGACGGCTGAGCCCGCCGCTTGCGGACCGGGAAGACGGATGACCATGGAAAATGCGATCGAAGTCACGGGGTTGATGAAGCGCTACGACGGCTTCACGCTGGGCCCTCTTGATCTTGAGGTGCCTGAGGGCACCGTGGTGGGCTTGGTCGGCGCGAACGGCGCTGGCAAGACCACGCTCATAAAATGCCTGTTGGATCTTGTGGAACCGGATGAAGGCGCGCTTTCGATGCTGGGAGAACCGCTCTCCCAGGGCAAGCACCTTTCCGATCGCGCGAAGGCGCGCATCGGCGTGGTGTTGGACACGTGCGCATTCACCCAGGAATCACGCGTGAGGGATATCGCGCAGCTGGGCCGGGCCGCCTACGACCATTGGAATCAGACGCGTTTCGACGGCTTGCTCACAGCGGCGAACATCGCGCCCAAGAAGCGGGTGAGGGATCTCTCTCGCGGCATGGGCATGAAGCTCTCGCTCGCGTTCGCCTTGAGCCATGGGCCGCAACTGCTCATCTTGGACGAAGCCACTGCAGGCTTGGATCCGCTCGCTCGCGACGAAATGCTGGATATGCTGCGGATCTTCATGGAAGAGGAGGGCCGCTCCATCCTCATGGCGTCCCACATCACGACTGATCTGGAGAAGCTGGCGGACAGGATCGTCTGCATTGACGAAGGCCGCATCCTCTTCGACCTGTCGAAAGAAGCCATCTGCGATGAAGCGGGCATCGCCCGTTGCCGCGCCTCCCAGATCGAAGAGCTGTCCACGGCCGGCGCTTTCGAAGGCGGCGCATTCCGCATGGTGCGAGAAGCCTATGGCGTGAACCTGCTGGTGCCGGATCGGTTCGCTTTCGCGAAGCAGCACCCCAGCATCCCGGTGGATCGGGCAACGCTGGATGACTACCTCATGATGACGTTGAAAGGAGAGGCGCTATGAAGGCCATGATCGCGTCTGACCTGGTGACCATGAAGAACTCGATGGCGCAGCTCGTAGTCGTTTGCCTGGTCGTGGCGGCGGCCATGGCGGTCATGACCAAGAACCTGCTCGTGTGCATGAGCGCTCTGTGCGCCATGGTGCCATTCATGTATCTGTTCACCATCAGCGCCTATGATGAGATGAACGGCTGGGAGCGCTTCCGGCTGACGCTGCCCATCAGCCGCAGCCAAGTGGTGTTCGGCCGGTATGTCGGCCTGCTGATCGTGGAGGTCCTGTGCGACGTTCTGGCGCTCGCCTTCGCCGGGCTCATCACCGTGGTGATCGGCGCGCTGCCTGCTTCCATGCAAATGCCAGAGCTCACGTTCCAAGGGAACGGCCCCGGTCTCGTCTTCGGCGTTTGCCTGCGGGTGTCGGCGCTGATCTTGTTCGTGGCCGCACTGTCGCTCCCGTTCTTCATGCGCTACGGGATGACGAAGGGGACGCGGCTGGCGCCGATAGTGCTCATCCTGCTGTTCTCGTTCGGCTTGTGGGCTGTGTCGGAAAGCGGCTTCATGAATGCGGTCTTGCCCGGCGCATGGGAGACGCTGCAGCAGCTGTTCAGCCACGAAGACGCCTCCTCTTGGGTGGCGAGCATGATCATCATCGGCGTGGCGCTTGGCGTGTATGCGGTGAGCGCGGCCATCTCAGCGAAGCTGTATCAGCGTCGGCAGTTCTGACGCGCGTTCGGTCGCTGGGCACCAGCTACAACGTTCCTGTTCGGCGCGCGACTGGAGGGCGGGTTCCCTGTGCTACACTCGAAATCCCGAATCACAGGAAAGGAACCCCCATGTACAAAGTGCATTGCTTGAACAATATATCCTCCAAGGGCCTGGATCTGCTGACTGACGAATACGAGCTCACGGACAACGTGGATGAGGCCGACGTCATCCTGGTGCGTTCTGCGAACATGCACGAGATGGACATCCCGGCGAATCTGAAAGCCGTGGCGCGCGCGGGCGCGGGCGTGAATAACATCCCGCTGGATGCGCTGGCTGAAGCGGGCATCCCCGTGTTCAACACGCCAGGTGCGAACGCGAACGCGGTGAAAGAGCTCGTGCTGGCGGGCATGCTCCTGGCTTCGCGCGATATCGTGGGCGGCATCCAATGGGTGCAGGACAACGCTGACGACGAGAACGTGGGCAAGTCCGCCGAAAAGGCGAAGAAAGCGTTCGCCGGTGGAGAGATCTTTGGCAAGACGCTGGGCGTCATCGGTTTAGGGGCCATCGGGCGCTTGATGGCGCAGGCCGCTGAGGCGCTGGGCATGGACGTGATCGGCTATGACCCGTTCATGGATGCGGACAAGGCCGCTTCCATCTCCCCGAACCTGCGTTTCGTCACGGATCTGACGGATATGTACGAAGACGCGGACTATCTCACCATCCATGTGCCGGCTACGGCGGACACCAAGGGCATGATCGACGCGCAAGCCATCAGCCAGATGAAGGACGGCGTGGTCTTCCTCAACTTCTCCCGTGATTCGTTGGTGGACGATGCTGCCATGGCAGAGGCGCTGGAATCCGGCAAGGTGTCCCGCTATGTCACGGACTTCGCGAATCCGGCGGTGGTCAAGATGGAGCGGGCCCTGGTGATCCCGCACCTGGGCGCCTCGACTGCTGAGGCTGAGGACAACTGCGCGGTCATGGCTGTGAACGAGGTCATGGATTACTTGGCGGATGGCACGAAGGTGCATTGCGTGAACATGAAGTAGGGACAGTTCGCAAAAACCCCTTCTATCAGGGAAAACGAGAACGCGGTCAACCTTCAAGGATGACCGCGTTTTTTTCGCCATGGGTCTATTTCGTGGCGAAGATATCCGCGCGCAGGGAGCGGCTCCGCGGTTTGGTGGCCACGTTCGCGGGATTGCCGGGGTTGTCCGGTTTGAGAGCGGCGGCGTTGCGTGCAGCCTTCCGTTTCGGGCGAGGACGGTCCTCTACCATGTTCAACAGCTCTTGTTGCGTATGGATGTCCATCTTCTTGTAGATGTGGTTGATGTGGGTCTTCGCGGTGCTCTTCGAGACGCACAGCTGCTCCTGGATGAAACTGGCGTTATGGCCCTTGGCCAGCAGGACCAGCACTTCCTTTTCGCGCGCTGAAAGCAGGTACTGGCCCGACAGCTCTTCGCAGCGACGCTGGAAGCTGCCCTTCTCTTCCTCCGTCTCTTCTTTGACCTCAGATCCCGCGGCTCCAGCAGCCTCTTCGACCGTTGTCGTAGATGGCGCGTTCGCTGGGGTGGGGTTGGCCTCAGGAGGGGTTCCCGTCACGGGCACGAACAAAGAGCGGCCGCCGAACATGCCGATGGTCCCCGTAGCGGTGAGCGCATCCGCTGGAGACGGGTGACCGGGGAAGCCCTTCGCGGGCGAATCCCACATCTGCACGGGCGCTTCAGGCCTCTCATGCACGTTGCTCATCTGGTTGATCATGGTTTGGATCTCACGGTAGCGGGGCAAAAGCGCGTAGCCCACCGAAAGCAGAACGGCCAGGACCAGCGCGGATTGGGTGAGATGGATGTCCGACATGCCCACTTTGAACGCTTGCACCACGAGCACGGAGCCGAACACGCTGCCCAGTTCAAGCAGCCCGCGCCCGATGCCGAAGACGAAGATGGGGGAGATGCGGAACTGCTGGGAGACGCCGGCGAAGAACACCCAGAGCATGATCTCCAAGCACACATAGCCCATGGACACGAAGAAGGACCCCAGCACGTCGAAGCTGCCGCTCAAAAGCGCGATGCTGGCGATGCCTGCCATGGTGATGGGCATGGTGACGCGGAAGAGCGTGTCCCAGAACAGATCGCGTTTGGTGAGCGCGATGGCGATGATGAAGATGATGAGGGAGCAAATGCAGGACAGCGCGAACATCAACTGGATGGTGAGGCTGGCCGAGGGGAACACTTCCCCGATGCAGACGCTGCGCAGCGCTCCCAGGGTGACCCCTACGATGAGCACGGGCGCGCCGAAACGCGCTATGAACGACGTGGCGGTCACCTTGTTGGCTGAGAGAGGATGGAAGATGGGCTCTTCGTGGCGTTGATAATAGGGACGCGGGATGAGCCGCATGAGGATGAGCATGGCCGCTATGGGCAGCAAGAGCGTGACCAGCCCGCTCACAGGAGAAGGAACCCAGTTCGCGAACACCACAGAGAAAGCGATGCCCAACACGTAGGCGATGGAGGTGTTCAGCACGATGGTGGCGAACTGGAACCGAGCGAAGGTGGTGCCCCAGATGACGAACAGGAGGCTGGATCCCAAGCCCATGACCGCGCCACCCGCTATGGCGAAAGCGATGCCCAAATTAGGAGATGAGCCACCATAGAGGAGCGCTGTCCCTGCGCAGCACAGCAGCGTGGCAGCGGCCAACGCGCGCTTGCTCACATAGAAGCGCAGGAAGAGCTGATTCGTGGCGCCGATGACGAGAAGGCAGATCCCCCCGATGGCCAAGAAGGAAACCAACACGGGAAGGGACAGTTCTTCAGGAAGAAAAGGGAAGGCGGGAAAAGCATCCGAAGGCGCCATCATCTGCGAGGCGTTGTAAATGGCCATGAACAACCAAACCTGGAAGATGCCGAAGCCCAGAGAGAGCGAATTGAGCTCACCAGTGGCGGATGAGCCGTCATCAGTCCGTTTGATGCTCAGGGTTATGCGAGGTTCAGAGGTGGTCAAATGAACCCTTTCGAATCAACTTGAGAAACAGCGTTTGAACAGGCATTATAGAAATCATCAAATCAAAAATCAACCTTTCGGTATGATGCGTTTCGCGTTAATAACAATCTGGTGATACGACTGGGAAGGCCTCATCCCTCCTTATATTCATCCCATCGCAATCCGGATTGCTTTCAGTTTGGCTTTCAAGCAGCTTCTTCGCTAGCTAGGGATAGTGGAGAAGTTGTTGCGCGCTCTGCATATATATGTGGGGTGCGTGACGTGCTTGTGAGTCCGCGTGTTCGCGCACGCGGAATAGTTCCATCAAGTAAGTATGGAATCGCGAGAAAGAAGGAAAAGTATGGCTTACAGCAAAGAGTGGCGAGTCGAGCGCGAAGACGGCACCGTCGCTACACGCTCCAACACGTGGTCTCCTCCGGGATCTCACCCGGTGGGATACGGCGTCAAGGTCATCACTAAGGATGGCGAGCTCATCCGCATCGAGGGTGACGACGACAACCCGATCACCACGGGGCGTGTGAATGCGTTGAATCTTGCCCTGCGCGAGTACACCTACGCGCCGGAGCGCATCATCTACCCGATGAAGCGTGCGGTCGAGGATCGCGGCAAGGACAAGTGGGAGCGCACCACGTGGGATGAAGCTATCGACACCATCTGCGAGAAGGTTCGTTACTTCCAGAACACGTATGGCCATGAGTCCATCGTCTGCTTCGGTGGCACCGGCCGTGAGGCGTGCATCTTCTACTACGCTCTGACGTTCTCTGTGCTGCAGTCCCCTAACTGCTGCTACACGCAGTCTGGTTGGTCCTGCTATGGTCCTCGTTGCTCCATCGCTGACTACGTTCTCGGCGCTGGCTACCCCGAGCTCGACTATGCAGGCCATCTGCCCGGGTCCTACCTTGACCCGCAGTACACCCTCTCCAAGTGGGTCGTGCTCTGGGGCAAAGAGCCGCTGCCCTCCAACGGCGACGGCTTCTTCGGTCACTGCCTGGTCGACATGATGCGTCTTGGCACGCACCTGATCGACATCGACCCCCGCGTCACCTGGGTCGGCGCTCACCGCGGCAACATCCTGCTGCAGCTGCGTCCCCAGACTGACACCGCCATGGCTCTCGGCATCATGAACCTCATGTTCCAGAATGACGAGTATGACCATGAGTTCGCTGAGAAGTGGATCTACGGTCTGGATGAGGTCAAGGCTCGCGCCGCCGAGTACCCGGTGGAGAAGGTCTCTGAGATCACCACGGTCCCGGTTGAGGCCATCAAGCGCGCTGCTCACGTCATCGGCACCGAGCGTCCGATCGGCTGGGCATGGGGCCTCGCGTTCGACCAGAACAAGAACGGTGTGCAGCTGTCCCAGGCCATGATCATCCTGGCTGGCCTGTCTGGCTCCATCGACCGTCCTGGCGGACTCACCCTTGGTCCCCCGTCTGCTCTCCTTGGCAAGTGGCGCATGAACCAGCGCGGCGCTATGTCCGACGAGATCTGGGAGAAGCGCATCGGCGCTGCTGCATGGCCTGGACTGTCCACGGGCATGGCCACCACGCAGCCTGACGAGACGCTGAACACCATGGAATCTGACGAGCCTTACGCTCTGAAGATGGGTTGGTTCAACAGCTCCAACTTCCTGGCCCCCACCTGCTCCGCTCAGCCGAAGCGTTGGCACAAGGCCCTGAAGAAGCTTGAGTTCGTCGTCATCCAAGACCTGTTCATGACCCCGACGGCCATGGCAGTGGGCGACTACTTCCTCCCCATGTGCACCTGGGCTGAGCACACCGGCATCTGCCTGACGCACTATGGCCGCAACACCGTGTTCATGGGCCCGATGAACAAGGCTCTCACGGTTGGCGAGTGCATGTCCGACGTGCAGATCTGCCTCGCGTTCGGCCAGCGCCTGAACCCCGAGTGGTATCCGTGGTACAAGCCGGCTGACGAGCACAAGATCGATTGGGATCTGCTTGAGGAAGCAACCCAGCAGTTCTACTCCGACCAGCTGAAGGAGCTGGGCTACGACTGGAAGACCTTCCAGGAGCTCGGCATCTACCAGCCTGGCGCTCATGGCTTCGAGTATGAGAAGTATGAGAAGGGCCTGCTCCGCTTCGACGGCCAGCCTGGCTTCAACACCATCACCGGCCAGATCGAGGCGTACTCCATCCTGTACGAATCCTGGGGCGAGGATCCGCTGCCTTACTACGAAGAGCCGAACTACTCACCGTACTCTGATCTGCGTACGGCCGAGGAGAAGGAGCAGTATCCGCTGATCTCCACTTCTGGCTCCCGTCGTTACAGCTCCTTCCACTCTGAGCATCGTCAGGTTCCGTCTCTGCGTCAGATCGATCCGTGGCCCTGGGTCCAGATCAATCCTCAGACCGCTGCTGAGTACGGCATCACCGAAGGTGACTGGGTTGAGGTGTACAACATGTTCGGCGAGGCCCGCTTCAAGGCTGAGATCACTCAGTGCATGAAGCCCGGCATCCTGAACTGCGCTCATGGTTGGTGGTTCCCTGAGCAGGACGGCGAAGAGCCCAACCTGTTCGGCGTGTGGAAGTCCAACTTCAACAGCCTGGTTCCGCACATGAACATCGGCAAGCTCGGATTCGGCGCTCCTTACAAGGGCGTTATGTGCAACGCTCGTCGCGTCCGCAGCCTCGATGCTGATTAATTCGAAAGGAAGTGAAATAGATGAATACTCCTGAGATTGAGAAGCAATTCGAAGATGCGATCAAGGATCCGCGCTACGACGGCACCCGTTACGCTCTGCTTTGCGACTACAGGTACTTCTCCGGCAACCATGCCGCTGAGATCGCTTGCAAAGAAGAGTTCGGCCTGCCGATCGATCAGTGGGGCATCAAGGAGGTCGAGGTCGGCCCGTTCTTCAAGGGCGGCGACGAGACCTGCGGCGAGAACTGGGAGTGGTTCTACATTCCTTGCCCGACTGAGATCTTCTCGAAGCACTATGGCCCTGAGGGCGACAAGGCTGGTCAGCGTCCCCTCGCCTGCCAGGTTGAAGAGTCCGGCACTCTTTACTACGGCACTCTGGACGAGATGATGGAGAAGATGAAGCGTTTCGATCGTCCGATGGTTCTCTTCCAGCTGTAGGGTTTTAGAGCATTCGGTGATACCTTCGGTTGCTTTTGAAATATAATCCAGCCGAAGGTATCGTTTGGAAATCCAGAGGAGGTCAAGATGACCAAAGACGAGTTCATGGCAATGCCGGCCAATGAAGCTGCTGACAAGCTGAACGGGCTTATCGCCGCCGGAAAGTCCAAGGATGAGGCTATGGCTGAGTGCGGCGTTACGCAGCCCGACCTCATGAAGGCCCAGATCTTCTGGGTGAAGGATGAGTTCAAGGCGCGCGGCTGGGGTGGCTACACCTCCACGAAGCGTACCGGCAACGAAGCTGGCGACACTGGCATCGGTGTTGGCGACAGCGATCCTTCCAAGGGCTACAAGGGCGTCTAAGTCCATTGGCTCTATGAGCTTGAAAAGGGCTCGCTCGTTCGGGCGGGCCCTTTCTTTATCTTGAGGGCATGTTCGTGAAAGGCTGCTGCGTCAGCAGATTTTCAGGAAGACACCCGCTGAGAAGGAGGAATCTATGGCAACCGAAGCGGAGATCATTGCAGAAATAGAAGAGCTGGGCCGCCTGACCGAGGACCAGGAGCTCGCCCTGTACAACCTTACTCTCAAGCAGGATGAGCTGGGGCGCCAGTCCACCAGCATGCTCCTTGAGAAGGTGCTCGAAGATCCGCTGCTCAAGCCCCTGATCGATCGTGAGCTCGTCACCTATGAGGTGTTCAATCACGGTGGCGCCCATGAGATCGCCGGCCTGTACGTCACGCTCAAAGGCATCCGGTACAGCATCATGTTCGCTGATGAGATCGCGCCGCGCCGTCCGCTCAATCCGGCGGGAGCGCCGTGGGAGGAATGCGGTCCTCTTCTGTGATCTTCTATATATTCATATAGAAGATCACCTGACGCTGCGAAGCCACAGGGCACGCGATCTTGCTGTCTCAAGCCCTTTTTGTGGCAGCTTTTAAATATTAAAAGCTGCATGACGCTGCGGAACTGCGGATGCATGTGATCTTGCCGTTCCAAGCCCACCTTCCTCACAGCGCGAAGGCTGCTCGGATGGGCTTTCACGGCAATCTCACGCGCCCCACAGTTCCTCGCTGTCTTAGCCAATTTCGAAAGTGTCGTAGCTATTGTTGTTGAGAGGCTTTTTGCATCAGGTTGATGGGGTGCTCGTTGGACTCGCTTCTGACAGGATCAGTCAAGGAAGATAGGCGCGAAGAATTGGGTGTGAGCTTAGGGATCGATATCAGCAAGCTCGACGTCTGTTTCGGCGGGTTCGCGCCTACGATCATGGGCGATCTGACTGCCTCGTGGGCGAAAGCGGTGGAGGCTGAGAATCGCATCCGTGAGCATCAAGAAGCCATCCAGAAAGCGAAGCGGCTGGAGGCCGCCCGCGAATCCGAACCGCTCACCTGGGATGATGGTCATGGCACCCAATGGGATTACGTCATCCTTGACAGCTCTGATGTGCGCATCAAGAAGTGTCGGACCACCGTGGAAGAAGTGCAGGTGCCCAGCAGCATCGAAGGGCGTCCCGTGGTGGAAGTGGCCTCGGATGGATGCGCGTTCCTCAATTTCGTGACGCGGATAGAGGTCCCGGATTCCGTGGTTTCGTTGGGGCTCTGCGTCTTCCGCGGGGACTCTGATCTGCGATGGGTGAAGCTGCCTGCGCATGTGGCGGATTTCAATCCCGATTGGTTCCGTCACTGCAATCGATTGGAGCACCTTGAGCTGCCGGGTGCTCTTGAGGTTATTACGGCGCGCGTGTTCGACAATGGCCGCTTGAAGGAGCTGGTCATCGGCGAAGGCACGCGTGATATCCAGCCCGGTGCTTTCGGTCACAGCCGCTTGCAAGTGGTGAGCGTCAGGCCGGACAATCCATACATGATGACTGACGGCAGCGCCTTGTACAGCAAAGACGGTGCCATGATGGCCGCTCTGGCGGTGCCGCAAGAGCGGTACGAAGTGGCGGCAGGGTGCAGGGCCCTGGGCAAGAAGGCGTTCAGCTCATTCGCGGAGGTGGCGGGTGTCACGCTTCCCGTTGAGCTGGAGGCTATCGGTGAATTCGCCTTCGCTGGCACTTCCATCAGGCAGTTCGCAGCCCCACCTCGCCTGCGCGTCATTTTGGAGAAGGCGTTCTACGGTTGCCGGAAGCTCACCAGCGTCACTCTGAATGACGGCTTGCAGATGGTGGGTCCCAGCGCTTTTGAAGACACCGGCCTTGAAAGCCTTACGTTTCCCTCCAGCATCGAAGAGATCGGCGCGCATGTGGCGGATGGCACGAAGATCCGCTTCGCAGGCATCGGCAAAACGCTGAAGGTTGAAGAGCGTTCGGACAGCGTGCTCATCGAAGATGAGGGAGGTCTATACAAGAAAGAAGCGGATGGCCTTCATTTCATCCGTTTGATCGATCCCGCTGCCACCACCTACCAGGTGAAAGATGGCACCGCGGTGATCGGGAAGCTTGCTTTCGACCGCGAGCAGCACCTGGAAGAGGTGCGCTTGCCGGAAGGGTTGCGGCGGATCGAAGGCGCGGCCTTCGCCCGTTGCATTGCGCTCAAGCATGTGAACATACCGAAGAGCGTCACGTGGATCGGCGGGGACGCTTTCTTGGATACGAACCTGACGGAGATCGAGCTGCCGGCGCATCTTGAACATTTGGGCAAGCGGGCGCTCGTCACGCTGGGAGCGCATCATAAGAACATGGCTCCGTCGTTGCGCCGCTTGGTGGTGGATCCAGCGAATCAGCGGTTCCGCATGGAGAACGGGCTTTTGCTTGAACGGAAAGCGGATGGAGCAGAGCGCGTCGTGGCCTACGTTGGACCGGAGGCTTCTGTGCGCGTGCCGGAAACCGTGGATGAGATCGCCCCGTATGCCTTCAATGGCGCTCAGGGCATCACGGAGATGTTCCTGTCGGACAAGATAGAGAACGTGGGGATCCGCGGGTTGGCTGTGGATTCGCCCCTGGACCACATCCATGTCAGTCTTCGCGAACCCCATGATGGGCGCAGTTCGTTCGACATCCATCCGCCGCATACCGATCGCGGCGAGCAGCAGATGATGTTGGCGTTCATGGGATTGAGATCCGTGGATGTGGAGGCGCTGTTCGATCATTACGACATATCCATCATCAACGCATCCAGCTTCGACAGCATGAGCGACAAAGGGATGGATCCCTACGACCAAGCCGTGCGGCTGATCGAGCGGTTGCAAGATCCGGTGTACATGAGCGATGTGAACCGAGAGATGGCCTTTTCCGTGCTGGCGAAAGGATTGCCTCGTTTCGCGTTCGAGATGGCGCGCCATGATGATCGTGCGTCACTGGCCCATTTGGCGGATCTGGGCGTGTTGGACGGGGAGAACGTGGATGAGGTGATCGAATCGGTGCGGCGGATGCAAGATGCTGCGGCGATGGGGTATCTGCTTGAGCTCAAACGCGAACGGTTCGGCCGAAGGGCGTTGGATCTCAGCCTGTGAGCGACCTTGATGTCAAGGGCCTCCTCATTACATCTTCGTAAGAGTCTTCCCTGGCGTTCGCTGCGAACAGCCATTGTGGTACTGTAGCCGAATGCCACAGACCATCTCCACAGAGGAAGCGCTGCCCCAGGGCCTGACCACGGATGAGGCCGCGCGCCTTGCCGTTGAAGGCAAGGTGAACGCGAACGCGAACGTGAAGACGCGTTCGATCCGGGATATCGCGCGTGACAACATCTGCACGCTGTTCAATCTGGTGAACGTGATCCTGGCCGTGCTCGTGTTCCTCACAGGTTCGTACAAGAACATGCTCTTCATGTTCATCATCATCCTGAACGTGCTCATCGGGATCGTCCAAGAGCTGCGTTCCAAGCAGCTCACGGATCGTCTGGCCATCGTGGTGGCATCCCAGGTGGACGCCGTGCGCAGCGGCGCTCTCACGCAGATCCCCGTGGATCAGATCGTGCTGGGGGATGTCATCCGTTTGGCGCGGGGCGATCAGGTGCCCGCAGACGCCTGCGTGGTGCAGGGCAGCTGCAAGGCGAATGAATCCTTGCTCACCGGTGAGAGCCGCCTCATCCCGAAGGGGCCGGGAGCTCATGAGCGGTTCCTTCGTCAATTCCGGCGTGGTGTTCGCGAAGGTCATCCGGGTGGGCGCGGACAACTACGCCGCCCGCATCACCGCTGAGGCCAAGGGCCACAAAGCGGTCAACTCGGAGATCATGCGCTCCGTGAACGGCATCGTGAAGTACGTGAGCTTCGCGCTGTTCCCCGTGGGCGCGCTTCTGTTCGCCAGCCAATTCTTCCTTCAGCATATCGACTGGCGCAGCGCCATCCTCACCACCACCTCCGGCCTCATCGGCATGATCCCGGAAGGGCTCATCCTGCTCACCTCCACGGTGCTGGCGGTGGCGGTCATCCGGCTGTCGCGCCATAAAGTGCTGGTCCAACAGCTCTACTGCATAGAGACGCTGGCACGCGTGGATGTGCTCTGCTTGGACAAAACGGGCACCATCACCACCGGCCACATGCGCGTGATGGATGTGCGACCCACGGATGGGCAGGACAGGGCGCTGATGCTGCGCGCCATTGACGCCATCACGGCAGCGGATCAGGACCCGAATGATACCGCCGATGCCATCCGCGCCTATCTGGCGAACGCTGATGGGCATTCGCCAGCAGATCTTCAGGGCGCTCGCTCCATCCCGTTCTCCTCGGACACGAAGCTCTCCGGCGTGGTGCTCTCCTCAGGAGAGGCGTTCGCCATGGGCGCTGCCCCCTTCGTGCTGGCCGAGCACCCCGATCAGCTGCAGGCGCTCTCCGCTCCGTTGGAAGAGCTCGCAGAGCAGGCGCGCGTGCTGTTGGTGGCGCGGGTGGGCGCCTTCGATGGCGAAGGCCGCATCGAAGGAGAGGTCACGCCGCTGGGCTTCATCCTGCTGGAAGATGAGATCCGGGACACCGCTCCACAGACCATCCGTTATTTCAAAGAGCAGGGCGTGGCGCTCAAGGTCATCTCCGGAGACGATCCGCACACGGTGGCCGCCATCGCGCAGAAGGTGGGCGTGCCGGGAGCGGAGAAGTTCGTGGATTGCTCAGAGCTTTCTTCCGATGAGGAGATCGAACGCGCCGTGAACGAGCACAGCGTGTTCGGCCGCGTGCGCCCAGAGCAGAAGAAGGCGTTCGTGCTGGCGCTGCAAAAGGCTGGTCACACGGTGGCCATGACGGGTGATGGCGTGAATGACGTGTTGGCGCTCAAAGCATCCGATTGCAGCGTGGCCATGGCATCCGGGTCTGATGCTGCGCGCAATGTGGCTCAGCTGGTCTTGGTGAACAACGACTTCGCGTCCATGCCGAAGGTGGTGGCCGAAGGCCGTCGCTCCATCAACAACTTGCAGCGCTCGGCATCCTTGTTCTTGGTCAAGACCATCTTCTCCATCGTGATGGCGGTTCTGTTCATCTTCCTGCCGTGGCAGTACCCGTTCATGCCCATCCAGATGACGCTCATCAGCGCGCTCACCATCGGTTTGCCCTCCTTCGTGCTGGCGCTGGAGCCCAATCATGACTTGGTGCGCGGTCATTTCCTCAAGAACTGCGTGGTCCGCTCCATTCCGGGCGCCATCTGCGTGATCGCCTCCATCCTGATCACGTGCCTCATGGGCTATCTCTGGCTGGGGCTCACGTATCCGCAAACGTCCACCGTGTGCGTGCTCTTGACTTCGCTCATCGGCGTCATGCTGGTGATCCGCCTCTCCATCCCCTACACCCCCATCCGGGCGACGTTGCTCGTGGTCATCTTGGTCGGCTTGGTCTTGGGGTGCACCGTGTTCGGCCCGCTGTTCAGCATCGCGCCCATGACCGGTGAGATGTGGCTTCTGTTCGGGATCGTGGGCGCGGTGGACGTGGCCGCGTTCCAGCTTCTCTACACATCCTTCGATCGTCGGCATCGCAAGCTCACGGCCGCCTGACGCATCTCGCGGGTCCGGGGAGCGCTGCGGTCCGTACCATATCCGCGTTCGGTCAGGGCATCGCGGCTTGCAAGCCGTATAATGATGTCAATTGGAACCGGCGGTGAGGGGTCGCACTTGAAGAAGGCACTGCTGCTCATTCTGGGCATCATCGCCGTGTGCTTCATCATCGCGAACGCGGACTATCTGGCCGATTTCCTGAACACCATGATGACCGGCGCGCTGGTTCCCATGGTGATCGCCATCATCCTCATGCTCGGCCGCCATTTCGTGCAGGCCGCTTCCTACGATGCCGCTTTCGAAGCCGTGGGCCACGGCACTGGCTTCTGGCACAACGTGGTGCTCATCTTCTCGCTCGTGTTCATCAACACGTTCTGCCTGTTCTCCGGAGCTACGGGCGTGGCGTTCATCATCGACGATGCGCACCGCGAAGGCTGCGACGCGGGCCAGTCCACCGGGGGCGCCATCCTGTCTCAGATCGGGTATTTCGCGGCGGTGTTCGTCATCTCCGTGATCGGTTTCTTGACCATGATGATCTCCGGCCACATGAACACCGTGTTCCTGATCGGCGGCCTGCTGCTGGCCCTCGTGCTGGTGATCCTCTCCAGCTTGTTCTTCGTGGGACATCTCCGTCCGCGCGTTCTCTACCGGGTGTTCCTGGTGTTGGAGCGCCTCATCAACAAGGCGCTCGGCCTCATCAAGAAGCACCTCAAGGCGGGGTGGGGCCGGTCCATGGCTTATTCGTTCATCCAAACGTCGAACCTGCTGGCGAAGAACCCGAAGGGCACCGTCATCACCGTGGCTTATGCATCCTTCTCCGCCATCTTGAACATGGCGTGTTTGGTGGCCATCGGCTATGCGTTCGGCTTCGAGCACGTGGAGGCGCTGGTGGCCGCCTTCGCCGTGGGCGCCATCTCCGTCATCCTGAGCCCCACGCCGCAAGGGGTGGGCGTGGTGGAAGCCATGATCACCGCCATCCTGACCGCCTACGGATGCGGCGTTGCCACAGCGGCCGCCATCGCGCTGGTGTACCGGGGCGTGATGTTCTGGATCCCGTTCTGCATCGGCGCGGTCATGCTCTCGCAAGCGGGGTTCTTCAAGTCCAAGAAATCCGCCACGGAGATGCAGAAGCACAAGGACATCGCGTGGGTGTCTGGCACGTTGGTGCTGCTGATCGGGATCGCGAACATCGTCATGGTGTTCTTCCCAGACGCGCTCACGCCCTACACCATGCTCACCTCCTGGATCGACATGAGCTCGCTGGTGGTGGGGATCCCGCTGATCCTGAGTTCGCTTTTGCTCATGGTGCTGGCGGTGGGCCTCATCCTGCGCTTTCGCACGGCTTGGGCGTTGGCCATCTCCGCCCTCATGTTGATCGGCGGCTGCGAGTTCTTGTTCCAGGGCACTTGGCAGGTGGGCATCGCGGCCATCCTCTTGGTCGTCTGGCTCTTCATCCAGCGCGCGGCCTTTGACCGTCCGTTCTCACGCGAAGCCTTGCAGGCGGACTGGGAGGCGTTCCAACGCAAGCGGCGGCGCAAACGGGCGAAGGAGCAGGCTGGTGAACCGGCGAAAGCGGCGAAGGTGGCGGCGGCGGAAGAGGCCGCATCCATGGGGCCGGAGGACGCCGCAGCACCGGCAGAGGACGCTGTCGAAGACGATTCCTGGGAAGAGCAGGCCGAACGCGGGCGGCAGATCGGCCAAGAGGCCATCAGCCATTTGGATCAGCCGGACCCGGCGGAATAGGCATCCAGCGCAGAATCATCAGTTGGGTGGCAATCTTGGCCCTGCGGTCGGATGCGCCTTGGCGGGTGTCTACCATGGTCCTCGAAAGGAGGACCTTCATGGCTCGCAGACTCCCGCAACCCGCGAAGGTGGATGCCCACGGCAATCCTGTGTCCGGTGGCCTGCGCTCCATCGTGGTCGGATTCGCCTTGTTCGCCATGTTCTTCGGCGCGGGCAACCTCATCTTCCCGCCCACCCTCGGCCAAGACAGCGGAACGCTTTGGTTCTGGGGCTTTTTGGGATTCCTCCTCATGGATGCCGTTCTGGCGTGCGTCGGCATCTTCGCGGTGAGCGTGCACGGCGGTCCCCGCGAAGCGTTCCGCCAGGCGCTCGGCCAGCGGGGGAGCGTCATCTTGAACACGGCGGCGGTGCTGTGCCTGTGCGTGCTGTTCGCCATGCCGCGCACAGCGGCCACCACCTATGAGCTGTCCGTGGCGCCCTATGCGGGAGAGGCGGCTGGGTGGCTGTTGATCCCCTTTTCCGTGGTGTTCTTCGCCGTGGTCTACCTTCTGGCATGCCGACAATCCCGCGTGGTGGACATCATCGGCAAGTTCTTCACGCCCACCCTCGTGGTGGGCATCTGCATCCTGATCGTGGTGGGCATCGTCCATCCGCTCGGAGGGCTGCAGCCGCCCCGCACGCCCACCGTCTTCCAAGAGGGCATCCGAGCGGGCTATCAATCCATGGATGTGCTGGGCGTGTCCGCATTCGCGCTCATCATCCTTGATTCCACATTGGTGAAGAGCACGGCAGAAGGCGCGCCGCGCCGTCAGCTGCTCGCCCGCGCCAGCTTGGTGGCCATCATCCTTCTGGGGATCATCTATGGTGGCTTGACGTATCTGGGGGCCACGTCTGTGGGTTTGGGCACGGAGATGACCCAGGCGGACCTGTTGATGGATGTGGTCTACGCTCTTTTGGGAGATGCTGGCGTGGTGCTGTTGAGCGTGATCGTGTTGTTGGCGTGCCTCACCACCGCCGTGGCGCTCGTGAGCTCTGCAGCGGACTTTTTCAGCACGTTGGCGAATGGGCGCATCTCCTATCGGGCGTTCTTGGTGGCTGATTGCATCATCGGCGCGCTCATCTGCGATATGGGCCTGGACGCCATCATCCAGATATCCGATCCGGTGCTGGGCGTGGTCTACCCGCCATTCATCACCGTGGTCATCTTGCTGCTGTTCCGCCGCAAGCTTCGCGTGCGCGCGGTCTACCAAGGCGCGGCCATGGGCGCGTTCGTGGGAGGCTTGCTGATGGAGCTGGCGAACGCGGGCATCCTTTCTTGGGATGCGTCTTGGCTGCCGTTGGCGTCCATGGGATTCGGTTGGTTCCTTTTCGCGGTGGCGGGAGCGGTCGTGGGCGTCATCGTCTGGTTCGCAGGCGGCAAGCGCGCTTGATGCGTGTTGGGCGGATGCAGCGTGATAGACTGCCGTCCATGGAAGATGAAGCGCAGACATATTCGCTCGTGGTGGCCTATGATGGCGCGCCGTTCTTCGGATTCGCCCGCCAGCCGGGCCAGCTCACCGTGCAGGGAGAGCTGGAACACGCGCTTTCCACGTTGCTCCGACGACCGGTGGAAGTGGTGTGCGCCGGCCGGACGGATGCCGGGGTGCATGCGCGCGGTCAAGTGGTCAGCTTTGATGCCGGGATGGAAGAGTGGGCTGGACGTTCGCTTGATTCGACGCTGCGCTCGCTGAACGCGCTCACCCACGATGGCATCTCCGTTCGCCGGTTGGACCAGCGGGAGAAGGGCTTTTCCGCGCGATTCGACGCGAAGGCCCGTGAGTACCGGTACTTCATCTGCAACCAGCCGTGGGCGCCGGTGTTCGCCGAGGCGTTCTCCTGGCATGTGAAAAAGCCGCTTGACGCTGAGGCCATGAGAGCGGCGGCGGACCATCTGATCGGGGAGCACGATTTCAAGAGCTTTTGTCTGGCGGCGTCCGCTGAAGGGCGGCGGACGATGCGGCGCGTGGATGCCATCACCGTCACGCCATGCGAGGCGTTCGGGGAGGAGCTCCTCTGCGTCACGGTGGTGGGCAACGCGTTTTTGCATTCCATGGTGCGTGCCATCGTGGGGACGCTGGTTTGCGTGGGACGGGGCTTGCGCGGGCCGGAGTGGACGCGTGAGGTGCTGGCTGCTCGCGCACGGACGGCCGCTGGGGAGAATGCGCCGGCGAAGGGTTTGGTGCTCTGGAACGTGGTCTACTGATCCGGAGCGCTTCAAGGCTCTTTCATCTCTCTGAAACATTCCAGGCCTACCATCAGGCCAGAACATCCGCGTGGGCAGTTCAGGGAGTGAGGGGCTATGCACGAAGAGTGCGGCGTGTTCGGAGCGTGGGCACCGGGGTTGGACGTGGCGCGCATGACCTGCTTCGGTCTGCAAGCGCTTCAACACCGCGGTCAGGAGAGCGCGGGGATCGCTGTGGGCGACGGTCGGACCGTTCGCGTGGAGAAAGGCCTTGGCCTGGTCACGCAAGTTTTCAATGAAACGGCGCTCTCGACCCTTGGAGGCCGCGCCGCCGTCGGCCATGTCCGCTACTCCACGAGCGATGGCGCCGACCCATGGGAATCCGCGCAGCCGCATCTGGCTTGCATGGATGAGATCCCTTTCGCGTTGGCTCACAACGGCACGCTCACGAACACGGCTTCGCTGCGGGCGGATCTGGATGAGCAGGGCGTCTCTTTGCGCGCGGGCACCGACTCTGAGATCGCCGCTCACTTGATCGCGCAGGTGACGCGCCAGACCCATCATCTGCGCGAAGGCATCGCCCATGCCATGACGCTCCTCAAAGGCGCCTACGCCATGGTCGCCGTCACGCCGGAGTCCCTCTACGCGTTCCGCGACCCCTATGGCATCCGCCCGCTCTGCTTGGGTGAATTGCCCGATGGAGCGGGTTGGGTGGTGTCTTCTGAGACGTGCGGCCTTGACATCGTGGGGGCGCGTCCAGTGCGTGAAGTGGCTCCGGGGGAGATCATCCGCATCAATGAAGAAGGCGTCGTCGCCTCTTTCGGACCACCCGCGGCGCAGCGCGCATCCTGCATCTTCGAATACGTCTACTTCGCCCGTCCGGATTCCGTGATCGACGGTCAGAACGTCTACGCCGCGCGCCGCTCATGCGGCATCTCGCTCGCCCAGGAAGCGCCCGTGGAGGCGGATCTGGTCCTGGGCGTGCCAGACTCCGGCGTGCCCGCTGCGCTCGGCTTCGCAAAAGAGAGCGGCATCCCGTATGCGGATGGCATCGTGAAGAACCGCTACGTGGGCCGCACGTTCATACAACCCACCCAGCAGATGCGCCAGCTGGGCATCCGTCTCAAGCTGAATCCGCTGCCTGACGTCATCGCAGGCAAGCGGCTGGTCGTGATCGATGATTCGGTCGTGCGCGGCAACACCTCGAAGAAGCTGGTGTCCATGCTCAGAGAAGCGGGCGCTGCTGAAGTGCATCTGCGCATCACCAGCCCGCAGATCCTCTGGCCGTGCTTCTACGGCATCGACACGGACACGCGTGAGCAGCTGATCGCGGCGAACATGACGCTGGAGGAGATGCGCGCGTGGATGGGCGCGGATTCGCTGGCGTTCCTCTCGTTGGACGGCCTGAGAGAAGCGGTGTCCGGGGCGGCTCATCTGGGTTTCTGCGAAGCGTGCTTCACCGGGGAATATCCCGCCGCCTGACCAGCCCCTTTGGTTACAATGGGCAGAGCGATTTTCCACCTTGAGCAAGGAGCGCCCCATGGCCGAAGAGATCACCTATGCAAGCGCTGGCGTTGACACGGCGGAGGGCGCGCGGGCGGTGGATGCCATCAAGCCGTTGGTCCGCCAAACCTACCGTCCAGAGGTGATCGGGGACATCGGCGGGTTCGGCGGGCTGTTCAGCATCGCAGCGGCGAAGGATATGGAAGACCCCATCCTGGTCAGCGGCACGGACGGCGTGGGCACGAAGCTGAAGCTGGCCCAGGCGGCGGGCGTGCATACCACGGTCGGGATCGATCTGGTGGCCATGTGCGCGAACGACATCCTGGCCACGGGCGCGGAACCGCTGCTGTTCCTGGATTACATGGCCATCGGCAAGCTCACCTCTGAGGCGGCTTCCGCCATCGTCGAAGGGGTGGCGGAGGGTTGCAAGCTGGCAGGATGCGCGCTCATCGGCGGCGAGATGGCGGAGCACCCCGGCGTCATGGATCCGGATGACTACGATCTGTCCGGCTTCTGCGTGGGGCTGGTGGACCGCTCCCGCATGCTGGCGTCCGATCACGTTCGCGAAGGGGACGTGCTCATCGGCTTGCCGTCCAGCGGCATCCATTCCAACGGCTATTCCCTCGTGCGCAAGGTGGCCTTTGAAGGTAAAGACTTGGCCGAGCTGACGGAGCCGCGCTCCTGGCTTGATGGTGCGTCGCTTCTGGAAGCGCTCTTGCAGCCCACGCGCATCTACGTGCGCCCTGTGCTGGACATCCTGCGCACGCTGCCGGGCGCGGTGCATGCCTTGGCCCACATCACCGGCGGCGGCATCACGGAGAACTTGAACCGAGCGCTTCCTGGCACCTTGGACGCCCAAGTGAACCTGGGCTCCTGGCCGGAGCTGCCCATCATTCGCTTCATCTGCGATGCGGCGAACCTGTCCCAGGAAGAGGCGCTCAAGACGTTCAACATGGGCCTGGGCATGGTGCTCTTGGTGGCGGCGGACCAGGCGGATGCCGTCATGGAGCGCCTGAAGGCCACCGACGAAGACGCCTACGTGGTGGGCGAGGTCATCTCTGGCACGGGCCAGGTGGTGTACCGATGAGCCCCGTCCCGGAGCGCACGCTCAAGATAGGCGTGCTGCTCTCCGGCAGCGGCACGAACTTCCAAGCCATCTTGGATGCTGCGGAGCGGAAAGGCTTGCCGGTGGAGGTGGTGCACGTCATCTCGTCCCGACCTGACGCGTTCGGCATCACGCGGGCTGAGCGGGCTGGCATCTCCGTCACGGCTCTGAATCGCGCCGCCTATGAAGACCCGTGCGCGGCGGATGCGCTCATCGTGGATGAGATGCAGGCTGCGGGCGCGGAGTATCTGGTCATGGCCGGGTACATGCGCAAGCTCACCTCCGTCGTGCTGGATGCGTATCCCGACCATGTGCTCAATCTGCATCCGGCGCTCCTGCCCTCCTTCAAGGGGGCGCATGCCATCCAGGACGCGTGGGATGCCGGCGTGAAGATGACGGGTGTGACCGTGCATTTCGCCAATGAAGACTACGACAAAGGGCCCATCATCGCGCAGCGGGCGGTCCCGGTGCTGGAAACGGACACCATCGACAGCTTGGAAGCGCGCATCCATAGCACGGAGCACGAGCTCTATCCGGAAGTGCTGCGGCTCTTCGCGGAGGGCCGCGTGACTATCACCAACGAAAGGAAGGTTTCCATCGCATGAGAAGAGAGGTTCTTGAATCGGCCATCGAAGCGTTGGAGGCGGGCAGGACGCCGCGCCTTGCCGTGGAGGATGTGCCAGCTTTCAGCGAAGAGGCCACGGCGGGCAATGAGCATCTGGGCCCGGAGGCGTTGGAGCGCCTGTGCGCTGGGCTGACCGCGGAGGACATCCCTGTGCTCAAGCGGGCGCTTCAGGCCATGGACGAGGGGGATCTGGCATGGCTCGGATTCAAGGTGGTCTATGATCCGACGGCGGCTCAGGAGAACACGGACAACGAAGTCACCAAGAAGTACGGGGATGCGGGTTCCGCCAATGGGGATTCGTTCATCTTCTTCTGCAATGATGCCAAAGAGATCGTCTCCGCCCACGAATACAGTCCCCGTGACGCCTTCCAGATGAAGGATGTGACGCGCGGCCCATCCATGCACAACCAGCAGTTCGATGGCCTCACCTGGGCCAGCGCGCCTCTGTTCGGACAGGTGCGCGTGTGGCTGCTGGGCGCATCGGATGTGGCGGTGGAGCTGGCTAAGCTGGCGGCCCATGTGGGCTTCGAGGTCAAGGTGGCGGACTACGACCCAGCCTACCTCAACGAGGAGCGCTTCCCAGAGGTGGAACGCCTGATGCTGCATGGCGGGGACTTCCATGAGCTTGCGAACGTGCAAGCCTCTCCTGAAGATTACGTCTGCGTGCTCACGCGCGGGCATATGTTCGATCCGGAGAGCTGCGTCTGGGCCCTTGAGAACGATGTGGCCTATGTGGGCATGATGGGGTGCGCTGGCAAGAACGACACCGTGCACGAGCTGGTGCTGAACGCTGGCGTCTCGGAGGAGGATTGGGAGCGCGTGAAGCGCCCGATCGGCCTCAAGTTCGGCGCGAAAACGCCGGCGGAGCTGGCCATCGCCATCGTGGCGGAGCTGATCGACGTCCGATACAAGCAACGGTACAGCGCAGAAGCGCGCGAAAAACATGAACGCTCGTTGGGAAGGTAGGGTCAAATGGCAGAGCAGATGATGAATCCTCAGATCAAGCGCGTGCTCATGTCGGTCACGGATAAGACCGGCATCGTGGATTTCGCACGGGCGCTGACGGACGAGTTCGGGTGCCAGATCATCTCCACGGGCGGCACGGCGCGCGCCATCGCGGATGCGGGCATCCCGGTCACGCCCATCGACGAGGTCACGCAGTTCCCGGAGATGATGGATGGCCGCGTGAAGACGCTGCACCCGCGCGTGCACGGCGGCTTGCTGGCGAAGCGGGACGACGCGGAGCACATGCGCCAAGCGGACGATCATGGCATCTCCATGATCGACATGGTGGTCGTGAACCTCTACGCGTTCCAGAAGACGGTCCAATCCGGCGCATCCTTCGCGGACTGCATCGAGAACATAGACATCGGCGGCCCGTCCATGCTGCGTTCCGCGGCGAAGAATTTCGCCAGCGTCACGGTGGTCACGCGCCCGGAAGCCTACGGGGATATCCTGGAAGAGATGCGCTCCCTTGACGGCCGCACGTCCTTCGAAACGCGTCAGCAGCTGGCGTTGGAGGTGTTCACCACCACGGCGGCCTACGACGGCGCCATCTCCCGCTGGATGGGCGAGCAGCTTGCCGCGGACGGAGCGGATGCAGGCGCAGGGGAGTTCCCGGAAGCGGTGGAGCTGGGCCTTCAGAAGAAGCAGGCTCTTCGCTATGGCGAGAACCCCCATCAGGATGCGGCGTTCTACACGCTGGATGGGTATCCGAACGCGGATCACACGCTGGCCCATGCGCTGCAGCTCCAAGGCAAAGAGCTTTCCTACAACAATTACTTGGATTTGGATGCGGCCTGGGCCGCCGTTCGCGAATACGAGGATCCGGCCTGCGTGATCGTGAAGCACCTCACGCCGTGCGGCGTGTGCGTGGATGAGGATGTGACCGCGGCTTACAAGCGCGCTCATGAGTGCGATCCGGTATCCGCCTACGGTGGCGTGATGGCGTTCAACCGTCCGGTCACAGGGGAGACGGTGGCGGCCATCTTCGAGAACAAGCAGTTCGTGGAGGCCATCGTGGCGCCGGAGTTCTCCGGGGATGCGTGCGAGATGTACGCCACCAAGCCGAACTGCCGTCTGCTCTCCACCGGTGGCGTGAATGAGCCGGGACAGGCTGTGGAGTATCGCAGCGTGGAGGGCGGCCTCCTGGCGCAGATCTCCGACGCGGTGGCGGAAGACCCTGAGACGTTCACGGTGGCGGGCAAGGTGCAGCCGACCGCCCAGCAGATGCAGGAGCTCATCTTCGCGTGGCGCGCAGTGAAATCCGTGAAGTCCAATGCCATCCTGATCGCGAAGGATGACTGCTCGGTGGGCGCAGGCGGCGGCCAGCCGAACCGCGTGAACTCCGCGCGCATCGCTGTGGAGCAGGCGGGGGACAAGGCGAAGGGCGCAGTGGCGGCCAGCGACGCGTTCTTCCCGTTCCGCGATGGATTCGACGTGCTTGCGGACGCGGGCGTGGTGGCCGTGATCGAGCCGGGCGGCTCCATCCGCGACGAAGAGGTCATTCAAGCGGCTGACGAGAAGGGCGTCGCGCTCGTCTTCACGGGACACAGGCATTTCAGACACTAACTGGCGGCGCATCCGCGCCGCTAAAAATGCGCGCCGGGCTGCGCAACCACTGTTCTTCCCAGCGGCTTCCGTGCTCTGCTGGTGTACCATGGCACAAATCATTTTCGGATTAAGGAGCACAGGTGGCCTCAGGCATGGACGCGCTTTTGGAAGCGCTGCGCAATTCAGGCATGAACACGGACGGCATCGGCGCTGACAAGGCTGAAGCTGGCGAATCGAAGACCGGTCCGGCTGGTTCCGGCGGCCCTGGCAAGGGTGGCTCCAAGGGCGGCAAGGGCGGTGGCGGCCAGGTGCCTCACATCGACCTGTCATTTCTGGATGATGTGCACGGGCCCAAGAGCAAGGTGGGCTGGATCGTGCTGGCCATCGTGGCGGTGCTGGTCATCTTGGTCGCCTACTGGTGGTTCCATCCGCCGCTCAGCCTCAACTCAGCGGATCTCTGGATGTTCATCGGCACGATCTGTTTGGTCTGCGCGCTCTATTTCTGGTACCGGCGCACCAATTACAAGCAGGGCGCGGGCAAGTACGAGAAGAGCCCCAGCAAGCAGAAGAAGTTCACCGTGCTGTTCGCCATCCCGGTGGCCGTGGTTGTCATCGGGCTTCTGGGCGCCTTGTTCAGCAACGCCATCATCCCTGGCAACGCGGAGAAATACAGCGAAGTCCTGAAGACCGACACCCTTGATTTCGCTGAGGACATTCATGAGGTGGATTACAACCAGATCCCGGTGATCGATGCCGAGTCCGCCATCCAGATCGGCGACCGCGAGATGGGCTCCATCCCAGAGTACGTGAGCCAGTTCGAGATCAACCCGCGCTACTACCAGATCAACTACCATGGCGCGCCCGTGCGCGTGAGCCCGCTGGGCTACGCAGACCTGTTCAAGTGGTTCACCAACCGCGAAGGCGGCATCCCGGCCTATTCGCTCGTGAACATGACCACGCAGGACGCGGAGATCGTGCGCTTGGGCGACAACCCCATCTACTATTCGCCCAGTGAGCCGCTGGCGCGCAACATCGAGCGCTACGTGCAGCTCAAGCATCCCTTCTACATCTTCGACCAGTTCTCCTTTGAGATCGACGAAGACGGCCATGCGTGGTGGATCTGCCCGGTGCGCACGTTCACCATCGGGCTGTTCGGCGGCTACACCATCGACCGCGTGGTGCTCTGCGACGCCACATCGGGCGAATGCACGGAGATGGCTGTGGAGGAAGTGCCTGAATGGGTGGATCGCGTGTTCCCGGCCGAGCTTTTGATCGAGCAGTACAACTGGTACGGCACCTATCACAACGGCTGGCTGAACTCCTTCCTGGGCCAGGAGGGCGTGGTGCGCACGACGCCAGGCACGGATGGCACGCTGGGGTACAACTACATCGCGAAGGATGACGATGTCTGGGTCTACACCGGCGTCACCTCGGCCACGGCGGACAACTCCATCATCGGCTTCGTGCTGGTGAACCAGCGCACGCAAGAATCGCACTTCTACAGCGTTTCGGGCGCTACGGAGGCTTCCGCCATGAACTCCGCCGAAGGCCAGGTCCAGAACCTGCGCTATACCTCATCCTTCCCGTTGCTCATCAACGTGGCGAATCAGCCTACCTACTTCATGGCCTTGAAGGATGCTACGGCTCTGCCGAAGAAGTTCGCCATGATCGACATCCAGCGCTATCAGAACGTGGCCGTGGGAGACACCGTGGCTGAGACGCAGACAGCCTATGAATCGCTCTTGGCGCGCAACGGCGTCCTGGCGAATGAGACGGACATCTCGGATGTGCAGGAGAAGACCGGCACCATCACCGCGGTGGCCCAAGCGGTGATCGATGGCAATTCGCACTTCTACTGCATCATCGACGACGAGGACAAGCTCTACGACTTCGCGTTGCCGGGCCTGCTGAACATCCTGACCTACCAGGTAGGGGACCAGATCACGTTCACGTATTTGGATTCGGAAGGGACGAACACGGTGTATTCCATCATCGGTCCTGACGGTCAAAAGCAAACGGCTACGGCCGAGGACAACACTGGTGAGGAGGCGGTGGATCAAGCCGCCGAACAGGAGGCGCAAGCGGCCGCCTAGGGCCGGAAGAAAGATCGCCCACACGCGGCGCTTTCTGCTACAATGCTGAGGCTGCTCTTCGGAGCGGTGCCAATGGAAGATAGTTCTGCTGCTTAAGACAGCCGGTACCCGCAAGGGTTCAATCGCGAAAGCGGCCAGCCGAGGTGGTTGCACGACATGGATCTTGTCGGCCTCCGCCATCATGGGCGGGGGCCGTTTTCATGACCAGCCCGATCAGACACGGCAGAACGCTGGAAAGCGCGAAGGAGGTGCAACAGCAAATGCCGAACGCACAGAACCAAGAGATGCTCGCGAATGTGAAGGCTGACCTTGAGGGAAGCAGCGCGGTCTGGATCGTGGATTACCGCGGCTTGACCGTGAAAGAGATCCAACAGCTGCGCCGCAACATCCGCGAAGCTGACGGGTGCATGAAGGTGTACAAGAACACCATCATGCATTTGGCGCTCACGCAGGAGGACCTGCCCACTCTGGATGACATCCTCGCAGGGCCGTCCGCCTTCGTGTTCGCCGGCAAGGATGTGGCCGCATCCGCCAAGGCCGTGAAGGATTTCGCGAAGGACAACGAGAACCTGGTCATCAAGGGCGGCCTCATGGACGGCGCAGCCGTCAGCGCGGCAGAGGTGGAAGCCATCGCTTCTCTCCCGTCTCGCGAAGTGCTCATGGCGCAGATCGCCGGCGCGATCAGCGGCGTGGCGCGTGGTCTGGCAACGTCCATCAACGGCGTCCCCCGCGGGGTCGCTCAGGTGGTCAGCGCCGTGGCCGATCAGAAGGAAGCAGCCTAGGCGCTGCGAAACGCGCAGCTTGGATGAAGCTGCATGACAAACAAGAACGCCAGGCAAGGAGCCTGGCAGAATGAAAGGATTTGAACAATGGCTGTGACTCGTGAAGAGATTCTTGAGGCTCTGAAGGAGATGTCCCTGCTGGAGGCGTCTGAGCTGGTGAAGGACATCGAGGAGACCTTTGGCGTGAGCGCTGCTGCTCCTGTGGCTGTGGCTGCTGCCGCTCCTGCCGGTGGCGACGCTGGCGCTGCTGATGCTGGCAAGACCGACTTCGACGTGATCCTGGAAGGCTTCGGCGACAACAAGATCGCGGTCATCAAGGTCGTCCGTGAGATCACCGGTCTGGGCCTCAAGGAGGCCAAGGAGGCTGTCGAGGGCGCTCCGGCTCCGATCGCTGAGGGCGTTGACCAGGCAAAGGCTGACGAGATCAAGGGTAAGCTGGAAGAGGCTGGCGCTGCTGTGACCATAAAATAATCGTAGATTATTTTATTGAAGCCACGATTGCACCTGTATTTGGCGCTTTCATGCTTGCCCTCATTGGGCGAAGCCAACTCGGCCGCATGACACGCCAACTCCAGGCGCCTCGCGGCTTCTCACATCAACACGAAGGCCCGGACGTTCGTCCGGGCCTTTTCTTTCGCTTGATCAGGATCTTTAGAACCGGAAGGTGGCTGCCATACCGCTTTTGGTGGGCATCTTGTCGGCCGGCAGAACCAGCACGGTGGCATCTTGCAGCGCTGCCGCTTCGGCGAAGGCCGCCGCGATATCCGGGCTGGCCGGGTCCAGCTCTTTGTCATCCACGGGGTTCGCAGCGCCATCGAAGGTGACCGCACCCGTTTCATCATCGAACGTTCCGGGAAGGCCCTTGCCCCCCTCAAGGAAGAGCACGTCCACCTTGCGCTCCACCAGGGCCAGGCCGATATCCGGGATGCTGTCCGTGGCTTCGCCCTTGGAAGCCTTGTAAGCGTAATCCTCTTCCGCTTTCGCCAGCTGCTGCATGCAGCGTTCCTCCATGATGGCGACGGCATCGTCCCTCAGCGTCGCGCCGGAGAGCGTGCGCGGGTCCTTGTGGATGCCTTCGGGCAGCAGCGTCTTGAACGTGCAGATCTCTCGGAAATCATGCTCATGCTCAGGGGCGGTAACCAAGATGACCGGCTCGTCGGAGCCGCGCAGCAGCTTGTCGTTCAGCGCCTTGTCCACATAGCGGAAGAACTGCTTCGCTTCCTCTTGCGTGACTTCACGGCGAGACTTGTGATCATGATAAGGGGATTCGTGGTCCGTCAGGCTGTAGTAGTCAAGGGCCGTGGTCTCCCCGTCGAACTCCGGGAACGTCTCCGCGAAGTAATTCTTCACGTCATCCGCCAGCGGCTCGTAATGGACGCCGTTGTAGTCGCCATCCAGGAGCGCGAAGAAATCCGTGTTAAGGAGCAGCAGCTTGTAGGCCATGTCATGCATGGCATCTGCGAACAGCGGTTTCAGATAGAACTGCGGCCCCACGACCACGGCAGGCTCCGGCGCGGTGTTCATGTTGATGACGTAGGCATCCTGATCCGTCACCAAGAATGCCAGACCCTTCGCGGCATCCACCCAGAGCGGCAGATCCTCATGGTCAAGGATGAAGTCCAGCTTCTGTTTGATGCCTTCGCCGGCTCCCTCTTCCTCAAGGCGTCGGCACGCCTCTTTGCAGAGATCCTTGAATTCGATGCGGTCCCAATCCTCTTGCCCTTTTTCGCGCTGCGTATGCTTGACGGGGATGAAGATGGAGACGAGCGGTCCTCCGGCAGGGGCGTCATTGATGAATTCCTTCGGCTGGAATGTGCAAACATGGATGCGCTCTTCCAATTCGCGCGTACGTTCTTTTCTCATGGTGGCCTCCCTTGAATGTGCATCGCGCTGGTTCAGCGTCCAGCGAATGACTCAAGCATAGCCATCCCCGCGCAGGGCGTTCGGCCTTGGTCTCAGTTGTTGACTAAAGGTTTCAAGATTGGCATTTCACGAACGAACGCGCATCGCGCGCATGGCGTTCAAGATGGCCAGCACCGCCACGCCCACATCCGCGAACACAGCCATCCACATGTTCGCGATGCCGAAGGCAGCCAATATGAGCACGGCGAACTTCACGCCCAGGGCGAACACGATGTTCTGCCAAACGATCCGCATGGTCTTGCGCGCCACGCGGATGGCTCGCGCTATCTGGGTGGGGCGGTCGTCCATGAGCACCACGTCAGCGGCTTCGATAGCCGCATCGCTCCCCAGCGCTCCCATGGCGATGCCCACATCGGCTCGCATGAGCACGGGCGCATCGTTGATGCCGTCCCCCACGAACGCCAGCTTGCCGCTGTTCTTGTCGTCGGCTTCACCGGCGGCAACCGCGTTTCTTTGGATCAACGCCTCCACCTGAGCCACCTTGTCCTGGGGCAAGAGCTCCGCACGGACTTCTGTGATCTCCAGGTCCTTCGCCACGGCGCGCGCCACCGGTTCGCGATCTCCGGTGAGCATGACCGTGCGGGTGATGCCCTCCGCGTACAGGTCCTGGATGGCCTCGCGCGCATCCGGCTTGATCACGTCTCCGATCACGACGGTGCCAACGAACTGGCTGTTCTTGGACACGTGCACCTCTGTGCCCACCAGGTCTGTGGGCGCATAGGGAATGCCGTTCTCATCCATGAGCCGCCCGTTGCCGGCCAAGATCACGTCACGGTCATAGCGGATGTGCACGCCGCGTCCGGAAAGGTCTCGCCCGCCAGCGATCTTCGTCATCTCGATGGGCTTGTTGTACGCTCGGCTGATGGACTGGGCGATGGGATGGTTCGAAAGGGATTCCGCTGCCGCGGCCAGCTCCAGCAGCTCCTCCGCGGTCACGCCGGAGGCGGGCAGCACATGGGTCACTTCGAAGGATCCGGTGGTGAGCGTGCCGGTCTTGTCGAACACCACCGTGTCCACCTTCGACAGCGCTTCCAGGTAGTTGGACCCTTTGATGAGCACGCCGATGCGCGACGCGCCGCCGATGCCTCCGAAGAAGGAGAGCGGCACGCTGATCACGAGGGCGCAGGGGCAGGACACCACCAGGAAGGTGAGCCCGCGCAGGATCCAGTCCGACCAGCCGCCGACGAAGAGGGGCGGGATGAGCGCGATGGCGACGGCCAACCCTACGACGACGGGGGTGTAATACCGGGCGAACCGCGTGATGAAGTTCTCGGTGCGCGCCTTTTTGTCCGCGGCATTCTGCACCAGTTCCAGGATGCGGCTCACGGTGGAATCCGCGTACGGCTTCGTGACGCGCACGGTGAGCGTGCCGGTCAGGTTCACGCAGCCGGAGATGACCTCTTCGCCCGCCTGCGCTTCGCGGGGCACGCTTTCGCCGGTGAGAGCGGAGGTGTCCACCTGTGAATCTCCTTGAAGGACCACGCCGTCAAGAGGGATGCGCTCGCCCGCTTTCACGACGATCTCATCTCCTGGCTTGACGGTGGCGGGGTCCACGCGGGTGAGCGCGCCGTCTCGCATCACGTTCGCGAACTCCGGCATGATGTCCATGAGCCCGGCGATGGATTTCCGGGAGCGCCCGACGGCGTAGCTCTGGAACAGCTCGCCCACTTGGTAGAACAGCATGACCGCAGCGCCTTCCGCCATATGCGGCTCTGAGTCCGGGAAGAAGACGAGCGCGAATGCGCCGATGGTGGCCACGCTCATGAGGAAGTTCTCGTCAAGGCCGTGGCCGGCCAAGAGGTTGCGCCCGGCGCGGATGAGAACGTCGTAGCCTGCGATCAGAAACGGGATGAGGAACAGGATGAACTCCGCGTAGAGAGCGTTCTCGTCGCCGAAGATGCGGGTGATGAGGCCGGTGCCGTCCCAGACCAGGATGGCCAGGAAGCAGAGGAGCGCGAAGGCGATCCGCAAAAACCAACGCCGCAGGTGGGCGGGGTCTTCGCCGCCATGATCGTGGCCACAGGAGCCGCATTCGCCATCATGGTCGTGGTCATGGTCATGGTCGTGGTCGTGTCCGTGGGCGTGCTCATGATCCTGGGCGCTCTCGGCGGCGTGAGCGCGTTCGCGCTCGTCGTTCTGCTTCAAAGAATCGCATGCTTGGCACATGGTATGGTCCTCATCTTCCGTCATTCGCAGATGTGCGTGATGCCTTGGGCGAGCATGGTGTAGACGTGGGAATCCGCCAGGGAGTAGATGACGCTCTTGCCGTCGCGGCGGAACTTCACCAGGTGCGCCTGTTTGAGGATGCGCAGCTGATGGCTGACGGCGCTTTGGGTGGCGCCGATGATCTCCGCGATGTCGCCCACGCTGCATTCGCGTTCCATGAGCGCGTAGAGGATCTTGATGCGCGTGGTGTCCGCGAACACCTTGAAAAGATCCGCCAGCTCATAGAGCAGCTCGTCTTCGGGCATGGTGTCGAACAGCCCTTCGCCGGGAGCTCCGTCCACACCGAACGGGCATTCCTCACAGTCTGCTTGCTGTTTCATGGAGCATCCTCCGCCGGTTTCATTATGGAACATATGAACAACTGTTCATAAGTATAGAGAATGGACGGCGCTTGTCAATGGGGATTATGCCCAGACGGAAACAAAACCTGCGGGTTGGAAGACCTGGGCGGGCTCTGGTCTATCATCGTGCGTCAAAGCCGATCGTCAGGAGAAGAAGATGCCGAACTCAGCTGTGCATGCGCCTGCGCCAGAGAGGCCGGAGCCGATCGAAGGGTTCCCGAAGTTCGGGCATATGACGCTCACCGGCGTGGACAACGCGCGCGATCTGGGCGGCATGCCCACCAAGGACGGGCGGATCAAGAAGCGCCGCCTGCTCCGGTCAGGGGCTTTGGGCGAGGCCACAGCGGCGGATATGAAGCAGCTCATCCGCATGCATGATATGGAGTACGTGGTTGACCTGCGCACGCCGTTCGAGGTGGAGCATGATCCTGACCCCCTGCCGCTCATGGCGGGCGTGGAGTATGTGAACATGCCAGCGCTTTCGCAAGGGGCCATCGTGACCATGGGGCGTTTCAGCGCGGCGAAGGATCAGAAGTTGCTGCGCGAGTTCACGGGACATCCGTTCGCGACCATTCAAGACCTGTATCCCAAGGCGCTTCTGGGGGAGACGGGCATCGAAACGTATGGGCGATTCCTGCACGACCTTCTGTCTGCGGAAGGGGCGACCCTTTGGCACTGCACTCAGGGAAAGGACCGCACGGGCATCGCGGCCATCCTCGTGGAGCACATCCTCGGTGTGCCGGAAGAAGCCATTTTGGCGGATTACCTGGCCACCAATCTATTCATTGGCGGGTGGATGGCGCGGATGCAGAAGCTTTTGCGCGCGACAGGACTGGCGAAGGGCGTGAATGCGGATTTTGAAGCCTACGCCTATGCGTACAAGGCGTATTATGATGCCGCAATGCGAGCCATGTGCGGCGTGTTCGGTTCGGTGGATGCCTACTTGGAGCGGGAGCTCAAGTTCGGGCCGGCTGAGCAGGAGGCGCTGCGCGAACGGTATTTGGAAGCGGTCTGACGGATATTGGAATCGATCAAGGCGCGCCTGCAAGCGCTCACGGAAAAGCACCCGCGTTGGATCACGTGGGTGGGCGCGAGTGCTCTGGCGGCAGCGTTATTCGGCGTGTTCGTGGCCGTGGCTTTGCAGGGGTTCTCTCAGGTTGAAGTGGCGCAAGAGGATGGGCCTGGCGCGCAGCCAGGGGTGATGGAGCAGGCTTCGAACGGAGCTGCTCCGGGGAACGCTGCGGCTGTCGGCGGCGCTTCGGCCGGTGAAGAGGCTGCCGGTGCGGCACCGGGGGGCGCCATTGGTGGCGCGGTGACGAACGGTGATGCAGGCGCTGAGGGAGCAGGGCAGCAGGGAGAGACGCCCTCTCAGGCGAATGCGTTCATGGCGGCGAAGCTGCGCATGGCGGAGATGCCTTATTCACGGGATGGCCTCATAGCGGCGCTGCAATCGGACGGATATTCGCCGGAGGATGCGGCCTATGCGGCCGACAAGCTGAATGTGAACTGGACGGAAAAGGCCACGGAGATGGCGCAGCAGTATCTGGACACCATGGAGTTCACGCGCGAGGATCTGATCGACCAGTTGCAGTATGAGGGTTTCAGCCGCGAAGAGGCGGAAGCCGCCGTGGATGCTACGCTGGGTTGAGCGCCTTCGCCAGGTACTTCCCGGTGACGCTCTTGGGGTTCGCCGCTATGGCCTCCGGTGTGCCCTCTGCTACGATGGCGCCGCCAGCCTCCCCGCCACCCGGACCCAAGTCGATCACCTGGTCCGCGTTCGCGATCATGTCAAGGTCATGCTCGATCACCACCACGGTGGCACCTTTGTCCACGAGCCGCTGCAAGACGCTCAGGAGGACTTCCACGTCAGAGGGGTGCAGCCCGATGGTGGGCTCGTCGAAGACGAACAGCGCGCCTTTCTGCCGCTTGTGCATCTCGCCAGCCAGTTTCAGCCGCTGCGCTTCGCCACCGGAGAGCGTCGGCGTGGCCTCGCCCAAGGTGAGATAGCCGAGCCCCAGGTCGGAAAGGGTTTCCAGCTTCGCTCGCACCTTCGGCATCCCGTCGGAATAGGCGAGCAGCTGATCCACGGTGAGCGCCATGATCTCTGGCAAGGAGAGCGATTCTTCCTGGGGCGCGCCGCCGTCGTCATCGTTTGAGGGAAGCGGGATGTCCTCCGCTCGCCGCAGCTCCAGGCGGATCTGGTACGCCTCCTCCCCGTAGCGCGAGCCTTGGCAATCCGGACACGGGATGTCCACGTCAGGCAGGAACTGCACGTCCAGGGAGATCTGCCCGGTGCCGTCGCAGGTGGGGCAGCGCAGGCTCCCGGTGTTGTAGGAGAAATCTCCCGCCTTGAAGCCACGTTCCTTCGCAGCATTGAGGCGCGCGAACGTCCGGCGAAGGTCGTCCAGCACGCCCGAGTAGGTGCCCACGGTGGAGCGCACGTTCGCGCCGATGGGCGTGGCGTCGATCAGGTGCACGGAGGTGATGCCGCCTGCATCCAGCCTCTTCACGTGGTGGGGAAGCGGACGTCCAGCGAAGGCGCTTTCCAGCGCCGGGATCAGGCTTTCCAAGATGAGCGTGGTCTTGCCGGAGCCAGAGACGCCCGTGATGGCGGTCAGGCGCTCTTCTGGGATCTCCACGGAGAGCTCCTTCACGGTGTGGATCGGCCCGGTCTCCAGCTTGAGCGCACCGAACTCGAACATATCGGCTTCGTTCGCGCGTGTGCGCACTTGCACGGAGCGCTTTCCGGAAAGGTACGGCCCTATGCGCGAAGCCGGGTCTTCTTCGATGGTGCTCACGGCGCCTTGGGCGATCACGCGGCCGCCCGCGGCTCCGGATCCGGGTCCGATCTCTATCACCCAGTCAACGGCTTCAAGCACCTGCACGTCATGGTCCACCACCACGACCGAGTTGCCGTCGGCCAGAAGATCGTCCATGACGCCCAGAAGCCCTTCGATGTTGGACGGGTGCAGCCCGATGGAGGGCTCGTCCAGCACGTAGAGCACGCCGGTGGTGCGGCTGCGCACGGCGCGGGCCAGCTGGACCCGCTGGCGCTCGCCATTGGAAAGCGTGGAAGAGGCGCGGTCGAGGGTCAGATATCCCAGACCGAGCTGTTGGAGGCGCTGGGTGGGCTCCGTCATCTCAGCGATGATGGCCTCCGCCATGGGGTGCATGTCTTCGGGCAGCGTATCAGCGAGGGTGGGCGTCCAGGCAGCCAAGGCATCCAGGGTGAGGACAGTGGCGTCCGCCAGGTTCTTGCCGTCGAGCAGGGTAGAGCGCGCCTTCGCGGACAGCCGCGATCCGTGGCAATCCGGGCAGGGCTCCTCCTTCAGGAACTTCGCGATGCGCGCCAGGCCTTTGTCGTCCTTCACCTTCGCCAGGGCGTTCTTCACGGTGTTCACGGCGCTGTAGAAAGTGAAATCCAGCTCGGTGGCGTGGTCTTTGTTCTTAGGGACGTAGAGGATGTGCCGTTTCTCCATGGGGCCGTGCAGCACGATCTCCTTTTCGCGGGGCGTCAAGTCGTGGTAGGGGACGTCCGTGCGCACGCCCATCTCGTGGGCGACCTGCGGCATGAGCGACCACATGAGGTTGCGCCAGGGGGCCACCGCGCCTTCTTCCAAGGTGAGCGAATCGTCTGCGATCAGCGTGCTCTCGTCCACTTCGCGCACGACGCCCGTGCCGCCGCAGGTGGGACAGGCGCCCGCGGCGTTGAAAGCCAGGTCCTCTGCGGTCGGGCCGAAGAAGCGCGCGTGGCAGATGGGACAGGTGAGCGGGCGATCGGCGGCCACATTCAGGCTGGGCGGGACGTGGTGGCCGTTCGGGCACTGGTGGCTGCCCAAGCGCGAGAACATGAGGCGCAGGTAGTTCAAGAGCTCAGTGGAAGTGCCGAAGGTGGAGTGAACGCCGGGGATGGGCGGCCGCTGACGCAGAGCGATGGCGGCTGGGACGTGCAGCACCTCGTCCACTTGGGCGCGCGTGGTCTGGCTGATGCGCCGACGCGTGTAGGTGGAAAGGGCTTCCAGATATCGGCGGCTCCCTTCGGCGTAGAGAACTCCCAGCGCGAGGGAGCTTTTGCCTGAGCCGGACACGCCGGCGATGCCCACGAGGCGGTGCAGGGGCACGTTCACGTTGATGTCTTTCAGGTTGTGCACCCGCGCGCCGCGCACTTCGATATCCGCAGGCTCTTTGAATGATCGCGCTGCCATGGCACCTCCTCTTTCGCTCACAAGATACTCCATCCGGCCGGTCGCGCGGTGGCTATAATCGTGGGGTTTGGTAATTCGTTGAAAGGACCGCCCATGGCCGCCGCCTCTGCGAACCCCACCGTGCTCGTCGTTGATTTCGGGGCCCAGTATGGGCAGCTGATCGCGCGCCGCGTGCGAGATTTGGGCGTGTATTCGGAGATCATCCCGTGCGACATGACGGCGGCGGAAGTGGGTGCGCTGGATCCGGCGGCCATCATCCTGTCAGGAGGCCCGGCCAGCGTGTACGCTGAAGATGCGCCCTCGTTGGATCCGGGCGTGCTTGAGCTGGGCGTGCCGGTGCTGGGTTTCTGCTATGGGCAGCAGGCTATGGCGGTGGCGCTGGGTGGTGAGGTAGCCCACACGGACAAGGGAGAATACGGGCCCGCGCCATTGGCTCTTACCAGTGAAGGTGGGGCTTCGGCCTTGTTCGCCGGGATGCCTGCTGAGCAGACGGTTTGGATGAGCCACCGAGACGCGGTCAGCCGAGTGCCGGAAGGGTTCGTGGTCACGTCGCGGACCGATGTGTGCCCGGTGGCGTCCATGGAATGTCCCGAGCGGAGGCTGTATGCCACGCAGTTCCACCCCGAAGTGCGCCACACGCCCTTCGGTGACGAGATGCTGGCGAACTTCCTGTTCGACGTGTGCGGCCTTGAGCGCACGTGGACCATGGATTCCATCATCCAGGACAGCGTCGCGGCCATACGGGAGCAGGTGGGGGAGAGCCGCGTGATCCTGGGGCTTTCAGGCGGCGTGGACTCCAGCGTGGTGGCGGCTTTGTGCGCGCGGGCGATCGGGCGGCAGCTCACGTGCGTGTTCGTGAACCATGGGCTGCTTCGCAAGGGCGAGCCGGAGGAAGTGGAAGAGGTGTTCACCCGGCAGTTCGACGTGGATTTCGTGCATGTGCACGCGGAGGATCGGTACGCAGCGCTGCTGGCTGGTGTGACCGACCCGGAGGAGAAGCGGCATATCATAGGCAGCCAGTTCTGGAAGGAGTTCTTCGCTGTGGCGGAGGAGCTGGCAGAAGACGGGCGGCCGGTGCAGTTCTTGGCTCAGGGGACCATCTATCCGGACATCATCGAGAGCGGGGCGCGGAAGACGGGCGGGAAGGCCAGCACGATCAAGAGCCACCACAACCTGATTCCGTTCCCGGAGGGCGTGTCATTCGAGCTGATCGAGCCGTTGGACCACTTCTTCAAGGACGAGGTGCGGGCGTTGGGGACGGCGCTCGGGCTGCCGGACTACATCGTGCAACGGCAACCGTTCCCGGGGCCCGGGTTGGCCATTCGCATCATCGGCGAGGTGACGCTGGCGAAACTGGCGTTGCTGAAGGATGCGGATGCGATCGTGCGCGAGGAGCTGGATGCGTACAACCAAGCTGCGTGGGAGGAGGATGGCGAGCGGCCCGTGTGGCAGTATTTCGCCGTGCTGCCCGATGTGCGCAGCGTGGGCGTGATGGGGGATGAGCGGACGTACGGGTATCCCGTCATCCTGCGCGCGGTTGAGTCTTCGGACGCCATGACCGCCGACTGGGCGAAGCTGCCCTACGAGCTGCTCACGAAGATCAGCACGCGCATCACTTCGGAAGTGGAGGGCATCAACCGCGTGGTGTACGACATCACCTCGAAGCCCCCAGCTACGATAGAGTGGGAATGAAAATGGAGATCCGAGAATAAGGGGCGTCAGAAGAGGGGTGCATAACGAACATGCTAAGTCAAGTAAAGCTCTTTTTCTTCGTCTCGATTGCGTTATGCATCATTATGATTGTTGCATTGGTGGCTGGATATATCTTATGGCTGCATCATGTTAAAGAGAAAAATGCTGAGCTTAGAAAATCGATATTGAGCGGAAAGTTTATTTCTTTAAATGATTTTGAGAGCAGATGGATCGAGGACTATCCTAGAGCCAAAAGAGGTAGGGGACATATTGGATATAAATATAATGATACAGCTGGCTGCTATGTCATTTTGATTTTTGCAGAAAATCCTAATGAGGTATTTAGCAACTATGAAAACTCTTACATTGGCCAATCTGTCAATATTTGTCAACGAGTCCACAATCACTTTAATGGAAAAGGGAATGGAGATGTATACGCCGATCGCAAATTCGGGAAGCGCTTATACGTTCAGTTTCTCCCATGTGCCAGAAAAGATATGAACGACTTAGAAAAATCATTAATCGCAGCATTTGATTCAACGGCCTCCTATAACAAGACGAGCGGTGGCTCTCGTCAGTTCTTGTGATTGTTGCGGAGAACCAAGATGGCTTCTATGGCGCTTTTGAATATGACGCATGCTTGAGTAAAGGTGAGTAAAAGGAACGCTCCAAAATGCTCATCCATGGCTAGATGCGTGTTGACAAATCTGAAATGACTCTCGAGGTCGAACCAGCAGCTTCTAGGTTGACAAAGAGGAAGATAAGAAGGAGAAGGCCTGTCTTCTGGGTCATGAGACTCTGACTTCATGCTTTACAGGAAAGCATGAAGTCAGAGTCTCAGAGATTCGGTGGTCAGATGCGAAATTCACCAAGGAGCATCCCAGTGCGTCTCTTCTGCCCGATGCCTTCCTGGCTAGCTCTCAACATAACTCTCAACAACTTAACACTGTAGTATGTTGATGTGTTAAGTTCTCTTGCTATTTGAGGAGCCGGTATCGTTGACGGGGGCTTCGCCTGGGTTCTGTGGGTTCGATGACGCCATTCGCGAGAAGCTCATTGATGTATCTCATCACTCCGGCTCGCGATAAGCCTGAGGTGGTCATGATCTCTTTCGTGCTCACAGAACCAACTCTTTCCAACATATCGAGAATGGCACCGCGCGTGTCGGAGGTCACAGTCCCCTTGATCTCTGACGGCATCAAATGCCTTCGAGTGAAGATCAGATCGAATCCCGAGACGCTGTCTTTCGGAATGGGAGGAGCCATGAGGGCTTCCGCCAGTCGTGCTTCTATTTCCATATAGCCTGTCCCCCGATTCTCGACCACCCAGCCTCCATCAGGGTATGGCGTGCTTTCGAGAAGCTGCGCCAAGTATTGATTCCTCGTTGAGGAGACGCCGTTCTTGCCCAGCTGGTCGATCGTCACGGTCCCGTACAAGCCGCCCGGGTTGCAGATCTCCAATCGGTCGGCATACATATTGACTTGGACTTGCGTTCCCTGGGATGCTGGAGAGTAATCCCGATGCATCAACGCATTCGCTATGGCTTCTCTTACGGCAACGATGGGATAATCGGGCACATCAGTGCGGAAAGCACCTTCGATCAGGGCTCCTGTTCTCATATTCCTCCCGACGATATCAAGGGAGGTCTTGATCATGACAGGGATGCTCCCAACGATTGTCTCTGAATCTAAGAGCCTTCGACCTGATGATATCTTTTCGGCTTTCGAGGTTCCGGGGAAGGATGCGAATGTCACGCAAAGACGGGGAAAGTGTTTTTGAGGGTATATTCCCAAGCAGAGCAAGCCGCATAAAGTTGGCCTCAATACGCCATCATCGTCTTTCTGAATCGCACGGAGATTGAGCAAGGCATCCGTGTCCGATAGCTTGCCGAAGATCTCTCCATGCTTTTCTCGTTCGCGTTTAAGGAGCGCGGTGATCGCTTCTGGATCGAGGTCATCCATGATAGCCTCAGCCACCATTTCGGCATCGTGTCGCGGTTGGCGCCTCTCCTCTCGCAGGCGGTCGATCTCATAATCACTGAGCTTTCTGTCGCCGTCTCCTGTTCGGATGTATGAACCTGCATACATGCCACGAGTTGTGATGTAGCTCGGTTTATCGACAGGGGCCAGTTCAGGAACGTAGGCAACTATGATGGGTGAGCCCTCGAACTCTTGGATGCTTATGTCTATGCGTGTAGGAGGGGTGAGCTTTTCACATGCAGTAGCAAGGGCATCCTGTATCTTGCTTGCGTTGAATTCAGGGGCTGGCGCGAACCCTTCTCGTTCCCGTAGTCCTAAGATGAGATATCCGCCGCTTCCATTCGAGAAGGCCGAAAGACTCTCGATTATCGATTCCGGGAGCTTCTGTTCAGCGGCTTTGACCTCATAGACCTGCAGATCCGTTCCAACCATTCGCATGAGCGAGATGATTCTTTCGAGTTCTTCGGGATCCATAGTGACCTTTCGTTGAAGGCGCTTACTTAACTCTCAATATCTTAACACGGTATTAAGGTAATGTAGCATGTTGTTGATAGATCGCCGTGCTGCCTGAGGTGCGCAGCGTGGGCGTGATGGGAGACGAGCGGACGTACGGGTACCCCGTCATCCTGCGCGCGGTTGAATCTTCGGACGCCATGACCGCCGACTGGGCGAAGCTGCCCTACGAGCTGCTCACCCGGATCAGCACGCGCATCACCTTGGAAGTGGATGGCATCAACCGCGTGGTGTACGACATCACCCCCAACCCCCCCGCTACGATAGAGTGGGAGTGATTCGGAGGTCGCAACGCTTTGGGACGGTATGCAACATTTTGCAGCGTTTTATCAGTTCAAGCGACATATTTGAACGTTGCGTACGTAACACTCCGAAACGCTAGAAAACGCTCCATTCAGGATAATTTGTCCACGGATTTGTCCACAGTCAAACTATCCCGAATGCTCCAAATCTAAGCTTGCTACCCCGCTGCAAGGTCTTCCATGACTTCCGATATTACTTCCGATATTACTTCCGATATGTGCCGCATTCCGCTTCTTCCTTCTGACTTTGCTTTCGAAAACTCTTCCTGTTGCCATCGGGCAATTGCGTTGACCCATTTGTTTTTACTCGGAGTGTCCGTCAGTTTTTCGATCTGCTTAACATCATCGCTATTCATGTTGGCATCCAATCGCCTCAGGCGAAGAGCTGTAACTGATACTTCGATCTGTCAGCCAGCAAACCTCTTCGCATCCATGAAAGCCTTCCTTTCGGATGAAAAGCTTCTTGCCTACCTGAATCTCCTGATCCGAAAACGACTGCAGTACCTCAGGAGTTTCAGCTCACACACTCATCTATCGTGCATGATGGTTTCATAATGATGGGCTGTGATTTCTTGCGCCCAACTTGCGGAGTTGGCTTTTCAGAGAGGATGTTGCATGCAAAGCAACTAGCGGAATGCTCTGACCAATGGTTTTCCTATCAGCTTCTCTGAAGTTCAACTCAATGCTGCATCTAATTCCCAACTCTTCGAATTGAAAAATGTGCATATATGGAAATCCTGCGTGCTTATTGCATCAAGCTCTGGCTTGCCATCCGTATTCGCCATTCATGTTCACATGGCAACCATAGAACCTAATGCAGTTGTAGATATCATCAAATATCACAAAATATAACGTATTGTTATTTAGAATCACTTTTCGTAGTTATACTTTTGACCAATAGTCAGGGAGAGACCGTGTATGCCAGAGCAAAAAGGAGAAGAAGCCTACATAGGAATCGAGGACGCCGCGGAGTACCTAGGCATAAAGCCTGTCACCCTCAGAACCTGGATCAAGAAGAATGAGGATTTACCTGCCTATCGTGTTGGCAGGCTGTGGCGTTTCAAGCGTAAAGAGCTTGACGACTGGATTGCTAGCGGAAAGAGCGCAATGGATTAGGTGCACGTTATATCAGTAAGAAACTATCAGCAAGGAGCGATCAAAGGATTATGGCCGTGAAGAAATCCGAACTCTATTCTATGCTCTTCGAGGCATGCAACAAACTAAGAGGTGGAGTTGAGCCCGCTCGCTACAAGGACTACGTGCTCATACTGCTCTTCTTTAAATACGTGTCGGACAGATATAAAGGCCAACCATTCGCTGAATACACTGTGCCGGAGGACGCCTCCTTCGATGATCTCATCGCGCTCAAAGGCACTTCCAATATCGGTGAAGAAACCGATAAGATCATTCAAGAGTTCCTCGAAGCCAACGGCCTTCAAGGTGCACTTCCAGATGTGAGTTTCAACAATCATGACGAACTCGGCAATGGCAAAGAGCTGGTCGATAAAGTAACCGGCCTCATCGGAGTCTTTCAAAACCCCGCCATCGACTTCAAGTCCAATCGCGCTAGCGGTGACGACATCATCGGAGACGCCTACGAATACTTCATGATGCAGTTCGCCCAAGCGTCAGGCAAGAGTAAGGGTCAATTCTATACACCAAGCGAAGTTTCCCGCATCATTGCTCGCCTCATAAAAATCGGCGACATCAAGAACCAGCCTGGCAAGAAATGGACGCTCTACGATCCAGCCGCAGGCAGCGGCAGCCTTCTAATTCGTGCTGCCGATGAAGCTCCATTGGACTCACGCGGCAATTCAATTGTGACCATATATGGTCAGGAAAAGGACAACTCTACAGCCGGCCTCGCAAAGATGAACTTCGTGCTTCACCAAAAGGGTGATGGCGATATCCAGCGCGGCAACACTTTATCCGACCCACAATACAAAGATCATGAGCAATTGCAGAAGTTCGACTTCATCGTAATGAATCCACCTTTTTCTGATAAGTCATGGAGTGATGGCGTAAAGCCCGATGACGATAAATATGGTCGTTTCGAAGGCTATGGCATCCCTCCGCTAAAGAACGGTGATTACGCTTGGTTTCTCCATGTTCTTAAGTCACTGAAATCGAAAGGCCGCGCTGGCATTATCTTGCCTCATGGCGTCCTTTTCCGTGGCAACACCGAAGAGACCATCCGAAATAAGATTATCGAGAAGCATTTCATCGAAGGCATCATAAGTCTTCCTCCAAACCTTTTCTATGGCACTGGCATTCCTGCGTGCATTCTCATAATCGCCAAGGAAGATGCCGAAAAGCGCGAAGGCATATTTCTCATCGATGCCAGTCAAGGTTTCAAGAAGGATGGTGCAAAGAACCGCCTGCGTGAACAAGATATAGAAAAGATAGTTCGCACCTATCTTGCAACGGAGGAAATACCCGGTTATTCCCGCTTTGTCACCTATAAGGATATAGTGGATAACAACAACGGAAATCTAAACATTTCGCGCTATATCCAACGCCCCTCAAACGAGCTTCCGCAGAACATCGCAGCACATCTGAACGGTGGCATCCCCGGTTCCGATATTGCGACCTTAGACACTCTTTGGTCTATATCAGCAGAACTTAAAGATGAAGTTTTGGCCCCTCTAGATGTGCAGAATAACACTTACACGCTCGCCCTTCCATCCGATCAAATCGAAGAGGCGATCAGACTTGATTCGAACGTGATCAATGAAACAGAAGTCGAATGCCACGCGCTTTTCGACGCATGGGAGCAACATGTAGAACCATTGCTTCTCGATATAAACAGCCTGACTGATCCAAAAATTCTGATTCGTTCATTATCAGACTCGCTTCTCTCATTCTATAAAGACGCACTTTTGATAGATCCCTACGACATTTATGACTGCCTTCTTAACTACTGGAACGAGAAGCTCCAAGACGACGTTTATCTAATAAAGGCTTCTGGTTATGAAGCTGGTCGCGATATCGATTATGTATATGGCACTAATAAGGTAAAGAACAAGAATGGCGAAACAATAATCATCGAAGACAAATCAAAGGTCAAATCCTTTAACGGAACACTCATTCCGCGCACTATTTTGGAAGAAGCTTTTTTCTCTGATGAATTGAATGCGATCGAAGCCCTTACTGCTGAATCGGAACTCCTAGCTACCGAACTCGATGTTCTACGCGAGGAAGAATCTGGTGACGACGGCTTGCTGAAAGAGGCGCTGAACGAAGAAGATGGCAGCATTTCGAAGGCTTCAGTCAACAAGCAAATTAAAGAACTGGACAAAAAGAGAACGTCCCCAGAGATAGCAGTCTTCCAAGACTTGATTCGTCTTTTCGACGAAGGCGATTCAGCAGCTATGGAAGCCATCCTGAAAGACAACCCCGAGATTGAGGATGCTTCCCTGCGCAACAAGAACAGCAGTTTTGGAAAAAAGAGGTTGAAAGATGCGCTGTCAGAAGCCGTCAAGAATGCGCCTGTTCCTGAAAACTATCGCGATGAATATGAGGTATTGATCAGCTACAAGACGAAACTCGACAAGATTGAGGATATCGGTAAAGCCATAAAGGAAAAGGTCAAGGAGCTAGACGCTCTGGTCATGGAAAAATATGGTGAATTGACCGTCGAAGAGATCAAGGACTTCTTGTTCTTCAAGAAATGGATGCCTTCAATTCAAGGACGTATCTGCGATGTAGTCAATTCTGAAGTGCATGCTTTGTCTTCCCAGCTGCTACTCATTGCCAGACGTTATGAGCACACACTGTCAGAGATTGAAACAGGTGTCGATGAGGCACGTAAAGCTTCCATGGCTGCGCTCGAAAGGATGGGATACTCATGGTGACTTATCCGCATGATTGGATAACCCTCACTCTCGGAGATTGCCTGTCAGCAAAAGCCGAGTATGGGATAAACGCACCTGCCATTCCTTTCACTTATGCATATCCGCAATACATCCGAATCACAGATATTAATGATGATGGCAGGTTTAATCAGGCCGATAAAAAATCTGTGGCTATAGAAAATGAAAACAAGTACATACTAAAAGAAGACGATATTGTCATCGCCCGCACCGGCGCCAGTACCGGCAAATCATATCTTTATAATTCTACTGACGGTCGGCTTGCGTATGCTGGTTTTTTGATTAGATTCCCAATTAACACACTTAATCATGATGCTAGATATATAGCGTATCAATTGCGGACATCAAGGTACTGGGAGTGGATTTCAACGATGTCCATGCGCAGTGGGCAACCTGGTATCAATAAAAAGGAATACTCAACATTTCCCCTTCCAATTCCATCCAAGCCTGAGCAAAAAGCCATTGCAGCCACTCTCACCCAATTCGATGAGCTCATCTCTTCTCTAGATGAACTAATTGAAAAGAAGCGCAACATCCGCGAAGGCGCGATAGAGGAATTGATTACAGGAAAAGAAAGGTTGGCGGGATTCAGCGATGAATGGATAACTGTCAGCTTCGATAAGGTTATTACTCCTAAAGCGAGGATTGGCTGGCAAGGGTTAAAGAAAGATGAATACCTTCAGCATGGGTATAGTTATCTTATAGGTGGTTCTGATTTTATAAATGGATCAGTAAATCTTGACGGAATCAATTTCGTATCAAAACAACGCTATGAGCTGGATGCGAATATTCAGGTTTCTGAAAATGATGTACTTGTTACGAAGGATGGAACGGTGGGGAAGGTTGCTATTGTTCAGCAACTTGACCGGCCTGCCACGTTGAATAGCGGCGTATTTGTTTTCAGGACAAATGAACGATTAGACTCGCGTTTCCTGTACAGGCTACTCAGTTCCTCTGTCTTTAAAAACTTCATTGCTGCATTGTCTGCTGGTTCTACAATCAAGCACCTCTATCAAAAAGATCTTAAGCGGTTCTCCTTTGACATTCCCAAAGACATTGAAGAGCAAACTGCAATAGCTGATGTGCTTGAAAAACTCGACTCTGACCTATCCGCCCTCGAAGTCGAACGCGACAAATGGAAGCAAATACGAGACGGCGCAATGGACGACCTTCTTACTGGTCGTGTGCGCCTGCAAGATTGGGAGGTCTAGCATGCCTTCTGTTGATGGTGAGATTAAAGCTCAAAAGCGCGTAATCGACTGGCTGGTTGATGACCTTCATTACATCTATCTCGGCAATCTCGAAGAAGAGGTTAATACGCCAATCAAAGAAGATCTTTTAAAGAAGAACCTGAAGATGCGCGGCTATTCCGATGATGAGATTTCACAGGCGATAGCAAAGCTGCAACGTGCTGCCTCCAATCAGGTAGATTCCCTATATAACGTCAACAAAGAAGTCTATTCGCTATTGCGCTATGGCACAGATGTGCGTGGTAAAGGCAATCGTCGCCCCAATGTCGATTTCATTGACTGGATCGATGCAGAAGCTAACGACTTTTACGTGGCCGAAGAAGTAACTACCCTTCGCGAGGACGGCATCCATAAGAAGCGTCCCGATCTTATTCTCTACATAAACGGCATTGCGCTTGGCATGTTCGAGCTCAAACGTTCCAGCGTTGCCGCTGCCGAAGGCATACGTCAGTTGTTGACAAACCAGAAGAAGGAAAACATCCAGCAGTTCTTCTCCACGGAACAGATTCTTTTTGCTGGTAACGAGTCCGAAGGTCTCTTCTACGGAGTCATAGAGACCCCGCAAAAGTATTACTTGCAATGGCGAGAGGATTCCAAGGCCAAAGACGAACTTTCGCGCAATGTTAAAGAAATCATTTCGCAACAGAACAACCGCTTGCGAGAAGGCGTCATATCGCTTTGCCAGAAAGATCGTTTCCTATCGTTGGTGCATGACTTCATCATCTTCGATGCAGGCACAAAGAAGATTGCTCGACACAATCAATATTTCGCCAACATTGCAGCACGCCAACGCATTCTCGACCATGAAGGTGGAATAATCTGGAACACCCAGGGTTCAGGCAAATCGCTCATCATGGCATGGCTTGCGAAATGGATCAACGAAAGCCCTGAGGTTCCCGATGGCCGCATCGTCATAATCACCGACCGCGAAGAGCTGGACGACCAGATTGAAAGCCTTTTCTACGACGTGGATGAGAGTGTTCGCAGAGCCAAGAGCTGCGCCGACCTTCGCACTATTCTGAACAACAATACCGACCAAATAGTATGCTCGCTCATTCATAAGTATGGTCATAATGCGGGCAGTCAATCGGATATCGACCTTTACCGTAAGCAACTGCTTGAAGACCTCGATCCCGACTTCGAGGCTAAGGGCAATATCGTGGCTTTCATCGATGAATGTCACCGCACCAACTCCGGCAAATTGCACGAAGCCGTAAAGACACTCATGCCCAATGCTACACTCATAGGCTTTACCGGCACTCCTCTTCTAAAGAAAGACAAACAAACTAGTCTAGAAACATTCGGTTCGTATATCCACACATACAAGTTCGACGAAGGTGTCAATGATGGTGTCATCCTCGATCTTCGTTATGAGGCTCGTGACGTCGACCAAGATATTTCCAACAAGGATAAGCTCGATAGCTGGTTTGAAGCTAAGACACGCGGTCTCACCGAGAATGCTAAACAGCAATTGAAGCAGAAATGGACTACGACGAATAAAGTCTACAGCGTAAAGGAGAGACTCGAACGCATTGTCCAAGACATCGTTTATGACATGGAAATCCTTCCGCGCCTCAAGGATGACCGTGGAACTGCTATGCTCGTCGCAAACAGCATTTATGAAGCGTGCCGCTATTGGGACATCTTCAATCGAATGGGATTCACAAAATGTGCTGTAGTCACATCCTACGAACCCACTCCCGACAGCGTCCGCACTGCCACGATTGATTTATCACATGAATCCGAAGACGAATACAAGAAGAGCGTTTATGAGCGCATGCTGGATGGCCAAAGCGTGAACGAATTTGAAGCGGAGGCAAAGAGACTCTTCAAGGATGAGCCTTCCAAGATGAAGCTCCTCATAGTTGTTGACAAACTGCTTACCGGCTTTGATGCTCCGTCTGCAACTTACCTCTATATCGATAAGTCCATGCGCGACCACGACCTTTTCCAAGCCATCTGTCGTGTAAATCGTCCCAATGGCGAAGACAAAGACTACGGATACATCATCGATTACAAAGACCTCTTTAAGAATGTCCAAGTGGCAGTTAACGACTATACATCTGGCGCCTTCGATGATTATGACGATGAAGACATCGAAGGTCTTGTTAAGAATCGCTACGATGAAGCCAAAGCAGAAATGGAAGGTTCGCTCGTCTCCCTCAATGCCTTGTTTGAACAGACTGAAGATAAAAATGACGACAGCAGTTGCATCGCCTTCTTCTGTGGCAATAGCCCAGAGGAAAGCGAAGCACGCGAATACCGCGCTAAGCGTGACGCGCTCTATGCGCTAGTAGCTTCTTTAGCGAGATCGTTCGCAGCCTGCTGCGACAAGCTTGTCTCTGATTACGATTATTCCGAGGACGATGTGGAACACGTCCGTAGTGATGTCCATGGCTACAGCAAGATCAAAGATATGATTCGTCTCGCTAGCTGCGATTACATTGACCTGAAGCCATACGAGGAAGACATGCGCTATATCTTGGATACTTATATTCATGCCGACGATTCCCAAACCATTAGCAAGCTTGGCGATATGTCGATAGTTGAACTTCTGATAAATAGTCCATCCACCACACCAGCCGAATTGATTAATGGGCTTGGGGGGAGTAAAGAGGCTAAGGCTGAAACAATAGAGAACAATCTTCGCTTCGAGATCGTTCGCAAGATGGAATCAAATCACGCCTATTACGGTAAGCTTTCCGAGCGGCTGCAGCAGATAATCCTACAAAGGAAGATGGATGCCATTTCATATGAAGAATATCTACGTCATATTGTGGAAATGGCTGAATCAATCCTTAATCCGAACGACGATGAAGTGTACCCCGATGGCGTGAATGGCAATCGTGCCGCCATGGCGTTATATGGTCATTTTGAAGGCCCCGATCGTGGAGCATTTGTACTGAGACTCCACGATGCAATAAGCGAAGCTATAAAGCCAGGTTGGAAGGGCAACAAGCCCATGCAGCAAAATATCAAAAATGCCATCTTTCAAGAATTACTCGCCGATGGCTGGGATGAAGAAACGGCCAAGAAGGAAACGGAGTCAGTCTTCATGATAGTGGAGAGACAGAGCGAGTATGACATCTAGGGAGTTGCTTACAATTGGCGATGATGAGGTTCAGGTTTTCAGGCAATCGAATCTGAGGAACCTCTATATTCATATCGATCCACCCGAAGGCGTCGTGTCAGTTAAAGCACCGCTTGATGTGTCTTCATCAGAAATAGAGCTCTATCTTCTGAAGAGATTGCCAGAGATATCGAAGACTAAACAACGCTTCGCAGCTCAGCCGCGCCAGACCAAGCGTCAATACATCTCAGGTGAATCCCATTATTTATGGGGCAAACCATATCGCCTCCAAGTCGTCTACGGTGCGCCTAAAGCCACCATAATCAAATCCGTGTCTAAAATCATAATGAATATTCCGGACGGAACCACTGAAGAGCAGCGCAAGCATTTACTTACAGAGTGGTATCGTACCGAGCTGAAACGCGCATTAGATTCTGCAGTTGTTCGCTGCCTTCGCAAGGTGCCCGTCGTCGTCGACGATTTTCGTGTGAAGAATATGAAAACCAAATGGGGCACATGCAATATCGAAAAAAAGCGCATCTGGCTTAATCTCCAGTTGGTCAAGAAACCGCCGGAATGTCTCGACTATGTGATAATCCACGAACTTGTTCACCTGCTGGAACGTGACCACACCAACCGTTTTCAATCGCTCGTGGAGCAATATTGCCCGAATTGGCGCGATGCAAAGGCATTGCTTTGTTCATATCCTCTAGATGCATACGATGAGAACGTAGGTGCATCCGATGTCGACTAAGCCTTCTCCCCAAGATATTTTCGACACCGACAAGAGAACTGGTGCGTTGATATTGGGCAGCAACCGGCTCGATGATTATGCGAGAAAGTACTTGAGCAGTCATTGCAAGGAAGCATTAACGACTCCGATGGCGCTTCCTATTGACCGAATCCTTGAGCAAGAAGGCCTTCAAGTCGTTCATGAAAGACTGTCATCCAGTGGCGACATTTTCGGGTGCTGCGTTTTGCTCGATAGCGATGTTCCTGTGATCGATCAAGAGACATGCGAGGTTACGCATAAGCATTTCAAGGCCGGTACCATTCTGATTGATCCTGATTCCGAGTTTCGGTTTAACGAGGGTACTCAGCGAAACACCCTTATGCATGAAGCCTTGCATTGGGAAAAGGATCGTGCCTTTTTCAAGATGAAAGCCATGCGCGATGCGCAAAGCCAAATGCCCACTAATCCAATCCTCTGTAGAAGCTCAAAGGCACTCCTCATTCCATCTGGAAAGAAAACCCCGGAGAACCAGATCAACTGGCTCGAATGGCAGGCTCATCGACTAACTCCGCGAATCCTCATGCCGGAAGTCACTTTCAGGAAGAAAGGTATGGAGCTTCTTGATGATTCCGAACATCACCAAACATGCGATTCTATAGTGCAAGCATTGAGCGATTTCTTCATCGTCTCGCGTATGTCTGCAAAGTACAGAATTCTAGAAGTTGGATTAGATGAGAATCTTAGCGTGCTCCCTGATTACGAAGATGTTTTCAGTGATCTGCTAAACGAGAATAATTACACCGAGCTGTCCCCAATTGAAGCATACCAGCTACTGTCCGATGACTCGACTTTAGCCGCCTGGGTGAATAGCAACAATTACGTTTTCGCTGATGGCTATTTCGTCTTGGCTAATCCTAAATTCATCGCGCAGGATGGAGTAGTGCCGCACCTTACCAAAATGGCGCGGCGCAATCTATCTAAATGCGCCTTGAACATACGCTCTTTCGCGGTGCGAAAATATGCGTCTTATAAGAAGGATTTAATCGGAGGTGCATTCTTATATCGCACAACCGACGTTGATAATCGGATTTTAGTCTTTCATCCTAGTTTCCAGCCTGAATGCCCTTGCGATCCTGATGAAGCTTATCAAGCATACACATCCCAATTGTTTGACATAGAAGACGATATAGATTTCCAGGAGTTGTTAGCCAGCCCTTCTTCCACATTATGTAAATGCCTTTGGTTCCTCATGGAGAAGCGTGGCCTTCAATACCCTGAGAAGTTTTCTGAGGCCACTTTGCTCCATACCAACTACTGCGGCAATATCAGGAATGATAAATCTAACAGTATGGCCAACGACACGCTCATGGCCATTTGTGTGGGCTTGGGACTTGGATTACGCACTGTCCAGAAGCTGTACGAGAAATCGAAGAACAGACTTGACGAATTCAACGATCCCGACAAGACACGTCTGAAAATCATTGAGCGAACTCCCGGTCTCCCTATCAGTGACTTTAACAGCATTTTGACCTCTCGTGGCCTTAAAGAACTGGGAACCAAATTGCGAGATTAGCACTTCACCAGATACTTCTCGCTTCCATCAACCGTTCCAGCGGCCACATACCTCGTAGCGCCACTGTAAGCCGTATAATGCGCCCACACATAGCCGTCAGCCGCAACAGTGTCGGCGGCGATGCTGTTGATTCTCTCGCTACGACCATACCCCTCAACCACGGAAGCGCCTAAGCTCGGTGCGCTCCTCACGTTCAGCGAATCGCACACCCCCTTGTACGTGCCGACGATCAATCGCACCACGCCCGTGGAAGTTCCAGCAGCATTTGCGCCTCCGGCAAGTAGTTCGTTCACTCGATCCTGCACTGCTGCGTACATGGGAACCAGCGCCGCACGCCGCGCATCGCCCACGTCATAGCGCTCGGCTATCACCGCACGTGCCATCCCGTTGATGTTGTCGGCGAGGAACAAAAGGGGCGCTCCGGAATGATCATTCATGATTGGGTTCGCATTGATGGATTGGGGATATTCCCAAAAAAATTGAACCCACATTTTCCAGGTGGATAAGGAAGGTGATAAGAAAGAGAAATCCAGTCTTCTAAATCATGAGCCTCTTTCGTTTTTGCGGAAAGGCAAGGATCAGGAATCCTAAGGATTCGAGAATCATGCGCTAAATTCATCAATGAGCATTTTGGCGCATTCTATTTGCTCCTGATAATAATTCTCTCGGAGGATTAAAGTAAAAAGAGCTGGCAAGACGATCAAGACCAAGAGAGAAAATCGGAAAACTATAATTTCAAAAGCAGCTTCTTACTCCAGAGGAAAGTATGGAGAGGAAGGAGTGAGGCAATGTCGGGCGCGTATGGACTCACTGGAATTCTTCTTGGCGCATCAGTATCTAGTGTTTGGAGGGAGGCAGTGAAAGAATGGCATATAGTCAGCTGCTACGACAATCATAATTGCAGAGAAGCGTGTCTGTGCGGCCATGAAGGAATTCGGTACGAATATACAATTGAAAATGAAATCAATGGCAATCTGCTCAGCCCTATAGGTTCACATTGCATTCTCAAGTTTGGTAGCAAAGAGCTCAAAAACGAAGTTAAGGTATGGGACGAGGCAATCAAACTCCTCGAGGCTCTTCGCAGCGAGGGGCCCAATAACTTAAAGAATCTTGATTCTAAATACTTCTCAAGGCGCTTGTTCGCCTTTCTCTATGATAAGGGCGCTTTCCTAGACAATCAGTACAACGATTTCAATGGAGCGAACGATCGCGATTTTATGATTAGGATGTTCAACAAAAGGAGCGAACCGACCGAGAAGCAAAAATCGAAGATTTACATGATTTTGAGTAATGAGATATTCCCGTGGCTTGCCCTTTTTGAAGATGAGCTGGCGAGAAAAGATGCCTGAGTAAAGGGACGCGCCAAAACGCTCATTCATGATCAGATACGCATTGATGGATCTGAAATGGCCCCTCGAAAGCGATCCTTCATCTTCAAGTCGAGTAAATAAGGTCAATTCTTTAAATCCTTGACCCTTTTTGCATTATGGAAAGGCAAAGAGTCGGAGCCCTAAAGATTTGGTGATCAGTTGCGAAATTCATTAATGAGCATTTTGGTGCGCCCTCTTCCCCCTAAAACCTCTCCTCATGCACTTTTGCCATCAGCGTTTCATCGAACGTGCGGGGTTCGCAGAGGGCGTCTGGCATGCCAAGGGAAAGGATGGCTTCCAGCTGCCACGGCTCTGGGATGTCAAGCAGGTCGGCGACGAAGTCCTGTGTGGATCGTCCGTCCGCGGCCATGCGCATGCGGCCTTGGATCCAGCAGCTGCCAACACCTGAAGCGGCTGCTTCCAGGTGCATGTTCGCCATGACGATGGAGCAGTCCTCTACCCAAGTGTCGGCGACTTCGGGATTGCCTAGAACGGCGATGGCGGCATCGGCGCCAGCCAGCATGGCCGCACCGGAGTCACGGCATTCAGCCAATTTCGCAAGGGTGTTGCGATCGCGTACGATGATGAGCTCCCATGGCCTGCGTCGGCGTCCCGATGCGGAGAGCAGCCCCGCACGCACGATGCGGTAGAGCAGCTCTTCCGGCACGGAATCTCCCGAATACGTGCGGACGCTGCGTCTGGCCGTCAGGGCCGCCAACACATCCACGCCCGCTTGAGGCGCGAACTCGGCCTTCTCGGGCAGGATCTCCAGCCAGCATCCATCAGGGTCTTCGATGAAGTACAACCCCATCTTCTCGTTCTCGTGGCAGATGCAACCCATCTGCTCGTGAAGGGCATGCGCCGCATCGAAGTCGGGCACCGTGAAAGCGATATGCGAGTCGCGGCCGCCGTTGTCGTAGGGCTCCGTGCGCCCGCGGTTCCAAGTGAGCTCCATTTGGAATCCACACACATCATTGCCAATGAAGACGTTGGCCCATGATCCGTCGTCAGGACCCATGCGGCGAATCTCGGTCATGCCGAGCGCCCGCTCATAGAACGCCAGAGATTCGTCCAGATCAAGCACGTGCAGGCAGCGGTGGATGGCTTTGCTTTCCATGATGTCTCCCTTGTGGCTCGAATCGTCGTTCAAGCCTAGCAGAATCACGGCAACAGAGTGGCCTAGAATGGGCGGGAATGATCGCCTCACTTGAAAGGGGAGGGCCGTGACGGTTCTGTTCATCGGATATCCGAAATGCTCAACGTGCAAGAAGGCGAAGAAGTGGCTTGAAGAGAATGGGGTCGCGTTCGAGGAGCGGGACATCGTGACGCAGAATCCGACAGCTCAAGAATTGAGGAAGTGGCGCGAAGCATCCGGTTTGCCCCTTCGCCGGTTCTTCAACACGTCAGGGATGCTGTACCGCGAGATGGGTGTGAAGCAGAAGCTCGATGCTGGCATGGCTGATGAGGAGGCGTATGAGCTGCTCGCGAGCAATGGCATGTTGGTGAAGCGGCCGTTGCTGATCGTTGATGGGATGCCTGTTGCACCCGGATTCCGAGAAGCGGATTGGGCAGCGGCGATCGCGGGAGACAAAAATGCGCCAAGGCCGGAACCGGCTGTGAATGAATAGCGCAAGCAGGCCAACGGAAGCGCAGTTCGCTTGCCTGTGATGCTGCTCGTGTTGCTTGTGTAGAATTGTTGTGTTAAGCAGTGAGGGCGATGGGCGGATGAACATGGTGAGCAATGAACGCTTGGTTCGGAGATTGACAATAGCTTCTATCATTGTCCTGTCTGTTGCGGTCTTTGTTCAGATCGTACTTTTTTGGCTCGTTCTCCAGACTATGTCGGTGGTAATGGATGTTCCCGGCGGCTTTGCAATGTATGCGCCGGATATAGAGGAGGATTTTCCGCGTATTTTCTTGTACACAGAACCTTTTGGGCCGACGATTCAAGGAATGATCTATATAGCTGTGACCGAATTGGCAATTGCATTTTCCATCTCGTCCACAACAGCCGTTTTCGTACTTTCCATCTGCCAGATGCAGGGACTGGGTGGTGTCTATGATCCAGCATCTTCCATGAGATTGGCTACGGTTGGTGCATTCATCTCTGCATTAGGGGGAGGATTGGTGCCGGCGCTCTTGCTCGGCATCGCTGCGTGGAAATCGTCTGATGATCTTGAACGGCAGCACATCGACGAATATGGGAAGAACAGCGCAAGATGGAAAGATGCGAACTGGTTCAGTATCTTTATGCAGGGCCATGATGATGCATGTTCCGACAGCGACAAGTTCTCTGTTATGGTTTCTAAACTATGCGCCCCGCTTTCAGTCAGTGTTCCCTCCTTATTCTTGGGCCCCATCTACTGGGCCTATCGAAAATGTTACAAGGGGGCTTTTCTTCTCTTGATGCTCGCATTTGTCATGATGGGCATTAACATTTTCTTGGGTGCGGAAGTGTTCGGCTTCATCGGTCCCACTCTTGCCTGTGTGCTTTTCTACAGAATCTATCATGCTCACGCCATTTCAGTTTTGAACGCAGGGATTGCGTCGAATCAGACAGAAGAGGATCTAGCGCGATACATGCGCGATAAGGGAGGGGTCAGTCCTTTGGGGGCGACTGTTTTTGTGTTCCTTTTCGTCGGCGGAGTCGTAACGCTTTCTTTTCTGGCGCATGCTGTTTGGGATTAGCGACGCAGATTTTTTGGGGATGGGTATTCGTCCATGGATCCCTGAACATGCAGTTGATGCTAAAGTGTTTGCTGATTTGCCGGTCATGGACATATTGATCATCAGTGAGTAAAACGGACATTCCAAAACGCTCGTCCATTATCGATGCATATTGATGGATTTGCTATGGTCCTCGAAATCGGGTCCGCATCTTCCAGACAGGTAAAGAACGCGATAAGAAAGCGAAGGTCAACCTTCTCAATTATGAGATTTTGCTTTATGGGAAAGGCAAGGAGTCGAAGCCTCGGAGATTCGGTGGCTAGACGCGAGATTCATCCACGAGCATTTTGGTGCGTACCTTTATCCTTACACCAAGTTCAGCTTTCCTCCTTTTTGTAGGGAAAGGGATCGAGGATACCTTGATCAACGAGTGTGTTATAAAGCGCCTCTTCTAACAAAGTGGCATCGACCTTATTTCGGCGATAATCTAGTTGGCCGAGTGTGATGTCGAAAAGCTCTGCGATTTCTGCACGGATGCATCCTTCAACCACGAAGAGTTCATACACATCCCCGTCGGACAGTTCTTTGAAAGAAGGGAGAATCCCTCTGCTCTTCTTTTTTAGAAGGGATTTATAAAGGGGTCGAGACAGGCGTCTATCGCGGTCGATATCCAAAAGAGGCTCCATATTTCCTTCGTCTGCTTCGGTGGTGTTGTAATGACGCAGAGCTTCATCGCCTTCAGGGTCAGAGCGTAGGATAAGGCTGGGCATCTTGTCGAAAAGCCTGGGAATGAAATGCGTGATTTGTTTTGCTGCAATTGGAATGTTATCTAGCTCAACCAAGTCCTCAAGATAGAAAGCATTAACATCGAAAAATATCTCATCCTCATCATGGAGCTTGACGAGTCGCTCTCTATATTTTTCGAGTGCTTTTTCTGGAGATGACGCCTCAACGACAAGAGTAATGAACCCGACGTCTTCCCGGCAGACTCCCGTTGTGGAATCTTCATATGGATCGGGGTACGATATGAGAGCAAAATAGATCATGGCGTGATTCCTCCCGCATGTTTTATTGCAAAAAAGAATACAGCTTTCTGGCGGAGAACAACGAGTTGGCGGTAGAATCCAGCTATGTTCGTAAAACCCACATTCGATTTCACATGGCATGATCTATACAGTCTTTGGCAAGAGGTATGCCAAGAGCGCCAGATTGATTTTGACCCTAGCTTGATCTTGACAATCGAGCTTGACATGGATTCTGATTTCGCAGAGGAATACGATTGGATTCCTTTTGCTTCGATAGAATCAGATTTAGGACCAAAAGAGGGAATTCGTAAAGGCGTTCCCTATTTGAGGACGCATGCGACGAACGGCTCACTAGCGACTCTCCGGGGCCTGCTGGAGTTCTTTGATGATGAAGAGCTTTTTGCCTGCTTTGCAACATATTCATGCGCATTTCAACTCAGGCAAACCCTCCCTGCCTACTGGCGAGGCCTGCATAACGTGTCCTTTCTTGAATATGTTGACCGTATTTGTTGCAAGCGTCTTGGCGGCGCGGCTAGTGGTTTATGGACGCATTCATCCAGAAGGATTTTCCCGGATAAATTCTTCTCACCGCTGTTGTTGACAACCACCTCATGGCTTACTGAGCGCCAATTGGTTTTATTCGCTGCTTTGAACATGGAATACTACTTGAGGAATTGGGTGGTTATTCGATATTGGTATGGGATGCCCTTCGGCGAATATATGAGGAGAAGGTTTTTGCAGTGCTGTCGAAAAGATAGATTCGCATTTTTCGGAAATGGAAATAGCCGCCAACACCTATAGAGGCGTTTCTAAAAAATGTCAAAACGGTGGAGAGGGGAGTCTTGCGGGCAACGTTTCTTTCGAACAGCTCGGGCAGGTAAGAGGTAAACAGGATTCGAAACCAAACATTCGTGCGATCAGACCAATGATTGCGAGTCGAAACAGTGGTCAGCTTTTTTCAGATGGAGTGCGGAAACAAAGGGTGCATGACTCTGTCGAGCGAAACCGTGTTGCGCGCCGTTTATGTCTGGAACACTATGGTTATGTTTGTCAAGCATGTGGTCTTAATTTCGCAGACCATTTCGGTGCTGATTTTGCAGGAATCATTGATGTGCATCACCTGAATCCTCTGGGCGAGAGTAAGGAAATGCAGATGGTTGACCCTATCAAGGATCTCATCCCCCTTTGCCCTAATTGTCATCGGATGATCCATAAGGGGTCATATGGTCTGCTTACGCTCAATGAATTGAGATGTATTGTGAACCAAAGCGACTGTTAAGGAGGGTCAACCATGGCAATGGTGCTTGATAACAAGCGCTTTATCAATGACGTCCCTCCTCAGATGGCGAGGAATATCGTTCGGGAATGCTACCCCGACCCGTATAGTCTCGAGATCCTTGCTGATAAGTTCGAGGTTGCCAAGATTGCTATGCAGGGATGGCTTCAGAAGCTTTCAGAAATCGATTTTCTGGAAATTGAGGAAGAGGATGGGGAAGCGCAGTGGTGCTGCACCCCTAATGGCTATGCGAGGCTTGTGCTTGCTCGCTATGGAAGCCCTCTAACCGCTCATGGGTTTATCGAACAAATCAAAAAAGTCAAAGCACGTGCAAAAGAGTATAACGATACGAATAGATATCCCTACCATATCGATTGTATTTACATTTTTGGCCCAGTGCTCAACCATTTTGATTCACTGGATGATCCTTCTTTTGCGGTTAGCTTTAGTCTGAAATCGGGTATATCGAAAAAGGGAAGATGGTATGACGATTATTATGAAGAATATGGTCCAGATAGGAATTTGGGTATTTTAGATACGCTGTTCTTCCCAAAGAACGAGATGGCCGAGGCGCTGAAGAGACGCAGGGAGCATTTCGATGTGTTTCTTCAGAACGTCAAAGATTTAAGCGATGACTGGAGAATTGTTTTCTTTGAAAAGAAATTGACAAAGAAAGAGCGCTCTAGGTTGCTGAATGAAGAGGATTTGAGCGAATTAGAGCAGCATCTTACCCATGCCAGAAATATGGCGCTTGAGGAACGCAAAGAGAGGAGGAGAATAACCGCATCCCATGAATCCATCTTGGCATTCTGGGAGGGCGAAGATAGTTTCCGATCCCTGGGAATAGATTCGGAAAGAGCTGCAAGTTCGTGTTGGAGATGCTCTAGTCAAAGAGAGATTCAGAGATGTCATATTGTTCCAAAAGCCCTAGGTGGAAAAGACGCAAAAGAAAACTATGTCTTACTCTGCAAAAGGTGTCATGCGGAAGCGCCGAATGTAATCATGCCGCAGATAATGTGGGATTGGATTAGTGCTTATAGAGCGCATTATCCAAATGACCTATGGAGCCAGGTTGCACTCAAAGAATATGAATTTCTCTATGGTAAAAGTTTGGGTTGTGACATACAGATGCTTCTTGAGCAGACGGATGCTGATATTGACCTCGAAGAGGCTATGGCTTTATTCGACCTGCTTGCTAATGAGGCCATTACACAAGCCACTCATCATTTCGGGCAATCTTATTTCAATACCGCAACCATGGTTGGAGTTTACAGGATTGCGATGCAACGCTTGAAGGAGTTGTTTGAGAATCCAGAGACATTGCAATTGTATAGAGGAATATGATCTGATGTTGGGATTCCATAGGAGGTATGGAAGAATATGGACATCACGTCCTCCCTCCATGAGCTATGAGTTCTATAAAACTGTTTGCTATTCGAATGGTTCGAGAGGTTCGCGATGCTGTTTACCTTGGTTCTTTCAAGCCTTCCTAGGACAGTAAATACCCATATCCTTCCGACTCCATCTGGTCGCGGGGGATGAAGCGCAAGGCTGACCCGTTGATGCAGTAGCGCTGGCCGCCTGATTCTGCGGGCCCGTCTTCGAAGACGTGGCCAAGGTGGCTGTCACCCATAGTGCTGCGCACCTCGGTCCGCGGCATTCCCGGAATGGAGGTGTCCGTTACTTCCATGAGCGAGCTTTCTGCGATCGGCCGCGCGAATGCGGGCCAGCCGCAACCAGAATCGAACTTATCCGCAGAGGAGAAAAGCGGCTCGCCTGTTACGGCATCTACATAGATGCCTTCATCGAACAGGCGGTCGTAGGGATGTGAGAAGGCTCGTTCGGTTGCGCTTTCTTGGGTCACAGCGAAGGTTTGAGGGTCCAGCTGTTCTCTCAGGGTGGTTTCGTCGGGGCGTGCATATCCTTGTGTCGCAATGGAGAAGTCCGCCTTGCGCTCTTCGACGAACTTTCTGGCATCCGCAAGATTCACATGGCAATAGCCCATGGGGTTCGCGTCCAGATAATCCTGGTGATAATTTTCGGCGGGGAAGAAGTTCTCCAGCTTTCGCGCTTCCACGCGCAGGGGTTTGCCGATCCGGCGTTCCAGCTTTGCCAGCTCGGAAGCGATGATGGGGACATCATGCTCATTCGTCCAATAGATGCCGGTCCGGTATTGCGTGCCGCGATCGTTGCCTTGGCGATTCAGCGCAGTGGGGTCGATGGTTCGGAAATACCCTTCCAGAAGGAGCGATAACGGGATGATCTCTGGATCATAGATGACGCGCACCGCCTCAGCGGCTCCCGTTTCTCCCGTGCAAACATCTTCATAATCAGGTTGCGGCACGAGGGAGTTCGCATAGCCGACCTCGGTGTCCAGCACGCCGGGTAATCGTTTGAGATAGGCCTCTGTGCCCCAGAAGCACCCACCCGCCAGGACGATCTCTCGCTTTTCCATCTCCGCCTCCTCGTATGCCGTGAACCATCGAAGCGGAAGATATCCCAGTCCGCGAACGAAGAGCGCTCGGTGCGCATCTCTTTTTCAAACTGATACCGATGGAAAAGGGGATATGGCTATCATGGGCGTCGAGGTTGCGGCAGCAGCTCGCATTTGCTGATGAAAGATGATGGAAGACGATTTCTTCGAGGAAGGGCGGTCGCTGTGGCTTGGACAGAGAAGCTCAAAGAATTCTGGAAACATGGAGCAAAGGGTTCTGTTTACGAGCTTGTGCACAGGCAGCCGATCTTGGATTACATCGCTGAGAATATGGAAAATGGAACGCTGCCGGAGGTTTTTTCCCTGAAAGAGTATGATGACCCTGATGCGAAGATCCGTTTTGCGGACGGTGCCAAGGACGGCATCGCTCTGTATCACATGGGCTTTGCTCCGCTTCCTGACGACATCGATCAAAAGATCGGCCTGGCGGTGTATACGGCGTCCATGGGACGGCGCGCGGAAGCGGATCATCTCTTCCTTGAGATGGATGAAAAGAATCGAATCCTGGACTTCATCGACGAACTTCAGTCATACGTTCTTCGCAATCTTTCCCATATCCAGGAAGACGCTTTGTTCTCCTATGCCGTTGATTGCATTTGCTCATCAACTGAAATACCCCTTCCGAAGGTCGGCCTCTCCCTGCTCGAGCTTTACGGGGAGCCGAATGATGAGCTGAAACGCCTGATCAGGATCTTGGGCCTTTCTGACGAATACACCCTGTTCGTCATGTGGAACATGCGCCATTGGGAAAACGCCACAGAGGAGCTGTTCGCATTGGCGAAGCACGTTCATGGCTGGGGCAAGGTCAACATCATCAATGAGATCCAGCCCACAACGGAAGAGATTCGTCGCTGGCTGCTCTTCCATGGGGTGGAAGGATGGATCCCTGAATCGGAATCCGCGCTTGCGTGCTATTTGAAGTCTGATGCAGATGACCTCATCCGGACGGGAATGACCGACGAAGAGTTCAAGGCCGTGGGCCGCATCCTTTCTGCGCTGATCAGTGGTTCCAGCAAGGACTTTTCACAGATAGGGGATTGGCAAAATGTGATCAGCCGATATTTGAAAGATGCCGAGAACCACGTTCTCGATCTAGAGGATTACGAACGCTTTCTATACTACTTGAAATACGGACCGAAGTGCGGATTCGTCGACTTCGAGGAGCAATGTGAAAGGCTGCTTCATGATGAGAGCTGCATCCAGATCGTGACGTCAGCGGTGGAAAAGGGGGAAGGCATCGACCTGGCTATCCATCTGGATCTTCCCTATAAAGACGCCTTGATGAATCTTATCGAAGGGGATTTCCAGGATCATTACAGTCAATGTGGATATATAGCTGATGAAGAGCATCTTTCAAAGCTCATTCAGATTTTTCGTGTGAAGCTCCCGGAATCGGCCATCGAAGATCGGCCACTTGATGAGCTTGGGTTGGGGAAGGAGTGGGGAACGTATAAACGTCTCGGCTACTTGCTGCAAAATCTTTATCACAAGATGCCTCAGGGCCTTGATCTTGTCCTGAAAGGGCTGACTGCGCCGGTGAACTGCAATCGGAACATGGCGATACGAATCCTTCAGTATTGGGTGGAAGATGAGCAGATACCTCTCGAAGACCTGTCTCCAGAAGCTTTCGCGGCTATGAAGCGGGCGTATAAGAAGGAACCCTGTGAAGAGAGCAGAAGAAACATGAAACAGCTCTTGGACGGGATGACCGAGTTCGACGAGGATGATGCGCAACGCGAAGGGATCGAAGAGCCGGAAAGGGGAATGGGAGAAGAGGTGCGCATTCCCGATGAGATCATAGAGCGGATGCTGACGGAATACATCAAAGTTGCCATGGCGTCATGGGATGCCCCTGACATCTATGCGGTTTCGCTCTGGGTCCAAGACTGGAATGACAACCCTTTCGAACCGACGGTGACGCTCGGCTACAACACCGAAGAGCAAGTGGCGGTCATGGCTCCGCGTGCGAGCGATGCCAAAGAGGCGCGTTGGAACTTTGCTTTCTGGTTGCAGAACCGAGAAGTCGTGTTCGGAGGTGGACGGGAGACCGTCGGCGGTTCAGCTGAGTTGATTGATCGGTGGCTGAGGGGTTCGGAGGTGCGCCTCTACACGGATGAGGAGTTGGAGGAGATGTCCCCGGAAGAGGCGGATGCGGCGTTGGAAACAGGGGAAAGCGTGACCAAGCACTTCGTCTCTATGCTGGTGAAGGTGGTGCAGGGTCTTCATGATTCGGGATTCATCCGAAAGACCTTCGGGAAAGAAATTCCTGTTCTGATTCATGAGTTGGAGTATTACGAGGAGATCGCCGAGCAGAACGTCCGCGCTAATGGAGATCTGATTTCCGAAGAGTTCATCTCTTTTTGTCGCGGCGAATGAGGCTTGCTGTTCCGGCTTTTGTCTTCTGAGGAGGGCTGTGTCATGAGGATTCCCATATTCGATGGTGAGGGATACTTTGACATAAGCGGAGAGGCTGTTGAAAACTCGCTGAATACCAGAATGCCTTTCTGGTGGCTTGAATGGTCGGCGAAAGTCGACTGGGCTCTCGTTTTGCTTGCGGTTTCCGGGAGATATATCCCTCCTTATGCCGTACTGGCTCATGCCTTCAGCCATCTTTCTTCCTCCTCTTCAGAGGAGGAATTCGAACTTGTCATCTTGTGCTTTGAGGAACACCCCGATTGGAGATATGAGAAAAGAGCTTTAGAGAAGATAGCGTCGCGCATCTCTGACGAAGAATGGAGGGATGCCAAACGTCGCCTGCTCTATGCGCTTACATATTGGGCATATGTGAACAGGGTTACGTTTTCGGGATGGCTATACGAGGCGCCGTTTGAGCTGAATAGGTTTTGGGACGATCTCGATCAACCGCTCGAAGATGCTCTTTTCCTCGATCAAGCCTATGAGATGGAAATCGGCGAATTGCAGAATTTCATACGGGATCATTGGGAAGATTGTGCTCCTGCGTCTTCAGTGAAGACAATCAAAGTGATACGGCCGCGGACCTTGGAAGATAGAAAAGGGGAGGCGGTCATTTCACGTCGCTTGGTTGCGGAGCCAATGGCGTATCTTTTAGCAGGAAGTGATCCTTTCTTGAGTCAGCTTCGGAAGCAGTTCCGAGATTCTGAGATTGAGAGCGAACAGTACAGCGGCATAGGCTATTTCATCGATTTCAAAGTAAGGGATGAATCACTGCGGATAAAGGGATTCAAGCAGAGGGTGAGCATTCATGATCTGGAGGCGGATATAGGACAAGGCCCGGTCGGTTTCATTCTGTTCGTGGAAGATGGGTTCATCCGGACTTTGGAAGCTTATGGTATTGATGGGGAAGGGTGGCCGCCGACGGGACCCTTCACGAATTACCGTTTTCATGGCAAAGAGGGCGCAACTTCCGATCTAGAGCTTCGTGACTGGGAGGAGCTGAGATGCCACTGGGATTTGAATGCATCTCCTCGTTCGCGGGTTTCGCAAGATGATCTGATGGATGCATTCGTCTTGGGCCCCACGGGGAGAGCGGGCAAGAGGACGAGCACGGTCACGCTTCTCGAATGGATAAAGAAAGGTAAAGGATTCAGCGTCGGCTCCTTTTTCCTTGGTCCCGTGTATTGGGTCTACAGGAAATGCTATTGGCAAGCTTTGATATTGGGAGCGGTGTATGTTGTGGGCTCTCTGGGGTTGGGATTGCTGGTGCAAGGGGAGGCAGACCTTTCGTTGCCTGCGGTGAGGCTGATCCAGTACACCTGCTTCGCTATCGTAGCGTGTCTATTCCCGAAGGTATACCGACGGCGTTTCTCGGGTGTTTTGGAGAAGGCGCGTGAAAAATATCCTGCTGATGATGGCTGTTTGATCGAATGCGTTGCGAAGCGCGGAGGGGTGAACAAGATCGGAGCCGTGCTCGCGTTCATCCTGTTCGTGGTCTTGGTGATGATCTTCGGTTCTTGGCTTCCTGGGGTGATTTTGGGGAAATGATGAATGATGAGACGCCGCTTTCAGGGACCGCGACATCGTTTGCGATCAGCAGATGCCGGTGCGAAAAAGCGGTTTTCAGGGAACATCGTCGATTTCGTTCGATCCGTCTTTCTTCTGAACATGCGATGGTGCTGGTTGATCATTCCCATTGAAGGTGATCTAATGATCTTGCACCTTGCATTGGGGATCGAATCAGATGGGAAGAGCTTATGAGCAACTACAGAATCGAAACACATAAGTTCAATGATCTGGATGGCATCATGAGCCTTCCGACCTATCAGCGTCCGCTTGTGTGGTCCACTCAGCAGAAGATCAACTTCATCGACAACATAAGCAGCGGTTTTCCTTTTGGCTCGCTCCTTCTGTACAAATACGAACTAGGAGAAAAATACACTCTCATTGATGGTCAGCAGCGCTATACGACGCTCCAAGAATATGCGAAGAAGCCAGAGCTGTATTACCCCATCGAAGACTCTCCATTCATCGAAGAGCTCATGAACATCACTGGTGCGAATGAGCAATGTGATGCCGCAAAAGAAGATATTCGTGCGAAATTCGTGAACGCGGCAAAAGACCTGATCCGTCTGAAGGCTTCTGGTGGGCATGTGGACAACTCATACCTTGCGGAGAGGGTCAAGGAGGTGTTCCTCGCCGATGGCGATGATTGGGACAAGTTCTCGAAGATTACAAATATCCAAGGCGACCTCAGCACATCATTGAATGAATACGTTGACCTTGAGACGCTGGACATTCCCTGCATCATTTTCACCGGAGACAAAGCAGATCTGCCTGAGGTGTTCGCAAATGTGAACCTTGGTGGCAGGAAGCTCACCAAGTATCAAGTGTTCGCTGCTCAGTGGGATAGATATTCAGTCCATTTGGAGAACAGCGGCTATTCTGACGAAATCCTCAAGAGGGCCATAGAGAGGTATGAGAGGCTGACGGTGGACCGCGGCGGTCTTGTCATTGAGGATTTCAGCCCTGAAGAAATGAAGAACAGCGGCAAGGTGACCTTGCCTGAATTCTGTCATGCGCTCGGAGAGCTCATCGTCGAAGAGTGCAAGGCTTGCTGGCCCAAGAAGGCGGTTGAATCGGATGATATCGTTGATACCATCGGGTATACGACTCTGGCGATCGTTTTCGGACTTCCGCCCAAAGAGATCAAGGACCTCCCTGAAAGATTTGCCTCTGCGGGCTTCGAGAACAACGAGGCTGCTGTAGAGAAGCTTCTTCAAGAGACAATCCGCGAATATCAGCGCATCAATGGGGCATTTGCTAAATATCTTCGAAAGCCGGGATTGGAAGACAGTTTTGAAACTTCCAAGACAAGCAGCCAATTGCAGTTCTTGTCATTCTTCGCTGCGTTATGGCACCTTCGTTTCGGCGTGATCGGTTCAACGGTCATTGAGCCGTTGTCTGGCTACAAGCATAAAGGCTATGAAGCTACGCGCGAAAACCTCTTTCCGTCCTTCCTTCATGATCTTCTGACGAATCAGTGGAAAGGGTCAGGCGATACCAGGCTCGGCAATTTCGTCAATGGCAATCTGAACTACATTGTCCCTGTTCGCAAAGAGAAACTCCAGGTTGCCATGAGCGCTTACTTGGAAGAAGTGGATCAATCGGAAAGCATCAATATCGACCCCACGGCCAAGACGCTCCTGACGGTATTTGCGAACAGTCATCCCGACGAATACAAAGCAGAGAAGTATGACTATGAGCATCTTATCCCTCGTGATGTGCTGAACGCGAAACAGGGTGGCACGGCTGCATACAAGGCATTCAAGATTCCAGGAGGTAATCTTGGCAACATCGCCTTCTTGGATGCGGGTTTCAATAGGGCGAAAAAGTCAAAGACGCTTCCCGATGCTATCGAAGAGATGTTTTCGCTTGATGGAAGCAGGGAAGAACTTGATCCGCGGGAACTAAAGGATGCCTATCTTGAGTTGTTGGCGGGTGATCCTGATGGTGCGAAGAGATTCATGAGCGATAGGGCTGCTTCTATTGCCAGGAGGATCGAGGATTTCGTCGCTGGCTGACGTATATGCTTGACTTCGCGTGAAATGATGGACCGTCAAATATGCCGATAGATATCAACAGCTTTCTGCATCATGGCTTCTTCCGCTTTCATTAGCTGGCAGCTAATGAAAGTTCGGGATCGCTTCCGTACCATGAATCCACACCCAGGGGCTCGGTGAGCAGCACCGAGGCCCCTCTGACGGATTCTCAAGGAGGTACGGACGTGAAGAAGAAGGTATTGGCCGTCGTGGCGAGCGCCGCGCTGGCGAGCTGCATTGCGATTACTGGCTGTTCAGGAGGCTCGTCTTCGGATGCGAAGGCATCATCAGGTTCTGCAGAGAGCAGCGCTTCGCAGGCGCAGCCTGCATCTTCGGCACCGCAGGCGGAGGCGAAGTATGCGGTCAACATCGATGACTGCCAGGTGACGACGGATTATGCGGGCAAGCCGGCCATCGTGGTCACGTACACATGGACCAACAACTCAGACAAGGCCACGAGCTTCATGGTCGCCGTGAGCGCGAAGGTGTTCCAGGGCGGCGTGCAGCTGGACACCGGCATCGTCTCTGATATCGATTCGCAGTCATCCATGAGCGAGATAAAGCCGGGCGCCACCGCCACGGTCCAGCAGGCTTATGTGCTGGATGATCAGACCGATGTCACCGTTGAGTGCACTGAGCTCATCAGCCTTGATGACACCGTCATCGCAGAGAAGACGTTCTCTGTGGCATAGGCATCGCGCGGGCATTCGATGCGCCCAGGGTGTATAAAGGATGCCACGCAAGAACAAGGCGAAGCGGAGGAGGAAACGGCGCGTGAAGGAGCCCCTGACTGACGAGCTTCTCAAGGAACTCCTTGACGCGCCTGATCCTGGCGCTTTCGCCAAAAAGCACCGGCTGGCGGACCGCACGCTATCCGAATATCTCCAACAGCTCTTGATCGAGCATGATCTCAAGCGTGCGGATGTGATCCGTGAGGCGAACCTGAACAGCACGTTCGGATATCAGATCTTCACGGGGCAACGGCAGGCCGGCCGAGACAAAGTCCTCCAACTCGCCTTCGCCATGCATTTGTCTCTCTTGGAAACGAACCGTTTGCTCCAAGCGGCGAAAGCGAATGAGCTGTATTGCAAAAGCCGCCGCGACGCCATCATGATCTTCTGCTTGAACCACGGGTGCAGCCTGCAGGAGACGAATGAGGAGCTGTATCGGTTCGGCGAAGACACGATCTGCTGAAGCGCTGGGCAGCGCAAGCCGCCCGATATTCGTCTGTTACCATGGACGCCGCCATGCATGGACAGTTGGAGAAATACCTGGATTCGCTGCGCCGAGATGAGAGCTATCGGACGGATGCCGTGCTCAAGAGCAGCGCCTTCGAAACGACGGAGCGCGTGTATTTCGTAGGGCGCAACGGGGCGGAGGTCGGCCCCTATGTTCGCAAGCGCTTCGCTCTCTCTTCTGGGATGGGCGACGCCTATCGCCGGCTGTGGGAAGCGCAGGAGGGCGGCCAGAGATTCCTTCATCTTCCTCGGATCCTTGAATGCTATGACACCGAAAGCGAGCGCGTCGTGGTGATGGAGCATGTGAATGGGTCCACGCTTTCGGAGGTGATCTACCAACGCGACCCGTCTGTGGCGCTGGGGTTGGATGTTTTCCGCCAGCTGTGCGATGCCGTTTCTGAGCTCCATGAGCGCTTCGATCCGCCCATCATCCACAGGGATCTGAAGCCATCCAACATAATGCTTTCTCCCTCCGGGCTCACGATCATCGATTTCGGCATCGCGCGTTCGTTCGACCCTGAGCGCACTGAAGACACGCGTCATTTGGGCACGCGGAATTACGCACTACCAGAGCAGTTCGGTTTCGGACAGACCAGCGTGCGCAGCGATATCTATTCCATGGGCATGGTCCTCTACTATTGCCTGACCGAGAGGACGCCCGCGGCCTCGCTGGCGGGATCCGGTTTCGAAGACGAGGCCATACCATTGGGGCTGCGCTCGGTTTTGATGAAGGCCACCCAGTTCGATCCGCAGCAGCGCTATGGAAGCGTTGCAGAGATGCGGAGGGATGTTGAGGAGGTCGCACGGACGCTGCATCAACTCCCTCCAGCGCCTTCGGTTCCGACACCGCCGAGCATGGAGGGAATGCCGAATGAGAGACCCGTGACCGGTGGAGTGCAAAGCGGAACGGAGAGGATGCGTCCGTTCGCAAACGTCCCGATCAGACTGGGCGCCATTTGGAATGTCTTTCTCGGACTGGTGTGGCTGCTCTTCCTGATCGTGGACCTAGGGATGATCTTGGAACCCGCCGATACGCTCGCTGTCTATAAGCCTTGGGGACGCTGGCTCATGGGCATCGGGGTGATCGTGATTCCTGGCGCGCTGATCGCCTACGGGCTGGCGGATAAACGCTCGCTGGCGAAGCGTTTTCCGGTTCTGGGGCGCTGGCGATGGAGCACGCAGTTGCTCGTATGCGTGCTGGCTGCTGTGTTGTTGACGTTTCTTGTGGGATTCGTATCTCAGTGGGCGGTGATCCGCTGAATGCCTCAAAATGGGAGCGTGAGTGAAAAGGAAGGTTTCCATGCAGCGGTTCGCACGCATTGACGCATCAAGGTTGCCGTAGGGCCATGGACTTATCTTCGGTCAAGCCCTATGTTTTCCCTGAGCCCCTGCGCGAGGGCATCATCCTCGCGCGGCCCAATCGGTTCATCATGGATGTGCTCCTTGATGGGCAGGAGGTTCGCTGCCATTGTCCCGTGGTGACCAGGATCGGGAATCTTGATCTGGCGGGGCGACCATGCCTCGTATCAGACAGCCATGATCCCAAACGGAAGATGCCCATGACCGTCGAGGCGTTCTCTTTGGACGAACCTGTTGACTCGGACAAGCAGTGGATCGGCATGAATCAGAACGCGTCGAACCGTTATGTGGAGCATTTTCTGCACCAGAACGCCTTCGAAGCCATCACAGGTCCCGTGAGCGACCTTCGCCGAGAGGTGAAGCTGGGGGATTCGCGCCTTGATTTCCTGGTGAACGACGCGTTGTATCTGGAAGTCAAAACGCCCATGGTGCAGATCCAGACTGACATCCCGGACCGCATTCGCCGTCTTCCTGACAAGCCGTTCAATTCCACGGACCGCGCCATGCGGCACTTGCGGGAGCTCGCACGATCTCTTGAAGATCACGACCGGGCGGTCATCCTGTACTGCCTCTACTATGACAATTTCGGTTTCCGTTACTACCACGGCACCACCTACGATGAGGTGATGCAGACAGTGCAGACGTGCCATGATGCCGGTGTGGAGCTCTGGCAGGCAGATTTCAGCGTGACACCCCAGGAGGTCAGCTTGGTTCGCGCTTATCCTCTTGAGGAGTGGTGAGGCGCTCTTTCAAGGATGGGCGTGGGTTTCCAGAAGACGCGCGGAAAGGGGCGGAGGAGGGTCTCTCCTATGCATCTCGCCCGGTTCACGGCAATCCCGCTTTTCGCGCAGTGTGACAAAAAGTTGTGAGGTCACAACCAATTTCTCAAGAAAATGGCGGATATGTAAGCAATCGCTTACAGAGGGTTGGAGCCCTTCATTTACGCTTTATGCATGGCGAAGAAGCAGACAGATGCGGATCAAAGGCGACCACCCGTCAGCCTTCGTTTCGTGGAGGAGAGCACCCGGTTCGGAATCAATGTCGAACGCCGTCGACGCGACCAAGCTCTCACGATAACGAAGCTCAGCCAAATGGCGCAGGTGTCTCGGCCCACGTTGTATAAAGTGGAACGAGGCGAGGCGGATTTGAAGCTTTCCATCATGATCCGGATAGCGCAAGCTCTGAGAGCTGATCTCTTGGATCTGTTCGCGGACCCTCATGATCCGCGCAATCTCTTTTGATCTCGGCCTGGTCAGCGGGATCTTGCTTTGGTGTAGATCATGCAGTCGCGGTCGGTTTCCGTGGTGTTGGCGTAGCGCCAGCCATCGCCGAAGGCGGTGTACTGGACGGTGACTGAATGCTCACCCGGCTCCAGCGGCTCCGCCAGGCGGAAATAGTCGAGGCATGAATCCGGCGGGATCACGGGGGATTCGTACAGCGTTTCGCCGGTTTCGTTCGAGGTCACGGAGAATTGCATATCGCAATCGTTGATCGCCAAGTTCGCGAAACCGATGAAGCAATAGGGGGAACCCTCTACGCAGTCCATTCTTTGCTGGAATTGCGACCAGAATCGGCCGCTGCTGCCTTCCAGTGCGTCGATGTCCGCCTGTTGGGAGGCGGTCACATCTCCCGAAACGCCGTCGCGCACAACGGACCCTATAGCGCCCTCGGCCTCTTCATCGGCAAGAACGTAATCGATCTCCCAGTCAGGCGGTTCAGCGTTGTCTTCCCATTCCAACACGACATCCAGCGTGCCTTCGTGGGCCACTCCATCGATCATGCGCGTGAGCTTGATCTGAGCTTCATCCTCACCGAGAGTGAGCTCATTGCTCAGGACTGCTGCTTCTGTGTCAATGCCAAAGAAATCAGCCACGCTTGGAGGGTTGATGTACGCCAAATTCTCCTTGCCCTCGTCCGCCTTCGCCATGATCTCCGGAAGATGCGCAAGCAGCGCCTCATCGGAGACGGGAGCGGTGGGCGCGTACTCCTCACGGATGACTTCAGCCTGTGTGATCTTCCAGTCTGAACCCTGTTTTTCGCACTGGACGTCGATGAAGTCTTTGAGTTCGTAGGAGCCGTTCTCTGCCTTTACATAGAGGCTTGCGGTGGCATCAGGGGCGAAAAGGCCCCGGTCAAAGTCTTTCACGCTGACGGATGTGGCTTTGAAGCCGCTTTGATCGCCCCAGGTGCTTGGAATGACCCGTTCGGTGATGATGGGGTCCTCCGCGATGGCATCTTCTAGGGCCGTTTTGGCACCAGCATCTTCAATGCCATTGATGGCGAAAACCGCCGCGAAGATGACGGCCGCAGCTGCGACGATGCCCAGCGTGATGAAAAGCGGTTTGCGGTTCTTCTTTTCCTGAGGCGTTTCTGTGGCAGGGGCATCCCCATCAGATTCAATGGCTGGTTCAGGGGCGGGTGCTGATTCGGAGTCGGTGTTCGGCTCGGTGCTTGCGGCTGTATCGGGCTGGACGGCAGCTTCGCCTGTTTCGTCGGTGGTAAGCGGCTTCTCAGAATGCAGCTTCTCATCATGCTCGTCGGCCATAGGGTATCCCCTTTCCGCGCCTGTTGCATCTGCGGTTCAGGATACCACGAGCTTCGGGCAGTGCGGGGCTGTCAGATCACGGTCAGCAGGAACAATGGGAAAAAGAGGAGTTGGCTGGGGTCGGCGACTTGAACGCCGGCAAGGGACATCGTGCCATGGCTGATATGCATGTTCGTGAAGATGCGCCAGTCGAAGCCGGAGGCCATGAAGCCCGCGAGGACGCACGCGAGACCGACAAGGACCAGGATCCAGCAGATGCGGAAGAACCGTTTGCGGAGAAACGTGGATTTTGGGGTGGCGATTTCGACGGTGGCTTCGTTTTCGCCTTCGCTGGTTTGAGGATTCTCCCCTGTGCGATTTTCTTCGGGTTCGTGGTGTCTTGAGAATCGGCCAGCGATGCCCTTTTGCCAAGTCAGGAAGATGCGCGTCACTTTGAGCGCGGCTTTCAAGACCCATGCGCCGCCGCCGAAGAAGATCAGGCTGTAGCCAAGGTTGACGAGGAGGTAAGGCGCGTTGCCCGTTTGCAGGCCCCAGATGACGAACAGCAGCGTGAGGGGCATAGAAAGGAGGAAGGCGGCACCGACGATCCAGATGCACCCGATCAGCACCCAGACGCAGAGATAGAGCGTGAACAGCACGGCGGCGAGGGCCACGGCTATGGCGAACGCGCAGAGGAGCAGCGTCAGCCAAAGCGGGGAGGCGACCACGAGGGCGACCCATTCGAGCGGTTTCAAGTCGCGGCGTTTGAGCCTGGCGAAGAATCCATCTGAGGTGTGCCGATCGCTCTTCCCGGCGTGTTCGACGATGATGGCTTGCGCCGCTTCGCCGGGAGAGGGCACCGAACCGACCGCCTCTTCTTCGCTGACGCCTTCATCGATGCGGTCCGCGATCAGCTCCAAGTAGAAAGCGACGGCCTCCTCGCGTTCCTTTTCCGGGAGGGATTGCAGCAGCGCGGTCAGTTGCGATTCGTACTCTTCGATGTTCATGGGTCAGTCCTTGTTGTCCGATAGCTGCGGAGCGGGCGCGTGAACCGCATGCTCCACATAGGTGAGTACGTCATTGATCTCCTGCTTGCCGTCCAGGAAATCCGCGAGCGCGTCTTGCCCTTTTTTCGTCAGCGAATAGTATTTGCGGAGGCGTCCGTTGTGCTCCGCTTTGCGCACCTTGATGAGCCCTTTCGTTTCCAGGCGCTTCAGGAGGGGGTAGAGCGTGGACTCGCCCATGCCGAGCGACGTGGGCATGTCTTTGATGATCTGGTATCCGTAGGATTCGCCGTGAGCCATCGCCGCGAGCACGCACGCATCCAGGAATCCGCGTTTCAGCTGAGCATCCATCATACCTCCCGATGCGGTATACTATGTGACGTATAGTATGATTGTCAAATCACGGCTTCTCTGTTTTGGGAATAACTGGCTGAATGCAGGAGAATGATTACTCCGATACATTCCGCCTGGTGAACGTGATGTGCTTGAGGCCGATGCCGCCCAGCCCGGCTAGATCATACGGGATGTGCACGTCTTCTTCCGAGAGCAGGATGACGCGGCTCGCGCCCAGCGCCATCACACACATGCCCAGTTCGAACAGGGCGTTGTCGCGCATGGTCTTGTGCCGGCTGCCATCGGAGTGCTGCAGGCGGTCAAGCCCCTCCGCCACGATCAGGGCGAAATCAAACGTCGGGATCTTCTTCATGAGCCCCGGCAAAAGGGCGATATTGTCCTGGTCATGAGCTCCGGCGAACAGCTCGGTGTACACGACGCAATGGACCTGATCGCATTCCAGCCGATCGCAGATCTGCCCGAGCAGCCCGCTCCTCAACGTCTCGCCCGCTGAGAAGATGATGACATTCTGCGTGCGCTGAAGGTCCATGGCTCTTGTCTCCTCGATTTATAGCATCGTTTCGTGCAGAGGTATGTAGATGGCGCCGTCTTTTCCCAAGATGCTCTTGAACAGCGTCGCCTTCTGCGTGGGCGCGGGGAGCGGGAAAGGCAGCGCAGGCAGGTTTCCCTTGGAGATGCGCGCTCGCCTGGCCAAGGTCAAGTGCGGACGCAGGGGTTTGCCGTCGAATGCGATGCCGCGTTCCGACAAGTTGTTGCGCAGGCAAGCCGCAAGCTCCATGAGCGCCGGGTTCTCCGCGAAGCCGAGCCAGAGCGTCGCATCTTCGCCGCGACCGAACTTGCCCAAGCCGTCTGGCTGCAACAGGATCTCCCCAGCATGGGACGCGGCTTGCTCCATGGCATCCACGATGAGCGGAAAATCAGATTCGCTGGTGTTGCCCAGAAAGGCTAAGGTGAGATGGTAATTCTCGGGTGGAATGAACCGCCCCTGCACCGATGCGCGAAGCTGTCGGGCCAAGGCGGCAGCTTCTTCCCGCATCGCATCAGGCACTTCAAGGGCGACGAACGTTCTCATGACACCCTCCCTTCGCCAACGATCAAAGGAAGACGGCTATTCAGTAGCCCATAGCATTCAACAAGAAAAAGGAAGGAGCCACGGGAGGCTCCTTCGTCGTGCAGCTGGGATTTCCATTGGCGCTTGGTCTTGGCGCGGTCGTACTTCGTAGGCCCATGCGCGCCGTGACCGCATGCGTAGCCGTTGTACCGCGGCTTGTTCGCCAACGTGGCCTCTTCGGCGGTCTGCCTCCAAACCACATTGCCGCGCGCCGTGCGCTTCTTCACTGCCATCAGCCTCACCTCCTTCGCAAGATCATCGCTTGGGAACGCTTCCATGATAGCACCCAGACCGGCGCGAATGCGCAGTCAGAGCGCCACGTCCAGGATCATCATCAACGCGAAGCCGACCGCCAGCCCGATGGTGCCGATGTTCGTGTGATGACCCTCCTGCGTTTCGGGGATCAGCTCTTCGGTGACCACGTACATCATGGCCCCCGCAGCGAAGGAGAGGATGTAAGGCAGCGCCGGCGTGGCCAGACCAGTGATCGCCAGCATCAGCAGCGCGCCCAGCGGCTCCACCGCCCCGCAGGCCGTTCCTGCTCCGAAGGCTTTCAAGCGCGAGAAACCGCTCGAAGCCAACGGCAGCGAAACCACCGCCCCTTCCGGGACGTTCTGGATGGCGATGCCGGCGGAGAGAGCGATCACAGCCGAAAGCGCGATGTCCGCGTCTCCAGCCAGGAAGCCCGCGAGCACCGCGCCCACCGCCATGCCTTCCGGCAGGTTGTGGATGGCGAGGGCGAACAGCATCATGGTGGGCTTCTTGAGGCCGGTCCGGATGCCTTCCGGCTCCTCCGCGCCCACATGCATATGGGGCGTGAAGTGGTCGATCAGGAGCAGCGTGAACATCCCAAGGAGGAATCCGGCCGTGGCTGGGAACCATGCCGGGAGTCCCGCGGGAAGCGCGCCGCCCTCTGAGGCCTCCAGCGCGGGGATGAGCAGGCTCCAGACGCTCGCGGCGATCATGACGCCAGCGGCGAAGCCCAAAAGCGCCTTCTGGAACCGGTCGCTCATGCCGTGTTTGAGCAGGAACACGAGGGCAGCGCCGAGCGTGTTCCCGGCGAAGGGAACGATCAGCGCGATGCAGAGGGCTGTGACGGTGGCAGTGTCCATACCAGGCAGTATGGCCTTCGCCATCTCCATGATGCGCGGCAGTGGCGTTTTGCAGCGCAATTGAAACCATGCCAGGCGAGCAGAAACGTCGCTGTTGTGCATCGAGCGCGCTTTCGCCGGTTTTATAATCATCTCAGCGAAGAAAAGCTGCGGCGAAGGGGAGCCCATGAAGCGCGAACATCCCGAACTTTGCAAACCGCTGACCATCGGAAAGCTCACGCTGCGCAACCGCATGCTGTCTGCGCCGATGGGCGCCACGGACATCACAGCGGAGGGGACGCCGGGTCTGCGGACGCAGGGCTTCTATGAAGCCCGCGCGAAGGGCGGTGCCGCTTCGGTCACCGTGAGCGAGCTGGTGGTGCACCCGGAGACGGACGGCTCCCAGATGCTCCACCTCTCCCTGGCCACGCCGAATCAGCTGGGCGCGTTCGCCTATGTGGCGGACGCCATCAAGCGTCACGGCGCCATCGCCTCCATCGAGCTTTCCCACTCCGGCCAGTATGCCGGCACATACATGGTGGACAAGAAGAGCAAGGCGGAGCTCTGCCAATGGGGGCCGAGCGACGGCGTGCGGCCTGACGGGCTGCCTGTGCGGGCGCTTTCCCAAGAGCAGGTCGCGGACATCGTGCGCGCCTATGCGGATGCCGCCGTCCTGGCCAAGCGCGCGGGCTTCCAGATGTGCATGGTGCACGCGGGCCACGGCTGGCTCATCAACCAGTTCCTCTCCCCGTACTTCAACAAGCGCACGGACGAATACGGCGGCACCTTCGAAGGCCGCATCCGGTTCGCGAAAGAAGTGCTGACGGCCATCCGAGAAGCCGTGGGACCGGGATTCGCCATTGAGTTGCGCATGAGCGGATCGGAGCTCTTCGATGGCGGTTACGATGTTGAGGAGGGGTGTCGGATCGCCCAAGCTCTTGAAGAGCACATCGACCTTCTGCACGTCTCCGCTGGGTCCTATCAGTTCGGGTTCTCCATCACGCATCCGTCCATGTTCCGCGACCACGGCGTGAACGTGCCCCTGGCCGCGCGCATCAAGCAATGCGTGAGCGTGCCGGTGGTCACGATCGGGGGGCTTTCGGACCCGGATCAGATGGAGGAGATCATCGCCAGCGGTCAGGCGGATGCGGTGGCCATGGCGCGCGGGCTCCTGGCGGATCCGGAGATCCCCAACAAGGTGATGGCGAACCGCAGCCGTGATGTGGTCAAGTGCCTGCGGTGCTTCGTCTGCATGGCGGAGCGACCCATCACGCAGACGCGGCGTTGCGCCGTGAATCCTCGGATCGGACGCGAGTTCGAGGGGTTGGACATCACTCCTGCGGCTATGCCGAACCGCGTGCTGGTGGCTGGCGGCGGCATCGCGGGCATGAAGGCGGCCCACACGGCGGCCTTGCGCGGGCATGAGGTCACGCTCTGCGAAGCGTCGGGTGAGCTGGGCGGCATCCTGAACACCGAAGCGGCGCTGCCTTTCAAGCGTGATATGTATGAGTTGGGGCGCACCTACGCGCATCTGTGTCGGGAAGCGGGGGTGGACGTGCGTCTGAACACGCCGGTGGATGCGGCGCTCTGCGAAGAGCTGGAACCGGATGCGCTGATCGTGGCAGTGGGGTCAGAGGGGCTGGACCTGCCCATTCCCGTTGCGGAGAACGCTTGGGTGATCTCCATCGAAGAGCTGTATCTGGAGAACGCGGATCCCGGAGACGAGGTCGTGGTCATCGGCGGCGGCCTCACCGGGTGCGAGTGCGCGCTGCTCCTGGCTCAGCAGGGCCGGCGCGTTCATCTGCTGGAGATGGGGCCGGAACTGGCACCGGACGCGAACATCCGGCAGCGGCCCATCCTGCTGGCAGAGCTTGAGAAGACGGACGTTGACGTGCTCACGGGGGCGCGAGCGCTGGCGGTGGAAAGCGGCGGGGTCAAAGTGGCACTGTCCACTGGCGAAGAGCGCGTGGTGCCCGGCACTTCCGTCATCAGCGCGATCGGGCGCAAGTCTCGGAGCGCGGAGGTGGAGGCGCTGCGCGACGGCGCTCCCTTCGTGCGCATCATCGGGGACGCGCTGCGCCCAGCGAACATCTGCACGGCCATCTACGAGGCCTATCACGCGGCGCTGGATGTGTGAGAACCGCCGAACGGAACAGAGGGAGGATGACCATGGCTGCGCTGTTCGAGAAGAATCTGCGCGCGATCTTCGCAGTCTTGCTGGCTGTGTTCCTGGTGCCGTTGAGCGGGTGCGATGCTGAGGATGGCGAAGAAGCCGCCCCTGTCATAGAAAGCTCGTCTGCTGGGAGCGCGGAGTCTCAAGCATTGCCGCGTACGGGAGACTCTGCACCCGCCCCGACTCGCACGCCCGCCCAGGATCACCTTTTCGTCCGTTTCTTTGATGTCGGGCAAGGAGACAGCGCGCTTCTGTCCTGCGGTGGTCAAAACCTCCTCATCGACGGGGGCGGCCGAGAGGCTTCAAGCAAGCTGTACGCCGTTCTTCAAGATGCGGGCATCACGCACTTGGATTACATCATCGCCACGCATCCCGACGAAGACCACTGCGGCGGCATCGCGGGCGCGTTGCAGAACGCCACCTGTGGCACGTTCTTCTGCTCCGTCGATCATCACGATACGAAGACGTTCAACAGCGTGCTGAAATATCTGGGCAGCACGCCGGTCACCATCCCGGTGCTTGGCGAAGAGTTCACGCTCGGCACGGCGAAGGTGCGGTTCGTCGGACCTGCGCAGCGAACAGGGGATGTCAACAATGGCTCCCTGGTCTGCCGTGTGGATCATGGGAGCAAGAGCTTTTTGTTCACGGGAGACGCGGAGATCGCCAGCGAAGGTGCGATGTTGGGTTCAGGGGAGGATCTGGACGTGGATGTGCTGAAAGTGGCCCATCATGGATCGGATTCCTCTTCCAGCGCTGCATTCCTTGAGCGTGTGAGCCCGGAATACGCAGTGGTTTCCGTGGGAAAGAATGATTACGGACATCCCGATGCTGTCATCTTGGATCGTTTGATGGCATCGGGCACCCAAGTAGCCCGAACGGACCAGAATGGGGACATCGTCTTTGAATCAGACGGCGAAGCCCTCACGGTCTCTCTGACGAAAGGCGAGGTCTTGCACCCTCCTGCTAACGAAGCTGAGACCGTTCCAGAAGTTGAAGCGCCGGCCGCCGTGGTGGAACCTGCTCCTGCACCGCCCCCTCCGGCTGTTGATCAAAGCACGCAGGCAGACGAGATGACGGTGTATGTGGCTTCCAGCGGCAAAGGCAAGAAGTATCACAGCCGGGCGACGTGCAGCGGCATGAAAGGCGCGGTGGAGATAACCATCAGCAGCGCGGAGGCCCAAGGATACGAACCCTGCAAGAAGTGCTTCTAGGAGGCTGGAGCCGCTTCTTCTACGAAGCGCTCCCATCTTCCATGGCCTGCTCCAAGAGCTTTTGCAGTTCCTCGGCGTGAGAGCGGCGCTTGTTCGTGGCCGTGCCCACGATGGCGATGGACTGATACTCGCCGTATTTCTTGAAGAACTCTGGGATGGCGCCGCGCTCCTTCATCTCCTTGGCGTATTGCGCGAAATACTCTTCGTAGGGGAGCCCGTGATCCAGATAGTCATCCAGCAGCGTTTTCGACGGTGAATACTCAACGTCATGGGCGTAATCGGCGTGCGCGATGACGTGCGTGAAGTACTCCAGGTCTTCTTGCTTGGTGAATCCGGCCAACTGGTTCGTGTTCTTGAGCCGGATGTCCAGCACCAAGTCAGCCTTCCAGTCGATGATCTTGGTGAAGAACTCTTCGGCGGTGGTCTGATACGCGGAAAGCACGTGGATATCCATGGGGAACCTTCTTTCTCTGAATGAAGCTCGCCAGACAGGATAGGACGCATTTTGATGAGGTCGCTTGAAACCCGTGAAGCGGTCATGAAACCGTTTGGTTGCAAAGGGCCATCGAAGACGGCCGTTGATGGGAAACCTTTTAGGATGCCCTTGCAAGTGGGTGCGGCACGCATCCGTGAAAGCGACGGCCTCAGGGCCATGGAAAGGAGCGAAAATGGCTATTCTGTCCAATCCTTTTGTCATGGAAGTCCCTCGCAAGCTCACTGACGAAGAGCTGGTCAACGCCATCCGACAGGACATCGTCGGAGAGCTGGAGGCCATCCATGAATATGATGCGCACATCCAAGCAACGGATAATGAGGATGCCAAGAAAGTCCTTGCCGATATCCGTGACGAAGAGCGCGAGCACATGGGCGAGCTGTTGGAGCTGCTTGAGCGCTTGGCGCCGGACGAGAAGGGCTTCCATGATGAAGGTCGCCAAGAGGTCCGTGACATGCTCGACAAGAAAAAGAAGAAGTGACTGGGATAGAGGCTGAATACACCGCAAAGGCGGAGTTGGGCTGTCCGAATTGGAAGCTCCGCCTTTCTCGTCCATGCAAGCTTTGGGCCATGCAAGCTCTAGATGCGGAGATCCCATGGCGCTCCCTGAGGTGAATACCGGTCCCGTCGCGCTCATCTTCGAAGGCGGCGGCGCGCGCAACGCTTACACGGCGGCGGTCATGAGCACGCTTTTGCAAGCGGACATCAACTTTCCCAAGGCTTATGGCATCTCAGCGGGATCGTTGTTGGCCGTGGATTACGTGGCCCGGGATGCTGAGCACGCCCGCGCCGTTTTCTTGGATGCGGTCAAGCTGCCGCAAGCGGGCGGCTTGCATTCCTTTCTCTGCGGCCGCGGATACATGGACACGCAGTACGTTTTCGAAGGGTTGGCCGAGATGGCGGCCGGCACGGGCTCTGAGTGGGCCTTCGATTGGGAGACGTTCCAGAGCAATCCCGCCGACATCCACATCGAAGCGTTCGCGCGGGATACGGGCCGCACGATCGCGTGGACGCGGGCTGACGCGCATACCACCACAGCGCTGATGGAGCGCGTGGCGGCATCGTGTTCGTACCCGGTGTTCCTGCCCGCTACGGTCGTGGATGGAGAAGCGTGCGTGGATGGCGGCATGGGCACCAGTCACGGCATCTGCTTGAACGCTGCGCGACGGGACGGATTCGAGCGGTTCTTCATCGTGCGCACCCAGCCACGCGCTTTTCGGATGCCGCCGTTGTCGGCGGCGAAGAAGGGCGTCTATCGCACGGCGTACGCTCGGTATCCAGAGGTGTACAAGGCGCTGGTCGACAGGCCCGCGGCTTACAACCGTCTGCTGGATGAGATAGATGAGCTTGAGAAGGCGGGCAGCGCCTTTGTGTTCTGTCCGGGTGAGATGCCGATCGATTACAAGACCACGGATCCGGATCGCTTGGCGGCCGCCTACGCAGCGGGTCTGGCCCAGTCTGAGCGCGAGCTGCCTCAATGGCGTGAATGGTTGGAGATGGGTGCTCCCGCTTGATGCGCAGACCATGGCGCGTCCCAGGCGGCTGCGCGCAACCGCCCCTTCGTCACTCTGGAGGATCCCCCAAAGATTGCCCCGTGTTCGGGCAGCACGCCGTCCGGTCATCAGCCGCATTGTTTCATTCTGGTGAAAACCCGGTTGCGTCTTTCGCGAGTTGTGCTAGCATCCATCCAACGCGAATCGCACAAGCGACGAAAGACAGGCTTCATGACCAACGCGGCAGCATATATCTCAGGCGCAGCCAATACGGTTGCCGCTGCTGCATGCCTGCTCCGACGCGTTTCTCGACGACGACTTTTCTAAGTCGTCTTTTTCTATCTGCGGTCACTCGCTGACCCCGCCTTCGGGCATACCCACACCCGCGCTCACGCGCACTGCATCACATGAGCACTGCCAACCGAACATCAGCAACGCGCCGTCCGTGCATTTCCGCAGGCGGCTGGGACAAGGAGAGAATCATGGCAACGAAAGAAAAGGTCATCTTGGCATATTCCGGCGGACTGGACACCTCCGTCTGCATCAAGTGGCTGCAAGAGCAGTACGACCTGGACGTGATCGCAGTGGCGGGCGATCTGGGCCAGGACCACGAAGGCCTGGAGGCCATCAAGGCGAAGGCGCTCGCGTCCGGTGCGGTTGATTGCCTGGTCGTGGACATGCGGGAGGATTTCGCGAACGAATACCTCTCCTGCGCCATGGCGGCGAACGCCATGTATGAGAACAAATATCCTCTGGTGAGCGCGCTGTCGCGTCCGCTGATCGCGAAGCATCTGGTGGATGCCGCCCACACCTACGGGGCGAAGTACATCGCCCATGGCTGCACGGGCAAGGGCAACGATCAGGTCCGCTTCGAGGCTTCCATCCTCATGCTGGACCCGGATCTTGAGATCATCGCGCCCGTCCGCGACTGGGATCTGGTGAGCCGCGAAGATGAGATGGCCTGGGCCGAAGCTCACGGCATCAGCGTGCCCACCACGAAGGCCTCTCCTTATTCCATCGACGACAATCTGTGGGGCCGCGCCATCGAATGCGGCGTTCTGGAGGACCCGTGGGCTGAGCCGCCGGCGGACATCTACACCATGACGGTCAGCCCGCAGGACGCGCCGGACGAGCCCGCCTACGTGGAGATCGCCTTCGAGGGCGGCATCCCCTGCGCGCTCAACGGACAGGCCATGAGCTTCCTGGACATCATCTACGCCATGAATGAGATCGCGGGCAGCAACGGCTATGGCAGGCTTGACATGATCGAGAACCGGCTCGTGGGCGTGAAGAGCCGCGAGTGCTACGAAGTGCCCGGCGCGCTGGCGCTGATCTGCGCGCACAAGGCGTTGGAGGACCTGTGCCTGGAGCGCAGCGTGCTCCACTACAAGCTGGGCATCGAGCAAACCTGGGCGGAGCAGGTCTACAACGGCCTTTGGTTCTCGCCGCTCAAAGAGGCGCTGGATGCGTTTCTGGCTGACACCCAGCAGTGCGTCACCGGCACGATCCGCATGAAGCTCTACAAAGGCAGCTGCACGGTGGTCGGACGGACGAGCGCTTATTCTCTCTACGACTACGAGCTTGCCACCTATGACGCCACTGACGGGTTCGACCATGATGCTGCAAAGGGATTCATCGAACTGCATGCGCTCACCTGCAAGGTCTGGGCGAAGAACCGCTTGTCCATGGGTGCTAAGATGTCCCAGTTCAATGCTGTGGCCTCCACGGCGGATGAGTTCACGACCAAGGGATCGGCCATCGTCGAAGAGGCCGAAACGGTCACGAAGAGCGCGGCTGCCGCAACGGCTTGAGCCTGCGCACGCGGTCTCGCGAAAGGTGTGATGACATGGCGCTGTGGTCCGGCAGGTTCGAAGAGGGTGTGAGCGCGTTCGCGCATCGGTTCGGCGCTTCACTGCCCGTTGACAAGGCGCTCTACGCTCAGGACATTCAGGGATCGAAGGCTCACGCCGCCATGCTGGCCAAGGCAGGGGTCATCTCCTCAGAGGATGCGGATGCCATCACGGCCGGCTTGGATGGGATCGAAAAGGATATCCGGGCAGGGCGCTTCTCGTTCGACATCAACGACGAGGACATCCATATGTCCATCGAACGGGAGCTGATCGCTCGCATCGGGGATGCGGGTGCGCGCCTGCATACGGGCCGCTCCCGCAATGACCAGGTGGCCACCGACACGCGCCTGTACATGAAGGAGCGCGCGGGCGATCTCATGGCCGCGAACCTGAGCCTGCGAGAAGCGCTCTTGGCTCAGGCCGAAGCGCACAAAGACGTCATCATGCCCGGCTACACCCATATGCAGCACGCTCAACCGGTGCTCTTCGCCCATCACTTGCTGGCCTATACGTGGATGTTCGCCCGCGACTTCCAGCGCCTTGCGGCAGCGCGAGCGGCCGCGGATGCCAACCCGCTGGGATCGGCGGCGCTGGCGGGCACCACCTACCCGCTCGACCGCACCCAGACCACGGAAGCGCTGGGGTTCGCCCAGGCCATCCCCAACTCGTTGGATGCCGTGAGCGACCGGGACTTCCTGTTGGATCTCATGTACGCGGCCAGCGTCTCCTGCCTGCACTTGAGCCGCCTGTGCGAGGAGATCATCCTGTGGTCCACATCCGAGTTCGGCTTCATCACGCTGTCGGATGCCTATTCCACGGGCTCGTCCATCATGCCGCAGAAGAAGAACCCGGACTTCGCGGAGCTCATCCGCGGAAAATCAGGCCGCGTGGTGGGGGACCTCATGGCGCTCATGATGACGCTCAAGTCCCTGCCGTTGGCCTACAACAAGGATATGCAAGAGGATAAAGAAGGCGCCATCGATGCGGCGGACACGCTGGAAGATTGCTGCCGCTGCATGGCGGGGATGCTCCAGACTATGACCGTGCACCCTGAGGCCATGCTGGCCCAGGCGAAGAAGGGGTACCTGGCGGCCACGGACGTGGCGGACTATCTGGCGAAGAGGGGCGTGCCGTTCCGGAAGGCCCATGAGATCGTGGGGCACCTGGTCCTGCTCTGCGACAAGCGCGGCTGCGATCTGGATGACCTGACCTTGGAGGATTTCCAGACGGAAAGCGCCGTTTTCGAAGCGGACATCGTGGACGCGCTGGATCTGCGGGCCATCGTGGACGCGCGCACCACCTATGGAGGCACGGCCACATCCGCTGTGGAACAGCAGCTCGCGGAGGCTCAGGCAGCATTCAAGGCGGATGGCGCCAGAGCGGTCCGCTAGGCAGAGAGCGTGAAGGCGTCTCCCATCTGCGCTTGCAAGCATGTTCGCAGGTGGGCCGCATAGGCTTTCGCCACGCGCTTCGGGCTCGCGATCCGCACATCGCCTCCGAACTGGGCGATCTGTCCGAAGAACACAGGGCTGGGTGCAGCGGTCACGTGCACGCTGGCCCAACGGCGCGGCTTCCCTTCGCTGATGCCCGTTTCCGCGCCTGTGGGTTTCTGCTGGATGATGTCGGCTCCGTCAACGCCGAACATATCCACGATGTGCGCCACCGCCTCTTCTGCCACGATGAGCTTCATGCGCGCGGGCTCCATGTTGTACATGCCCACGTGTTCGCGCACGTAGCGATCCACGTCGAAGGTGGGGGAGGGCCGATGCTCTGGGTCTGATCCCTCCCGCAGCATCACGTTCGCCATGCGGTCCACGCGGTAGCTGCGGATCTGGTCGGGCCCCTGCTCGTCGAATACGAGCAGATAGTAGTTCCCCTCGCTGTACACCAGGAACAGCGGCGTTTTCACGCGTTCTTGCCCATCGCTGGCTGGCACGAACGCCAGCTTCTTGTCCACGCCGTAGCGCAGGTACGCGAACGAGATGTCCCGTTTCTCCGCCAGCGCGCGTTGGATGAGCGAAAGCGCGTCCAGCACCGCTTCGTTCTGCATCTTCACCCGCCCGGTCACGTGCACGGGAGCTGCCTGGGCTTTCGCTTGATGCTCGGATTGCAGCTGCAAAAGCCGTTCTTCGATCTTGTCGGATGCGGCCTGCGTGAGGGAGCGCGACGTGCGCACCGCATCCAGCAGAAGCGCCATCTGCGCAGGGGTGAACAGCCGCGTGACCACGGCATAGCTCACCGGGCGCGTGGGCAGCTTCTGGATGTCCAGCCCCGCTTCGCGAAGGGCGGCCAGATCCCGGTAGAGCGCCTTCCGTTCTGAGGAGATGCCCAGGTCCTCCAGATGAGCCTGCAATTCCGGCAGGCTCAGGCCGTGATCCCCATCCGTGCGCTCAAGGAGCACCCTCGCCAAGGAAAGGAGGCGCGTCCGCTGGTCTGTTCTCATGGCTGCTTCCCATCTGGTACAGTGATGATGACGGAGGCTATTATGACGAATCGTGATCAACATATCCTTGAAACCGCGCGGGAGACCATCGCCACCCGCGCGCTGTTCGGTCCGGAATCCGCTTGCCTGCTCATGGTTTCCGGCGGTTCTGACTCCACGGCCTTGGCCTATCTCATGAGCCAGCTGCAAGAGGCGGGAGAGGCGGGTCCCGTGGCCGTGCTGCATGTGAATCACAAGCTGCGAGGGCAGGCTGCCGAAGATGACGCTGCGTTCTGCGAACGCCTGGCGGATTCGCTCGGATTCCCGTTCTTCTGCTGCGAGGTGGACGTGGCTCGCGAAGCGGCGCTGGCCCATGAGAACGTGGAGGTGCAGGGGCGTCGCGAAAGGTATCGAGCGGCCATGGAAGCGCTCGATTCCATGTGCCTGCATGAGGCGGTGCCCTTCGCGGAGGGACGCATCGTGACGGCCCATACGGCGGATGATCGGGTGGAGAACTTCTACATGCGCTCCATCGTGGGCACGGGTCCGGGCGGTTTCCGGAGCATGCTGTACAAGAATGGGAACGTGGTGCGCCCGGTGCTTGACCTCACCCGCGCTGACCTGCGCGGGTTCGTGCGAAAGCTGGCGGAAGCGGGGGATGCGAAGGTGGTGCGCGACGGTGCGGATGCCCTGTGGCGCGAGGATGCCACCAACGCGCATACGGACCGGTTCCGGGCGTACGTGCGTGCGAACATCGTGCCCAAAACGCGCGAGTGGGATGTGCGCGCAACGGACAACCTGATCAGGTCCATGAACCTGATCGCGGACGAGGATGACATGTTGGAGGCCATGGCTTCAGACATCATCGCCGAAGAGGCCGTGCCGCTTGATGCGGATGATCCCACGCAGGGGTTCTTGCTGGAGCCGGCGTTCGGCGCGCGGCCGAGGCCGTTGCAGCGCCGATGCATCGTGGGTCTGCTCAAAGCCATGCTCGGCCAAGAGGAGCGCGTGGATGCGCGCAGCGTGGAGCGCGTGCTGGAAGCTTTCGCCGGTGGGCAGCCGGTGAGCGGGCACGTGGACAACATTCAAGGGGATATCGCGGTGAGCGCGAACAAGCTGGGCGTGCGCGTGGAGCCCATGAGCGCGTTCCGTGCGCGCAGGAAGAGGGTGTAGATGGCTGACGAAAAGATGACCGGGGCGAACAGCGCGGGAGCGGACGGAGAGCGAGCGGTCTCTGTGGATAACGCTTCCGCTCCGAATATCAAGGTGATCTTGGCCAGCGCCAGTCCCCGCCGCAAGCAGCTTCTGAAAGACGCGGGCGTCTCCGCGCGCGTGGTCGTGCCCGCCGAACCGGTGGATGAGACTCTGGACCCGGATGACTTGGCCATGCCGGCGGAAGCGGCGAAGAAGCTGGCGGAGCGCAAGGCTGGAGCCGTCGTGCAAGAGCTCCTCGCGCGCAAAGAACAGGGGATGTTCGCCGTCATCGGAGCGGATACGATGGTGGTGAAGGGGAACCGGATCTTCGGGAAGCCCCGCAACCTTGAGGATGCGAAAGCCATGCTCGCGGAGCTTTCCGGTTGCACCCATCAGGTCATCACGGGCGTATCCCTCTGGATGTTGATGGTGGATGAACAGGATGAGGTCTCGCTCGCCTACCGCACGTTCGCCGATGCCTCTTCCGTCACGTTCAAAGAGCTCACCAGCGAAGAGATAACGGACTATCTACGCAAAGGCGAATCGTTCGACAAAGCGGGCGCCTATGCCATCCAAGGAGAGGGCCGCGCGCTGGTGGAAAGATATGCCGGTGCGCTGGACACCATCGTGGGACTGCCCGTGGGGCGCTTGCTGGCGGAATACCCGGAGCTCGCTGGCTGACGCGGCGCTTCGAAAAGATGCTGGCATGAAAAAAGAGGGACGCTCGGAAGCGTCCCTCTTCAGGCTCAAGCCGTGAGGCTTGGGAACCAAGCGCTCGGGTTATTCACCCTCAGCAGCGCGCACTTCCTCAGCCTTGGCTTCTTGCTCTTTCGCCTCGTCGACAGAGATGTGATCGCACTTCTCAGACTCGAAAGACTCGAAAGAGATGCTCTCGCCCATTTTCTCGTTGCCCATGATTCTCACCTTTCCCTTTGTTCTGCGTTGCGCCTCAGTGCCCCTTCAGCGTGCAACGTGGTTTTGAACCTGTTCGCAGTATCCGTCAAAAGCGGCCAGAGCAGCGCTGCATGCATGAGCGGTAACCTTACTGACACGGTGTTGTTGAAGTATCATGAACGACATGCCTGACCTGAAAGAAGAGAAAGCCGTTCTGCGCCGCTTGTGGCGCAAGCGCAGGGATGCCTTGAGCGCGGAAGCTCGGGCGCTAGCGGACGCGCGGATCGCGAACGAGCTCGTCCGTTCATCTGCTTGGGAAGCGGCGCGGAAGCTGTTCGCCTATGCCGCCTTCGGCTCCGAAGTGGAGACGGACGCCATCGTGGAGCAGGCGTTCGATCGCGGCATGGCGGTGGCGGCTCCGCGAACGTTCCGGGGTGATGCGGCGGCCGGCGGTGCAGGCGGTCTGTGCACGGAGTGGCATGTGGTTCCCACCTTCGAAGCATGGCGCGCCCTGCCCGCTTCCTCCTTCGGCATCAAGGAGCCTGACCCGGCGCGTTGCGAACCGTGCCCTCTGCGCGACCGTTCGCTCGCAGATGCGCTCGCCTTGGTGCCGGGCTTCGTGTTCGATCGTGAAGGATTCCGGCTGGGTTATGGCGGCGGCTGCTATGATCGCTTTTTGCCTGCGTTCAAGCAGGCGGGAGGCGTGGCTTTGGGCTTGGCGCGCGCGGACCAGCTCTCGGACGGGCCGTTGCCCCGCGAGCCCTTCGATGTTCCCGTTGACGGGATCTGCACAGAGCGCGGTGTGCGCTGGTGCGGTGCCCCTGACCATTTGGAAGAGGAGACAGCCCTATGACGCTGCAGCAGCTTCGCTACCTCATCGCCATCGCGCAGAGCGGATCCATCAGCTCTGCCGCCCATGACCTGTACATCTCGCAGTCCAGCCTGTCCATCGCGGTCAAGGACATCGAACGCGAGTGCGGCGTGCAGATCTTCGAGCGGTCGTCCAAGGGCATCACGCTCACGCGTGACGGCAACGAGCTTCTGGGCTACGCGCGGCAGATCGTGGAGCAGGCTGATCTCATGGAGGCGCGATATTCCAAGAAGGCGGAGCCCATCTCCCAGCATCTGACCATCACGTCGCAGCACTACGCGTTCCCGGTGGAGGCGTTCCTGGAGTTCGTGGCGGATTACGAGGGCGAGGGGTACTGCTTCAGCCTGCGGGAGACGCGCACCTCGGAGATCATCGAGGACGTGCGGACGTTCCGCGCGGATATCGGGATCCTGTACCTGTCCACGTTCAACGAATCCGTGCTCCGCAAGGCCTATGAAGAGGCGAATCTGACGTTCCATGAGCTGTTCACGGCGAACCCGCACATCTTCGTGGGAGAGCATCACCCGCTCGCGGGGCGCACGTCGCTTTCCATCGAGGATCTGGACGAGTACCCGCGCTACTCCTTCGAGCAGGGGACCAACAACTCGTTCTTCTTCGCCGAGGAGCCCTTCGCGGAGCTGCCGCACTCCAAGCGCATCACCGTGAGCGACCGCGGCACGCTCTCCAACCTGCTGGCGCACCACATAGGCTACACCGTCTCCACGGGCGTGCTCTCCAGCGAGATGCACAGCGGCATCGTGGCAATTCCGCTCAAGACGGACGAGCGCATGGTGGTGGGCTACCTCGTGCACAACGAGCGGCAGCTCTCTGACCTGGCGCTCAAGTACATCGAGACGCTGAAGCTGTTCATCGAGGAGTACAACAAGGGATTCGCGGCGCTGTGACCGGGAATGCCGAGAACGCCGAAGGGCATCGCGAGAAAGGAGCTCTCCATGACCGTGCACGCGAACATCACCGAGCTCATCGGCCAGACGCCGCTGGTGGAGCTGACCCGCTATGAGGAAGACCATGGCCTGAGCGCCCATCTGATCGGCAAGGTGGAGGCGTTCAATCCGGCTGGTTCGATCAAGGACCGGGTGGCTCTGGCCATGTTCGAAGATGCGGAAGCGCGCGGGTTGATAAACGCGGACACGGTCATCATCGAACCCACGTCCGGCAACACCGGCATCGGGCTGGCGGCCATCGCGGCGATGCGCGGCAACCGGTTGATCGTCACCATGCCGGACACCATGTCGGTGGAGCGGCGCAACCTCATGGGGGCGTTCGGCGCGGAGATCGTGCTGACGGAGGGCGCCAAGGGGATGAAGGGGGCCATTCAGAAAGCGGAGGAGCTGGCTTCAGAGATCCCGAACTCGTTCATCCCGTCCCAGTTCGAGAACCCGGCGAACCCGGCTGCGCACCGGAAGACCACGGGGCCTGAGATCTGGGAGGCCACCGATGGCGACGTGGATTTCCTGGTGGCTGGCGTGGGTACGGGCGGCACCATCTCCGGGACTGGCGCGTACCTCAAGGAGAAGAATCCGGAGCTTCAGGTGATCGCTGTTGAGCCGGCGGATTCGCCGGTGCTTTCCGAGGGCCGCGCGGGATCCCATCAGATCCAGGGCATCGGCGCGGGCTTCGTGCCGGAGACGCTGGACACCCAGATCTATGATGAGGTGATCCCCATCACCAGCGAAGAGGCATTCGCCGCCGGGCGTGAACTGGCTCAAAAGGAAGGGCTCTTGGTGGGCATCTCTTCGGGGGCTGCGGTGGCGGCCGCCGCGAAGGTGGCCGCGCGGCCGGAGAATGCGGGCAAGCGCTTCGTCATCATCCTGCCGGACACGGGAGAGCGGTATCTCAGCTCGGCCATGTTCGCGAAGGATTGATGGGAAAAGGTTTGAAGTGGAGCGGGCGACGGGAATCGAACCCGCGTCAGGAGCTTGGAAGGCTCCGGTTCTACCATTGAACTACGCCCGCAGCGGAATAGGATTATAGCGCAACCGCAACTCGGCGCGGGTGCAGGAGAAGTGCGGATTCGAGTTCCACCACACGAACGAGGATGTGCCGTGCGAGCTCATGGGAGATTTCCGCACCGAGCACTTCACCTACCTGCCGAAGGATCGATGGGCGGTTCAAGCGCGCGGATGTGGATGAGCACCGGGTCTAGGTAGTCGCGGTTCGTGCCGTTGAAGCCCGCTTTCATGACGCGCAGCATCTCAGCGGCTTTCGGATCCGTCTCCGCTGCTTTGGCATTCATCTTGAAGAACATCCGCATGGCCAGCTTGTCAGCCATTCCAAGACGGTCGTAGTTGAAGCCGCCCTGCGTCATCCGGTGCCTGTTTGAAGCGGCGCATTTTCGTCATTACCATACGACCTTCCTTTCGGTACAGCGATAGGGGGCAGAGGTTCCTTGCTTCATGATGGATACGCATTCATGCATCCGAAGATGCTTCGTTGCCGAACCTCATTTCCGCCATCATTTCAGCTATCAAGTCTTCATCACGTTTCAAATAATCTGCCGTAAGCCGGGCGACCGCGCCATAGAAGCAGTTCGGATAGTTGTCTTCGATGGCAGCGGCCAAAGAATCGATCCATTTCAGGAGATGTTCCTTGGCGAAGTTGCGAGATTGGGAAAGCCTCAATGCGCAACTTGCCTCATCGCCGTCATCGAATGCCCGACACGCCTCTTGCGCCAGCTTTGCCATGAAATCGACCTCCAAGGCGATGAAGTCATCAGCGACATGAGGGTATGCCGCTGGAAGGAGGCCGGCCTCCCTGTAGGCGGCGCGCACTTCCAAAACGCCTTCTTGGAACAAAATATGCTTTCCTGTCGTATACATGGTTTCCCACGGGCAAGCGACGAGTGTATTCGGACCAACGAATATCTTTGTGTACTCGTCGCGTAGTACCGCGAGAGCCTCTTTTGTTCCGAAGCGTTCCTCCCTCCCTGCGATCACGTGAGCAGCTTGCAGATAGCTGTTCGTAATATCATGGCTCCACCGATCCTCTATGAGGTCGATTTCGTCAAAAGTGTGCTGTGCGAGAAATATCGATATGAATTTATCGTCAGGCTCTTCTGCAAATGCTCGCGACAGCAGCGCATAGACGAAAGCGCGATTCGCAAGGAGAAGCTTTCTGTCAGCAATTGCCCCCAACGTCTCCATCACATCTCAAGCCTTCGGTAGTCTCGCTCTTGTGTGTAGTCGCGTCCTTTGATGATCGTTGAAGGATTCGTAAGGGAAGCGTCCGGCATGCATGAGATCTGCTGCACTGCATCCGGGTGTCTTTTGACAAGGTCGTCAAAGTCGCCGAACTCGATGGCGCGCATGCCGCATGAGGCCTCGCATGTCGTTGCTCCGTCGGCTTCGCGCGTGTCGATGCAGGCATTGCATTTGTTGACGATGCCAAGCTCGGGCAAATACACCGGAGCGCCATAGGGGCATGCCATGATGCACGCTCGGCAACCTATGCAGATGTCATCATTGTGCTGGATCGTGCCATCCTGCTCGTCTTTGTACATGGCGCGTGTCGGGCAGCTCCTCACACAAGCCGGATTCTCGCAGTGATTACAGGCATGGGAGATGCTGTAGAAGCGAGCATTGGGATAGGAGCCGACCTCGTAGCCATCCACCGTTCTGAAATTGAGAAGCTTCGGGACGTTGAACTTCTTTTTGCATGCCACTTGGCAAGTCTTGCAATCGACGCATCTGGTGCTGTCGAAATAGAATCCCTTTCGAGCCATTTCCTTCACCCCTATTCCTCGATGTCAAGCGTGAGCCGCGTATCATAGTCAGGTTCGGGCATTGCTCCCGTCCACTTCTCGACCTGTACGGCTACGTTGTTGTACCCGGATACACCAAGACCATGTGGCTCGCCGCCGCAGAGTATGTTCGGGCTTCCACCACGATCTATGCCATCATTGCCAAGCAACGGCCACGACCCGTTAGGCACATCAATGCTGCCCGGCATGACGAGTTCGCTCACGCTTACTGGGCGAAGTATCTTGCCGAAGGGACTGGAGACAAGCACCGCATCTCCTGAAGCTATGCCTCGCTCTTGAGCGTCCTGGGCATTCATGACAACCGGTGCCAAAAACGTCTCTCGCAGCGTCTCGACGTTGTTGAAGTCGGTACAGGCGCTTCTTGGATAATGCGTATTGAACATAAAGAGAGGATAACTACCATCTTGTTTGAATTCGTGATATGTGGGATAGGCCTTGTATTCCTCGCCATCGAGGACAGCCGTGTTGAATAGGTCGGCCTTCGCTTGGCAGTAGATCTCGAACTTGCCGCTCTCGGAATCGAGCGGGTTCGCATCGGGGTCAGCGATGAAGTCAGCATAGGCGATGCTTTGGTACTGATCGCCCACATGGCGCTCCACCTGATAGATGCCCTTTTCCTTCAACTCGTTGATACCGATGGCTCCCTGTTGCACCTCTCCATCCACGTCCCATTTCTTCAGGTCTTCCGTGGTGATGGTGACGAGAGGCGAAGAGGTGCCGTCCGCATACTCGATCTTGGAGTTCTTCAGGCGGTTGAAGAACTGTTGCTCCTCGCTCAAGGGATAGACGTCCTTGGGGTTGTAGCCCAAGCGTTCCAGCAGCTGTTCTGCTATCCATTGGTCGGTTTTGGCTTCGTAGACGTCGCCGCCGATCTTGGAGTACACCAGCACCATCTCGCGGTCCCGGTCGCCATTTTCGGCGATGGCATCACGCTCGATGTCGGAGGTGACCGGGAGAATGATGTCGGCGTAAGGAGTAGAGGGTGACGGTACGAAATGCTGGTAGAGGATGAAATCCAGTTTTCTGTACGCCTCTTCCATTTTCGACGAATTGGTCACCGACCGGGCAGACCCATCACGCGCTGCATAGATGATGCGGATGTCGCAATCCTTTTCCACGGGTTCGCTGAGATCTCCCGACCAGCAATAGCCGTTGCTCAGGTATTTGCCGTCGATGATGGCGTCCCATATCTGCAGGCCCTGCACATAGTCGGTCTCCTCGACAGGCTCGAATCTATCAGCATCGTAAAGCGGCTCAATATCGGGCAACGTGATGTCCTCAGTACCATCATCGCCTGTTGAGATTATCTGAAGAGAGCACGGCCCTTGGCGGTCGACCCAATAATTGGAACATGCATTGCCCGGTTTGCCATAATGCCCTCCCATGCAGGCGATGGTCATGTAAGCCTGAGGAAGGTCTTCTGCGCCGTTGCACCGCGCCCCAGCGTATCCGTGCGAGAGGGTGACGTTCTTACCTTTGGACATCTGCTCGGCAAACCATTCGATGTCCTCAGTCGGCGTGCCACACAGAGCGGAAGCCCAGGCGGCATCTTTGACGATACCGTCGTAGTCGCCTTCGAGATAGCCTTTGAAGTTCTCGTTCGTAGAGGCGTTTTCAGGCATCGACTGCTCGTCGAATCCGACGCAGTACCGGTGCAGGAAGTCCCAGTCGATGACGCCGCCCTGTTCTTCGTCGAGCTTGAGCATCGAATGCGCGGCGCCTAGAAGGAATGCCGTGTCGCCGCCGGGTTTCACCGGAATCCACCGCGCGTCGAGCATTGCGGCTGAGACATTGAAAGAGGGGCCGATGTAGATGAAGTTTGCTCCGTTGTCCTTTGCTGCCCGGAAGAAGTATGCGGGATTGCCGTTGGAACCCCATCCGGGGTTTTGTCCGCAAAGCACTACCGTATCGGCATTCTCCATCATATCTAGGCGGTCGTTACCTATGCACTCGTCACCATAGCTGATGCCAAGCAGATCGGTGCTGTAGGTATATGTGCCATAGGATATGGTGTCCGATACCGTTAAAAAGCCACCGAGCGCATTAAGCAAAGGAGCTACGCGTTCACGTCCGTTGCTGAGGTTGCAAGGCATGAAAACCGACCGAGGCCCATGCTCGGTATATGTTTTCTTCAGCTGCCGCGCCACAAGATCGAGCGCCTCGTCCCAGCTGATGCGCACATAGCCTTCTTTACCGCGCAGCTCGCCATGGGGTTCTTCCACAGACCAGCTGATGCGCTTCATGGGGTATTTGAGGCGATCAGCGCCGTTTTCGAATTCCACGAGGGCGCGGCCGCGTAGACAGCCGCGCTGCTGGGGGTAGAGTATAGAGTCCGGATGAGTGTCATCAGTCTTTTGCCGCACGACAATGCCGTCCTTCACGAGCGCCTGGTTCATGCAGCGCGTTCCGCAGCCGTGAAGGCATGCTATGGTCTTCCATTCGCCTGTCGGCTCCTCAAGCGCTTCTTCGTCTGCGAACGCCATGCGGCAATCCTGCCCGTAAAGCGATCCGCTGATTCCTAGTGCAGCAACGCTCGCCGCACTCGCGGCGATGAACGTTCGCCTGTCTATCTGTCTGTTCTTTATAGATAAAGTGCCCACGATATTGCCTCTCTTTCAGTCAAGTATCTTCAATCCGACCACACACAGCACAAGCCCTGCGATGAGGGCGGCACGGACTAAGCTGAATTGCTGATCGCCCGTTGCCATCTCATACAAAACCGTGAGTGCAGCGCCTATGCCCACCCACACTGAGTAGGCGGTTCCCAGGGGAATCGTCTTCATCGCCCATGACAGGCCGATCATGCTGAGCGCAAGGGCACCGAAGAATATGATGGTTGGAACGACAGAGCTGAAATGCTCAGACTTTCCAAGAGCTACTGCCCAAACTGATTCCATCACTCCGGCAGCTATGAGCACCGTCCATGCCATCATCGTTCCTCTTCTCGTCTGTTGCCGATCTGCAGTCTTCTTCAACGTCTCCATGGGCTTTTCCCGATCAAGCGATGGAGTAGAATCCGAAGCGAGCAGCGATGACAGCTAAGAGCATGAGCGCAAATATGATGGTTTCGTACGTGCTCGTTGTGGAAATGGCTGCTGCAGCATCTGATGATGTCGTTTTGGCGTCATCAGAGTTGACACCTTTTCTCAGCTGACGCAATTCTGCAATACCCGCTCCTGCACCAATGATCGCACAGACAATGAAAGCTCCCAGTTGAACAGGGAACTGGGAGAAGACGGCAGCCTCTGAAAGCGCGGCAATGATGAAGAGCGCAATAAGGACGACGGCTATGACCGTGTTCTCGCGTGCGCGCAAGGAAGCATTGAAGGCAAGGGAGAAAACCGAGCCCAGTGCCAGATCACCAAGTATGAACTGGAAAAAAGTGGAGGGGCTCATCCAAGGAGCGACGCCATAGCTTGTAAAGTAAGCGTAAGCGGTCACTGCGAGAAGGGCTGCGCCACAGATCGAGGCAACAATGGGGAGGATCATCCCCTTGGCCTTCCCTGCCTTTAGAAGAGCCGCGTCTATTAACAGCAAAATGCCGAATGCTATCGAACAGTACGCCTCCAGGGTGATACCTGCCGTCGGATTCGCGAAAGCGTTCATGAACCGCTCGGGACGGCCAAGATGAAAAAGCACGCAAATCATTCCGAGGCCTAAGAGAACGAGGCAAACAAGCGAAAAGAGCCAGCTTCTTCGCCCGTTTTTCGACACAAAGCCGAAGACAGTCGACATGACGAAACCTCCTGCCGAAAGTCCCGTCAGCACAGTAAAGAGAAGCAGTGGCAATTCCGTCATAGACAACCTCCTTCGTCTGTCTCCTGCCGAAAATAAAAAAACACCCAGAACAAACTCTCATCTTCGAAGGCCTAACGATGAAAGCTGTTCCGAGTGTTCGGAACCCTACCCGGCGGCAGGAGATCGGTATTCAGTTATCAAAAAAGTAGCACATCTTTCATAATTTGACAATCATGTCAGGCATATGTCACATGTCAGGGGACGGGGATGATGGCATAGTCATGATCGACATGTTTCACTGCTGGCTGAATGATGCCGCGTCCGATTCCGGTCAGACGTTCCAATTGCCTGATCGATATCCCCATTCCATGCAGACGCCTCAAGGCGCGGTCTCGTTCTGGCTTATCCATCGCCGCTATCTCATCTGCGAAAGAATCGCCCTCTTCCCTATCCTGCGGGTTCAGGTGGATATAGCGCACGGGCCTTGCATGCGCTGACGAGCTTGCCGACAAAGCGGGACCTGCCCTCATCATCTTCGAACATCGCTTTCCGTCCGGTGTCACTCGCTGTCGCATGATAGATGCCGGGTGAGGATTTGCGGCGCGCTGATCGTGGGCAATTGAACCCCTGTCGTCGGTGGGTTTCTGGATATCATGCCATCATCCCCGTCCCCTGACATGCCCTGACATGATTCGCATGAGCAAGCGGGACAGTAGGTGCTGCCGCGACCGCCGACGACGATGCGCTTCAACTCGCTGCCGCAGACGGGGCACGGCTCGCCGGCGCGGCCGTACACCTGCAGGTGCCCGGCGTTGCGGTATTCTCGGCCCTTGCCCGCGAGGTAATCCTCAAGGGTCATCGAGCTTTTCTCGATGAAGTGCTCGAGGCGATCGGGGATGGCCGCGGCCAGCCTCTCCCAGTCATTATCGGTGAGGCTCGCGGCCGGACGGTCGGGCGCGATGCGGGCAGCGAAGAGGATCTCGTCGGCGTATATGTTCCCGATGCCCGCCACGACCCCCTGGTCGAGCAGGCATTCTTTGACGGCCTTCCTCCGCTTCCCGAAGCGTCCCTGCAAATATGCTGCGTCGAGTCCTTCGTCCACGGGCTCGATCCCCAGCTTACCCATGCCGCTCAGCTCGTCGGGCTCGCCTGCTTGGAACAGCCACAGCCTCCCGAAGCGGCGGCTGTCCGAGAAGCGCAGCTCGCACCCGTCGTCCAGTGCGAAGACCACATGGGTGTGCTTCTCCTCGGCCTGATCGGCATCGGCAAGGAGGAAGCAGCCGGTCATGCGCAGGTGCGCCACGATGCGCCGGCCGTCTTCCAAGACGAAGACGAGGTACTTTCCCCTCCGCTCGATGCGATCGAACTTCGCCCCCTCCAGCAGCGAGGCGAACGCGGCAGCGCCCGGGTGCGCCACCACCTCCGGCCGCCGGACGTCGACGCCGCGGATGGCGCGGCCCTCGACCTCGGGCTCCAGCACGCGGCGGATGGTCTCTACCTCGGGCATCTCCGGCATGGCTCTCAACTCCTTGCGGTTCGATCACAGGCTGAGGCGTCCCTGGGCGCCTGGCCCGGCCCAGCGGCCGTGGTGGATGTGGCCGACGGGACTCGCGCTGCACTGTTCGGGCAGCCGCTCGTCGGGATTCGGGTGGCCTACCCCGATGAAGCACGGCGTCATCCAGCCCGCAGGAACTCCCAGGACCTCCAGCACCACGTCGTGCTCGCGGTTGAGCGGGATGCGCAGCGAGCAGCCCAGGCTCTCGTCGGTGGCCGCGAGCATCATGTTCTCCGCGACGCACCAGGCATCTGCCAGCGGGTTCAGTTTGCTCACCCACTCGGCGTTGAGCTTCTTGCAGCGGAACAGCGGGACGATCACGTAAGGGCATTCCACGAGCATGGTGTATTGGCGCGGCATGGCGTAGGCGTACATCTTCTGAGAGAGGTTGAGCTGCCGATTCTCGTAGCGGCTCTCATCGAAGCGCTGCACCACCCGTTTGGCGTAGGCGAAGGCGCGCTTCTTGTCCTTGCGTTCGTGCAAGACGATGAACTGCCAGTCACGCCAGTGGTCCCACGTGGGCGCCTTCATGCCCGCCTCGATGATGCGCTCGATGGACGCGAACTCCACCGGCGCGTCGGTGAACTCGCGCACCGTCCTCCTTCTGTCGACGACTTCCCTGAACTCCATCGGCACCTCCTACCACGCGTTCCAGTGGGTCTTCTTCTCCACCGTGGCCTCCACCTGTTCAGGCACCTCGGCATCGGTGGCGGCATGGCCCAGCATCACGAGGGCCGGCAGGTAGTAACCCTCCGGCACGCCCAAGTAAGCGCGGATCTCTTCCGGCTCCTTCTTCATGGGCACGTGCACCACCGATCCCAGGCCCTCCGCCGTGGCGGCCAGGAGCATGTTCTCGATGAGCGCCCAGGTGGCGCCGAAGTCGTTCAGGCCCCACTCTCCCTTCTCGCCGCCGATGGGATACTTCTGCTTGAAATAGGGAGCGATGATGCAGGCGGCCTCGGCCACCATGGAGCGCTGGCGCGGGTAGGCTATCTTCATCATCTGCTGCTGGGGGCTTTTGGGCTCTTTGAAGCGGCAGGGCAAGTTGCGGATGTGCTTCGAGAGCCCCTCGATGCGCTCGCGGTCGGTGAGAGCCACCAGCTCCCAGCGGCGTTGGTGGTTCGAGGAGGGGGCGGCCAGGCCCGCGGCCAAGATGCGCTCGACCGTGGCGGCCGCGATGGGTTCGTCGGTGAATTGGCGGATGCTGTGCCGCTTCTCGATCGCTTCGTAGAGTTCCATGATGTCCGTTCCTTTCCTATGGGCGGTTCTCTGCGGCCTTGCGGGCCGATTTCTTGATCTTCTCGTGGTAGAAGAAGTTGACGATGGCTGGCGGCGCGTCGAAGGAGCGCTCCATAGTGTCATCGTTCACCACGTAGTCGAGTCCCCGGGCCTGCGCGAAGGCGGCGATCTCCGAGTCCAGTTCCTGCCAGAAGGACGTGTCGCCCTTCCGGTAGATGGCGTCGTAGAGCGGTGTCAGATCAGGGCGGGCCTCGGCGACCCAGGCCAGGATGTCGGCCTTGAACGCCCCGCGCAGGTTCAGGTTCTCCAGCCAGACGAGGTTGCATATCCCGCGCACCCGCTCCACGATGGCGCCCACGTCGGTGATGCCCGGGAAGATGGGCGAAACGAAGCAGGTGGTGCGCACGCCCGCGTCGTGGAACGCCTCCATGGCGGCCAGCCGGCGCTCGATGGGGGCGCCCCGGTCCATAGCGGCGCGGAAGCCTTCGTCCAGCGTGTTCACGGAGAAGCCCACCCGGGCATCCGAGAACTGGGAGATGAGGTCCAGGTCGCGCAGCACCAGGTCGGACTTCGTCTGGATGGAGAGCTTCACGCTCACGCCCCTCAGCTCTTCCAGGAGGGCGCGGGTGCGGCGGTGTTCGGCCTCCTCGGGCAGGTACGGATCGGTGACCGAGCCGATGAACACCTCCTTGCCAGCGTACTTCTCCGGTCGTTTGATGGGCGGCCACAGCTTCACGTCGAGGAACTCTCCCCATGCCTCGTCATGGCCGGTGAAGCGCTTCATGAAGCTGGCGTAGCAGTAGCGGCATCCGTGGGTGCAGCCGGTGTAGGGATTCGCCGAGAAGTCGCACACCGGCAGGTTCGATGTGGTGAGGATGCCCTTGGCCTGCACCTCGCGTACCGTCGGCCCCGCGGCTGGGGCCAGGGGCGGCAGGGCGCTTGCGGTCGTTTCCATCTACTCGCCTTCTTCCTGGTCGAACAGCTCGGCGAGCCGGTCGGTGAACCGCCGCGACAGGTCGAGGAGCGTCGCCTGCTCCTCCTCGGTGAACATCGCCATGGCCGTGTCCTCCGACCACGTGATGTGCCGGATGGGACGCTCATAGCGCGCTCGCCCAGCCTCGGTCAGGCGCACCACTCGCTCCCGCTTGTCGGCGGCGCTCGGCTCCGTGACCGCGCAACCCTCCTTCACCAGCCGCCCCACGATGAGGCTCACCGTCTGCTTCGACTCGAAGGTGCGCTCGCAGATGTCGCGCTGGGTGAGGCCGTCCTTCGCGTAGAAGAGGGCGTTGACCACCAGAAGCGTGTTCATGAGCATGCCGTGGCGCTTGGCGAAGGCGTCGTAGAGCGCGAACTGCTCGTCGCGCAGCATGGCGTAGCGGAAGGCGGCGCGACGAGCCTGCTTGTCGGGATCTTCGCGCATCGTCGGCCTGGTCATAGCTCCTCCGCCCGGCAATGGGGCTCGGAAGCCGCAGGGAAGCTCAGGTAGTCTTCCAGGTCGGCGATCACAGCTTTCACCTGCGCCTCCTTGATGTCTCCTTAGATAGTCAATATATTGACTATATAATCGCGCCGCTGCGACCTCTTGTCAAGGCTGCGTGTCAGGGGACGGGGATGATGGCATAATCGCGATCGCTATCGTTTCACTGCTGGCTGAATGATGCCGCGCCCGATCCCGGTCAGGCGCTCCAATTGCCTGATCGATATCCCCATTCCATGCAGACGCCTCAAGGCGCGGTCTCGTTCTGGCTTATCCATCGTCGCTATCTCATCTGCGAAAGAATCGCCATATGCCTTGCTCGCGATCTCCCTTGCTTCCGCATCCGGCACATAGGGCCTCTTCGGTTTCTCTTCGAACATCTCGATGGCGTCATCACCTGTCTCATGAAAATCTTCGAACTGCGTCTTGCCTCCGAAAGCGCTCAGCACTGATTCGATGTCGCAGATCCCATTTCCATCTGCATATTGGCGATAGCTGCTCCATGGATATTCGCGAAAGGATCCACCTTCTCTATCTCGCGGGTTCAAGTGAATGTAGCGAACAGCTTCCAAAAGATGCGATTCGCTCTCTACGGGAACGCTCGAGAACCGGCCCTGTAATACAGGCCCTACGTGTCCATAGCGCCCGTTGTACCAATGCGCCAGAGATGTGTTCGCCCTCCTCATCACCTGGGAGATCCTCTCAAGATCTCCCCTTAAGAGCAGATGGTAGTGATTATCCATGAGGCACCATGCAAGGATGGATACACCATGCGCCCTGCATATGCTGGTAAGCTTACCAACAAAGCGAGACCTATCCTCATCATCCTCGAATATCGTCCGTCGTCCGGCACCTCTCGCCGTCACATGGTAGATGTCGGATGAGGATCTGCAGCGAGCCGATCGTGGCAATTGCGCTCCTGTCGTTTTGGGCTTCAAGATATTATGCCATCATCCCCGTCCCCTGACATGATCCAACACCGGGTCCAGGTAGTCGCGGTTCGTGCCGTTGAAGCCCGCTTTCATGACGCGCAGCATCTCAGCGGCTTTCGGATCCGTCTCCGCTGCTTTGGCATTCATCTTGAAGAACATCCGCATGGCCAGCTTGTCAGCCATTCCAAGACGGTCGTAGTCGAAGCCGCCTTGGCAGTAGAAATGAGGCAATTCCGGGTACTCCTCCTGCGGAAATGTCCGGCGAAAGGCGCTTTCCACTTCGGCAGCCTCGTGCGCATCGTTCGGCATGGGGGCCGCGCCCGTGGCGAGCACGACCACGGAAAGATGAGGATGCTCCGCCATGACCTTCTTGAGCCACTTCGACCCCTTGATGGATGCGGCGTGGAACCAGCTGCAGAAGACGAGGAGGTCCGTTTCGCTCATGGGGATGCTGCTTCGGTTCGCGAACGGCGTCGCTTCGCATCCGAGCTCTTCTGCCAGCCATTCTGCGTAGGTTCTCGTGAAACCGGTCTGGGAGCAATGCACGATGGCTGCTTTCATCTATGCCACATCCTTTCCGTGCGCGCGGTTGAACTGCTCGACATGGCGCGCGCAGAAATCGCGGGCGTCTTTCGACGGTGCTTCCTGTTCCATCAGCATGAGCATGGGCCCATGGAACTCCATGGCCGCTAACTCCACGTCGCAGGGCGCGAACGCTCCCACATCGATGAGATGGGCGAAGATCTTCTTCTGCAGCTCGATGGGACGATCGATGAACACGGTTGCGTAGAGGTTCCCGCAACGCTTGTCCCCGTAACGATTGGAGGCGAGCATCTGCATGAACCGTTTGATCCGCGCATCGTCGAAGAAGGGCGCGTAGCTGCGCCAGACAAGGTCAGAGAGCTCCTCTCCCGTGGAGGACGAATAGGCATGGGGGTCGTCTTCAGGGGAGGCGATGGCACCGGCGGACCTGATCACCTTTTCGACGTAAGCGGTTTCCCGTTCGATGAGCCCGTCGAAGAGTTTCTGCTTCCCCTTGAAATGGTTGTAGAGCGAGGCGGCTTTCATGCCGACCGCCTCAGCGATGTCGCGCATGGTCGTGGCCGCGTAGCCTTTCTCGCTGAAGAGCGTGAGAGACTCATCCAATATGCGGTCCCGCGTGCTCCCTTTGGTCTGTGACAAAGCAGCTCCTTAACACTAACTAACATTTGTTAGTATCTCATCTTTTGAGTCAAGGGTCAAGCCAGCAACCCTGATCCCCGGTTCGAACATGGGACGTTCATTTCAAAGCTGGGCACATGGGCCCACAGGCGTGAGAGAGGTGTTGCTGAAACGTTACTTTGCCCGGTATAATGGTCGGATTCGTCATCTTCTCTGCCTTAGGACAAGGAGGATAGCCGAAGTGCCCAGGAACTTCAGAACGAAAACGCACACATGCGGGCGCATCGCACTTTCCATTCTGCTTGCTATGGCAATGCTCATGCCTGCGTTCCCGCTGTCCGAGGTGATCCCGGTTTCCGAAGCGCTCGCATCGGAGGCGGCTGGGACGACCGAAGCTGCGCTCAGTGAAGCATCGGTTGATGACCAGTCTGACTCCACCATAGCGCCGAACCGCGTCTCTGCGATCTTGCCTCTTGATGGGAGCACGGTGGATGCTCAGGGCATGATCACCGCCGGGGATGGAGGACAGGATGCCCTTCAGAAGATAGAAGAGACCTGCGGCAACTGCTTGGATGAGGATGGTTCGCTGGTAGAAGAGGAGCGGCAGCGGCAGGAAGAAGCAGACAAGCAAGCCGAAGAGGCGCTGGCGCAGCTTCCTGAGATCACCGAAGGAGACGTCGCCAGGATCCAGGAGCGTGCTGAAGAGGAGGAGATGGAGGGCCTGACGCCCGACCCCTCGCTGACCGATGAGGACATAATCGCCGAACAGGGGGCCGCGGAAGGCATCGGTGGCGTGGTAGGACGCTTTGCCCAGGCGGTCGCTGCGATGGCGGCTCCTGGCGATCTTTCCGTCGAAAGCATCCGCGCGAGCACGGAGTACTCCGGCGAAACCGTCTTGAAGGATGTGCAGTACATGCGCGCGCTGGACGAGGTGGGCGACCTGAGGGAAAGCCTCTACATCGGCGACCCCGGCGAGGAGCTGAACACCGCCAACCGGCTGATCTACGTGAAGATGTACCGCATGCCGTCGTTCTACGCGAAGATGGTCTCGGGCAAGCGCACTGAATCGGGCCAGTACATCCTCACTTTGCTGCTTCCACAATCGAAGGGTGAAGCGCAGAAGACCGTGGACGTGGTGTACGCCCGCTCCGGCGTCAGCGCTACCTCGGGCTATGCCCACGCCACTTGGACCAACCCGGTCAACGACGATACTATCCTCACCTCCCTCAAAGACGTTGATGGCTACGACCCCGCCAAGAACAACGCCTATCTGAACGCTTACAAGCTGGCCCCGTTCGCCTCCTTCGAGGACATCGTGAAGTCTGGCAACGCCATTCCTGCGGACAGCGCCTTGGCCACCAAGACCATCCGGGAGCTCTGGCCGGTGCACGAGGAGCAGGGCATGAAGGTGAGCCTGTTCGAAGGCGAGGAGACCGGCATCGTGCGCAATCTGGTCTGCTTCTCGGATGACACCTCGCAGACGTTCGATCTGGATTACGTGGGCACTCATCAGCTGGCCGCCTCCTACACCATGAAGGATACGGGCGTGCTGTACCAGCCCGACTTTTGGGTGCTGGGCGAAGGCGCGCGGCCCGGCATCGAACGCATCGCCAGCTTCATCCGCTCTAAGACGTGGAACGGATGGCTGGCTGCGCTGGACAAGAGGACCACGATCCATCGCAGCGTCCGCGACCACTTCGACGTGGATATGCACAAGAACGCTGAGCAAGTAGCGGCCAACCTGGTGTCCAACATCGATGGATGGACAGCCACCGCCTCGGGCGTGATGGCCTGGAACTCGCTCATCGAACAGGCCGAGGAGGCCGCGCCCAACGATGGCTATTTCGACATAGATAAGCTCACTCCCCAGCGGAAGATGTTCAACCTTCTGTTCCTGTACGCCTATTACGAGCGCTTCTTTGATTTTGACATGGGTGGCAACGATCAGGTGGGCTTCCAGAACAACGCCAACGCGTTCTTGGTGTTGGCATTCCGTGGCAGCGTGGTCGGGCAGAAATGCTCACTGGAGAACATGACCGCGATGGTGCACAAAAGTTGGGTGCCCAACTTCGCCTTGGAGGACAAGCTGTCCTCGACGGTGCTCAGATCACCGGTGTTCCAGCCCTTCACTGGCTTCAGCACCGCCGGGTCGTTCGTGGAGAAGTTGGTACGGCGCACCTCCAACTTCACGGACACAGCTGACTGGTTCGCGGGTTACATGGATACCATCGCCTACTATCAGGAGTACAAGCCCCCCGAGCTGGCCGACGGCCCGGATGTCGGCCAGATGAAGTGGCGCGGTTGGCACCAGGCAAGCCGTCCGGTGTTCCAAGACCAGCTGCTGCTGTGGCTGACCATGAAGCCGGGTGCTCAGTACTTCGCGGCTACGTCGTTGATCATCGCCACTGGCTCCACGGGCATTTATATGAGCAATGCCGCCGACATGAACGACGCGAACCGGGAGTGGTTCAAGAAAAAGATGGACGAGAGGTTCGTATACGCCGCTCAGTATGCGTCCACCGTGGCCGGCATCGTGGGCGTGGAGAAGGCGAACAAGGTGTGCGCTGTCACCTTCGATCAGAAGTCATCCAAGCTCGACGGGGGCACCTCGTGGATGGAGCGCGAGAAGCTATGGGGAAAGAAGCTTTCCGTGGATCCGTACCACAAGGACTTCTCTGATACGGCGGGGCTCTACAACAGTTCGGGTCAGGGTGCGGCCGCCATGACCTTGAACATCTCCCTGGAGAAGAAGCGCATCTTCTTCCTATGCTACGCGTCGCTGAACTGCGCCTGGCACTACTATTGGTCTCACGAGCTGGCCCACGCCATAGACAACGACATCTTCCTGGGCGGCGATCGCCGCGGATCGCACAACACCGAGGACTACACCGACGGCCTGCTGACCCAGGGTCACGGGGCCATGTCCTACGTGATGAACCTGAGCTATGACTACAAGCGCACCGACGACATCATGTCCAATCTGACGCGCGAGCGCATCTCGTCCAAGGAGAAGTTGGACGACTACTACAAGAAGCTGTACCAAACCTTAGATGTGATGGACTATGCGGCGCTCAAGGCGTTTTTGCGCCTTGACAAGGATGAGCAGAACGCCGTGGCGTCGCAGATCCGCTACGACGGCCAGAACGGCAACAGCGCCCAGGATACCGGCGCCACGGCAACCATATTGCGATCGCGCAGCAGCGTGCTGGCCAGCTACGATGGCACTGCGGCCTCCGCCCCGCTGAACGTCCAAGTGTTCAATGATGGCAGCCGGAAGTTCAAGACCGTGGAAGAGGTTTACGACAACCAGATATTCCTGCATCCCGGTGTTCCCGAGAACGGGAGCATCACGTGGCTGTGGGCCAACTATGTGGCCGATGATCTGCGCGGCGTGTGGTGGCACCCGGTGCACTGCAACGGCAACCGTCCCGATTCACGTTCGTTCAAGCTTCAGATGTACCGCATGATGGGAACGGACGGCCTTGACGGTTTCGCTGAATTCGGGCGCAATGGAGGCGGCGGAGACCTGTACAAGCTGAACAAGATCACGGGGGCTGATTCGTTCAGGGATTGGCGGCTTTCCCAATGGAGAGCCATCGAGGAGAACCAGGACAAGTTGGCTTACTGCGACTTCGATGCGCTGGTGAGCAAATTCGAAACCGCTTTGAAGACGGACGCCGGCAAAGGCGACCGCAACCTGACGCAGATGCACAGCCTCCGCGTTCGCATGCTGTACCTCACCAAGCACCTGACCGACGACTTCCGCTACGGCCTGTATGACGACCAGACGCCCGTCAAGCACATCAAGACGGCCGAGGACCTTCTGGCCATCGCGAACGATCCTTTCGGCAACTACGTGTTGGATGATGACGTGTGCGTGGATTCCGTCACGGCCCAGGCGGTGAACAACTGCCTGATCAACACGACGTTCTTCGGAAAGCTGGACGGAAGGGGCCACAAGATCTATGCGGTCCAGGATGTGCTTCCGTACATCTTTTCGGGGACGAAGCAAGCATATATAAAGGATCTTGTGTTGGGCGGTGCGGGAAGCGCGAACCCTTCCAAGACGGTCAGCAACAGCGAATACGAGAACATCACCTATACGAAGTTCGAGCGCGATATCTACAGCGTGGAGGATTTCGTGCGCATCAACAACGACCTCAGGATGGGTGTGGATGCGTTCCGTCTTCAGGCTGATCTGGATTTCACGGAATGGTCCACGGCCAACGCGGCAGGCGCCAAGCAGCTCTCCGTGGTCACGCAGCTCATGGCGGGAACCTCCACAGAGCGCAAGAGCTTCATGGGCGGTGGCCACAAGATCACGGGGCTTTCTGGGGTGGCGCTCTTCAACAAGGTGGTGTTCACTGACTTTGCGGATCTTGAGATCGAGCATTGCGACAACAAGCAGAACGCGGCCTCGGCGAAGGATGGTCCCGGAGATACGGTGGCCATAGTGGCGCGCCGGAGCGCCAAGAGCACGTTCGAGGACCTTTTCTTCGATGCTGTGTCCATCCAAGGGCGCTGGCGCGTCGGCTTCGTGGTGGGGGATGATGGCGGCATCAACGGCACCGGTGCGGAAAGCCGCATCGGCGGCTCGCAGTTCCGACGCATCCAGGTGACCGGTGGCACGGTTGCGATGGGCGCTGGCAACGCCGCAGGCTGTTATGCGGGCTTCATCGCGGGGCGCGTAGTGGAAAGCGAATTGCAAGACATCTTCGTAGAAGGCTCTCTGACTTCTTGCGGCGTATCCAGCGGAGGCGTGGTGGGGGCCATCACGCGGTCCGCCAAGCTTGATCGCTGCGTTTCGAGAGTCGCTGTGACCTCAACCGTCACGGGCAACAACGGGGTCCTTTTGGGCGACATAGAGAACACGACGTTGAACAACAACATCTATATCCCAGAGAATACGAAGATCTCCCATTGCTTCGGATTGGGCAAGGCGGGCGTCAATGTGGGACGGCTGGCGAAGATGACGGCGCCGGCCCAGGATGCGTTCGAGAACTGTTTCGAGGATGCGGCCATCTCGACCGGGGTCACCCTGGTGGGCGAGAGCGCTCCGGGGGTTGCCTTCGCTCGCACCGATCTGAGGATCGTCGCCAAAGATGCCGAGGGAAATCCGCTCACTGAGAAATACAACCTGCCTAATCTCCGTAACAACGATGCCTTCTACAAGGAACGCGGATTCTCCGCCGATGTGTGGGAGTTCGATCCTACCATCAATATCGGATATCCCATGCTTCGCTTCGTTGGCAACAGGGACACGTTCTTCGACTATGACATGGACTTCCGGATCGATTTCAAGAACGAAGAGCTGCAATTCTGGGGATCGAGCTTCGATCCGACCAAAGTTGCCATATACAATCTTCCGTTCCGGGTCATGAGGGATGTTCCGCAGCAGGGCCTCAAGCCAGGCGACTGGATGGATGTGGATTTCATGGGCAATGCATTCTTCAACCTTATCAGTCCTAATCCTGACTCCATCGACATATCGGAGATCATCGAGTACGAGAAGTTCAAGAACGAGGAGACCGCCTCGAAGGGCACGCGCTCGGTGAGTCTCTATTATGATATTCGCACATCGGGCAAGCTTTACAGTTATGAGAAGTCGCTCGAAGTGCCCCCACGGCTCCCGAACCCCTACGCAGCCAGCTTGCGTGGCGTGCGGGCTGATTCCAGCGGTCAGGGCGCCATCCGCCTGGTATCTGTGGCCGCGTATGACGTGGCTTCTCAATTGGAGTACCGCAAAGTGCGTGACGTGCCTGCGGTCGATGCGAGCGTCGCCATGAACGAAGCGACGGCGCAGGATTCCGCCGCAACGCCGTGGGTTCCCATGACATCGGTGCTCACGCGCGCGGAGCCGGGCATCTATGAGATCAGGGTGGCGGCCACCGACAGCTCGTTCGCATCCTATCCCTCGGAGGTCACGGTCGAGCCCTATGACGAGTCCCTGGTCACCTTCGATCTGGTGTTGGATGCCAACGGCGGCAGCTGGGCAGAGGACGTTGACGTGCCCGATGTCTATCACAGCGAACATGCCATCAAGCTGCCCACCAGCGATGACGTGTACCGCAACGGCTACACCTTCGATGGCTGGTTCTACAAAGACGAAGCAGGCAACTTCACGGGAAGCGCGGTGACGGAGATCCCATCTGGAAAGACGGGCGCTCAGGATCTGTATGCCAAATGGAACCCGATCACCTATGGGGTGAAGTTGAATCTGAACGGCGGTTCTTTGGTTGACCCGATGGGCAATGTGACGAAGTACACGGCCGGAACGGAGGTCATGCTCCCCGTTGCCAAGCGCAATCATCGCACATTTTTGGGCTGGTATGACAATGAACGCTGCGAGGGTGATCCGGTGGAAGCCATCGCCGCTGGTGACTGGGGCGACAAAGAGTTCTGGGCGAAGTGGGAGGCCATCACCTACAGCGTCACGTTGTATCCCGAAGAGGGCACGTTCGCAGAGGGCGTGGCCGATACGTTCATGTACGAATCCGGCATAGGCGCCGTGCTCCCTGATGGCGACGACATCTTCCGCGAGGGGTACGCCTTCTCTGGATGGTATGAGAATGAGTTTTCTCGCGCAGGTGCCGTGACGGTCATCACTGGCATGGATACGGGAGATAAAGAGTTCTGGGCTCAGTGGACGCCCGCCGTCTATGATGTGACGCTGACGCTCAACAAGGGCAAGCTGGTGGTGGGTGAGAACGATGTGCACACCCACCGATTCGGCGCAGAGATAACGCTGCCCAAAGCGGAGCGGCTGGGCTATGAGTTCGGCGGTTGGTATGCCAGCCCTGACTTCGCGGGCGATCCGGTGACGACCATCGGGGCTGAGGAGACGGGCGCTAAGCAGTATTGGGCGAAGTGGGATCCCCTCACCTATGATGTGACCTTCAACATGGGCGCGGACGAAGCGGGCAACACGCCGCCGAGCGCCATCGACCTTGATGGTTATGAGTCTCACACGACGGGCACCACCACCCCTCTTCCCGGTGCGGATGTGATGGTGTGGCCTGATCACTCCTTCGTGGGGTGGTATGAGGATCCTGATTTTTCCGGAACGCCATTGACGGAGATCAGCTCCGAGCGCTATGGCGAAGTGATCCTGTACGCTCGCTGGGTGACGGGACGGGCATGCGCCCTGTATCTCCACAGCAATGGAGGCGCGTTCGCGTCCCCGCCCCAGACCGTCTATCCCTTAGGGGACGATGGCTTTGAGGTGGGGCATGAAGTGGCTCTGCCCAGCGACATCACCCGCGAAGGGTACGCTTTCGAGGGCTGGTATGAACGGGCGGACTTCGCGGGCGATCCCGTGAACAGCATCGCTTTGGCCGAGGGTGGGAAAGACCTGTATGCGAAGTGGGCGTTGGAGGAATATGGGATCTCTTATGAGCTCAATGGCGGGGCATGGGTTGAGGGTTTCACGCCGCCTGAGCGTTACACCGTGGAGTCGGAAGATGTCCATCTCCCCGGTGCGGACGCCCTTTCTTATGAGGGATGCTCGTTCATGGGGTGGTACGCGGATGAGAGCTTGGAGGGCGATGCCGTTGCCGTGGTGGCCAACGGCGCGACGGGGGACAAGAGGTTCTGGGCCAAATGGCAGGATGATGTTGCGCCTCCGCTTCCGGAGCTGAAGATATCCTCTCTTGACCTCGCTGGATTCGGCGCTGCGACTGTCACATGGAATGATGCTGGCTGCGGGCGCATTGAGATGCCGCGGGCTGCCATGCCGAAGAGCAAGGATGATTTCGATATCCACGTGCCGGATGGCGTGTATGTCCATTCCATCACATTGAAGGAGCGCACCTATTTGCATCCGCTCGCATTCTTGGCTCGCGCGCCGGAAGCGGCGTCCAAGGAGCCTGATGTGTGGGCCATCGAGCTTCGGCGTGAGGCGGATGCGGAGAACCCGGACGCGCGGAAGGTGTACACCCTTGAGATCGTTCCTCTGGATGATGGCGAACCGGGGACGCCTGATGTGCCCGACAAGCCTGATGTCCCTGATGTTCCTGACGTGCCTGACACCCCCGACACCCCCGACACGCCTGACACGCCTGACACGCCGAATGTGCCCAGTGAGCCTGGCACTCCGGATGCGCCTGGCGTGCCCAGTGGGCCGGGCGTGGGAACCCTTCCTGGTGGCGGTTCTAGTGGTGGCTCTGGTGGTGGCTCTGGCGACGGCGGAGGTGGTGGGCAGGGCGGTTCTGCCGGCGCAGACGACGATGCCGCTTTGGCGCAGACCGGTGATGATGCTGGGGCTTCATTGATGGCGTTCGGGTTGCTGGGGGCGTTCGCTGCTCTTGCGGCCGTCGTTCTTTGGCGCCGTCGTGCTGAGTGAAAGGGACGTTCCAAAAAAACGCTCATTCGAGATATAGATGAGGACCAAAAAGGCTTTTTCGCGTGAACGGCGCATGTGAAGGGCGATGAGCGAGCTCTCAGGAACGTTCACAGCGGCTGGCCCTGCCTATCAATGCGCTCGCAGAGATGGTGATGAGGGGAACGATCGGATGATCAGGTCAGCCGACGCTGGATTCCATGCACCATCTCCACGGGCTCATGCGAGATCCGCCTTTGGACTCTAGGGTATCCAAAGGACGCGGAGAAGGCTGGGTGTCATGCTTCGGTCGAGGAGGCTTCAGACACGCAAGAAAAAACCGGCGCGCCTTCTTTCTCCTTTTGCTGGGAAGCGTTCATCTTGTGGTTCGCGGCGGAGCGGACAGCCCACAGCAGGCCGAGAAGAGCGATGATGATGAGAGCCGCTGAGATGTACATCGCTATGACATAGCTGTCGGTCAGGTCATAGGCCAAGCCCCACAAAGGAGCGCCTATGGCTTGGCCGAGGACGCAGGCCATGGAGACCAATCCCCAAATGCTCGCATAGTCGCGCGTGCCGAACACGGTTTGCGTCACCATGGGGGCGAACACGGAGGCGTTGGCATTGCCTAAAGACATGAGGATCAGGGCGAGGCAAATGAAGGGGATCTGGTTCGTCATGGGTAGCAGAAGGAACGAGATGGCGTAGATGATCGAGCACAGAGCCAGCGACTTCGCGAGCCCAAGCTTGTCGGTGATGGCACCCGCGCCGATGTTGGTGACGATGATCCCAGCGGATATCACCGACATGAAGACGCCCGCCATGATGGCATCGAATCCGATGGAGACGAAATAGGCTGCCAGGTGCTGAGAGATCATGAACGCGCCCGTGAGAAGGATGAACGCGAAGACGACGATCCACATCTGAGGCATGCGCAACGCTTGTCGGTATGGGATGCCCGACGGCTCTGAAGCCACTTCGACCCTCGCGTTTGCGCTGTCCACGCCATAAGGCGCCAGTCCAACATCGGATGGATAAGACCGCAGCAAGAAGATGCCCACGGGAGTGGTGAGCGCGCAGACGACCGCGCCCAAGAGGACATAGCCCGCCTCCCATCCATTGTTGATGATGAATTGCGGGAAGATCAGGCTGAGCACCATGCCGATGGTGCCTCCGCAGGCTGCCGCCAACCCCATGATGAGACCGTTCTTCTTGGCGAACCAGCTGGACACGATGACGGGCATGGCTGCATAGCTGCACCCGAAAAATCCCAACCCCACCAAGCATCCGACCCCATAGAAAGCCGGGAGGCTATGGCAAAGAGACAAAGCAGCCATGGCGGCACCGGTCCACAGACCGCCGAAGATGACGAAGGGGCGCGTGCCGAAGCGCTCGATCAGACGCCCGTAGATGGGCAGGGTGATGGTGCCGACCACCGTGATGAGGCTGAAGTACAAAGAGAACGTGGATCGGTCGAATCCCAACTCCGTCGTGACGGGATCCATGAAGAATCCGAAGCTCACGGTGCCTGCGATCATAGCGCTCATCACCAAGCACGCAGCGATAGCCGTCATCACATATCGTCTGTTCATTTCTTGCTCCTCTCATTTTTCCGGAGGAGTATAGGAACCGTCAAAAACCGTTCCTATGGAGAATCTTCCAAAAGGATGTCGCGTTCTTTGGAGGAATCTCCGTTACGCCCTATCGAAGCCCTTCCTAGGATTGAACCAAAGCCGGATGAAAGCCATGGGGCCCAGGCGCAGACCGGCATTCATCGAATGAGGAGGGGGACGATGAGCGACGAGACTATCCAAGACGAGCAGATCCGCGAGATGGACGAGAGGCTGGCTGAGGAAGCTGGCTTCACTGCCGAAGCGGCCTTCGATGAGCGCGAAGCAGCCCACGATGCCGCCGAAGAAGCGGCTCAAGACGAATGAGCCCGACCAGAACGGAGAGGAGAGGGCATGGAATACAACAACGAGTACAACTTGGATCTGTATCCAAAGAAGCTGCATTGGAAAGAAGGAGATCTCACAGCCACCCGCACTACGATGTGGTCGGGACCGGGATGTCATGAGGGATGCCAAGTCATCTTCTATACCGATGATGACGGCAAGCTGGTGAAGGTGGAAGGCGATCCGAATTCGCCGTTCAGTCAAGGTCGACTCTGCATGCGCTGCCTGGAGCTGCCGGAGCTGG
>CAJTVP010000003.1 GCA_910580205.1 uncultured Eggerthellaceae bacterium
AATCAGTATTTTTGCCATGGTCCTTTATCCTGTCACTGCTGTTCGTTCAACAGACCCTTTCGCGATATCAGACATCTTCATTCCTTTCAAAGTCCTGCGGATGGGTCCTGGCGTACAGCGTCAGGATCTCTTGAGCCGTCTCTTCGACCGCCTTGCCATCGGTCCGGATGACATAGCATCCGAGCTTCCGCATGAGGGCGCGGGCGCTCTCGAGGTCTTGATGGATGTATTCCGGATCCGCGTAGGATCCAGCCACCGACGCCGCCTGCCCGATCCGCCGCGAGCGGATGCCCGCGAGCGCATCCGGCGTGGACATGAGGCCGAACAGCCGTGAAGGATCCACGGTGGAGAGCTCTTCAGGTGGCGCGGTCTCAAGGTCAAGAGGCACGTTCGCCACCTTGAAACCCTGTTGGGCCAGATGGATGCTCACCGGCGTCTTCGATGTGCGGGACACGCCCACGATGACGATGTCGGCGCGCCGGAGGTCTTGAGGATTGCGGCCGTCGTCATGCTCGATGGTGAACTCCAACGCGGCGATGCGTTTGAAGTAATGGTTGTCAGCTACGCGCAAAGAGCCGGGGGTGTCGTTCGGGACGTTGCCGCTGATGTCTGAGATGGCGGTGATGGCCTGAGTGAGCAGATCCACCCCGCGCATGTTCCCGTGTTCGTTGATGTAAGCGGAGACCGCATCGCGCAGACCGGGATCCACCAGCGTGTAGAAGATGAGCAATCGGTCATCCCCCAGCTGCTCCACGTGGTAGGCGGCATGCTCGTCAAGGTAGCGACGCACCTGCTCGAAGGATTTGACATGCCCCATGATCTCTATCTTGGGATTCGTCACCCCGAATTGCGCGGCCGCCGCTTGCGCCACCGCACGAGCCGTCTCCCCCACCGAGTCAGAGACGATGTGGACCGTGGGGAACACATCATTGCCATGCACATGCTCGTGCTGCTCGCTCAAAGAGCCAGGCACGGCTGCCATCCCGCCATCCGCCATGGAGCACCCGTGCCGCTCTCAGCGCTTGGCCGATGCCAGCACGCCGAAGTCCGCCACATCGGCGAACACGGCGATGAACGCGTTCAGAAGCTTCATCCTGTTCTGGCGCAGCTTCGGATCCTCATCCATCACCATGACGTCGGTGAAGAACCCGTCGATGGGCGCGCGGAGCGCAGCCAGATGGGAGAGCGCCGCCGGATAATCATCAGACGCGAGCGCCTCCGCCACGCTCGTGCGCGCGCTCTCGATGGCGCTGGCCAGCTTCTGCTCCGGCTCAGCGAACAGCGCGGCATCATAGAGCGCGCCCGCTTCCCCATCCCTCAGGTTGTTGGCGCGCCCGTAGGCGACCGAGAGGTCTTCCATATCCTCAGGCGTCTCCGCCAGGGCCGTTCGCAAAGCGCGCGAACGGGCGATGATGGTGACCGGCTCCTTCACGCGAGCGAAGAGCACGGCGTCCACCACGTCGTTCGGGATGCCGTCATCTTTCAGCATGACCTTCGTGCGCGTGATGAAGAACTCCAAGACGGCGTCGCGAGCCGCTGCCGCGTCCAAGCTCACGCCTTCCTCTTGATAGATGCGCAACGCCTCTTCAACGGTCCTCTCAAGGCTCACATCCACGCCGCTCTCAAGGATGGCGATCACACCGAGCGCCGCACGGCGCAGCGCGAAGGGATCGGATGAACCGGTGGGGGTCTGGCCGATGGCGAACAGGCCGCAGATGGTGTCCACCTTGTCCGCCAGAGCCACGATCCTGCCGACCAGGCCCTGCGGGATGTCATCCCCTGCGAAGCGGGGCCGATAGTGATCAGCGATGGCCGCCGCCACATCCGCATCCTCGCCAGCAGCAGCCGCGTAATAGGACCCCATGATGCCCTGCACGCTGGTGAACTCGATGACGGCGTTGGTGACCAGATCGGCCTTGGCCAGAAGCGCCGCCCGAGCCACCTTGCCGCTTTCCACATCTCCGATCTGCGCATCGAGGCAGATGCGCTCCGCCAGCTGCTTCACGCGCTGCGTCTTCTGGCGCATGGTGCCCAGCTGCTCTTGGAACACGACTTCATCCAGCCTGTCCACATACCGCTCCAACGGGGCTTTGAGGTCCTCCTCATAGAAGAACTTCGCATCATAGAGACGGGCGGCCACCACGCGCTGATTCCCATCGATGATGTTGTCCGCGAAGGCCGGATCGCCGTTCGACACGATGATGAAGCGGTTCGTGAGCTTGCCATCCTTGTACAGAGGGAAATAGCGCTGATGCATGAGCATGGCATCGACGATGATCTCCTCAGGCACCTTCAGGAACTCCTCGTCGAACTGCGCGAGCAGCGCTTGGGGCGCTTCGGAGAGGTTCACCACTTCCGTGAGCACCTTCGGCGGCAGCACCGCCTCATGGTCCGCGCCCAGCTCCTGCTCGATCGCCTTCGTCTGAGCGCAGATGAGCTCCATGCGCTCCTCTTGGGTGGGGATGATCTTGAGGCTGCGCACGATCTTCTCGTATTCGTCAGCGCACGGGATGTCTGAGCCTTGAGGCGAGAGCACCCTGTGCCCTGCCGTATGCCGCCCGGACCCCACGTTCGCGAAGGAGACGGGGATGACGTCTTGCCCGAACAGGGCCACCAGCCAACGGACCGGACGGGAGAAGAGCGCGTGCTCAGTGCCCCACTTCATCGACTTCGGCCAGGGAAGCGAGGTGATCACGCCCTCCAGGACGCTGCCCAGAAGCCCGGACACCTCCTCGGACGGCACGCTTTTGTGGGCGAACACGTACTCAACGCCGCCCTCTTCGCGCACCTCCAGCTCTTCCACGGAAACGCCCTTTCCCCGAGCGAACCCGCAGGCCGCCTTGGTGGGCGCGCCCGCTTCATCGAACGCGATGGCCGCCGATGGGCCTTTGTGCGTCTCCTCCAACGCCTCGGTCTCCTCGGCCACGCCGCGCACCACCACCGCCATGCGCCGGGGCGTGGAGAACACCTCCATGTCCTCGTGCGGGATGCCCGCATCAGAGAGCGCCTGCTCCATGATCGTCGGCAGCTTTTCCGTGGCGTTCTTCAGGTCGAATGCCGGGATCTCTTCCGTGCCTATCTCGAAGGCGAGCGTTCTGGTCTTGCTCATCGCGTTGACTCCTCATGTGCCTTGCCATCTTCCATGCCCACCACGCGTTCCATGTACAGCTCACAGCACGCTTTCGCGAGCGTTCGCACGCGCAGGATGTACGCCATGCGCTCCGTCGCCGAGATCACGCCGCGCGCATCCAGCAGATTGAACGCATGGCAGCATTTGAGCACCGAATCGTAAGCGGGGATGGGAAGCCCCGCTTCAAGCGTGCGCATGCATTCGGCTTCGCGATCGGCGAACTCTTGGAACAAGAACGTGGTGTCGGCCACCTCGAAGTTGAACTGGGAGAACTCTTTCTCATTCTCCAGATACACATCCCCATAGGTGAACGTGACGCCATCTCCTCCGCGCGCCCAGACGATGTCGTAGACCGAATCCACGCCTTGAACGAACATGGTGAGGCGCTCAAGGCCATAGGCTATCTCCACGGGAACGGGGCTGCATTCGAAACCGCCGACCTGCTGAAAGTAGGTGAACTGCGTGACCTCCATGCCGTCGATCCACACTTCCCAACCGAGCCCCCATGCGCCGAGGGTGGGAGACTCCCAGTCATCCTCGACGAAGCGGACGTCATGCTCGTCGGTGTTGATGCCGATGGCGCGCAGAGAGTCCAAGTACGCCTGCTGGATGTCATCAGGCGAAGGCTTGATGAGCACCTGGAACTGATAGTAGAACTGGAGGCGGTTCGGGTTCTCGCCATAGCGCCCGTCGGTGGGGCGGCGGCACCCTTGCACATAGGCGCATCGCCACGTCTCCGGCCCCAGAGAGCGGAGCGTGGTCGCCGGCGCGTTCGTGCCCGCGCCCACCTCGTTGTCATAGGGTTGCAAGATGACGCAACCTTGAGAGGCCCAGAATGACTGGAGCCTCATGATCACATCCTGGAATGTTGGCGCTTGCGGATCTGCTGTGGATCTTCCCACTAATCATCCCTTCCCTCAGCGTTGATGGCGGTGCGGTCCTATTCAAGGACCCCGAAGTTGTCCAGGGGCCAATAGGTGAAGATGGCCTTCCCCGTCACCGAAGAGACGGGGATGCTGCCAAAATAGCGTGAATCCTGGGAATTGGTGCGATTGTCCCCCATCACCCAGAGCTCGCCTTTCGGCACGGTGTAGGGATAGACGATCGGGGTCCCGAAAGAGGAGTTCAAAGGCCAGCTCTCCTTGCCGTCCGTGTACGGCTCGTCCAAGACCTCCCCGTCCACGACCACCTTCCCATCGATCAGCTGCACGGTCTGGCCTTCAGTGGCGATCACGCGCTTGATGAGCGTGCGCGAGGGGATCTGCGGATCGGCGAAGGTGACGATGTCGCCCGGTTGTGGATCGGAGGCGCGGTAGGTGAGCTTTTCGGAGAAGACCATGTCCCCGGTCATGATGGTGTCTTCCATGGAGCCCGAAGGGATCTCGTAGGCCTGGAACACGAACGTGCGCAACCCCATGGCGATGAGCACGACCACGGCGATGGTGACGATGAAGGATAAGATGGACCTGCCTATGCCGTGCTTCTTCTCGGCGTGCGCTCCTTCGTACATGGCGGTTCAAAGGCTCCTATCTGCGAACAAAAGAAAAGGCGGCGATCAGCGATGCGAAAGCCCCCTCGATCAACATCTGGGTATCATACCCCATAACCGCGCGTTCCTTGAGGTCAGGGGGCTCTTTCTTGGGTCAGATGAGCAGATCCGGCCTGAGGCGCTCGGTGCGCGCGAGCGACTGGGCGCGCCTCCACTCATCGATGTTCCCATGGTGGCCCGAGAGCAGCACCTCCGGCACCTCCATGCCCCGGAACGTGGCCGGGCGCGTATACTGCGGATATTCAAGGAGCCCATCAGAGAACGACTCCGTCTCCGCCCCCCTCTCCGCCCCCAGAACGCCAGGGATCTTGCGCACGGCCGCATCGATCACGACCATGGAAGCCAGCTCCCCACCCGTCAGGACGTAATCGCCGATGGAGATGACGTCATCAGCCAGGCTGTAAGCGCGCTCATCGATCCCTTCGTAATGGCCGCACACGAAGACGAGCCGCTCCGCCGTCGAGAGACGGGAGGCCATCTCGTCATCGAAGACCTTCCCCTGGGGCGCCAGGAAGATGATGCGGGTGGAACCATCGTGACCGGCGCGCGCCTCCGGCAGGGCTCCCGCCTCATAGCCGAGCACGGATTCAACGGCGGCGAAGAGCGGTTCGCACATCATGACCAAGCCGCACCCGCCGCCATAAGGATAATCATCAGTCTTGCGATGCGCTCCCCGCGCCCAATCGCGCAGGTCGTGAGCATGGAACTCCAACAGACCCTTCTCCTGGGCCCGCTTCATCATGGATTCCCCCATGATGGAATCGAACATGGCGGGGAACGTGGTGATGCAATCGATCCGCATGGCGCCTCACTCCCCTGGCAGGTCCAGAAGACCTGCGGGAGCTTGGATGCGGATCTGCCGGGCTTCCTCGTCAACGGAGGAGATGATCTCCTCAACGAACGGGATGAGCGCGACGCGCCCTGTCCGACCATCCACGGAAGGCGCTCGCACGGACATGAGCGCTTGCGGCCGCTCCAGATCGAAGGCGACGGCTTCTCCGATGGGACCTGCATGCGCATCGATCACCTGGAAGCCGATCCAGCGCAACGCCCCATCCGATTCAGGACGAGTCTCAGCCGCTTCCCCTCTCATGAGGACGCGAGCGCCCGTCAGGGCTTCCGCTTGCGCCCGTTCGCTGATGTCCGCGAAGGCCGCGATGCATGCATCCTCGGAGATGGGCTCCACCTCTGAGACGCGGGTGAAGCGGACGGCATCTTCGCGGGGAGGAGTGAATGCGACCTTGCTGCCCGCCTCCGCGAAACGCAAGAAAGCCGAGGCATCTTCCAGCCTCAGCTTTCCTTCCAATCCTTTGGCGGCCCCGACGATCGCGGCCTGGTGCCAGCCGTGCACTAGTCTTCGACCAGCTCTACTTCCACATGCATGCCCTGACGAGACGCCGCCGCGCGCGCGAGGGTGCGGATGGAGCGGATGATGCGCCCTTGACGGCCGATCACCTTGCCAACGTCATCCGGGTCCACGCGGATGTCAACGGCCACGCGGCCGTCCACGTCCTCCGCGGTGACTTCGACGGCATCAGGCTCATCCACCAGCGGCACCACGACGAACTCGACCAGGGAAGCCAGCTCTTCAGCCGATCCAGCCATGGAGCTATGCGCTTTCCTGCTGGACCTTCATCAGGCGAGCGACCGAGTCGCTCACCTGCGCGCCCTTGCTGACCCACTCGTTGATCTTGTCGATGTCCAGATCGATGAGCTTCGGGGTGGCGCATGGATTGTAACGGCCGACCTGCTCGATGAACTTGCCATCACGGGGGCAGCGTGAATCAGCCACGATCACACGGTAGTAAGGACGCTTCTTCGCGCCATGACGTGAAAGACGGATCTTTACCATTGAAGATGACTCCTTAATTCCTCTTACCTTGAAAGAACAGCAACGCAAGATGATACTTGCAAACGGCGAGGTTTGCAAGGAACGCCTGCGGCAAGCGGGCGGCGCTTTAGGAGATCCAGCTGAACATGCTGCGGATCTTCTCCCCCGTCTTCTCGATCTCATGGTCGTTGATGGCCTCGCGCTGCTCGATCAGCCACTTGTGCCCGCAGTTGCAATCCTCCACGAACTCCTTCGCGAAGCTGCCGTCCTGGATGCGGGCCAAGATCTCCTTCATGGCCTCGCGGCTCTGCTCGTTGATGACCTTCGGACCGGCGTAGTATTCGCCGTATTCCGCCGTGTTGGAGATGGAGTAGTTCATGAAGTGGATGCCGGATTCATACATCAGATCCACGATCATCTTCATCTCGTGATAGCACTCGAAATAGGCCAGCTCCGGCGGATAGCCCGCGTCCACGAGCGTCTCGAACCCGGCCTTCACCAGCTCCACCAAGCCGCCGCAGAGCACCGCCTGCTCGCCGAAGAGGTCCTCTTCGGTCTCCTGGGCGAAGGTGGCCTTGATGACGCCGGCGCGCGTGCCGCCCACGCCCCACGCATAGGAGAGCGCGATGTCCCAGGCATCCCCCGTGGCATCCTGCGCGACGCAGATCAGATCCGGCACGCCGGAGCCTTCCGTGTACTGCCGGCGCACGATGTGGCCCGGGCCCTTCGGCGCGCACATGATGACGTTCACGTCCTCCGGGGGCGTGATGTAGCCATAGTGGATGTTGAAGCCATGGGCGAAGGCCAGGGTGTCTCCCGCTTTGAGGTGCGGCGCGATGAACTCCTCGTAGATCCGGGGCTGGAGCTCATCAGGCACGAGGATCATGATGAGGTCCGCTTCCTCGGCGGCTGTGGCCATGTCCGTGACCTTGAGCCCGGCCTCCTCGGCCGCTTCGATGGATTTGGATCCTTCACGCAGGCCCACGCGCACATCGCACCCGGAATCCATGAGGTTGAGCGCGTGAGCGTGGCCCTGGCTGCCATAGCCGATCACGGCGATCTTCTTGTCCTTGATGATGCTGGGGTCCGCATCCTGCTCATAATAGATGGTCACTGCCATGGTCATGTCCTTTCTCAAATGCCTTCATCAGCTTATCTTTGCACGGCCAGGCCGGCTCACCGGCCTGGACCGAGGATTTTCCCACCACTGAGCGCTTCAGTCCTTCGAATGACGGCTGATGGCGATCCGCCCTGATCGGATGATCTCCTTGATGCCGTAGGGCTTCAGCAGGTTCTCGAAGTTCTTGAGGGCGTTCTCCTTCCCCGTGAGCTGGATGGTGATGGAGCTTCTGCCCACGTGCTCTATGGAGGCGTCGAAGATGTTGGCGAGCGCCAAGATGTCGCTGCGGTTCTCCGGCGCGGCGTTCACCTTGACGAGCATGAGCTCGCGCTGGATGGCGTCGGTGGCCGTGAGGTCGGTGATCTTGTGCACGCTGATGAGCTTGTGCAGCTGCTTGGTGATCTGCTCGTAGGCCACATCATCCGCATCCACCACGGCGGTCACCCGCGACATGGTGGGATCCTCCACCGGACCCACCGAAAGCGATTCGATGTTGAACCCGCGACGGGACACCAAGCCGGTCACCCGGGAGAGCACGCCCGGCTTGTTCTCGACGAGCACTGAGAGCACGTGCTTCATGGCTCAGCCCTCCTTCCCCGGACCGCTCACAGGCCCGCTTCCGTCCGCGCCGGCCGCGAAGGCCTGCCGCGCCTCGGCGTCATCGGGGGACGCCTCCCAAATGCCGCCGAACTGCGCATCGATGTTCTCGCATGAAGAGGCCGCGGGAGAGGCGCCGGGCGGCATGTCCGTCCTCACCGCGCCCACCGCCACATCGATGGCCCCCATCACATCATCAAGGGCGGAACCGGGCGCCACCATGGGGTAGACGTTCTGCTCCCGGGAGATGGCCACGTCCAGCAGATAGGGACCGTCGGATGAGAGCATCTCCTGGATGGCGTCGGCCACATCCGCGGGCGCCTCCACCCTTCGACCCTGCCAGCCGTAGGCGTCGGCCAGCTTCACGAAATCCGGATTCGGCTCCAAGAGCGTCTGGGAATACCGCTCGTCATAGAAGAGCTTCTGCCACTGATGCACCATGCCGAGCGCCCGGTTGTCCAGGATGAGCACCTTCACGGGCACCCCGTTGATGGCGGCGGTGGCCATCTCCTGAGAGTTCATCTGGAACGAGCCGTCCCCCGCGATGCAGACGACATCCATCTCCGGGTTCGCGATGGCCGCCCCGATGGAGGCGGGGAACCCGAAGCCCATGGTGCCCAAGCCTCCGCTGGACAGGAACGTCCGAGGGCGTTCGCGATCGACGAACTGATGGGCCCACATCTGATGTTGCCCCACCTCCGTGACCACGATGGAGCGCTCCGGATCAAGCTGCCGGGAGAGCTCCTGCATCACCCGTTCGGGCACGATCTGGGCCTCATCATCCCCCACGTTGGCGTGATAGATGGGATACCGCTCCCGCCAACGGGCGATCTTCTCCAGCCACGGAGCGGTCTGAGGGCGCGCGCCATCCTTCTCAAGCTGGGCCACCATGGCGGTGACGACGCCTTTCAGATCCCCCACGATCGGCACGTTCGCTTCGCGGATCTTCCCGATCTCCGCAGGGTCTATGTCGATGTGGATGATCTTCGCCGTGGGCGCGAACTTGTCAGGGCGCCCGGTCACGCGATCGGAGAAGCGGGCGCCAGCGGCGATGATGAGATCGGCCTCGGTCATGGCCAGATTGGAATACTTCGCGCCGTGCATCCCGACGGGACCCAGGAGATACGGATCGGAGACGGGATAGGCCCCTTTGCCCATGAGCGTGGTGACGACGGGGATCTCCATGAGATGCGCGAGCGCGCGCACTTCCGCTGACGCATCCGAGATGGCGCATCCGCCGCCCACGTAGAGCACCGGGCGGCTCGCCTCTTCGATGAGCTTGCATGCGGCCCGGATCTGCTTGGCGTTGCCGCGGTACGTGGGCTTGTAGGAGGGGATGTTCACCTCATCCGGATATTCGAAGACCATCTCCGCGCCCGCCAGATCAGAAGGGATGTCGATGAGCACCGGACCAGGACGGCCGGTCTGGGCGATATGGAACGCCTCACGGAAGGTCTTCGTGAGCTCGTCGGTGGATTGGAGCAGGTAGGAGTGCTTCACCACCGGCATGGTGATGCCCACGATGTCCGACTCCTGGAACGAGTCCGTCCCGATGACCGCTCGGGGGACCTGGCCCGTGATGATGACGAGCGGCACGGAATCCATGTAAGCCGTGGCGATGCCCGTCACCGTGTTGGTGGCGCCAGGCCCGCTGGTCACGATGGCGACGCCAGGGCGGCCCGTGGAGCGCGCATAGCCATCGGCCATGTGCACCGCGCCCTGCTCATGGCGCGCCAGGATGTGAGTGATCTGATCGGAATCGTAGAGCGCGTCGTACATCTTGATGGCCTGGCCGCCCGGGTATCCGAAGACCACGTCCACGCCCTCCGCTTCCAGAGAGGCGATCACCGCTTGCGCGCCGAGCATGGTCTGGCCTTGCTTCGCCGTGCCAGAACCCTTCCCCCGCACCGCGCCCACCGAAGACGCCGAGCGCCTGGCTGGAGCTTTTGCTGTCTGCTCCAAGCTCACGATCTCATCGCTCATGCCACATACGCCCCCTCGTCCGCTGATGTGACCATCCGCTCGTATTTCCCCAGAACGCCGCCATCATGCTTGGGCGCGGGCATCTCGAACGCGCGAGCGCGCTTTTCAAGCTCTGCCTCAGAGACGTTCAACGTGAGCGCCCCGCCTTCGATGTCCACGGTGATCTGATCGCCTTCGTGGATGAGGGCGATGGGGCCGCCCGCTGCCGCCTCCGGGCTCACATGGCCCACCGCGGGGCCTTTCGTGGCGCCGGAGAAGCGCCCGTCGGTGATGAGCGCCACGCTGGAAGAGAGCCCCATCCCCACGATCGAAGCGGTCGGCGTCAGCATCTCCCTCATGCCAGGGCCGCCTTTCGGCCCCTCGTAGCGGATGACCACCACATCCCCCGGCCGGATCTTCTCGCCATTGATGGCCTCGCACGCCTCCTCTTCGCTGTTGAAGACGCGGGCCGGACCGGTGTGGGTGAGCATGCTCGGATCCACCGCGGATTTCTTCACGATGGCCCCATCGGGGGCCAGATTGCCATGGAGCACTTTGAGCGCTCCTTCTGCGGAGAAGGGATCATCATGGGCGCGGCAGATCACGCCGTCCGCCGCCTGCGTGAGCTTCAGGTACTCCGGCATCGGGCCCATGCAGGTGAGCGCGTCCAGATCCAGAAGCCCCAGCTCCGCCAGCTCATGCATGACCACGGGCACGCCGCCCACCTCATGCAGGTCGGTGAGCGGGCGCGGGCCGGAGGGTTGCAGCTTCAGCAGATGCGGCGTCCTGCGGCTGGCCGCCTCCCAGTCATCCATGGTGATGGGGCACCCCGCTGCCCGCGAGATGGCAGTCAGATGCAGCACGGTGTTGGTGGACCCCCCGAAAGCCATGTCGCATTCCATGGCGTTGTGGATGGCGGATGCGCCCACGATGTCCTTCATGCGCGTTCCCGCGCGCACCAGCTCCATGATCTTCATGCCCGCGTGCTTCGCCAGCCGCAGGCGCTCGGAATACACGGCGGGGATGGTGCCGTTTCCGGGAAGCGCGATGCCCAGGGCTTCGCAGAGGCAGTTCATGGAGTTCGCCGTGAACAATCCCGAACAGCTGCCGCAGGTGGGGCACGCCGTGTCCTCGTAGTAGGAAAGCTCCTCTTCGGTCATGGCGCCCTGCCGCACCGCCGCAGCCCCATCGAAGAGCGTGTTCAGATCCGTGGTGGGCCCGCAGCCGCCCTTCTGCTTGCCCGCCAGCATGGGGCCGCCGGAGACGAAGACCGTCGGCGCGTTCACGCGCAGAGCTCCGATGATCATGCCCGGCACCACTTTGTCGCAATTGGGGATGCAGACCACGCCGTCGAACGCGTGCCCCTGCATGGCGATCTCCAGCGAATCGGCGATCACCTCTCGGGACACCAGGGAATAGTGCATCCCGTCATGGTTCATGGCGATCCCGTCGCACACGCCGATGGTGGAGATCTCGAACGGCACGCCGCCAGCCATGTAGATGCCGGCTTTCACCGCTTCCGCGATCTTGTCCAGATTGGTGTGCCCTGGGATGATGTCGTTGCGTGAATTGAAAACGGCGATGAACGGCCGCTGCATCTCTTCATCGGTGATGCCATCAGCTTTGAGCAAGCTGCGATGCGGCGCCCGGGCGATGCCTTCTTTGATCCGTCCGCTCTTGAGCTGCACCTTGAGCCCCCCTTCATGAAAAAACCCGATGCCTCCATCCAGCCAGGCATCGGGACTCATTCCCACGAATGCGAAGGGGCTTCCTTCGCACAGCGACGGTAACGGTGTCTCCGGCCCGACCAGACTGCTGCACATCCCCGGCGGTAAGCCTGCCAAGACATGCCCGTCCACGGTCGAACTGCTCAAAGGAGCGCGGTCAAACGCTGCAACTGCCTGCTTCCAGTCCCGCAGGCTTGCTCGCAAGCTGCACCGCCTGAACGCTCCTTCTCAACGCATCTCGCGTATGAACTTGGATGGGAGCATACCACGGATCGGCTCAGATGCAACCGACTATTCTGGTCATGAGGCGGCAGAGATCCGCCTCCGCCCGCGCCGCCACTTCGAAGACCTCTTGATCGGAAGGGTCCGCATCTCCCACGCCGCACGCCATGTTGGAGAGCAGGGATATCCCCATGACGCGCATCCCCACATAGCGCGCCGCGATCACCTCTTCCACGACGGACATGGCGACGCTGTCCGCGCCCCACCGGGAGAACGCCTCTATCTCCGCAGGCGTTTCGAAGCTGGGGCCCAAGAGGCCCAGATACACCCCTTCATGCAGCGTCACGCCCTCATCCCGCGCGCACTCAAGGGCCACCTTCCTGAGATGCGGGTCGTAGGCGTCCTTCATGGAGAAGAACCGCGGCGCCAGCGTCTCATTCCCCAAACCCGCCACCGGATTGCGGCCCGTGAAGTTGATGTGATCGCGCATGAGGCAGAACTCCCCTGGCTGATAGCTGGGGTTGATGGCGCCCGCCGCGTTCGTGACGATGAGGGTGCGGACGCCCACGCGCTCCATGAGCCATACGGGGAACGCCACCTCCTGCGCGCTGTTCCCCTCATAGCCATGGAGCCGCCCTTGCATGGTTATGACGCGCGCGCCTCCCAAGCTCCCGATGACGAACCTGCCCACATGCCCCGTGGCGGTGGAGGTCTTCATGTGCGGCACCTCAGCGAAGGGGACCGTGACCGCCGGGGATATCTCCTCAGCCAAAGGGCCCAGGCCGGAACCCAAGATGAGGCCGATCGTCGGCGCTTTTCCCTCCAGCGCCACCTCAAGCGCTGCCGCCGCTTCATCCAACGAGGAGATCAGCTCTCGCTCATCCATCATGCGCCTTCTCCTTTCCAACCCAGAAGCACGCGGGGCCGTCCCGCCAGATCATCCACCACCCGCACATCCACGTATCCCGCCTGCCCCGCCAGCCGAGCCGCTTCTTCCAGGGAATCCTCGAACAGCTCCACGGCGAACAGGCCATCCCGCATGAGCAAGGGCCATGCGCTCGTGAGCAGCCGCCGGAAGACGTCCAAGCCATCCTCCCCCGCCTCAAGCGCCAGCGCCGGTTCGAAATCCTTGACCTCGGAAGGAAGCCCCTCCATGACAGAGGAGGGCACGTAGGGCGGGTTGGAGACGACGGCATCGAAGCGCCCACGCAGATCTTCCGGGATGCTCGCGCAAAGATCGCTCTTAAGCACGCGCACGCGCTCCTCCACACCGTGCGCAATCGCGTTCTCACGGGTGGTATCAAGCGCATCTGAAGAGATGTCCGCGGCGAGCACCTGGCACGTGGGAAGCTCCGTCGCCAACGCGCAGGCGATGCACCCGCTCCCGCACCCGATGTCCGCCACCAGCGGATCGCGCGCATCGCGCAAGCGCTCGATGACCTCCCCTGCCAGCGTTTCGGTCTCAGGGCGCGGGATCAGGACGCCTGGATGCACGATCACATCCAGATGGCGGAACGGCGCATACCCGGTGATGTATTGGAGCGGTTCACCCTTCCCGCGGCGGCTCACCGCGTCGTGCAGGATGGCGCGCTCATCTCGGGAGAGCGGACGATCGAAAAGCGTGTAGAGCTCCAGATGGGAAAGGCCTGTGGCGAAAGACAAGAGCATGCGGGATGAGCGGAGCGGATGGGCATCCCCTTTGCCTTCAAGGTAGCCCTGCGTCCAGTCAAGCGCTTCCTTGACGATCCATTCACGGGCAGGTTGGCTCACACCGCCGCCTCAAGCTTCTGCGCGCGATCAGCGGCCTGGAGCGCGGTGACCACGTCGATCAGCTTGTCGCCCAAAAGGACATCGCTGTAGCTTGAGTTGAATCCGATCCGGTGGTCAGTCACGCGGTCCTGCGGGCCGTTGTAGGTGCGGATCTTCTCGGCGCGGTCCCCCGTGCCGATCTGCGCCAAGCGCTCGGCTCCCTCTGCGGCCTGCTGCTCCGCGAGCATCTTCTCGTAGAGGCGCGCCCGCAGCACGCTCATGGCCGCGATCTTGTTCTGAAGCTGTGATTTCTGGTCCTGGGATTGCACCACGAGCCCCGTGGGCAGATGCGTGATGCGCACCGCGGAATCCGTCGTGTTCACGCACTGGCCGCCCGGACCCCCCGCGCGGAACACATCGATGCGCAGGTCGTTCTCGTTGATCTCCACTTCCACCTCATCGGCTTCGGGAAGCACGGCCACGGTGGCCGTAGAGGTGTGGATGCGCCCTTGGCTCTCCGTCTTCGGGACGCGCTGGACGCGGTGGACGCCGCTTTCGAACTTCATCATGGAATAGACGTGGTCGCCCTTGACCTTGAACTGGATCTCCTTGTAACCGCCCGCCTCTGAGGGGGACACGTCCAGCGTCTCGGTCTTCCACCCTTGGGAAGAGGCGAATCGCTCGTACATCTTGTACAGGTCCCCCGCGAAGATGGCAGCCTCATCGCCACCCGCAGCCGCGCGGATCTCGACGATGATGTTCTTCTCATCAGCCGGATCAGCTGGGATGAGCATGAACTTGATATCCTCTTCCAGCTGCGGCAGGCGCGCTTCGATCCCGCTGATCTCCTCCTGGGCGAACTCCTTCATATCCGCATCCGAGAGCATCTCCTTGGCGGCATCCAGATCATCCAAAGCGGACAGGTACTCCGTCGCCTTCTTGGCAAGCGGGCCTTGATCGGCGTATTCTTTGGCGAGCCGGTTGTATTCCTTCTGATCGCTCAAGATCTCCGGATCGCCCATCTTCATCTGGAGCTCTTGGTACGACTCAAGGAATGAGCCCAGCTTCTCTCTCATGTTGGTGTCAGCCATGGGGTCCTCTGCAAGAACGTGGGTTTCTCAACCGTCAGATTCTACCAGAGCGCCCCCGTGGAGAGAACGAGGTTCAGCCCAGCGAAGCCATGGCGCCCTCAGGAACGGCCAGCGCTACTTCGCGCCATCCTCCAGCTGCAAGAGGTAATCCGCCGCCGCGTCAGCCGCGTTCGCGCCGTCGCCCACGCCCGTGGACACCTGGCGGAGCGCCTTCGCGCGCACATCCCCCGCTGCGAACACGCCCGGAACGGAGGTGCGGCCCAGCTCGTCGGTCACGATGTGCCCGGACTGGTCCAGCTCCAGCTTCCCATCCAAGAACTCCGTGTTCGGCGTGGTGCCCACGGCGACGAACAGGGCGGAGAGCGAAAGCTCCCTCTGCTCGCGGCTCACGCGGTCGATCACGCGCACGCCAGAGACGGCACCGTCTTCTTCCAGGATCTCCTCCACCACCGTGTTCCACACGATCTGCACGTTCGGAAGGCTCTTCAGCTTCTCATGGTAGATGGCCGTGGCGCGCAGCTCATCCCGGCGCACGAACATGAACACCTTCGGGCAGATGCGCGAAAGATAGATGGCATCAGCGGCAGCGGTGTCTCCCCCGCCCACGATGCCGACCACCTTCTCCTTGAAGAAGTTGCCATCGCAGGTGGCGCAGTAGGACACGCCCGAGCCTTTGAGCTCATCTTCATGGGCGATCCCCAGCTTCGCCGGGCGCGCTCCCGTGGCCACGATGATGACGCGAGCGAACAACGCGCCATAAGCCATGGTGAGCATCTTCGGTTCGCAATTGAAGTCAACGCCGGTCACCTCATCGTAGATGGTCTCAGCGCCGAAATGCTCCGCTTGCCCGTGCATGATCTCAGAGAGCTCATAGCCGCTCGTGGACTGGACGAAGCCGGGGTAGTTCTCCAGATGCTCGGTCTGAGCCAGCTGACCGCCATAGGAGATGCTCTCGATCATGACGGTGGACAAGCCGGCCCGCGCGCAATACATGGCCGCGGTGAGCCCGGCCGGCCCTGCGCCGATGATGGCGACATCGTAGGTCTTGTTGGGATCTTTCTCCATCCTGCGCCCTCCTTGGCGATGCTTTCGTTCGGACCCTTGGACGAAAAAGACCCGCACCGTGCGGGCGCAGGTCTTTCCCAAGATCGTGCAGCAGCGCCCTCTTTAAGAGAACAGCGCCATGATGTTCTGCTTGGGCACCGCGCCAAGGGATTTGTTCTTGATGGCGCCCTTGTCGAACACGATCATGGTGGGAACGGAGTTCACGCGATAGGTGGCAGCGAGGTCAGGGCTCTGGTCGATGTCCACTTTGTACACGTAGGCCTTCCCCGCCATCTCCTGCGCGATCTCATCCAAGATGGGGGCCACGCGCTTGCAGGGGCCGCACCATGTTGCGAAGAAATCCACCAAGACCGGCTTGTCAGCATCCAGGACCTTGGCTTGGAAATCTTTCGATGTGATGACTTCGCTCATGTCATTCTCCCTTTCATCCGTGCTTGCATTTCCCCTTAGGCCGCCATTTTCATACAACGAGGCGCTGCGTCAACCGTGGAGATCCAAGCCGTAACCAGACCGCAAGAATGCCACCGGCTCCTTGAGGCGCATTCGGTACAATCAATGGACGAGAAGAACCAGCGAAGAGGAGGCGGATATGGAACAAGAGCTCATCTCCTTGTTCTTCATCGGCGCCGTCGCCTTCCTGTGCCCCGTGCTCTCCGCCCTCGTCCCCAACAAGCTCATCCCCGAAACGGTCTTCCTGCTCGTGCTGGGGATGGTGCTGGGACCCCATGTCGCGAATCTCATCATAGCCGGTGACGCCATCAGCCTCCTGTCCGATCTGGGGCTCGCGTTCCTCTTCCTGCTGGCGGGCTATGAGCTGCAACCCTCCCAGCTGACCGGCCCTCAAGGCCGCCACGGCCTCCTCACTTGGATCATCACGTTCGCCTTGGCGCTGGGCGCGGCGGTGCTCTGGCCCGGCTTCATGGACGCCCCTTACCTGCGCGTCTCCATAGCCATCTGCCTCTGCACCACCGCCTACGGCACGATCGTCCCCATCCTCCATGAGCGCAAGCTCGTGGGCACGCGGATCGGGGAGGCTGTGGTGGCCTATGGCGTCTGGGGCGAGCTGGGGCCCGTGATCGCCATGGCCCTTCTGCTCTCAAGCCGTTCCATCCTGTCCACTGGCCTCATCCTCTGCGCCTTCACCGTGATCGCGATCCTGTTCGCCTTCATCCCCAAGCGCGTCAAAGAGCGCGGTGGGCAGATGGCGGCATTCATCAAGAAGAACGCGGAGACGAACTCCCAGATGACGGTGCGCGCTGTGGTGGTCCTGCTCGTCGGATTGGTGTGCATCTCGGCCATCTTCGGGCTCGACATCGTGCTGGGATCCTTCGCCGCCGGCTTCGCCCTGCGCGCCATCATGCCCGAAGGCGACAGAGCCACTGAACGCAAGCTGCAAGGCATCGCCTACGGCTTCTTCGTGCCGCTGTTCTTCGTGGTGAGCGGCGCGAACATAGACCCGACGGCGGTGATGGCGAACCCGCTTCTGCTGATCGTGTTCGTGGCGGCGCTTTTGCTCATCCGCGCCGTGCCCATCTACGTGGGCCTGGCGCTCTCGAAGGAATCCCGTTGCATGGACGGGCGCGAGCGGGCCACCATCGCTCTGTATTGCACCACAGCGCTCCCCCTCATCGTGGCGGTCACCTCCGTGGCCACCGCCTCCGGCGCCATGACGCAGGATATGGCCAGCGTGCTCGTCTCAGCGGGCGCGATCACCGTGCTGCTCATGCCGTTTCTGGCATCCCTCACCCTGCACACCATCGACGCTGAGATGTCACGGGCGGTGAAAGAGGTCTGCTCGGATCCGAGAAGCGCGATCCCCATCCTGCGCAGCCATCTGGAGCTGGACCGTTCGAAGGGCGATCAGCTGCCGCATGTGTTCAAAAAGCGGAACCATGACGAAGGGGAGGACGCGAACCGCTGACGTCCTCCCCTTCTTGTGCGCGTTTTGCGGCGAAAGCCGCATATATCAGAGCGCGGCGTCCTTGATGATGTCGATGAACGCGCGGCGGTCATAGGAGCCCAGGTCTCCCTGGCTGCGCTCACGGAGCGAGATGGTGTTCTCCGCCACCTCGTTATCCCCGATGATGACCATGTAGGGGATCTTCTGCTGCTGGGCCTTCGCGATCTTCACCTTCATGGGCTCATTGGCGTCATAGACATCCACGCGGCCGCCCACGCCCTTGAGCTCGCCGGCGAGCTCAGCTGCCGCCTCCTTGTGCCTGTCCGCGATCGGGATGACGGCCACCTGCACCGGCGCCAACCAGAGCGGCAGCGCGCCCGCGTAGTGCTCGATCAAGATCCCCAAGAAGCGCTCGATGGAGCCGAAGATGGCGCGATGGAGCATCCAAGGCCGCTGCTCGGTGTTGTCTTGGGCGCGATAGGACAGATCGAAGCGCTCGGGCATGTTGAAGTCGATCTGCACCGTGGAGCATTGCCAGGTGCGGCCGATGGCGTCTTTCACCTTGATGTCGATCTTCGGGCCATAGAACGCGCCGTCCCCTTCGTTGATGTCGTAGACCAGATCATGACGGCGGCACGCTTCCTTGAGCGCGTCGGTGGCGTAGTCCCACATCTCATCGGTCCCGATGGATTTCTCAGGGCGCGTGGAGATCTCCGCCTCGTAGGTGAAGCCGAAGGTATTCATGATGTGATCCACCAGATCGAGGATGGCGACCACTTCGTCCACCACCTGATCTTGGGTGCAGAAGACATGGGCGTCGTCTTGGGTGAACCCGCGTGCGCGGAGAAGCCCGTGCACCACGCCGGACATCTCATGGCGGTACACCGTGCCGAACTCGAACAGGCGCAGCGGCAGATCCCGATAGGAGCGCAGCTCGTTTCGATAGATCAGCACGTGCCCCGGGCAGTTCATGGGCTTCACGCCATATTCGGAATAACGCGGCTCCTCGTCCGTGCCCTCGTTGATCTGGAAGAAGTACATGTTGTCGTGATAGAAGCCGTAATGGCCGGAGGTCTTCCAAACGTCAGCGTTGTAGATGTGCGGCGTGATGACCTCTTCGTAACCGCGCGCGTACAGATCGCGGCGCAGCCACTCTTTGAGCGTGTTGATGATGCGCGCGCCCTTCGGAAGATACAGCGGCAACCCCACGCCAGCCATGGGCTCCATCATGTAGATGCCCAGCTCTCGGCCGAGCCTGCGGTGGTCGCGCAGCTCCGCCTGCTCCAGCTGGTCCAGATACCCCGCCAAGTCCTTCTTCTTGAAGAACGCGGTGCCATAGATGCGCGTGAGCATCTCGTTGTCGGAATCGCCCTTCCAGTAGGCCCCCGCCGTCTTCATGAGCTTGAACGCGCCTATCTTCCCAGCGGAGGGCAGATGCGGACCAGAGCAGAGATCGACGAGATCCCCATGGCGATAGACCGTGATCTCCGCGCCTTCAGGCAGGTCGTCTATGTGCTCTGACTTGAGGCGCTGATCGCAGAAGATGCGCTTCGCCTCCTCGCGGGAGACGGGCTCGCGGATGAACGGGTCATCCTGGGCGATGATCTCCGCCATCTTCTCTTCGATGGCCGCGAAATCATCCGGCGCGATGGAGACGCCTTCAGGAAAGGCGAAATCGTAGAAGAAGCCGTCATCGGTCTGGGGGCCGAATCCGATCTGGACGCCCGGATAGAGCTCTTGGACCGCTTCCGCCATCACGTGAGCGGCGGAATGCCGCAGGATGCCGAGCGCATCATCAGAGCGATCGGTGATGATCTCGACCACAGCGCCATCGGGCACCTCAGCGCCAAGATGGGCCAGCTCTCCGTCTATCTTCCCAGCAAGCGCCGCCTTCGCGAGGCCCGGTCCGATGGACGTGGCCACATCCAATATGGTGGAGCCTTGTGGGAGCTCTTTGACGCTTCCGTCGGGGAGTTTGATCTGCATGGAGCACTTCCTTCCTGCACCGGGTGCGTACAGAGCACCTGTGCGAGCTTGATCCTGCGCCGTTGAGTGACGCAGGACGATATGAACAGGGAGCATGATACCGCGAACAGAGCGCTCATCACGAAAGATGCAGATATGGCCGCGCCTTCGGCTGCGGCCTATCCGAGGAAGAGCGGAGGGAGCCTCAAGAAGAAGCGCGCGTCTGATCGTCTCGATGCGACGTGGAGCTGGAGCGCCGGCGCGTGCGCGTGGCGGATGAAGAAGAGCGCGCCTTCGCCGGAGAACCGACCGGGGTCGCGCAATAGGGGCAGACCGTCCACGCGGGCTCCAGCGCATGCTCGCAATGGGAGCACAGGTTCTTCAGCTGCGTGTGGCAATTGGGGCAGATGACGTAATCCATCTCCACGGGGTAACCGCACGTGGCGCATTCGCCATACTTCATGAGCTGGCGCTGCTTGAGGGCCACTTCCAGCTCCTGCTCGTCCTTGTCGATGCGGAGCATGGGAGGGCGGAGCAGGCAATAGGCGATGACGCCGACGATGGGCACGAGCGCGACGACCGCCCAGATGTACCATGCCGTGCCGCGCAGGTACGCATCGCGCACCACCCAGACGATCGAAAGCACGTACAAGATGACCAGCAACACGATGACGATCGTGAAAGCCGCCTGCATCTCCGGCGTCCACATTTGCGCTACGAGCTCACTCACTTCTGATCTCCTCTGCTGCTTGACGTTGCGATGGGAGATTATAGCAAAGCGTCCACGCTCATTCAGCCAGCTGCGCCTCCAAACGGACCAGGCGCTCTTTCAGCTCGTCGCGCTTGGCGGCATCCTTCGCGATGATCTCCGGCGCCGCTTTGCTCAAGAATCCTGGATTGGAGAGCTTCTTCTCCAGCTTCGCCAGGTCCACTTCCACCTTCTTCTTTTCACGGGAGAGCTTGGCGCGCTCTTCATCCAGATCCACCAAGCCGGCGAGGTCCGTGTAGATCTCCATCTTCTCGAAGATGGAGACCACCGCGCCCTCCGGCTTCACAGCCTCCGATGACGCTTCCAACGAAGACGCATGGGCGAGCGATGCTATGAGCGAGGATTGCTCATTCACGAGCTGGATCTGAGCGTCAGGAGCCTTCACCGTCACAGCGAGCTCTTTCTTCGGAGGCAGGCCATAGCGGGAGCGCGCAGACCGCACCGCCCCCACCACAGCGATGACGGCATCGATGCGCTCCTCCGCCTCCTCATCCACGAACGCGGAAAGCTCGTCCGCATCCGGCCACGGAGCGCCGATGAGCATGGGAGCGTCTTCGGGCCTGTGGGGCATGTCCGCATAGATGGCCTCCGTGATGAAGGGCATCACCGGATGCAGCAGGCGCAGGATGACGGACAGCGCGAACTGGAGGTTGCGCTGGCAGGCCAAGCGATCCTCCCCGTCCTCGGACTTCAGACGGCTCTTGGAGAACTCGATGTACCAATCGCAGAAGCTGTTCCAGATGAAGGAGTAGAGCTCCTGGGTCATGGCGCTGAACTCGAAGGCCTCATAGGCGGCATCCACCGCGGCCGTCGCTTTCGCCAGGCGCGAGAACAGCCAACGATCCGCATCGGTCTTGAGCTCAGGAGAGCCCGGTTCATAACCGTCCATGTTCATCTGCACGAACCGAGCGGCGTTCTTCACCTTGTTCGCGAAATTGCGAGCAGCTTCGATCTTCTGGCGGTCGAAGCGCATGGCCTGGGAGCCGGTGACCTGGGAGATGAGGCCGAAGCGCATGGCATCCGCGCCGAAATCAGCGATGAGGTCCATAGGATCCACGCCGTTGCCGCGCGATTTGCTCATGGGCTTGCCATCGGCCGCCATGACCGTGGGGTGGATGATGACATCCTCGAACGGGATCTGGCCCATGCACCACTCAGAGGCCATGACCATGCGCGCCACCCACAGCCCCATGATGTCACGGGCCGTGGAGAGCACCTGGGTGGGATAGTTCGCCACCAGCTCCGGGGCCTCCTTGCCGAACTCGCCCCAGCCCTGCGTGGCGAAGGGCCAGAGCTGCGAGGAGAACCAGGTGTCCAGCACGTCTTCGTCCTGGCGCACGGCAGCGCCGCACACCGGGCAAACGTCAACGTCTTCCAGCAGCGCATCGGACCAACCGCATTCGTCGCAATAGAAGACCGGGATGCGATGGCCCCACCACAGCTGCCGGGAGATGCACCAATCCTTCAGGTTGTCCAGCCAATCAAGGTAGACCTGGGCCCAGCGATCGGGATGGAACTTCACCTGGCCTGAGGCCACCGCATCGCGCGCAGCCCCCTTCAAGGGCGCCACGTCCACGAACCACTGCTCAGAGAGCCATGGTTCCAGCGCGTGATGGCACCGATAGCAGTGCATGACCGAGTGGCTGATGTCCTCCACATGGTCCAGCAACCCGAGCGCCTCCATGTCCGCCACCACGGCTTCCCGCGCCTCATCACGGCTCATGCCGGAATAGCGGCCGAAGCCTTCGATCACGTGCGCCGTCTCATCGAAGATGTTCACGCGCTCAAGCCCTGCGCGCTCTCCCATGGCGAAGTCGTTCGGGTCATGGGCGGGCGTCACCTTGACCGCGCCCGTGCCGTATTCGGCATCCACATGGAAATCAGCGAAGATGGGGATGGGGCGATCCACCAGCGGCAAGATGACCTCTTCGCCCACCAAGTCAGCGTAGCGCTCATCCGACGGGCTCACAGCCACGCCCGTGTCCCCCAGCATCGTCTCCGGACGCGTGGTGGCGACGGTGATCCATTCCACTTCGCCCTTCGGATGCGCCAACGGGTAGCGCAGATGCCACAGATGTCCCGCCTCGTCCTCGTATTCCGCTTCATCATCAGCGATGGCGGTGGTGCAATGAGGGCACCAATTCACGATGCGCTCACCACGATAGATGATGTCCTCGTGATACCAATCCACGAACAAGCGCCGCACGGCCAAAGAGAACTCCGGGCTCATGGTGAACTGCTCATGCTCATAATCGCAGGAGCACCCCATGGCTTTGATCTGGCTCACGATGGTGGATCCGTATTCATCCCGCCATTTCTGGCACTCCTGGATGAACGCCTCTCGCCCGATCTCACGGCGATTGATGCCCTCGCTGGCCAGCTTCTTGTCCACCTTCGTCTGGGTGGAGATGCCCGCATGATCGGTCCCCAAGATCCAGCGGGTGCGGTAGCCGCTCATGCGCGCCCGGCGGATGCAGGCATCCTGGATGGTGTCGTTCAGAGCGTGGCCCATGTGCAGGACGCCGGTCACGTTCGGAGGCGGGATCACGATGGTGTAGGGGTCCTTCCCATGGACGCCGAACCCAGGCGTGCGCTGGAAATAGCCGCCATCCTTCCACGCTTCGAAAATGGCGTGCTCCCACGCGTTGCCTTCTTCGGTGGTCTTCGTCTCCTCTGCCATGCTCATCCCCTTCACCATGATCTTGAGATCAAGCGCTCTGCTTCACCTGCTGGCGGAGCTTCTCCGCTTCCGGTTCCGTCTCCCCCGTGATGTCCGTGGGCCGTATGACCACGCGCACGGGACCCTCCATCTCAGGGAGGTCGTACATGACCCCCGAGAGCACGCGTTCGCAAATGGACCGCAGGCCGCGAGCTCCGGTGCCATGCTCCACCGCTTCGTGGGCGATGGCCTTGAGCGCTCCATCCTCCACTTCAAGCTGGGCATCTTCGTATTCGAATATCTTCCGGTACTGCTTGATGAGCGCGTTCTTCGGCTCCACCAAGATGCGGACCAAGTCATCCTCTTCAAGCTCATCCAGCGCGCAGATGACCGGGATGCGGCCGACGAACTCAGGGATCATGCCGTATTTGTTGAGGTCTTCAGGGAGCACTTGGGCCAGCAGCTCCGCGTCGGCTTGCTTTTTCGTCTCAGGCATCTCAGAGGCGAATCCAAGGCCGCTTTTGCCCACGCGCTGCCCTATGATCTCCGGGAGGCCCACGAACGCGCCGCCCAAGATGAACAGGATGTTCGTGGTGTCTATGTGCAACAGCTCCTGTTCAGGATGCTTGCGGCCTCCTTGGGGCGGCACGGACGCCTCGCAGCCCTCCACGATCTTCAACAGCGCCTGCTGCACGCCCTCGCCGGAGACGTCGCGCGTGATGGAGAGGTTCTCCGCTTTGCGCGCGATCTTGTCGATCTCGTCGATGTAGATGATGCCTATTTCCGCGCGGCTGATGTCGAAATCCGCCGCCGTGATGAGCTTGAGCAGGATGTTCTCCACGTCTTCGCCCACATACCCCGCTTCGGTGAGCGTGGTGGCATCCGCGATGGCGAATGGCACCTTGAGCGTGCGCGCGAGCGTCTGGGCCAGCAGCGTCTTGCCGGATCCCGTGGGGCCCAAGAGCATGATGTTGCTCTTGTCTATCTCGACATCATCTTGCAGCGCGGCGGATTCACCCTCTTGGCCCTCCGCCTCTTCGAGCGCTTGCTGGCGGATGGCGATGCGCTTGTAATGGTTGTACACGGCCACGGAGAGAGCCCGCTTGGCGGCCTCCTGCCCCACCACGTGCTCTGAGAGGCGCTCGTGGATCTGATGCGGCGTGGGAAGCTGGTCCTTTTCCGTGAAAAGCGGTTCTTCCGCTTCGGGCTCCTGGGCTTCCTCCTGCTCGAAGAAGCCTTCGAACGGCTCGATCTCATATTGGGTGTGCGGCGCATCCGCCTGCTGGTTGCCCTGAACGCTGCTCATCATCATCTCGCGCATGAGCGCATCAGCGCACACCGTCACGCACTGGTCGCAGATGAAGATGTCGTTCGGCCCCTGGATCATGGAACGGGCCATGTTCGACGGTTTGCCGCAGAACGCGCAATGCGCATCTTGCGAGCGGCTTCCCTTTTCTTCTTTGGTCATATCAAGTCCTTGCAAACTTCGCAGCCGTGAGCCGGCTGAATGCACCTGACGCCAAGGGATGCGCCTTGGCGTCAGGAGATTATACCTGTTCAGCTGAGGCTTTCGCTCAGCAAGCGGAAGACGGAAGCGCCAGAGCGCGCCGGCTTCTAATGATGGGAGATGATCTCATCCACGAGGCCGTACTTCTTGGCCTCCTCCGCGGTCATGTAATTGTCGCGCTCGGTGTCCTCTTGGATCTTCTGGATGCTCTGGCCGGTGTTGTCCGCCAAGATCTTGTTCAAGCGCTTGCGGGTCTTCAGCATGAAGTCCGCCACTATGGCGATCTCAGTCTGCTGGCCCTGAGCGCCGCCGAGCGGCTGATGGATGAGCACCATGGAGTTCGGCAGGCAGTAACGCTTGCCCTTCGCGCCAGAGGAGAGCAGCACCGCCGCCATGGAAGCGCATTCTCCGATGCAGATGGTGGAGACATCGCACTTGATGAAGTTCATGGTGTCAAGGATGCCCAGGCCCGCTGTGACGGAACCACCAGGTGAGTTGATGTAGAGGGAGATGTCCTTCTCCGGGTCCGAGCTCTCCAAGTGCAGCATCTGAGCGACCACGGAGTTGGCCACTTGATCGTCGATCTGCTCACCCAAGAAGATGATGCGATCGTTCAGCAACCGGGAATAGATGTCGTAGCTGCGCTCTCCACGGGGAGATTGCTCGATGACGTACGGGATCAGTGCATGGGGCGCGCGTTCGATGCTCATGGTTCCTCGCTTTCGTATGCGGCGATGTGCGCCAGTCTGTTCTTGGATACCACTATGATACATTTGTTCAGTTTGCGCAAGGAATACCGAGGAAGAACATAAGAAAGACCCTTCCCGTGCGTGCCGATCGATCTGCGCGATCGGAAACCGCGCAGCGAGATCTTCCCGTGCTTCTGCAACGGGAATCGAACGGCGGATGCGCAGGTCACTCTCCCTGCTCGCAGGGTTGACCAATGGCACCCGATGGGTGCGCTACAAGACTTCCTTTGTTTCCCAACCTGGGTCCCGACGGTTTCTTATTCTTCCGCGTCCTTGCCCGTGAGGTCCACTTCCGTCACCACGGCGGTCTCCAGCACGTCAGCCATGGCCTTGGAACGGACGATCTCATCCCTGATGAGGTAGAGCCTGCCCTGTTCGCGCCACTGGCGCTCCAGCTTCTTGGGCTCATCCACGCCGGCGCGCTCGAACTCAAGGGTGACATCCTCGTCCGTGGCTCCGATGCCCTTGTGGCGCGCCCATGCGTCCAGCGCCAGCACGCGCTTGACCTCATCCTGGGCCTGCTGCTTGACGTCTTCTTTGAACTCATCGTTGTCGATGCCGCGAGATTGAAGATACGCATCGAACGTCATGCCGGAGCGCTGCAGCTGCGTGAAGAAATCCTGCAGGAGATCGGATTCCATCTGCTCGGCCATGGCGGCGGGAGCTTCCGCCTCTACGCGCTTGACCAGCTCAGCGGCGCACGCGTTCTCCTTGATCTGAGGGATGATCTGCGCCTTCTGCTGCTCGATGGAGCCGGATATCTCTTTGCGCAGGTCCTCCACCGTGTCGAATCCAAGCGTCTCTTTGACCCATTCGTCGGTGACCTCTGGAGCCGTCTCGTGCTTGACGACCGTGCATTCAACGGCGAACGACACGTCCTGGCCCGCCAGGTCCGCCATGAGCATGGCCGTCTCATCGTCGGCCACGTGCAAGGTGAAGGAGCGCTCCTCCCCTTTCTTGATGCCGGAAAGCTTGCTGTCCAGCTCCTCGGAATACAGCCCCGTGCCCAGGCTGTAGAGCATGGATTCGCTCGTGAGCGCAGCGATCTCCTGGCCGTCTTCTTTCGTCGCGCGGATCTTGATGTCAGCGGCGAGGCCTTCGCCAAGCGCCGTGTCCGAGGAGGCGTTCTCGTAGGTCTTGTAGTGGTCCGCCAAGGCCTTCACCTGGTCATCCACCTCGGTCTCCGTGGCGTTCTCGAAGGGAACCTCAACGGAGACGGGCTCATAGGAGGAGAGCTCCACTTCCGGTTTCAAAGACACGGTGAACTCGAAGGCGAAGGGCTTGCCCGGCTCCACCATGCCCGGATCGCCGAAGTCCGGAGAGCCGACCGGGCTCAAGCGCTCATCCTCGATGATGCGCGGATAGAGCTCATTCACCAGGTCCTCCGTGGAGGAAGACAGGACGCTTTCACGCCCCACGGCGTTGTCGATGACCGGCCGGGGCGCCTTGCCCTTGCGGAAACCTGGGAACGCGTACTTCTTCGCAAGGTCTTTGTACGTCTGCGAAACAGCGCGATCCACCTCTTTCGCATCGGCGGTGACGTTGACCTTGATCTTGCCGTCTTCCAGCTTCTCTATTTTGTTCTCCACGGTGTCTGACCCCTTTTGATGATGCATGAATACGTGAGGCCGTATGGTACCATAGCGCTCAGTTCGATGGGTCCGCTCAAGGCCCGTCTTTTGCATCTGCGCGGGCGTGGTGGAATTGGCAGACACGCCAGATTTAGGTTCTGGTGGGCAACCCCCGTGAAGGTTCGAGTCCTTTCGCCCGCACCATCAATCAGGTTTCCGGATGAACAGGAAGAGCGAAGCGGCGGCGAGAGCGGCCAGGATCGCAAGAGCGAGCGAAGATGCGGCATCATCGCCCGTTTGCGGAAGATCGGTCTTGGAACCGCCAGCCTCTTCACCGCTGGAGGGACCCGCAGCGGGAGCTTCCTTCGTCTCCACGAAGCCGTAATAGCTCAGATGCGAAAGGCGAGCGCGAGCCATCCGCATGGAACCTTGAGCGGAGGGGCGCTCAACCATCTCATAGGCGATCTCTTCGACGCCCTCCGGAACCACGTTCACGAAATGGATGTCGCGGCCGCAAAGCTCATCAGCGAAGGGGAACAACCCGACGATGCGCGCGCCCTCGCGCCAGCGATCCGAGCCGATGTGCTCACGCGAGACCACCTTGCCAGCGTCATCCGCCGCATAGGTGCGCTTCTCGACGACCACATCCCACATGAAGCCATCCTGATAGGCGAATCCCGCGCCGTCCACCACGCGAGCCAGCTCCTCAGCCGTCATGCCGCCTTCAGCCAGATCCCGCGTCTTCACCTCAAGCTCATAGAGCACGAACCCATCTTCCGGATAATCCTCGGCATCCCAATAGTCATCCGGGATGGCGGTCTCAGACGGATCAAGCGCGAACAGAAGCCCGATGAGGTGGATGCCCGTGGGATCATCCAGCCTATCCACGCTCCTCAGGGGGAGCACGATCTCATAGAGCGCTTCCAGCTTCTCCAACTGATCGAGCGGCATCTTGGCCTTCTGCGCGGCGCTCAAGGCCAAGTAATCCTCAACGGAGTCCAGGATGCCTTGCCGCGCTTCCCAGACCTCCTGCTTGCCGGCCTCAGGTGAGGGCAGGTCCGCCACGCCGTTCGCCACATCGGCCACCGGCGCTTCCACGATCTGCACGCGGTAGCGCTCCTCCACCGCCTTGCCCGAAGCGTCCGTCGCGGTGATGACCACGTCATAGACGCCCTCAGCGCTCACGGTGAATGAGCCGGAAGAGCTCTGAGCGCGCTTCGCCACGCCATCTTCGGTGTACTCCACGGACACCAAGCCGCCGATGCCGTCAGTGGCTTCGTAATCAAAGGTGACGCTGGGGTACCACTTGTCGGGAGCGTTCATGTAATCCGCCTGCGGGATCACGGTGAGCTCAGGGGCGGATTCATCCACGTACCGGCTCACCTTGTTGCTCGCGTTCCCCGCGCCATCGATGGCGAACATGGTCACCGCGCCCGACTCTTTGAAGGGAAGGGAGACGGTGCCAGCAGCGCTCTTGCCGTCAGCGGAGAGGGTGAGGACGCCCTCCCCTTCCCGCAAGGTGCCGTCTGGATGCTCGATCCGGTAGCTCAGCGTCTTGGGACCGGATACGGCCACTGCGCTGTCAGCATCGGCGTCATCCATGGTCAGCGTGAAGACGTTCATGGCACTGGGATCATCATCGCTCGCAGGCTCATAGCTCACGAGCCCCAGCTTCGGCGCATGGGCGTCTATGTGCAGCTCGAAAGACGCCTCCGCGCTCTCCAGCCCCGTGATGGAGCGGACGCGCGCTTTCATCTGAGAGATGCCCGGTTGGCTGACCGCGAACGCAGCCACGCCGTCGCACACGCATGAATCGCTGAGCGGCCGCCATGCGCCCCACACGCCGTCACGGCGAACGCTCATCTCGAAGGTGGCATCGTGGGCCGCCTGCCCTTCGATGGACACGGTGATGGACGTGTTGGCGAACTCGTCAGCCGCAGGCGCCAAAGGCAGCTCGTCCCCCTTCTCATCCGTGAGCGTCACCACAGCCACGGGCGTGCGCCCATCCACGTTCACCGGGAAGCTGTCAGAAGCGTTCGGCCCATAGTCACCGCTCGATGCCACCGCGCGGAAGCGGATCTGTTCCGAGATGGCGGCGTCAGCAGAGGGCGCTATCTCGAAAGAACCACCTGTTCCACGGGCACGCCATCTGCCCAGAGCTCCCGTTGCCGTCACATCCGTCCACGTGGCCCCATCATCAGTCGAATACTCGATGCGCTCCACCGTCACGCTGGGGTCATCCACGCCGTTCTGCCCCACCAGCTCAGGCCGCACAGAGAAGATGACGGACTTCGCCGTCCATCCCCCGTCGTAGACGCCGCTGACTTTCGGGTTCCCCGCATCATCGAACGCGCCTTCGAACGGTTCCACGTAGACGTTGGTGGCAGCGGCAAGGGCGTCGCAGTCCAGCACCAGCAGATCCTTGCGTGAATTGCCCGCCTCATCCTCACAGTAGACGTACACGCCCAAACCGCGCACGATGCCGCTGCTCGTGATGACGGAGACGCTGTTGGAAAGGCCGTCTTCCCCATAGGATGCGGGAATGAGGCTGCCACGGCTCCACGGACGCGGGCTGCTCTCCTTCTGCACTGAGCCTGATGCGCCTGCCAGCGCGTAGCTGTAGCGGTAACGCTCAGGCGAGCCGGTCACCTCGGCGGGAACGAACGTGAACGTGTCGCTCTTCTCAAGCTTGGCGGTGTAGCAAGCAGTCCCTGGCGTGCCTGCAACGGTGCCCCGCGGCCAAACCTCCACGGATGCGCCCGCGGAGCGCACGCCGGGCATGGGCGGCGCCGCGCCGTCTATGGTGGACACCTCAACCGTCGCGCTCTCGCCCACGTTCCCCAGGTTGTCCACGGCTTCGAGCTCATAGGCGCCGTTCTCGGCCACCTGCACCTGCGAAGGCCCATAAGGCGAGCTGGCGCCTCCCGGTCCCTTGGCGTCCACGCGCTGCACCCCCGCGCCGCCGTCGCGCGCGTTCGTGGCGATGGCGGCTGGCGGCTGCGTCCAATCATCGCTCACGACAGGGGCCATGGTCGGCCCCATGGTGTCGATGGCTATGGGATCGGACACGACCACGGGGCTCTGCTCGCCGTTGGGGGCCACGCACCTGGCCCAGACGCGCTGCTCACGATTCTCACCCGTGATCTCCGCAACGTCGCCCTGCATATACGTGACGCCATCAAAGGAATACTGATTGACGGTGCCAGCCGGGTTCGCCGCGTTCCCTGACAGCAGCATGGATGCCTGGCTGTACCACCGGGTGCCTTGGGCGTCGTCGTAGGTGTTCGGCTCACGCAGCACGAGCGTGAGCGTGGGCGGCAGGATGGCATCCGATTCCACGGTGATCTGCTCTTGGCAGTCCGGACTGGTCATGTCCATCACGTTGCCTGCCATATCGGTCACCGTTCCCGCCAGCTTCAGCACGTAGGTGCCGCCCGTGTAGGTTTCGGGCATCGGGCCGCTGAAGCAGAGCGCGGACGTGAGCCCATCGAAGGAGTCGTTCTTGACCTGGTTGGACGACCGAAGCATCTCGCCCAGCTTCACGGTGCCGCTCGCGTCGTAGACCTCCAGCACCACGTCGGCGCCCTGGGGGATGCGCACCACCTCGTCGAAGGCCACCGTCACCGAGAAGAAGTCGCCCGGCCCCAGCTTGGTGGTCGAAGGATAGAACGCGCCCTGGGCACCCCCGCCGACCTTCGGGCGCGGCGCCACGTCGTCCACGAAGAGGTAGTCCAGCCAACCGTCTTCGGTCTTTACCTGCCCCGCCCAGTAGCCCTGGATGTTGTACACCACGTCACTTTCGTCCACGGACAGCCGCCACACGCGGTTGATGGCCCGGCCGTCCACGCTCTTGCCGCTCACGCTGGCCGTGTAGGACGAATCGTCCACCGTGTTGCCCGAGTTGATGGGCACGTCCTGCGGGAAGTAGCAGTGGTCGTGATTCGTGTTGTCGTAGTCCTCGTGGGCCACGTACAGCTCGCGCTTCGAGCCATCCCCCGCATAGATGCGCGTCCAGATGTCGTCCGCCGTGAACTCGAACTTCTCCTTGTCCTGGTACATATGCATCTGGGTGTACATATCCTCGCACGTCAGGCGGAAGTAACGGTTCGCGGCGTTCTCGAACGAGGTGAGCACCGTATGGCCGTCGTAGCCGCTCACGGGCAGCGCCTGTGACTCTTCGCAGTAGGAGCGCTGGAAGGTGTTCCCGCTGCTGGCCCCGTACAGGTACCCATCGAAGTCGGCGACCCACGGTTCGTCGTCGGTGAAGGCGTAGCCAGCCTCGCGCCACGCGAAGCGGCTCGTAACCGCGGGATCAAGCTCGCCTCCGCCATGGACGTCGTATATCTCGACGCCATAGGTGCGCTTGACGCCATCGCCGTCGGAAGCCGCCGCGGAGTAATAGCCCACATCGCCCTTGTCGGCTTCGTACTCGTTGATCTTGATGACCGCCTCTTTCTGCCCCTCCTCGAACACGATGGAGGAATCCACCGGTTCGAAGAAGGGGTTCGCCGGGTCGTTCGTGCCCCAAAGCGTGCGGAAGAACACCTCTTGGCGGCCCTTGCTCCCCTCGACGCGGCGTATGGTGAACGAACCGGAATCCGGGCTGGTGACGGTATCCCAGCCGACGAGGAACCTGCCATAGACGGCCTTGTCATGGGGCACGTCGTCGTCCACGTGGTCGGGCAGCGGAGGGGTGGCGGTGTTGATGGAAACCACCTTGGATTCCGGCGCGATGGAAGCGGTGCGGTTGCCCACGTAGTCGTGCACGTCGGCCACCTCCAGCTCCAGCAGCGCATCCGCCGGCATGTATTCCTCGCCGCCGTCCTGGAAGCCCGACAACATGAGGTGCTTCGAGCCGAAGCCCATGAGCGTGTCGGCGCTGCTGCCGGCATCCCGCGGGCCCGAGGCGCTCAGCGTGGCGTAGCACTTGGTGCGGTTCTTGTCCCAGATCCTCGCGGTGACGGTGGCCGATTCCACCGGTTCAGAGAACTCGAGGTAGACGCGGGCCTCGTTGCCGTCGTAGAACAGCTGGTCAGACACGCCCCACTCCTTCAGGACGGGGGCCGACTTGTCGACGCCGTAGCAGTGGTACGTGAGGAACTTGAGCCACACGTTCGAATCGCTCGGAAGGCTGCTGTCCAGCGACACCGACAGCTCGCCGGCGTCGCCGTTCACGCTGGGCGACTTGAAGAACTTCAGGTTCTTGTCCTCTTCCTTCGCCGTGATGGTGGAGCGGGTATGGACGAAGGCCTCCGTGACATGGCTCTCGTCGAGCTTCACGTTGTTGATGTTGATGGGGCCGCCCGGCAGCGTGACGTCGTCCTGGGTGTTGTCGTAGTCCTCCCAGCCGCGGAACAACTCCACGCCCGCATTGGTGTGAGTGGTGGTCACGTCGTACATGCCCGCGAACGACCAGTCCATGCGCTCGATGTGGGTCTCGATGGAGTAGTAGAGGTCAAGCTCGCCGTCGGTGCCGCTGGCTCCGGCGAAGGGGCGTCCCAGGTCGACTCTTTTCGTCTCGCCCGGGTACACGAACAAGCTCGAGTTCGTGTTCTCGTCCGCCGTGTGGATTATCTCGCCGGCGTCGAGCTTGGGGCCGCCAGTCGCCGGGTCCCTGGCATAGAGGCCGTCGGTGCGGATCCGGCTCGTCGGCACGTCGACGTAGGCGCAGCTTCTCGTCCGGTCTACCTGGCCTGCCGGCCTGCCGTCAGAGGCGCGCACGTTGGCTACCTCCACCCCGGCCACGCAGCTCTCGCCGCGGAGCTTTCTGCCGTCATCGCCCGCCCAGACCTCGACGTTTATCTCGCGCGTGCCCGCATAGCCGCTGGGGAACACGACCGAGACCTCGCTGCCCGACTTGACCGGGTCGTCCGCGCCGTCCAGCTTCTTCGCCGAGAAATGCAGCTGGTCCTCCTGGCCGCTGTCCACGCGGAAGCTGCGCACCGTCACCACCTGCTCGCCCACCGAGCCGCCTTCGCGATGGACGATCACCTTGTCTTTGAGGTGGCCGAAGTCGCCTTCCGGGTGCTCCAACCAGAACGTGCCGGGCTTCTCGCCTTCGTCGTAGCGGGCCACGGCGAAGGCAGCCGATTCGTCGCCGGGGATGCCGCCCGCCACCAGCGCGCGGGCGACCACCGAGTATTCGCCTTTGGCGGTTATCGTGTAGGTGCCCGTGCGCCTGTCGGGGTCGCTCGGGTCCGCGCCGGGCTCCGCAGCGATGCGCTGCCAGCCATCGCCGCCGTCCAGGCTCACCTCGTAGGCGGTGACGGCACCGGCCGCCGGGTCGTCAGCCGGCTGGGTGAAGGTGAGCGTGATGTCGCTGTAGCCCACGCCGCCGCTCTTGATGGCGTTGCCCTCGGCATCTTTCGCCGTGATGGCCGGTGCTAAGGGCACCGTGACGTTCTTGGCCTTCGTGAACGCGGCGGACGCGCTCGTCGTCAGGGGCCCCTGCGTGACATTGCCCGCCATGTCGGCAAGGCCGGTCGGAAGCGCAAGCTCGCAGTTGCGGGCGACGAACCCGTTGGTGGCGCCCCCGCCGTCGTAGGTGCAGGCGAACTCGAGCACGTTCGTGCCCACGCCGCCCGCCAGCTGCATGTCGTAGGTTGCCGCGGAGGCCCCTTTGGCCGTGGGGACGGAAAGCCGCGCCGTCTGGCCCTGCGGGTACGACGCCACGATCTCGTCGAACACCACGCTGATGCGGATGGTGTCGCCCTTCACGTACTCGGATTGCGAGAAGTACACGCGCGGCGCCCCGCCGTCCGCTTCGGCTTGCACCTGCGGTGCGCGCCCGTCGCGCACGCCGTAGTGCATCTTGAGGCCGGCGAGGGAGTACTCGTAGAAGAAATCCCGCTCGCTATGGGGGATCTCGTCGCGTTGCGCATCGTAGCGGTGCCAATGCGTCCAATCGGTCGGGCGCAGCGTCAGCTCGCCTTCGAGGTCCATGGGCTCGTCCGAGACGAACCACGCGCCGTCGTAGCCGCCCAAGACGATGTTCTCGTACCCGTTGACCAGCTCGTCGACGTGGTCGTCTATCTGGAACTGGGGATGCGCCGCGCAGTACTCCTCGACGGTCATCGCCTTGATCGCATCGGCGCCGGCGGGCAGGTCGACATTCAGCGGCACGAAGCCGGGGCGCGTGACCACGCCCGACACCTCACCTATTCCGCGCCACGCCTCCAGATCACCCGAGGTCCGCACCACCTCTTCGCCACGGTTGCTCAGCACCAGACTGGTGTCCACGTCCAGGGAGTACACGTGATAGAAGTCCTCGCTGTCGAGGGCATAGCTGAGGCTGTAGAGGTAATCGACGCCGCCCGCTGCGTACCAGTAAGGCGAGAGCGCCGAACGCTCCTGGATGTCCAACTCCAAGGAGTGCGTCATGCCCTCGCGCCCGAGGCGCCAGGTGTAGTAGGCGTTTCGCTCGATGTTCTGAGGATAGGCGTTGAACTCGCCGATGGGCATGGAGGCGGCGAAGTCGCCCCCGCTGTTGAAGTACGATGCGACCATGTCCCCCGACCCGTCGGCGGCAAGCATCCCGCTCGTATCGACGACGTTCAGGTGCTCGCTGCTCGAGGCCCCGGTGATGACCGCGGTGGCGCACTGCCCGCTCGGGCTGATGGTGCCCGCGCTCGCCTTCACCAGCGCCACGCCGAAGTATTTCTGGGCCTTGGCCTCTTCGCTGGCGACGTAGGTGTCCAGCGCGTTCTCCTCAGGTTCCCTCACCGCTATGGCGATGGTCTTCTCCGTTTCGCCCGAGCCGAACGTGACGGTTGCGGCTTCCACGGGCTCGAAGAGGCTCTCGTCGGTGGTGCCGCGGAACGTGCGATAAGCAACGTCAATGGATTCGCTTGGCGCAGACGACGCTTGCACCGTGAACTGATACGCGTGGTGCTCCTTGTCATAGTCAGCGTATTCGATGGAGAACTCCGGGACCGCAGCGGCAACGCCGTCGGCTTGGTCTGAGGGCGCAGCGAAGGCGGCGCTCGGAACGAGCAGCATCACCATCATCAATGACAGAAGGAACGAGCCTATGCGTTTCATGGGCACCCTCAAAACAGCTGCGCTGGTCAGATGAGATTATATACCCCCTCAGCGCATGGAAACGCCCGCTTCCAAAGACGGACGAGTTCAACCGCAAAGATGCATCTTCTCACCACATGCCGCCCACATCCCCTAGAATCACATTCCACAACATTCCCTCAAGACAAGGCGAAGGACATGGAACGAAACGAACGAACCCCTGAAACCAACGCATCGCAGAAGCACAAGATCATCGCGGCTTACAACCGCGTCAGCCTGATCAAGAAGATCATCATCGGGCTGGTCATCGGCGTCATCCTGGCGCTGCTCATCCCGCAGGATGCCCCTGAATGGGCCCAGGGCATCGGAGAGGTCATCTCGCTTCTGGGCACGCTGTTCGTCTCCGCCCTGCGCGCCGTGGCCCCCGTCCTCGTGTTCTTCCTGGTCATCAGCGCTCTCATGAACGCGAAGACGGCCGGATCCATGAAAACGGTGATCGTGCTCTATGTGCTCTCCACCCTCATCGCCGCCATGGTGGCCGTGATCGCCAGCTTCATCTTCCCGCTGGACCTCACGCTCGCCATCGCGGACAACATCGAACAGGAATCCCCCTCCGGCATCGGCGAGGTCCTTTCGCAGATCGTCATGAACATCGTGGCGAACCCGGTGCAAGCCCTCATGGATGCGAACTTCATCGGCATCCTCGCCTGGTCCATCGTGCTGGGCATCGCCCTGCGCAAAGCCAGCGCGAACGTGAAAGACGTGTTCACCGCCATCTCTGAGGCCGTGTCCACGGTGGTCCGCTGGGTCATCAACCTGGCGCCCTTCGGCATCATGGGCCTGGTCTACACCTCCGTCTCCGAAAGCGGGTTGGACATCTTCGTCGAGTACGGGCAGCTCATCCTGCTCTTGGTGGGCGTGATGCTCATCATCGCTCTGGTCACGAACCCCATCATGGTGTTCGTCTGCACTCGCAAGAACCCCTATCCGCTGGTGTTCCGCTGCCTCAAGGATTCCGGCATCACCGCGTTCTTCACCCGTTCTTCCGCGGCGAACATCCCCGTCAACCTGGAGCTCTGCCGCAAGCTGGGCCTTGACAAGGACAACTACTCGGTCAGCATCCCCTTGGGCGCCACCATCAACATGGCTGGCGCTGCTGTCACCATCACCATCATGACCATGGCCGCGGTCCACACCGTCGGCCTCACGGTGGATCCGTTCACCGCGGTCATCCTGTGCGTGCTGGCAGCGGTGAGCGCCTGTGGCGCGTCGGGCGTCGCGGGCGGCTCCTTGCTCCTCATCCCGCTCGCCTGCTCACTGTTCGGCATCGACACGACCGTCGCCATGGAAGTGGTAGCCATCGGATTCATCATCGGCGTGATCCAGGATTCTTGCGAAACGGCTTTGAACTCCTCTTCCGACGTGCTGTTCACCGCCACCGCTGAATACGGGCGCCTGCGCAAACAGGGCAAGGAATACCATCTGGGCAAGGATGCGTTCTCCCTTGACGAAGTGGACTAGCGCACCCCGCTGATGACCACCGTCGGTCTCATATCCGACACCCATGGCCGTCTCCCGCAGGCCGCCCTTGACGGGCTTGCGGGATGCGACCGCATCATCCACGCTGGGGATATCGGCGGTCCGCAGATCCTCTGGGAGCTGGAAGGGATCGCGCCGGTATGCGCCGTGCTTGGCAACAATGACCACGAGGATTATGGGCCCTCCGTGAACGCCGTGGCGAGCCCGCTCATAGACGGGGTCCGCTTCGTCATCGTCCATGAACCTCGACATCTGCGCCATGCCTTGAAAGAGGCGGCTGAACGCCATCCTGATGATGCATGCCCCGTGATCGGGGTGTATGGCCACCGCCACATTCCCCATTTGGAAACATCCCCCGAAAGCCTGGATTGCGATCTGTTGATCTCTCCGGGCGCGGTCTTCCGCTCAAGGGATGAGCTGGGACGGCGCTGCATCGGGATCATCGAAGTGGATGATGGACGCATCGAGAGCGCCACTGTGCGCACCCTCACGGGTGATGTCATCTATCAGGCGTGATTCCCATGCCGAAGCTCATTGATGAGAACGCCTATCCCGATTGCGAGATGTGCGGCGGTTGCTGCGCACGCATGGGCGTGCTGGCGGTGACCGAGCAGGAATATCATGCCATGCTGGATGCCGTGCGCGAAGGGAACATCACGCCCATCGACCGCGGAGAGGTTGGCTGCCCGCTGATGGCGGAGGATGGACGCTGCATGATCTGGAGCGCCCGTCCTCAAGTGTGCCGCTTGCATCATTGCCGCATCCCCCGCATCCAGATCCTTGAAGAGCATCCGGAGATACAAGTCCCGGAGAACCTTCATCTCATCTGCTTGAGGGAGACCTTCGTTCCCGGCGTGGCGGCGCGTCCGGAATGCCTATCCAGCGAGAGCTGAAGCCTTCTCGCTGGAACGCTCAGTCTATCCCTTCGATACCGGCAGATCCTTCGCGGTCCAGTCATCCATGCTGCCCGAATACAGCTCTATGTCGGAGAAACCGTTCTCAGCCAGCGTGTTCGCCGCCAGCCCGGCATGCTGTCCGGTCTGGCAATAGAGCACCACATCAGCGTCGGGTTCGACCCCTGCCGCCTCGATCGCTTGGACCAGCTGGTCATCCGGGATCATGGAGCCGTCTTCAGGAACGACCAGAGGCACGTTCACCGCTCCTGGGATGTGCCCTTCTTCGTACATGAATGCCGGACGCACATCGATCAAAGGGATGTTCTCTTCGCCCGCTTCCACCACTCGATCGCTGTCGATGACGTTGATGCCCTTGCCCATGATCGTCTCCTCACTCTCATCCACGAAATCAGGGGCAATGATAGTCGTGCCATCAGAGGAGGACTCTCGAAGACGACCTTCGTAAATGGAAAGAGCTCCAACCGTCATGAAATCGTGAAAGTCTGAGAAAAGAAACAGACCAGCCCGAAGACTGGTCTGTGATGTGTCTGGCTCCTCGGGTAGGGTTAAGCTCTGTCAAATCGAAGATTTGACAGAGCTTGTTGCGCTGGTATTCATTTTACCAGCGCAATCGAACCCTTTTGTCCTTTGGTTGTAGGTTCGAATCCAACATGGCCGATATATGAAAACAGACCAGCCCGAAGACTGGTCTGTGATGTGTCTGGCTCCTCGGGTAGGATTCGAACCTACAACAACTCGGTTAACAGCCGAGGGCTCTGCCGTTGAGCTACCGAGGAATACCCGTGCGCTTTCGCGCCGACGCGATATTATACCCATTCGCGCAAAGCGCGCAAGGCTAATACTCCAGATAATCCTTCAACTTGGACGAACGGGACGGATGACGAAGCTTCGCCAGCGTCTTGCTCTCGATCTGGCGGATGCGCTCACGGGTCACGCCGAACTCGCGTCCCACCTCTTCAAGCGTGCGCGGATGCCCATCCTCAAGCCCGAAGCGCAGGCTGATGACCTTCCGTTCGCGTTCTGCCAGGCCGTCGAGCACTTTGCCCAGCTGCTCTTGGAGCATGGAGAAGCTGGCGGCATCGGGCGGCACGACCGCGCTCTCGTCTTCGATGAAGTCCCCCAGCTGGGAATCCTCTTCTTCGCCGATGGGCGTTTCCAAGGAAACGGGCTCCTGGGAGATCTTCTGGATCTCCCGGACGCGCTCAGCGGACAGCTCCATCTCAGCGCCGATCTCCTCCGGGGTTGGTTCGCGGCCGAGCTTCTGCAACAGCTGACGCTGGATGCGGACCAGCTTGTTGATGGTCTCGACCATGTGCACCGGGATGCGGATGGTGCGCGCCTGATCGGCGATGGCGCGCGTGATGGCTTGCCTGATCCACCACGTAGCGTAGGTGGAGAACTTGAAGCCCTTCGTGTAGTCGAACTTCTCCACGGCTCTGATGAGACCCAAGTTCCCTTCCTGGATGAGGTCCAAGAAGAGCATCCCGCGGCCGACGTAGCGTTTCGCGATGGAGACGACCAGGCGCAGATTGGCTTCGATGAGCGCCTGTTTGGCGTCCAGGCCCACCTGCTCCACACGGGACAGGCGGCGCTTGTCGCGACGGGAGAGCTCAACGCCTTCCTCTTCGGCCTTCTCCAGCTCTTCAGTGGCGGCCACGCCCGCCTCGATCTTCATGGCCAGGTCGATCTCTTCCGCAGCGGTGAGCAGCGGCACCTTGCCGATCTCTTTCAGATACATGCGCACCGGGTCTCCCGTGAGCATGGTGACGTTGGCCTCAGAGCCACGCCGACGCGCTTTGGCTTTGGAGCGCGATGATGTGATCTTGGGAAGCTGCACGTCAACGGAGGCCTTGAGCTCCTCCTCTGGGATGTTCTCAAGGATGCTCTCTGCGTCATCGGCGGTATCAGCCGTGTCTTCCGCGTCAGCGGATGTCTCATTGAGCGCGGATTCCGTGGGTGCTTCGATGTCGTCCGGATCAGCGTCTTCGATGTCGTCCGCCTCATCGACCGGTTCAGCCTTCGCCTTGTCCAGCTGAGCCTTGATCTCTTCGACGATCTCCACCGTGCCCTGCTCATCGGTGATGCTCTGCTCGATGACGGCATCCGTCTCCTGCTCAGGCGCAGCGCTCTTCTTGGCCGTCTTGGCCTTTTTCGCAGCCGTTTTCGCTGGCTTCTTCTGGGCTGCGGTCTCCTTGGAAGCCGTCTTCTTGGCCGCGGCCTTTTTCTGAGGAGCCTTCGCCGGCGCCTTGGCGGCCTTGGCCGTGCTGGCGGATTTGGCCGCTGGCTTCTCTGCGGTCTTCTTCTGAGCTGGCTTTTTCTCGGCTGTTTTCTTGGGCTTCGCCTTCGAGGCGCTCTCTTGAGACTTGGAAGCGGCGGTTTTCATGCTTGGCTCTTTGGATGAAGCAGAACGTGATGCCACGCGCATCTTCCTTTCGACGAAAGACACTAGATAGATGTTCCCAGCATGGAAACATACGAATGGACAGAATACTCCAACGGACCGCTGATTACAACCAAAAAGTCAAAGAATGTCCATCGGGTCGATGTCCACCGCCGTGTTGATCCCTTCGCCGTGCCGGCGGCCTCGATGGAGCCGCCCCAAAGCATCCGAAAGGTCGGCGCCTCGCTGCGCCTTCACCACGATGTGCCACCGCACCATGTTCCGGATCCGCTCGAACGCGCAGGGTGACGCCGGAAGGACTTCCAGACCCGCTTCCCCCTCGTCGGCGATCGAACGAGCAAGATCCGCTTGATATCGGCGCGCTTCCTGCTCGACCGCGCGTCCATCGCGACCCCAGATGAGCACGTTCGCGATCCGCACGAAAGGCGGATAGCCCATGGCCTCCCGCTTCGGGAGCTCAGCGTTGAGGAACATCCGCCGATCATAGGCGGCCGCCGCCCGGATGGCGACGGAATCCGCCTCATAGGTCTGCACCAGTACGCGCCCCGGGAGCTCGGCCCGCCCGGCGCGCCCTGCTACCTGCTGGATGAGATCGAACGTGCGCTCAGAAGCGCGGAAATCCGGGAGATGGAGCATGGTATCGGCGTTGATCACGCCCACCAGGGTCACATCGTCGAAATCCAGGCCCTTCGCGATCATCTGCGTGCCCAAGAGCACCGCTGACGGCGCTTGGGCGAACGCTTCGAGCAAGCGCTGATGGGCGCCTTTCTGCGCCGTCGTGTCCGCATCCATGCGTATCACAGGGGGGACAGCCTCATGGCATGCCGCGTCATCCAGTTGGGGTTCCAACCCGTATTCCGCCTCTAAAAGCGCGGCGAGCTCCGCTTCCACCCGCTCCGTTCCCACGCCATAGCGCTTGAGATAGGGGCTTCCACACGAAGGGCACACGGGGGGCGCTGCGATGGCGTAGCCGCAGTGATGGCAGATGAGGCGGTTGCCTTTCTCATGGAACGTGAGCGTGGTGGAGCACTGGCGGCATTCCGGGACGAAGCCGCAGTCGCGGCAGAGCAGGAATCGGGCGAATCCGCGCTGGTTCAAGAGCAGCACGACCTTATGGCCCGCTTTGAGCTCCTTCAAGATCTCCCCCGCCATCCGTTTGGAGAATACCTTGCGCGCGCCAGAGCGGAACTCAAGGGCCATGTCGATCACCTCTATGGGAGGCAGCGGGCGCCCGTTGGCCCGTTCAGGCAGGTGCGCGTACCTCCAGGCGGGGTCATGCTTGGCGAGGTAGAGCGATTCGATGGAAGGCGTTGCTGAGCCGAGAAGCACCGTGGCGCTGCGCTCGCGGGCCATCCAACACGCCACATCCCGCGTGACGTAGCGGGGCGCGCTCTCCTGTTTGTACGTGGTCTCATGCTCCTCATCGATCACGATGAGGCCGACGTTCTGCACGGGCATGAACAAAGCGCTCCGAGCTCCCACGACGATGCGCGCCGCGCCGCGCCGGAGCATGTCCCATTGGTCATAGCGTTCCCCTGCGCTCATCTTCGAATGCATGACGGCCACTTGATCGCCGAAACGGCCGCGGAAACGGGCTACCGTCTGAGGCGTGAGAGAGATCTCGGGCACCAGCACGATGGCGCCCTGGCCCCGCGCGATCACCGCCTCGATCGCGCGCAGATACACCTCGGTCTTCCCAGAACCGGTGACACCATCTATGAGCACCGCCGTCGTCGCCGGATCATCCAAGGCCTCATCGACGATGCCCATCGCCTTCCCTTGGCACTTCGTGAGCGCATCCGGCCTGCCCTTCGGCTTGAACGCGTCGCTCACGGGGGCATCTCCCCGGAAGCGCCGTCTCTTCTCCACCGTGACCGCGCCCGCCTTCTCAAGGGCTTTCACCGTGGAAGCCACGTTGCCATAGAGGAACCGCAGCTCGGACGAGCGCACATCCCCTTCCCGGACCGCATCCAGCACCATCCGCTGCCGCGTCGCGGTCTTGCGCGGCTCGAACGTTCCCAAGGCTGGACCAGCCACCACCCAGCTCTCAGCAGCGTCGCTCACCTTCGGGCGCTCGGTCACCCAGCCGCCTTCCGCGCGTTTGATGCGCGGCGCGGCCCCTGCTGGGAAGAAGAGCTTGATGCAAGCGGACAGGGGCGCCACGTAGCGCTCTGACAGGAAGCGCGCCGTGCGAACGGAGACGGCGGAGAAGAGCGGTTCGGTGAGCACCTCTTCGATGGCCTTCATCCTGCCGCGAGCGCCCTTTTCGACCTCTTCGGCATCTCCCTCGCCTTGGCTGAGGCGCTCCTTGAGGGCGCAGACGAAAGCGACTTTCTGCTGAGCGCCGAAGGGCACGCGCACCGCGCACCCCACATCCACCTTCATGCCGTCGGGCACGGCGTAGGTGAACAAGCGGTCTATGGCGTTCGTCTTGACATCTATGATGGTCTCAACGACGCGCGCTGGCCGGTGGGCTTCAGCGTGCACAAGCGGCCTTGAGCGCGTCCACTTGATCCGTGCGCTCCCATGTGAACTCCGGAAGCTCGCGCCCGAAATGGCCGTAAGCCGCCGTCTTGCGATAGATGGGGCGGCGCAGATCGAGCTGTTTGATGATGGCTCCAGGACGAAGGTCGAAAACCTGGTCGATGGCCGCCTCTATGTCCTTCTCAGGAACGTGGTTCGTCCCGAACGTTTCCACCATCACGCTCACCGGCTCCGCCACGCCGATGGCGTAGGCCAGCTGCACTTCGCACCGGTCCGCCAGCCCCGCGGCCACGACGTTCTTCGCCACCCAGCGCGCCGCATAGGCAGCCGAGCGATCCACCTTCGTGCAGTCCTTCCCCGAGAACGCCCCGCCGCCGTGACGGCCCATGCCGCCGTAGGTGTCCACGATGATCTTGCGGCCCGTGAGGCCCGCATCCCCCATGGGGCCGCCCACCACGAAGCGCCCGGTGGGGTTCACGAAGATCTCCACGTCATCGGTGAGCTTGATGTCCTCCGCATCGAAGACGGGCTCGATCACGTTGTCGATGATGGCTTCGCGCAGCGTCTGTTGATCCACATCATCAGAATGCTGCGTGGAGACGACCACCTTCTCAACGGCCACCGGCGCGTCGTCCACATAGCGGACCGACACCTGCGTCTTGCCGTCTGGGCGCAGAAAAGGCAACGTGCCGTTCTTGCGCACTTGCGTGAGACGCTCAGAGAGCCGATGGGCCAGGTAAATGGGCATGGGCATGAGAGTGGACGTCTCATTGCAAGCATAGCCGAACATCATGCCTTGATCCCCTGCCCCGATGAGCTCGCAGGGATCTTGCGCCTCTCCATGCTGCGCCTCGAAGGATTCGTCAACGCCCTGGGCGATATCCGGCGACTGCTCATGGATGGAGCTCATGACCGCGCAGGTGTTGCCGTCGAAGCCGAACTTCGCGCGGTCGTACCCGATCTGCGTCACCACGTCGCGGACGATCTGCTGCACATCCACGTAGGCCTGGGTGCGGATCTCGCCGGTGACGAAGACGGTGCCGGTCGTGGTGAGCGTCTCGCATGCGCACCGCACGTTGTCGACGTTGGCCGGAGCGCCATTCGGAGCGATGTAGCCTTGGGCTTGGAGCTCCGTCTCCTTTTCCAAGATGGCATCCAAGATGGCATCGGAGATCTGGTCGCAGATCTTGTCAGGATGGCCTTCGGTGACCGATTCGCTGGTGAAGAGATAGGTGCGTGCTTCCGCGCTCATGAATCCTCCTTCATCGATGATGGCGGGACCACCTTGGCAGCATGCATGCCAGGTTGGTGCCGGGGTCGTAGAGCCAACTCTCTAACCCGGCTCTTGATAATGGATGTTGCATACGGCGAGCGATTATACGCCTAATGCGGAGGCGTGAGCCATGTTTTCGATTGATGAGCGGAGCGCACGGAGCGCGGTGCGGATGGCGGCGATGAGCGCGCCGTCATCCGCGCTCGCAAGATCACTTGCCGGTGTACGCCTTCTGGAAACGGGCGACGTCCCTCTCATAGGTGACCAATGTGGAGTGGGGCTCTTCAAGATAGAACGCCCTGCCCGCCAAGCGCAGATCATTGGTGATGGCGCTCAGGGCCTCGAAGCCGATCTGGCCCTCGCCGATGGGCGCATGGCGGTCCACGCGGCTGCCCTTCGCTTCTTTGGAATCGTTCAGGTGCAGGCAGCAGAGCTTGTCCAAGCCGATCTTCTGATCGAATTCGTCAAGCACCCCATCCAGATCATCCTTGATGTCATAGCCTGCGGCCCAAACGGCTGCCGTGTCCATGCACACGCCCACCTTGTCGGCCAAGTCCATCCCCTTGAGCATCTTCGCGATCTGATCGAAGGTGCACCCGATCTGCTCTCCTTCGCCGGACATGGTGTCTATGAGCACTTTCGTGGATTGGGTGGCCGTGATGGTCTTGTTGAACGCGTCGCACACGTTCTGGATGGCCTCATCCTCAGAGACGCCCGGGGCGCTGCCAGGCCGCACCAGGTAATACTGGCCGGGGATGTCTTCCAGACGCGCCAGATCCTCGGACATGACCATGAGCGTGAAGTCCTTCTTGGACATCTCCGGGTTCGCGGGCTCCACGTCATAGGGCGCGTACCCGCACACCTGGCTGATGCCGTGCTCGGCCGCATAGGCCTTGTAATCCGCGATGTCCTTCGGGTCCAGCTTCTTCACCGCGCCGCCCCGCGGGTTGCGCGTGAAATACTGGAAGGTGTTCGCGTTGATGGAGACGGCTTCCTTCGCCATGAAGAGATAGCCTTCGCGTTTGGAGAGATGGCAACCGATGGTAAGCATGACGGGCTCCCTTTCGATGATGGCCTGCGTTCACGCTCCATGGTGCGCCACGAAACCAGCGCGCTCCATCACCGGATGGAACCGTTGCTGAGAAGATACCTCGCGTATGGATCGCCGTTTATCGGGCCTACTGCATGTCTTTCATCATGGATTGCAAACGCCGGATGTCCCCCATGCTCATGCCGCCCATGCCCGGAAGGCCGCCCTTGCGCTTCTTCCCTTTCTTCCCCTTCTTGCCGCGCTTCGCGCCCGCCTGTTCAAGGCCGGCGGTCATCTTCTTGACCATCTTCTTCGTCTCAAGGTATTTCTTCATGAGGTTGTTCACATCGGTCACCGTGACGCCAGCGCCCTGGGCGATCCGCTTGCGCCGCCCTGCGTTCAGGACGTCGGGATGCTCGCGCTCTTGCTTGGTCATGGAGTTGATGATGACCTCCATGTCATCCAACGCGCCTTCGTCGATCTGACCTTGACCGAGCATCTTGTCCCCACCCGGCAGCGCGCTCACGAGCTTGCTCACGCCGCCCATCTTCTTCACCTGGCGGTTCATCGTGATGAAGTCATTGAGCGTCAGATTCCCGCGCGCCAGCTCCTCAGCTTCCAGCTGCTCCTCTTCTTGCTGCTGGACGCGCACGGCGTTCTCGATGAGAGAGACCACATCCCCCATGCCTAAGATGCGCTTGGCCATGCGATCGGGATGGAACTCTTCCAAGGAATCCGGCTTCTCGCCGCTGGAAATGAACTTGATGGGCTTGCCGGTCACCTCGCGGACCGAGAGCGCGCCGCCGCCGCGAGCGTCGCCATCCATCTTCGACATGATGACGCCATCGAAATCCACTCTCTCAGCGAACGCCTGCACCACGCCAACGATATCCTGGCCGGTCATGGCATCCACGACCATCAGGACCTCGTCAGGATCCGTGGCTTCCTTGATGGCGGCCGCTTCCTCCATCATGGCCTCATCGACGTGCAGCCGGCCCGCTGTGTCCACGATGACCACATCGCGCAGGTTGTCTATGGCGAACTGGACGCCGTCGCTCGCGATCTTGACCGGATCTTCACCATCTTCACGGAAGACCTTGACGCCGATCTCTCCACCCAGCGTCTCCAGCTGATCCGCCGCCGCCGGACGGTAGACGTCGCAGGCGACGAGCAAAGGCGAATGGCCTTCCTGCTTGAGCCTCCACGCCAGCTTCGCGCACGCGGTGGTCTTGCCTGAGCCCTGAAGGCCCACGAGCATGATGACGCTGGGGATCTTGCCGGAAAGCGCCAAGCGCGCCTCCGTGCGCCCCAGAAGCTCAGTGAGCTCATCCAGCACGATCTTGATGACGTTCTGGGCGGGGGTGAGCGAATCCATCACCTCGGCGGTCAAGCAACGCTCCTTGGTGCGCGAGATGAACGCTTTGACCACTTTGAAATTGACGTCCGCTTCCAAGAGCGCCATGCGGATCTCGCGCATGGCGGCGTTGATGTCCTCTTCGGTCAGGCGCCCTTTGCTGCGCAGCCCCGAGAAGATCCCCTGGAGTCGCTGAGAGAGATTCTCAAGCATCGGTCAGCTCCTTCGCATCCATGAAGCGCATCGCGCCCAGCTTACCACTTGTCCCAGAAGTGCTTTTTGGCAGCTCCGGACTCTTTCCGCTCGTCATCCCATGCGACGAATTCATCCCAGCTCATCGCATCCGTTGGCGCTTCTTCGTCCGGCTCTTCGATGGTCTCCTGCTCAAGGTCCCCCTGCGGAGGGGCTTCTCCTTCAAGGGCATCCCGGTCAAAGGCGCCATCAGGCTCAAGGATTTCAATATCCTCTTCCTCAAGGTCCTCCTGCTCGAAGTCCCCGATCAGGGCCGTCACGAAGTCACGGGCGTCGAAATCGCGCAAGTCATCTATCTGCTCCCCCACCCCGCATTTGATGATGGGCAATCCGAGCTCATGGGATATGGCAAGGGCGATGCCGCCCTTCGCGCTGCCGTCCAGCTTCGTCACGATGAGCGCATCAAGGTCCAGCGCTCGATCGAACTCCCTCGCCTGGGAAAGCCCGTTCTGGCCCGTGGTCGCGTCGATCACGAGCACCGTGTAGACCGGCGGCTGCGCTCGCTTCTTGGTGACCGCCACCACTTTCTCAAGCTCGCGCATGAGATCGTCGGAGGTGTGGAGCCTGCCCGCCGTGTCGATCAGCACCAGATCGTCCCCCTGGGCCTCGGCCGTCTCGATGGTCTCGAAGCAGACGCTGGCCGGATCAGACCCCCGCTCACGGGTCACGATGGGCACCTCGGCGCGCTCCGCCCACACCTCCAGCTGCTCGATGGCGGCGGCGCGGAACGTGTCGGCTGACCCCAAGAGCACCCGCCTTCCCGCGCGCTTCGCCTCATGGGCCAGCTTCCCCACCGTGGTGGTCTTGCCTGTCCCGTTGATGCCGACGAACAGCACGATGGCAGACCCGCCGGAAAGGACGTCATCGCCGCCCTTCGCGAACGCGCCCTGGATCTCCTCGCTCAAGAGATCCAACACGGAATACGCATCCGGGAGCGCCCTGCGCTGGGCCTTGTCGCGCAGGTTCTCCACGATGTCCATGGACGTCCGCGGCCCCAGATCGGACAGTATGAGCGCCTCTTCCAGCTCTTCCCAGAACTCCTCATCAAGCTCAGGTCCGCGCTGGAGCAGGACGTTCATGCTCTCTTTGAACTTCTCACGCGAACGCGCCAGGCCGTTCGACATCTTCGCGAACATCCCCATGGCAAACCTCCTTCAAACGCGGGCGCGCATCCCTCTCAAAGGCACGCGCCGCGACGTTGCGCTCAGGAGCGCAACGCGTCTTCGAGCTTCTGCGAAATGACCTTGGTGACGCCATCCGCCTGCATGGACACGCCGAACAGAACGTCGGCCATCTCCATCGTGCGGCGCTGATGCGTGATCATGATGAGCTGCGTCTCCTGACGCATGCGCTGGATGTAGGCGATGAGCCGGCGCAGGTTCGAATCATCCAGCGCGGCCTCCACCTCATCCAGGATGTAGAACGGCGTGACGCGCGTCTTGTACACGGCGAACAGGAGCGCCAGCGCCGTCAGGGACTTCTCGCCGCCGGACATGAGCGTCATCTTGGTGATGCGCTTGCCTGCCGGCTGAGCGTTGACCTCCACCCCGCTCTCCTCCACGTCCTCCGGGCTGACGAGCGCGAGCTCCGCGCTGCCGCCGGGGAACAGCGTGGAGAATATCTCTTGGAAGTTGCGGTTCACCTCATCGAACGTGCGAGCGAAGTCGTCCTTCATGCGCTCTTCGATCACCGCGTTGATCCGCAGAAGCGTCCGCGCAGCGCTGCGCATGTCGGACAGCTGCCCTTCAAGGTAATCATACCGCCCTTTGAGCTGCTCGTATTCCTCAGCGGCATCCGGATTGATGGTGCCCAGATTGGAGATGCGGCGCGTCAAGCGGAACGACTCCTCCTCCACTTGCCCACGATCCTCTGGAGGTTGGATGGCGAGCGCCCGCTCAAGCGGCACGCCGCAATCAGAGGTGATGACCTCCACCGCCGCTTGCACCTGCATCTCTGCGCGCGTCTTCTCCACGCGCACCTCTGCGAGCTCATCAGTACGCGCATCATAGGCATCCTGCGCCTCATGGGCCTGCTCGCGCAGCTTCTGCATCTGGGCATGGAGCCCATCGGTCGCGCTCTTCGCCGTAGAGGAAGCATCCTCCAAAGAGCGCATCGAGGCGCGAGCGGCATCCACGATGGCGTCGATCACGGACAAGAGCGGCGCCAAGCGCTCAGCGCTCGCCTTCTTCAGGCGCTGCACATGCGCGTCCTCTTCGTGGGAGGCCTGCAAGCTGCGGACCTCCGCCACCGCAGAGGCTATCACGCGCTCCGAATACGTGGCCCGCTCTGCCAGCTTGGCATGGGCCAGGCGAGCCGCTGCCAGCTCCTCGCCCACCGCTTCGCGCTCTGCGGCGAGGGGGGCGCGCTCAAGATCGGCCGCCTCCGCTTCCGCGCGCGCCTCCTCCGTGGTTCGCGCCAGCCCTTCCAAACGGGCTTCCGCTTGCTCGATATCCGGACGTGCTGCATCCACGCTTCCCGTTTCGCGTTCAAGGGCGGCGTCCAGCGCTTCCAGCTCACGCGTGGCGGATCCGAGCTTCTCCGCGGCCGCCTCAGCCGCAAGGCGGGCGCTCTGGGCGTTGCCGCGCAGCGACGCCAGCTGCTCTTTCACATCCAAGCTGGCGGTCTGAGCGCGCACGAGGGCCTCTTCGGCGGCCTTGGCCTCCTCAGATGCGGTGCGCGTGGCTTCCTTCGCCACCTCCAAAGCGGATTTGAGCTCGTTGATCCGGCGAAGGCGCGAAAGGACGCCGGTGGCGGGGCCTTTGCCGGTGACGCGCAGCTCTACTTTGCCAGACGGATGGACGATGCTCCCGTCCCGCGCCGCGATCCGGCAGCTTCCAGCCGCACCGGCATGCAAGGACAAAGCCTCCGTGAGCGTGCTGCAGATGATGACATCATCCAGCAACGAATGGAGGAGTGGGGCATGCTGCTCTGGATAGGCGATCTCATCGGACAAGAAGGAGGCATAGGCAGGAAGGTTCACGTGCGCTCTCGCGGCCGCCCCGTCCGTCCGAGCTTCGCCGTCCTCCATGAGCAAGGTGACCGATCCGGCATCCTCATCCAGAAGAGCGCCCTCCACGGCCTCTATCTCAGAAGCGCCCTTGACGATAAGGGCGGAGAGATCAGAGCCCAGCAGCGCTTCGACCAAGCCTTCCAGCTCAGGGGGCGCAGCCACGATGCGCGAGAGCGCGAGGGCGTCATCCCCGGCATCTTTCAGAACGGCCGCTGCTTTGCGGGCCGCTCCATCCGACCGCGCGCTTTCGGCCTCCTCTATCTCGACGAGCCCCTTGATCTGCGCTTCCAGAGACTGCTCTTGAGCCGCAGCGTCCTCGAAGGCGCGACGAGCCCCGTCACGCGCCTGCATGCAACGGCCGACGAGCGTGCGAGCTTCCTTCTCCTGCGCATCCACGTCCATGAGCGCCGCCTGAGCGCTCTCGGATTCCGTTTGCGCCAGCTTCGCATCCGCTGACAGGCGATCGACTTGCAGAGAGAGCTCTGCGCGATGGCCTTCGATGACCTTGATGTGAGCCATGCTGTTGGAGCAGACCTCTTTGGCGCGAGCGAGGTCTTCACGGGTCTGGTTGGACTCCTTCTCAAGGGACGAGAGCAGATCCGCCGCGTGCACGCTTCGCTCTTGAGCTCCCTTGAGCCGCTCCGCCAGATCTTGATCCTGCGTGGAGAGGCCATCCATGCGCGCTTGAGCGTCCGTGAGCTCTTTGCGCTCGGATTCCGCCTGCACCTTCAGCTCAGCGAGCCGCACCTGAGCCCGCTCCTCCTGCGCGCGCGTCTGCTCCATCTTCGATGCCAGCTCTGAGGCGCGTGAGAGCGCCGCGCGACGGCGATCGCGGATGAGGAGGGATGTGGAATCCAGCCGCTCGGCCGCGGCGGTCATCCGCTGATAGTGCTGTGAGAGCGCGCTTGTGTCCAGGCTGTCCTCGCGGATCTTCTCTTGGAGCGCCGTGAGCTCCTGGTCGATCTCCTCGTTGCGCTTCTTCGCCGCTGCGCACGCCTCTGAGGCCATGGCTTCGCGCTCCGTGATGCGCGCGTGCTCCGTCTTGAGTGTGCGAAGGTCATCCACGGCCAAGACGAGCCGCACCTGGGCCAGCTCTTCGGCCAGCTCTTCATACTTGAGCGCGCGCTTCGCCTTGCGTTCGAGCGGCCCCAGCTGGCGTCCCACCTCGTTCACGACATCGGACACGCGGTCCATGTTCTGCTGCATCCGCTCGAGCTTGCGAGCGCTCTTCGCGATGCGCTGCTTGTGCTTGAGGACGCCCGCAGCCTCTTCGATGAGCATCCGCCTGTCTTCCGGCTTGGATCGCAGCACCGAATCCAGCGCCCCTTGGGAGATGATGGAATGGGTGCCGGTGCCAAGGCCGGTGTCATGGAGGATGTCGAGCACATCCATGCGGCGCGCCACCGCGCCGTTGATGAGATATTCGCTCTCGCCAGAACGGTACATCCGCCGCGCGATGGAGACTTCCGTGAAATCGACCGGCAGCGTGCCGTCGGAATTGTCCAAGATGAGCTCCACCTCAGCCATGGAGGTGGCTTTGCGCGCCGAAGAGCCGGAGAAGATGACGTCTTCCATGGCCTGTCCGCGCAGGTTCTTCGCATTGCGCTCGCCCAGGACCCACAGGACCGCATCCGAGATGTTGGACTTGCCCGACCCGTTCGGACCCACCACGGCGGTGATGCCCGGCTCCAGGTGGAGCACGGCTTTGTCAGCGAAGGATTTGAATCCGCGCAGCACCAGGCTCTTCAGATGCATGGCCTAGCCCTGCTTCTTCCGGGCGGCGTCTTGAGCGCGCTTCTGCTGCTTCTGCTTCTGCTGCTGCTCTCGTTGCGCCTGGCGCTCCTGGACGCGCTCCTCCTTGGCTCGCTTGTAAGCCTTGTCGCGCGCCGCCTTCGCGGCGGCTTTGTCAGCCCGCGCCTGGCGCGCGGCCTCATCTTTCGCCTTGCGCGCCTCTTCGTCCAGCCCCAGACCGAAGAACTCGCCCAGACGAGCCAAGGTGGATTTCGCCGCCTGGCTCTCAGCCTCTTTCTTCGTCCGGCCGCTGCCCTGAGCCAGCGCATGCTCTCCCGCGTAGACCTGCGAGATGAACGTGCGGTCATGGGGCGGCCCCTGCGTCTCGATCAGGCGGTAGGTGGGCGTGATGCCGTCCACCTGGAGCTTCTCCTGCAACGCGCTCTTGGGGTTCTCCGGCTCCTTGGCCAGATCTATGGACATGCGCGGGATGAGCGTGCGGTCCACGAACTCCTGGGCCGCCTCGATCCCGCCATCCAGATACAGCGCCGCGACCACAGCCTCGTAGACGTTCTCAAGAGCTGAATGGAGCCCCCGACGTCCCGTGCCCGTCTCAGAGGAGCCGAACACGATGATGTCCGCGAAACCCAAAGAGGCGGCGACGTCCGACAGGCTGGACCCGGATACGAGCGACACCTTGATGCGCGTGAGACCGCCTTCATCGAGATTGGGATAGCGATGGAACGCGGTGGAGGCCACGATGGCGCCCAAGATGGAATCCCCTAAGAACTCCAAGCGCTCGTAGGAGAACTTGACGGAACGGCCTTCCGTGGCGGAGGGGTGCGTGATGGCGGCGAGCAGCAGCGTCTGGTCCTCGAACGTCCGCCCCAATGCTCGCTCAGCCAGGGATATCTTCTCTTCCTGCTCCGCGGTCAACGGCACGGCCGATCAGGCCTCCCCGTCCACGGCATCCGCATCCTCCAAGGACGCGGTGGGGCTGGCTTCCGCAGAGAACGCCGCCGCGATCTTGTCTGACACCCCTTCGCGGACCTGGGACGCCGCCGCCAAGATGCCGTTCTTGATGGCGCGCGCGTTCGATGAGCCGTGGCCCACGATGCAGGTCCCCCTCACGCCCAGAAGCGGAGAGCCGCCGAGCCGGTCAGGATCCATCTCATCTTTGAGCTCAGCCAGCTTGCCTTTGATCAGAAGCGCGCCCGCTTTCGCCGTGATGCTTGAAGTGAGCGCGCTTTTGATGGCTGAGAAAAGGACTTTGAAGGTGCCTTCGATGGTCTTCAAGCAGACGTTGCCCGTGAAGCCGTCGGTCACCACCACGTCGAACGCCCCTTGGAGCAAAGGACCCCCTTCGCAGTTGCCCGCGAACTGCGGGATCTCCGCTTTCAAGAGCCCATGAGCCTCTTGGGCGAACTGGGAGCCTTTCGCATCCTCTTCGCCGATGTTCAAAAGCCCCACGGAAGGGTCCGGCACGCCCAGGATGGACTCCATGTAGATGGTGCCCATGCGCGCGAACTGCACGAGGTATTCCGGCTTGCAATCAGCGTTGGCCCCCACATCCATGAGCAGGACCGGGCGCTCCTTGGCGGGGAGCACCACGCCTAGAGCCGGGCGTTTCACGCCGCGCGGGCGGCCCATGATGAGGGTGGCCGCCGCAAGGCACGCGCCGGTGGAGCCCGCGGAGAAGAAGCCGTCAGCAGCCCCCTCGCGCACCAAACGGCACCCGCGCACGATGGAGGAATCCTTCTTGGACCTCACCGCTTTCGCCGGATGCTCGCCCATGGCGATGACCTCCGTGGTGCAGACCGCCTCACAGCGTGCGTTCTCCGCGGCGAAGGGCGCGACCACCTCTTCCGGGCCGCAGAGCAGCACGGAGAGGGCCTCGTCCACGGCGAGCGCCTGGGCAAGCCCCTCTATAACGACGTCGGGGGCGTTGTCGCCCCCCATCGCATCAACTGATATGGTGACCGCTTGCGTCAATTCAGCGAACGTCCTTCAAAGATGATGAGCTGTGACGAGACGGGTTATTCCGTCTCGATCACTTCGCGGTTCTTGTAGAAGCCGCAGTTCGGGCACACGCGGTGCGGGAGCTTGATCTCCCCGCATTGCGGGCACACGGAACGGGAGGGCGCGTCGATCTTGTCATGCTGGCTGCGACGGCGATGCGTGCGGATGCGGCCCATTTTTTGCTTAGGTACTGCCACGGTCGTTGCTCCTTTTCCTGCATCGGAAGCGTTGGATGCGCCTCCGGTATCTTGTCCATGCACAAGCGAAAGTTAATTCTAACAAAGCATCCGTTCCATCTCAAGGGGATTTCGGTCACACCGGCGAATGACAGCCGCGCTGTTCGACAGGGTAAGCCAGCCGGCGCTCATCATCGCGACGAAGCCGCACCCCTGAAGATCAGGACAGGTCCATCCCCTTGAGCACGGCGAAGGGGTTTTTCGGCGCGATGCCCTCTTCCGGCTCGCAGCCGCAGGGGCCATCGTTCAGATTCGCGCCGCACTGAGGGCAGAGCCCCGCGCAATCCTCGCGGCACAGCGGCTGGAACGGCGCCTCCAGCAAGAGCCCTGCGGTGATGAGCGGCGCCAAGTCGATGGCGTGATCCGCCGGGAGCGCCTCGAACTCATCCCCCTCCAGATCCTCATCCTGTTCAGGCGCGTCCATGACGAAGTAGCCTTCGATGTCTCCCGCGAGCTCCACGGAGGTATCCTCAAGGCATCGCGCGCACGCCACCTTCGCCGTCACGTGGCTCTTGCCGCGCACGAGGAACGCGCGCCCCGTGTTCGTGATCTCAACCTCCCATGCGCACGGACCCGTGCACTCATAGATCTGCGCGCCCACCTCAAGCTGCCCTAGCTGCGCCTGACCGGAGAACGTCTGCGTCTCCGCCGGCTCGAAGAGCTCTTGAGGGATGTGGATCTTCACTGGTTCCATCTTCGATCACCTTCTCTGATAAAAGAAATCGCCCGCACCGAAGCGCGAGCGACCTCATCCGTGCTATGCGATGCCGCTCATCGGCCGTTCATGGAGTTCGCATTCAAGCGATCGCGCACCCGGCGGACCTGGGAGAGCACGTTGTCCAAGCTCTGCTCCACATGGCCGAAGACCTCATCAGCGTAGTCCTCCGCGCCCGCGCGCGTCTCACGCTCAAGCTCACGGGCATCCGCCATGATCGTCTCAGCCTGCTGCTGGGAGATGCGCACGATCTCCTGCTCAGAAGCGATGGTCATGGCCTGGCTGCGCGCATCCTCGATCAGGCGGTTGGCTTCATCCTCAGCGTCCTCCAGAAGAGCTTGGCGCTCACGGACGATCTGGCGCGCCTGGGCGAATTCGCTGGGGAAGATGTCGCGGATCTCATCCATGATCTCAAATGCCGCCGAGATGTCCACTTGGCGCATGTTGCTCTTGCCGAAAACCGTTTTTGAATCTTCCAGCAGTATGGACAGCTCTTCTAAAAGCCCCAACACTCCTGTTTCGTCCATGTCAGTCCTTCCTGAACATTTGCAGCACAGACGCTCATCGCGTCTTGGAACGCTCTTTGCACATATAGATTCACATTCTAGCAGAACGTCATTCCACTGGCATCCAGTCAAGCCCGATGATGGCGATGACATCGGCTTCCGAAGAATAGAAGTCGCCGCCTTCCACCACGCGCCCTGATCCCATGGCGCGCAGGACCGCCTTCGCTTCGCCTTCAGAGCCGCTCTTCGTGTAGATGACCAGCGTCTCCGGGTAGATGGTGCCATCATCGGTGTTGCCGACGCCGATGACGTTGAAGCCTTGGCCGGTGAGCATCTCTCCCAGCTTCGCCGCAGCGCCCGCGGTGTTGGTGCCATTGCGCACCTCCACCGAGACGGCGGCCGCCTCCACGCTCTCTGCCGAGCTCTCTATTTGATTGGGATCTTCGCCCGCTTTCAAGCGCTCCAGCATGGCCGCCCAGCTCTTCGGCTGGCGCTCATAGAGGACGACGTCCGGCCCTGCGGCGTTGGAGCGCATATAAGGCACGACGCACTGATAGAGCGTGATCTCTTCCACCGGCTTGAGCACGCCGCCCAGAGCGAGCAGATCGCTGGCCGTCCAGTCCGTGTAGATGAAGCGGCTGGCCTCCCCCACTTGGCCGGCGAAATCCAAACCTTCGGAGGTGGCCGCCTGCTCAGCCAAGTTGAACGTGAACGCCATGCGGTTCGCATACATGCCATCCGTCCCGCCGTTCACGTTGGACGCGCGCAGGAACATGAGGGCCTCTTCGCCGGAAAGCGGCCTGTTCCCCGCTGAGACCACAAGCGTTCCCGCATGCGGATCATCCACTTTCGACTCCAGGTCCATGGACACGCCGCCCATGGCATCGGTCATGCCGACGATCCCCGCTGAATCCGTGGTCACGAAGTGCGAGATGTCCACTTCGGCCAAGGAGGCGACGCAGCGGATCAGCTCCGCATCTCCGCCCACGGAGCGCGCTTCATCCAAAGGCCGGTTGTTCCCATCAGAGGTGCGCACGTTGAGCTTGGCGGGGATGGTGCAGAGCGTCACCGTCTTGGAGCCTTCATCGATCCGGACCAAGAGCATCCCTTGAGCATCCGGTTGCTGAGCCCCATAGCCTTCGCGAGCGAGGTCCGCTGTCATGAGCACGTAATAAGGTTCGTCCGTCTTCTGCGCGACCAGGGCCTCTTTCGCGTTCGATGGCTCAAGGGACAGATTAGAATCGGTGGAGCGGAAGAAGGTGAACGCGGTCACAGCCGCAGCGGCGACGAGGGCCACCGCACAGACGATGAGCACCAGCGAGAGCACGCGCTTGCGCGAGCGTTTGCGCCGGGCATCCACCAAGGCGGAATGGGCCGCCCCATGCCGAGCTGCGCGAACGCGCTCGGTCCCACGGGCCGATGCCTCCACGTTCGACACGGTGACGGGACGCTTGCGTCCAGACCGGGAACGGGAGAGAGCTCGCGCCTCCGGAACCGGCCTGCTGTTCGCTGAATGGCGAGGATTGTTGCGCTTGGTGGGCATGGACGTCAGCTTCAGTCAACGGCTTGGCGCACCACATCAGCACCCAAGGACCTGAGCTTCCCCGCGTAATCCTCATAGCCGCGATCGATGTGCTTGATGTCGTAGACCGTGGTGTAGCCCTCCGCCACGATGCCCGCCAGCACCAACGCCGCCCCGGCCCGAAGATCCGTGGAGGAGACGGGCGCGCCCTGCAAACCCTCCACACCGCGGATGATGGCGTGATGATCTTCCAGGGTGATGTCGGCGCCCATGCGCATGAGCTCGGAGGCGAACATGAAGCGGTTCTCGAAGACGTTCTCCGTGATGACGGAGATCCCGTCAGCCAACGTGGCGAGCAGCATGAACTGCGCTTGGAGATCCGTCGGGAATCCCGGATGCGGGAGCGTTTGGATGTCGGTGGGCTTCAAGGGCCCCGTGCGCATGACCGTGAGGTAATCCTCCCCCGTGGTCACATCACAGCCCATGGCGCGCATCTTGAGCACGCTCATGCGCAGATAGCTGGGATCTATCCTCTGCACCGTCACCGGGCCGCCGGTCAAAGCGCCGCCCGCCAGGAACGTGCCCGCTTCGATCCTGTCTCCGACGGTGGTATGCACGCAGGGGCCCAGATCGGACAGAGCCACGCCCTCCACCTCGATGTTGGACTCCCCTGCGCCTTCTATGCGCGCGCCCATCTGGCAGAGCATGTCGCACAGATCCACGATCTCCGGCTCACGGGCGGCGTTCTCGATGAGCGTGGAACCTTCGGCCACCACCGCAGCCATGAGCATGTTCTCCGTGGCGCCGACGCTGGGGAACTCAAGCATCACCTGAGCGCCATGGAGACCATGGGGCGTGGTGGCGATGAGCGTGCCATGATCCACATCGAACTGGACGCCAAGGGCTTGCAAGCTGACCAGATGCATGTCTATCTTGCGGGCACCGATCTGGCATCCACCCGGCATGGCCACGCGCGCCTGGCCGAACCGTCCGATGAGCGGCCCGAGCACGGAGATGCTCGCCCGCATCTTGGAGACCAGCTCGTAGGGCGTGGAGAACGAATCGACATCAGTGGTGTCTATGGCGAGCTCATGGTCCTCTCGGCGGACCGTGGCGCCCAGGCGGCTGAGCACTTCTGACATGAGCTTGATATCGGAGATGTCAGGGACGTTCTTGATGATGCTCTCGCCGCATCCTAGAATGGAAGCGGCCATGAGCTTGAGCGCCGAGTTCTTGGCGCCCGCGATCTTGACCTCACCGCACAGCGTCCCGTTGCCGTGTATGACGATGCACTCTTTTCCCATGGGAGCCTTTCGGAGTCAAAGCACCTGCCGAAGATGCCAAACGGGGCCATGCTCAAACAAGCACGGCCCCGCTGATCTTGAGATGGATGGTCCTATTCGCCCAGCGCGAACCGGATGAAGCCTTGGATGCTGATGGTGCCTCCCATGTCCTTGGCGCACTGCTCCACGTAGGCCTTCACGGTGACGTCCGGGTCTTTGACGAAGTCCTGCTCGGCCAAGCAGCTCTCCTTGTAGAACTTCTCCATGCGGCCCTGAGCGATCTTCTCCTGGATGTTCTCAGGCTTTCCAGACTCAGCAGCCTGAGCCTTGTAGATCTCAAGCTCGTGCGCAGCGATGTCCGCCGGAACGGATTCACGCGTGGCGGAAACAGGATTCACGGCCGCCACCTGCATGGCCACATCGCGAGCGCACTTCTGGAACGCTTCTGAGGACGGATCGATGCCCTCCACGTTGAAGTTCACGAGCACGCCGATCTTGCCGCCTCCATGGATGTAGCTGGCAACGGCAGGGGCTTCCACCTCAGCCACGCGGCTGATCTGGCAATTCTCACCCATGACGTGAATGCAGTCGGTGAGGATGGCGTCCACGGTCTCGCCGTCGATGGTGCACTCCTTGATGCCTTCGGCATCCACCGGAGCGTTCTCCATGGCTGCCGTGGCGATGCGGGTGGCGTAGGCCTTGAACTTCTCGTTCATGCCCACGAAGTCCGTTTCGCAATTGAGCTCCAGCACGGCGCCCTTGGTGCAAGCGTCGTTCACGATGGCCATGACGGTGCCCTCGTTGGTGGCGCGGCCCGCTTTCTTGGCCACCGCCGCCAGACCGCGCGTGCGGAGCACGTCCACGGCGGCTTCCATGTCCCCAGCAGCCTCGGCCAGAGCCTTCTTGCACTCCATCATGCCCGCGCCGGTCATCTCGCGCAGCTCTTTGACCATTGAAGCAGTGATCTCTGCCATATCTTCTCCTCCTTGAGGTATCCGTGTCTTGAAAGTGGTGGCTTTCCGCACCCGTTCGTGAGCGGAGGCTATTCCGCAGCAGCCTCAGCGCTCTCCGTCGCCGCGGTCTCAGCCTCGGCGATCTCTTCATCGATGGCCTTGGCCGCATCCGCTGAAGCCTCAGCGCTGACGACCTCGGACATCTGCACTTCGGCATCCTGAGCCGGTGCCGCATCCGCAGCATCCGTGCCAGCCATCTCCTGCTCGGAGACGTTCGCGCCCGTGCCCGCGATGACCGCGTCAGCGATGAAATCGCAGAGCAGGCGCACGCTGCGGATGGCATCGTCGTTGGCCGGGATGCCGTAATCCACATCATCCGGGTCGCAGTTGGTATCCAACGTGCCCACGATCGGGATGTTGAGGCGGCGCGCCTCATGGACGGCGATCTCCTCGCGGCAGGTGTCGATGATGAAGACCGCATCCGGGACCTTGTGCATGTTGCGGATGCCGTTCAGGTTCGCCTGGAGCTTCGCCAGCTCCTTGCGCTTGAGGATCTGCTCCTTCTTCGGGAGCAGCGCCATGCGGCCGTCAGCCTCTTGCGCCTCAAGGTCCTCCATGTACACCACGCGCTTGCGGATGGTCACGAAGTTGGTGAGCATGCCGCCGAGCCAGCGGTTGTTCACGTAAGGCATGCCGCAGCGGTTCGCCGCGTCAGCGATGGCTTCCTGAGCCTGCTTCTTCGTGCCGACGAACAGCACGGTGCCGCCCTTGCGCGCCAGATTGGACACGAAGGTGTAGGCCTTGTCCATGTCCACCAGGGTCTGCTTGAGGTCCAGGATGTAGATGTCCCCGCGGCTGCCGAAGATGTAAGGCTTCATCTTCGGGTTCCAGCGGCGCGTCTGATGCCCGAAGTGGGCGCCGGCCTCAAGGAGCGATTTGATGCTTACTTTCGTTGGTGCTGCCATGTTGCTCTCCATTCGTTGATCCTCTGCCCAAGGTCATCCCGCGCTCCGCAACTCGCTCTCGCAAGCCACTGGCGGTCCGCGGTCGCTTGGACATGCGTATTGAAACAAACTTGAACAGGATAACGGTATGGCGGACAGATGGCAAGGCGAAAGCGAAAAAGAGCCAGGTCCGCGAACCGCGATGACCGGATGCGCGCCGCTTTGGAAATGGAAAGGCCGCCTCCGGGGAAGCGGCCTTCGATCTTCTTCTGGTGTCGGAGGCGGGATTTGAACCCGCACACCCGATATGTGGGCACTAGCACCTCAAGCTAGCGTGTCTGCCGTTCCACCACTCCGACACATGCGCATCGCGCGCTGAGAGATTCTAACAGATTGCTCCCCGCGCGCAAGAGGGAGGCCATCAATTCGTGCTGATGGTCCCGTGAGGATAGATGATCATGAGCACGATGAGCGACACCATGAAGATGATGGCGCACACGATGGTGATGCGATCCAGATTCTTTTCGATGATGCTCGTGCCGGTCTGCGTGGAATACATGGAGCTTGCGATGGCATCAGAGATGCCCGTCCCCTTGCCTGAATGCATCAGGATGAAGACGATGAGACCGATCCCCGACAAAAAGAGAAGGACCAAGAACACGATCACTAAAGGATTCAACTCTTCACGCTTCTTTCTAAAGGCTCTGCGAAATCACGAATTGCAAAGTATATCTGAATCAAACCCCTGTGGCAACAAGGCTTTCGCCCGTCATCTGGGCTGGCTGGCGGATCCCCAACACGGAAAGGACCGACGGCGCGATGTCGCACAGCGCCCCCTCCCGTCCGACCAGGCGCACCTCGCGATCGCTGAAATCAGCCACCGCGAAGGGGACGAGCGCTGTGGTGTGAGCCGTGTGCGGGCTGCCGTCGGGTGCCAGCATCTGATCGGCGTTGCCGTGATCAGCCGTGACGAAGACCGTGCCGCACGCCTCCTCCATGGCGTCCAAGACCACGCCCACCCCGGCATCCACCGCCTCCACCGCTGAGGTGGCTGCGGGGATGGAACCGGTATGGCCCACCATGTCGCAGTTCGCGAAGTTCACGATGTAGACGTCCGCCTCCCCGGAACGGATGGCGCGCGAGAGCGTTTCAGCCACCTCCGGTTCGCTCATCTCCGGCTGGAGGTCATAGGTGGCCACCTTGGGAGACGCGACGAGCGTGCGGGCCTCCCCCGCTTTCGGCTCTTCCGCTCCTCCGTTCAAGAAGAAGGTCACGTGCGCGTACTTCTCCGTCTCCGCGATGTGGTACTGGATGAGCCCGGCATCGGCCAGGACATCGGCCAGCACCTGCTCTGGGAACGTCTTCGGGAACGCGATGGGCGCCGGTATCTCCGGATCGTACTCCGTGAGGCAGATGAAGGACGCCTTCGGGCGGCGTGAGCGAGCGAAACCTTCGAAGTCCTCATCCACGAACGCGCGGGTGATCTGGCGGGCGCGATCGGGACGGAAGTTGAAGAAGAGCACGGCATCCCCGTCCTGCACGCCGCGCGTCTGGAACGCGAGAGGGGCGACGAACTCATCCGTGACACCTTCTTCATAGGAAGCCCGAACGGCATCCGCCGGGGAAAGGCCCGTGGAGGGCCGAGCGTCCACCATGGCCTCATAGGCGCGCTGGACGCGATCCCAGCGCTTGTCACGGTCCATGGCGTAATAGCGGCCGGAGACCGTCGCGATCCCCATCTCGCAGGAGGGATGCTCCGCTTGAAGAGCGGCCATGCGCTCTTCAAGCGCCTCGATGTAGCCGACGGCGCTTTTCGGTGGGACGTCGCGCCCATCCAAGAAGCAATGCACGAGCACCTGCGGCACCCCCGCATCGGCGGCCGCCTCCAGAAGCGCGAAGAGGTGCTCGTCCGATGAATGGACGCCGCCGTCGCTCAAAAGGCCCATGAGATGCAGCGCGCTTCCCGCTTCCCGCACCTGGGAGAAGGCTTCAGTGAGCACGGGATTCTGGGCAAGGGAGCCATCCCGGCAGGCCCGGTTGATGCGGGTGAGCTCTTGGTCCACCACGCGCCCCGCGCCGATGTTGAGATGCCCCACCTCGGAATTGCCCATCTGGCCTGCGGGCAGCCCCACGGCTTCCCCGCTGGCTTGGAGGCGGGCGATGCCATGGGCGAAAAGGCCGTCCAGCACGGGCGTGCGAGCAAGGGAGATGGCGTTCCCCTCGCTTGGATCGGCCAGGCCGAACCCATCCATGATGATCAGGCAGACCGGTGCCGGCCTGCCTGCGCGATCAGCAGAAGCGCCCATCTACAGCGCCGCTTTCACGATCTGGATGAAGGATGCGGCTTTGAGCGACGCGCCGCCCACGAGTCCGCCGTCGATATCCGGCTGGGACAGGAGGAGCTCGGCGTTGCCCTCGTTCATGGAGCCTCCGTACAGCACGCGCATCTGCGCCGCCACGTCTCCGAAGAGAGCGGAGAGCGTCTCGCGGATGGCGCCGCAGACCTCTTGGGCTTGCTCAGGGGTGGCCGTGCGCCCCGTGCCGATGGCCCAAATGGGCTCGTAGGCCACGACCGCATGGGCTGCAGCCTCCGCATCTATCCCTGCGAACGCGGCCTTCACCTGCGCTTCGACGAACTCCAGATAGGACCCCTCATCGCGCACGGCCAAGGATTCGCCCACGCAGACGATGGGATCGATCCGCTGGGTGCCATCCGCCACCAGCGCCGCCACCTTGCGGTTCACGTCCTCGTTCGTTTCGCCGAAGTACTGGCGGCGCTCCGAGTGGCCCACGATGCAGTAGGCGCAGCCGATCCCTCGGAGCATGGGGATGGAGATCTCTCCGGTATACGCGCCCGACGGCTCCCAAAAGACGTTCTGCGCGCCCACGGCCACGCCCAGCTTGTCGAACTCGAAGACGGTGTAGACGGGCTTGAGGTCCGTGAAAGGCGGGAACACGGCCACGTCCACCGCATCAAGCCAATCCGGCTCCATCTCGTTGGAGATCTCTTGAGCCAGCACCACCGCTTCTCCGATGGTGTTGTTCATCTTCCAATTCCCTGCGATCAGAGGTTTGCGAGCCATGAGCTACCTTCCTTCCACATCCGTCATGAGAGCAGCCACTCCCGGCAGCTCTTCGCCTTGCACCAGCTCCATGGACGCGCCGCCGCCGGTGGAGATGAACGTCATCTCATCCGCCAGGCCGAACTGGTTCACCGCCGCCACCGAATCTCCGCCGCCGATGATGGTGTCGGCCTCCGCGTTCGCCGCGATGGCTTCGGCCACCTTGCGCGTGCCATGGGAGAACGGCTCCATCTCAAAGACGCCCATGGGCCCGTTCCAGAACACGCATGCTGCCTTCTTGATGGCATCCGCGTAGATGTCCGCCGTCTCAGGGCCGATGTCCAGCCCCATGAGGTCCTCTGGGATCTCATCCACGGAGACGAAGAACGCCTCCGCGTCCTCTTCCATGGCCTTCGCCGCCACCACGTCCACGGGCAGATGCAGCTTGACGCCGTTGGCCTTCGCCTTCTCCATCATGGCGCGGGCCCGATCGGTCCAATCCGGCTCCACCAGAGAGGCGCCTGTGGCCTTGCCCTCGGCCATGAGGAACGTGAAGCACATGGCTCCGCCGATGATGAGGCCGTCCACCTTGTCCAGAAGCGCGTCGATCACCTTGATCTTGTCGGAGACCTTGCTGCCGCCTAGAACGGCGATGAAGGGCCGCTTCGGATCGTCCAACATCCCCGTGAGCGTGCCCACCTCTTTCTGCATGAGGTAGCCCGCATAAGCAGGGAGCAGATCCGCCACGCCCTTGGTGGAGGCGTGGGCGCGATGCGCCGTCCCGAAGGCGTCGTTCACGTAGACATCCGCCAGAGAAGCCAGCTCCCGGGCGAAATCCGGGTCGTTCTTCTTCTCGCGTCCGTCGAACCGCACGTTCTCCAGAAGCGCCACCTGGCCGTCTCCGAGAGCAGAGGCCACCTGCGCCGCGCTCGGACCGGTGACGTCTTCAGCCAGCACGACTTCCTGGCCCAGAAGCTCCGAGAGCCGCGCTGCGGCGGGAGCGTTGCTGAACTCCGCTTCAAAGCCGTTGCCGGATGGACGGCCTTTGTGGCTCATCAATATCATGCGGCCGCCATCGGCGATGAGCTTTTGGATGGTGGGAAGCGCCCGCTGGATGCGCGTGTCATCCGTGACGACGCCGTCTTTGGTGGGCACGTTGAAATCCACGCGAACGAGCACCTTCTTGCCGCGAGCGTCAAGATCGTCGATGGATCGGATGTCTGCCATGGGATCTCCTTTCGTTGGATCGAGCGAACCGTCTGGAAACGCAGCGAGGCCGCCTCTGGTGGGCCAGATCAGCGCGAAAGCCGCAGGGAGTTGGCTTCGTCCAACGACCGGAGGCGTGGAGGGCTGAGATGGTGTGCCAGAGGCGGCCGCAGCCGTTTACAGCATGATCTTGGCCAGATCCTTGACTCGGTTGGAGTAGCCCCACTCGTTGTCATACCAAGAGATGCACTTCACGAAGTTGCCTTCGCCGCCGAGCACCATGGTGAGGCCGGAATCGAAAACGGAGGAATGCGGATCGCCCACGATGTCGATGGACACCAGCGGGTCGTCCGTGTACTCCAGGATGCCCTTCATGGGGCCTTCAGCCGCCGCCTTCATGGCCGCGTTGATCTCTTCCACCGTGGCTTCCTTCTCAAGCTCCACCGTGAGGTCCACCATGGAGCCATCCGGCGTGGGCACGCGGGTGGCGAAGCCGTCCAGCTTGCCCTTGAGCTCAGGGAGCACCAGCGCCACGGCGCGAGCGGCACCGGTGGTGGTGGGGATCATGGACATGGCCGCGGCGCGAGCGCGGCGCAGGTCCTTGTGGGGAAGGTCCAGGATCTTCTGGTCGTTGGTGTAGGCGTGGATTGTGTTCATGAAGCCGCGCTTGATGCCGAAGTTGTCCAGCAGCACCTTGGCGAAGGGCGCCAGGCAGTTGGTGGTGCAAGAGGCGTTGGACACGATGTTGTCCGTTTCCTTGTTGTAAGTGTCATCGTTCACGCCCATGACGATGGTGTTGTCCACGTTCTTGCCCGGAGCGGAGATGATGACCTTCTTGGCGCCGGCCTCAAGGTGGGCCTTGGCCTTCTCGCCATCCGTGAAGAAGCCCGTGGACTCCACGACGATGTCGATGTTCAGATCCTTCCAGGGAAGGTCCTTCGGGTCGCGCTCAGAGAGCACGACGACCTTGTGGCCGTCCACGATCATGCCATCTTCCACCACTTCGATGACGTCGAAGGCGCGGCGATGGATGGAATCGTATTTCAGGAGGTGCGCCATGGTCGGGATGTCGCCCAGGTCGTTCACCGCCACCACTTCCAGATCAGGGTCGTTCGCCATCGCGCGATACACCAAACGCCCGATCCTGCCGAATCCATTGATCGCGATCCTGGTTGCCATGTGAGACTCCTTTGCATTGAGGTTTTCAAAAGCGCTGACGCGCCGTCTGTCAGGATACCATGGGCGCCAGCGTTGAAAAAGGATGCGCGCGGGCTTTTGCCAAGGGGTTGAAAAACCGCCTTGGCCCATCAGGCTGAGTTGCAGCGCACCTTATTCCAGCATCTGCTCCAAGCGGCGCAGGCGATGGTTCATGGCGGACTTGGAGAGCGGCGGGTCGTGACGCTCCCCCAGCTCCTTGAGGGAGGCTTCCGGATAAGTGACGCGCAGCCGGATGAACTCCTGGAGCGCGGGCGGCAGCGTGGAGGCTTCATGCTCCCGGAGCACCTCGCGGATCATGAACAGCTGCCGCACGGCGGCATCCGTGGCTTTGTGCTGGTTCGCTATCTCTGCGTTGATCTGCCGGTTCACGTCGTTGCGCACCGATTTCACGACCCGGATCTCCTCCAACATGAGCGCCGCGCGATGGGCCCCGGCGAAGGCCAGGAACTCCAGGATGGCGTTGCCGCTCTTGAGATAGATCATATGCGAGCTGCGCCGCGCCATCCGCTTCGCGCCGATGCCCGCTTCGTTCAGGATGGCGACCGCGTCATCGGCGAAGCGCTCGTTCTCCACGATCATCTCGAAATGGAAATCGCTCTTCGGATCCGAGATGAAACCGCTGCCCAAAAAGACGCCGCGCAGATAGGCCGCCTGGCAGCAGCGCTTCGAGATCAAACGCTGGTCTATGCCCATGACGAGCCCGCCCTCTTCGGCCACGATCCCCATATCCACGAGCGCATCCGCCAGATTCGGCTGGGTCGGGATCTCTATGAGGTAGTTCGGGGTCTTGTGAAGCACGCTCCGCCGTATGGTGAGCTCCGTTCTGAGCTGGTAGATGGAGTGGAGCAGCCGGATCACCAACCGCGCCACGCTGGCGGAGTCCGTGGCGATCTCCACCCGGTAGCTTTGCGGCCCGCTCAGAAAGAGCGTGCCCTCCACGCGCACGAGCGCGGCCAAGGTCGCGCGATCGCAATGGGAGCAGAGCGGCTCCACATGGGTGAGCTCCTCTTTGACGTCAGACGTGAACGACATGGCGCGCCTCAGAAATCCCGGCGAGCATGCATGAGGTTGATGACCTGCAGAAGCGCGTCACGCAGCGCTTGAGGGTTGTGCCAGGATGGGTGCTGCCGGTCCACCAGGTTCCGCGCGATCACGACCGGCCCTTCCGCCTGGATGGCGAGCACATCCTGATAGGTGATGGGCACCGGGCGCACGCCTTCGGAGAGACGGAGATCATCCAGGTCAGAAGTGGACGCATGCTCCGGCTCATCCCCCGCCACCGCGATGAAGCTGCCCGTGGCTGGGCTTTCCGCGCGCAACGGCACCGGCGTGTGCACCAGCATGTAATCCACCAGGCCGTACATCCCATGGTCGAAGAGCGCCGCCAGATGCTCCCGGGCTGAAAGCCCCCAGGTCTCCCCTTGCATGTCAGCCAACGAGCAGACGAACAGCACCGACCCGCGGCTGCGCTGGATGGCGTCCACGATCCCCGGCACGAGCAGGTTCGGGATGATGGAGGTGAACAGGGACCCTGGCCCCAGAACGATCAGATCCGCCTGCTCGATGGCCTTGATAGCCGGCCGGTACGGGCGGATGGGGCCCGCCTCGCTCACCAAAGACACGGATTCCAAGGCCGTTTTCGAGTGGCACGCCACCGCTTGCCCGTCCAGCGTGCGCCCGTCGCGCGTGCGCGCTGTGAGCGTCACGTGGTCCAGCGTGGAGGGATAGACGTGCCCCTGGGCGTTCACCAAACGCTCGCAGATGCGGATGGCTTCCGGAAAGGACCCGGAGGCGTCTTCCAAAGCGGCGAGGAGGAGGTTCCCCAACGCATGATCATCCGCCACGGCGAAACGGTATTTGAAAGCGCGGACCAGAGGATCGGTGGGGTCATCGGCGAAGGCGGCGATGCACTTGCGGATGTCTCCCGGCGGCGTCACGTCCGCCTTGTCCCGCAGGATGCCGGTGGAGCCGCCATCGTCAGCCATGGCCACCACCGCAGAGGTGGATATCCCCAAGGACAAGAGCGTGCGGATGGACACGGGAGCGCCCGTGCCGCCCCCGATCACCACGGCATCGATCTGCCCGTCAGCCTCCTGGGGCACCTCGAACGCCTTGATGGTGGCATCGAGCGCTTGGAATGCGCCCGTAGCCGATGGATCCATATGGAATGGCTTGGAGTCCGCCATGGAAGCGCCTACATCCCGCGCGCGCCCACGTCGGCGGATTCGCTGTCCAGCTCGCGCTCATCCCGCCCGCGCTCCGCCTTGCCCAGATCCCGGTGGGCCACCGACACGCGATAGCCCTTCGACTTCAAGTAATCCCCCGTGGATTCCGCCAACGCCACGGAGCGGTGCTGGCCGCCCGTGCACCCCACGCCGATGGCCAGCTGTTGCTTGCCTTCGGAGACGTATCCCGGCATGACCACATCCAGAAGCGCGTGCCAGCGCTTCTTGAACTCGATGGTCTCATCGCGCAGCATCACGTAATCCCGCACCGGCGCATCAAGCCCGGTCAGGGGGCGAAGATCAGGGTCGTAATAAGGGTTGGGCAGGAAGCGCACATCCATCACCAGATCCGCGTCGATGGGCGCGCCATGCTTGAATCCGAACGAGTACACCGTGACCGAGAGCCCCTTGCGCTCGTTGCCTTGAGAGAACGCCGCGCGAAGAGTGGAGCGCAGGCGCTGAGGCAGCATCTCAGTGGTGTCTATGACCACGTCCGCCCGCTCGCGCACCTCCGCGAGCAGCGTGCGCTCCCGCTGGATGCCCTGGGCGATGGTGGTGCCATCCGTGCAGAGCGGGTGGCGGCGACGGCTGGATTTGTACCGCGAGACGAGCTTGTCATCACCCGCATCCAGAAAGACCATCTTGAAGTCCACGCCCGCCGCTTCGAGCTCTTCCAGGACCTCCACCAAAGAGCCGAAATACTGGCCGTTGCGCGCGTCGCACACGACCGCCAGCTTCCCGCAAGCCCCATCGCCGTCAGAGGCGCCATTGAGCTTCACCATGTTGCTGATGAGGGACGCCGGCAGATTGTCCACGCAGAAATACCCCAGATCCTCGAAGACGTGCATGGCCTCCGTGCGTCCCGCTCCGCTCATGCCCGTCACGATCACGAGCTCGGGCATCTGGGCCTGTTCGGCAGCATCCGTCATGAGCCGCTCCCCTCTTCGTTTCTCTTCTCCTCATTATACTGTGCGATCACCGCGAACAGATCCCGTGCCACCTCCGCGGGCACCACGCGCGCCTCCAGGATGTCCTCAAGGCTGGCCTGGCGGAGCGCGCGCATGGATTTGAAATGGCGCATGAGCGCTTTCTTGCGCACAGGGCCCAGCCCCGGCACCTCATCCAAGATGGATGCCGACATGCCCTTGCCACGCAGCTCCCGGTGGAACGTGATGGCGAACCGATGGGCTTCGTCGCGCACCTGCTTCACCAGATAGAGCGAGGCGGATCCGCCCGGCAGCACGACCGGGCCTTCGTCTTGCCAAGGGACGAACAGCTCCTCATCCCGCTTCGCCAGGCCCACCACGGGGATGTCGTCCACCCCCAGATCATCCAGCTGGCGCAGCGCAGCCGTGAGCTGCGGCTTGCCACCGTCCAAGATGATGAGGTCCGGCTTGCTGCCGAAGCGCTCATCCTCCATGCGCTCCTTGGCGTAGCGGCGCGCCATGACCTCCTGCATGCTGAGGAAATCGTTCGCCTCATCCAGCTGCGCGCGGATCTTGAAGCGGCGATACTGGTTCTTGTCCGGCTTGCCGCCGGTGAACACCACCATGGATGCCACGGTGTAGGCGCCATGGAGCGTGGAGATGTCGAAGCATTCGATGCGCATGGGCGGCCGCTCCAGCGCAAGGGCGCTCTCCAGCTGCGCCAGCGCTTCGTTGATCCGCTTGTCGTCGTAATTCGTGCGCACCTTGTAGCGCATGAGCGTATGGCTTGCGTTGCGCTCGGCCAGCTCCACCAGCTCCGAGCGCTCGCCGCGCTTCGGCTCCACGAGGCGCACCTTCGCCCCGTGAAGGCTCGCCAGCTTGTCCGTGAGCCACGCCTCCATGGCCTCCGCATCCCCCGGCAGCGCGCGCAGGATGACCTCATGCGGGATGGAGGTGGTGGCGTCGTAGTAGCGCATGAGAAAGTTGCGGAGCAGGTCCTCGTCAGGCACGTCTGATCCCTTGTTCAAGACGAACTCGTTGGAGTTCAGGATGCGGCCTTCGCGGATCTGGAAGACGTGCACGCCCGCCACCGTCTCCTCCCGGAAGATGCCGATCACATCCGCGTCCAAGTTCTTGGACGACACGGCGTGCTGGCGGCTGTTCTGCGACTGGATGGTCTCTATGCGTGCTTTCATCCGGGAGGCCCGCTCGAAATCCAAGGAAGCGGCAGCGGAGGCCATCTCCTCTTCCAGCTCCTCCAAGAACTCTTCGCGGTTGCCCGCCAAGAAGCGCTCGATGCGCGTCACGTTCCCTGCGTACTCCTCCCGCGTGATGGCGCCAGCGCAGGCGCCGGGCCCCAAGCCCACCGTGGCGTCGAAGCAGGCAGTGCACCCCTCCATGGCTGCGCTGGGATCGGGCAGCGGCTCTCCATCCGATCCCACGCCTCCCTTCGCCGTGTAACCCTGCCGCTCAAGGGTGCGCTCCATGGCGCGCCACTGGGCGCAAGACGCAGCGCAGAGCGGCACCACGCGCCGAGCGATGTCGATCAGCTTCCGCGCCGCCCGCGCGTCCGTGAAAGGGCCGAAGTAGCGCGAGTCCCGCTTGTGCTTCTCGCGGGTGTACTTGATGGCGGGAAAGACGCTGCCTTTGGTGATGCAGATGAACGGGTAGCTCTTGTCGTCTTTGAAGTCCGCGTTGTAGAACGGCGAATGCTGGTTGATGAGGTTCTTCTCCAGCACGAGCGACTCATGCTCATTCTCCACCACGATGTACTCGAAGGAATGGATGCGCTCCACGAGCAGCGGGATCTTCGCGCGGCTGTCCTGAAAGTTCACGTATTGGCGCATCCGCGCGCGCAGCTGCTTGGCCTTGCCCACGTAGATGACCTCGCCCGACTCATCCTTCCAAAGGTACACGCCGGGTTCCGTGGGCACGTTGGCCAGCTCCCGCTTGATGCGAGCCAGCTTCTGCTCTTGCGTTTCCTTGCCGCCAGCTATGGTGACGCTCCTCCCGCTCCGTTTTCCGTCCATCCATTGTAGGACGAGACGCGGCCGACGGGGAGGCCGACGCGCATTCACCATGGCGACACCATCAAAGGGCGCGCGATCAAAGGCTGAGGAACGTCCTCCATGCTTCAAGCTCGCGCTCTGACTGCTCTTGGCCGTCTCGCAAAGACGCATCAAGCGCTTCGACATCCGTGGTGCGGTTGTTGACCCGCATCACATCCGGATAGTAGACATAGGCCGCCCCCGCCCGCTCAAGCCCTTCGATCTTGTCGCAAAGCGCGTTGTACGCGCCGGGTCTGCGCTCCATCTGCTGCCACACCACCGGGGCGTCCTTGAACGCGCGCTTGCTGGCGCTCAAAAGCAACGGGTTCACCGGCTTTTTCCGATACCCCTTCGGCTGGGTGCGCACGATGAAGAACTTGGAGAAGCCGTCTTCCAGCGCGGGCATGAGGCTGATCCCCCAGTTGTCCGACAGGCCGCCGTCAAGATAGGCGCGACCGTCCACGACGCACGGCTCCATGAAGCCGGGAAGAGAGGAGGACGCGCGCACTTTCCGCATCAGATCCAAAGAGTCCGAGATATCCTCTTTCGTCCAGATCACGCTCTCCCCGCGCCCGATGTCGAACGCTTCGATGTGGATCTGAGCGGGGTTCTTCCTGAACATCTCGAAATCGAACTCCATGACATCCCCCGTGCCCTCATAACGAGGCACGCATCCCTCATAGATCCAGGGCCCATCGAAGAAATAGCCTCCTTGGAGCACGCGCCGCCAGCCGATGTGCTCTGGATTCGCCACGTATCCGGTGAATGATTCCCGGGTGCGCGGGATGTCGCGCGAAAGGTAGTTCGCCGCGTTGCTGGACCCGGCGGAGACGCCGTAGACATGGGCGAAGTTGATGTTCTCTTCGATGAGCTTGGCCACGACCGCGCTCGTATGGCTCGCGCGCGTGCCGCCCCCTTCGAAGATGAGGGCGACATCCTCCACGTTGATCTGCGGGATGTCGGCGTCTGTTCTTCCGTATTTCATGGAGGCAGAGTGTATCACTCCCCGGACGCGTGGGCGCGCCGCTGCGCGGTTTCCGTATAGCTCCCGTATAATAGGATGCTCAATGGACGAATCAACATCACACGCACAAGACGGGAATGATGCATACATGGAATCCTTCGACAAGCTGGGACTGCCCCCTCGCGCGCTCAAAGCCGTGGAGAAGCTGGGCTTTTCCACCCCAACCCCCGTGCAAGCTCAAGCCATCCCCGCGGTCCTGGAAGGCAAGGACATCATCGCGGCGGCCAGCACCGGCACGGGCAAGACCGCCGCGTTCCTCCTCCCTGTTCTGGGAAAGATGGGCAAGCGGCCGCGAGGGCGCAAAGCACCCCGGGCGCTCGTGGTGACGCCCACCCGTGAGCTGGCGGAACAGATATCGCGCACCAGCTCGGTGGTGGCGCGCTGCTGCAACCTGTACTCCACGGTCGTGTTCGGCGGAAAGCCCTATTCGCCCCAGATCCGCGAGCTGAGAACGGGGACGGACATCCTCATCGCCACGCCGGGACGGCTGAACGATCTCATCGAGCGGGGCGCGGCGGACCTTTCCGGCATCGAGGTGCTGGTGCTGGATGAGGCGGACCGGATGCTGGACATGGGCTTTCTGCCCGCGGTGAAGAGCATCGTCTCCAAAATCCCCGCAGACCGACAGACGCTCCTCTTCTCCGCCACCATCGACAAGTCCATCCAGAAGAACCTGGCGGACCTCTTGAAGGACCCGGAGATCATCCAGATCGCCCAGAAGGGCGAAACGGCGAAGATCGTGGATCAGTTCATCATGCCCGTATCCAACAACCAGAAATCCGAGCTCTTGAAATGCCTGCTAGATGAGAGGGGCCATGACCGCGTGGTCGTGTTCGCGCGGACGAAGCGACGCGCCGAAGAGGTGGCGAAGCAGCTCAAGTCCGCCGGGTTCGCCGTGGAGAGCATCCATTCCGACAAGACCCAAGGGCAGCGCAAGCACGCTCTGTCCCGCTTCCGCAAAGGCGATGCGGGCGTGATCGTGGCCACTGACGTGCTGGCCCGCGGGATCGACATCCCGGAAGTGGACTACGTGGTGAACTACGACCTGCCCGACATGGCGGAGGACTACATCCACCGCATCGGGCGCACGGGACGCGCGGGCAACGCCGGGTTCGCCGTCTCCTTCGTGGCACAGAAGCAGCTGGATCAGCTGGCAGCCATCGAAGCGCTCACCGGCCGCTCCATCCCCATCATGCGCCTGGAGTCCTTCGACCCTGACATGGAGCAACTGAACAAGCCGTCCCGCCGGGACAAGGCGAAGCAGCGCGAAGGAGCGTCGGTCAAGAAGAAGCGCTCAGCCCAGCGCGCGCGGGCCTATCAGGAAAAGAAGAAGCGAGAATACGACTACACCGGCTACGGCGACAAGCGCAAAGGGGCGAAGAAGAAAAAGGACGTTCGCAAGCACGACGGACCGCGCCCCGGCCAGCGCTCATCGGGCCTCCGGCAGGATCAACGCCGCCACGAGAAGAAGAAGCGTCCGTAAGGCCGCAGTCTTAGGCGCGATCGCCCTCGACGGCCCGGTTGAGGCTGAGGAGCTCCAAGATCGCTTTCGCTATCTCTTTCTTGGACCGACAGCCCAACTCCGTGACGCCCTCTTCGGTAACGATCCACGCTTCGCTCTCATCGCGCCCGAACCCGCGCCCCTGCCCCACGAGGTTCGCCAAGATCATATCCGCGCCCTTGCGAGCGAGCTTCTCACGAGCCTGCTCGACCACATCTTCCGTCTCTGCAGCGAACCCGACCACGACTTGACCGGCGCGCTTCATCTGGCAGAGCCCTGAGAGGATGTCGGGATTCTGAACCAGCTCGATGGCGCCCAGCGCATCGTCATCACGGCCTTTCTTGAGCTTTCCCTCATGGGCCCGCGCGGGGCGCATATCAGATACCGCCGCAGCGCAGATGGCGATATCGGACTCAGGGAAAGCCTCTTTGGCCGCTTCCATCATCTCCTGGGCCGTCTCGACGAAGCGGATCTTCGCGCGCCCGTCATAGGACAGCGGAACGGGGCCGGAGACGATCTCCACCTCCGCTCCCGCATCAAGGGCCGCCTGCACCAAGCACGCTCCCATCTTCCCGCTGGAACGATTGGAGATGAAGCGGACCTCATCCACCGGCTCTAGGGTGGGCCCTGAGGTGATGAGGATGCGCTTGCCGACGAGCGGCAGATCCTCAGCCATATGCTCCAACGTCATCTGCACGACCGCCTCTGGGTCAGGGAACCGCCCGCGCCCGTTGTCGCCGCACGCCAGATATCCCTCTTCGGGCCGGATGAGGAACGCGCCACGCTCTTCCAGGGTGCGCAGGTTCTCTTGAGTGGCTGCGCTGTCATACATGTGGACGTTCATGGCAGGAGCCACGATGAACGGGCAGGTGCACGCGAGCGCCGTTGAGGTGAGCAGGTCATCGGCGATGCCGTGGGCGATCTTCGCCGCGACGTTGGCCGTGCAGGGCGCGATCAGGAACGCATCCGCCTCACGGGCGAGCGCGATGTGCGGGATGGGATCCTCATCAGCGAACAGGCTGGAGCACACCCGACCGTCAGCCAACGCGCGGAACGTAGCCTCGCCGACGAACTCCTTCGCGGATTCCGTCAAGACGACTGACACCTCATGGCCCGCTTTCTGGAATCCGCGGATGACCTCGCAGGCTTTGTAGGCGGCTATGCAGCCGGTCACTCCGATGAGGATGCGCATGGCAGCTCCTTTCCGATGAGCGGATACACCTCATGAGCGCGCTCGGTGATGCCGCAGCTCCGCTCCCCCAACAGGCTGAGAGCGGCATCCAGATCCTCCGGCAGCCCATCTTCAAGCTGGATGACGTTGCCAGTGAGCGGATGCTCGAAGGCAAGGGAATAGGAATGCAGGAATTGACGGTCCAAGCCAAGGGAGGCCTGGGGCTTTCTCGGCGCATGGGAGGTGTAGGTGGCATCTCCCACGACCGGATGCTTGATGTATTGCATATGGACTCGGATCTGATGGGTGCGGCCGGTGAAGAGCTTGCATTCGACGAACGTGTAGCCGTGGTCAGCCGGACCAGGCTCGAAGCGCTCGAGCACGGAGAACGTGGTGATGGCGTCCCGCGCGGAAGGCCCGTCGCCCACCTCCATCTTCGCGTGCTCGCTGCTGCGCTGGATGGGAACATCCACCATGCCCGTATCCACCGCGACCACCCCATGCACGAGCGCCAGGTAGCGCCGATCCACCTCATGAGCTGCGATCGCCTCCATGAGATCGCAGCCTGCATCATCGGTTTTCGCCGCCAGCATGAGACCTGAAGTATCTCCATCCAACCGGTGCACGATGCCCGGCCGGTCGCGCTCCCCCTGCACATTGCAAAGGCCGTCCCATCCGTATCGGTAGAGGAGCGCCCCCGCCAACGTCCCAACATGATGATCAGCGGAAGGATGGGTGATGAGCCCCGCTGGCTTCGAGAGCACGAGCAGGTCATCATCCTCGTATCGGATATCCAGCTCTATGGGGTCCGGCGCCAACGCGTCCTGCTCATCCTCAAGCTGCAGGATGACGAGATCCCCGTCTTTCACGGCATAGCTCTTCGCTTGGAGCTCCCCGTTCACCAGCACGCGATCTTCCCCGCAGGCCCGCGCGCCTTGGGAACGGCTGGACACCTCGCCGAACGCTTCGCAGAGGAACGCGTCAAGGCGGATGCCGGCTTGGGATGGCGTTGCTTTAGCGCTGATCGCCCGTGCCATGGCCCTCCCTTCGCGACGAGATGAGAAGCGAGATGAACAGAAGCGCGATGCCGACCGTGACGCCTATGTCAGCCACGTTGAACACCGGGAAGTCCATGAACGCCGTGGAGATGAAGTCGGTCACATATCCCTGGGTGAACCGGTCGATGGCGTTGCCCAGGCCTCCCGCAGCTATGAGCCCCAAGCTGACGGATCCGAGCAGGTTCAACCCCTGCGCGAAACGCACGGCGAACAGGATGATCCCTGCGCTGACCGCCACGGACAGCGCGCCCAAAAAGGCCGTGGCGCCGGAGAACATCCCCCACGCGCCCCCGGTGTTGTGCACCATGACCAGGTCGAACAGCCCCGCCCGTGATCCGTAGATGACATCCCCTGGCTCGAAGCCGGCGACGGCCATCTTCGTCAGCTGGTCGAGGAGAAGCCACCCAGCGAGCACCGCGAAGAAGGCGATCAAAAGGCGCTTGCGCCTGCCTTCATCCCGGTGGTCAGCCAGGGTATGCCCGTTGCCCTCTTCGCTCTTCTCCACGGAGAACCGCTCCAGCGGGGCCTCAGCGCCCAAGCGCTTTCACGACGCCCTCGCAACGCGGGCAGATATCCTCATAACCCGCATCCGTGGACAGGACCCTGTGATTCCAGCAGCGCTCGCACTTCGGAAGATCGGTGCGCGTGACGGAAGCGGAAAGCCCCTCCCCCTTCTCCACAGCCACCGTTGCCACGATCAGCATCTCCTCAAGCGCGCCCTCAGGCAGGCCGTCGATCACGGATGCCGCATCCGCGCTCGCCGTCACAGCCACCGCAGCCTCCTGGCTCTTCTTGAGGATGCCTTGATCGCGCGCCTCTTCGAGCGCCTTCGTGGCCGCATCGCGCACGGAGAGCAGAACGGCGAAGCGCTCTTCCACCTCGCGGTCCGCCCCCTCGGGCATGGCAGCTAGGAAATCCCCTTCGCGCGGCCATCCGGCCAGCTGCACGCTGAAAGGGTGAGGCTCTTCGCGCATGCCTTCCGGATAGTGCTCCCAAACCTCATCCGCGGTGAAGGAGAGCACCGGCGCCAGCACGCGCACGAGCACGTCCAGCACATCCGCCAGCACCGTCTGCACTGCCCGGCGGCGCGGAGAGTCCGCCGCCTCCGAGTACAAGCGATCTTTGGTGGCCTCCATGTAGATGGCCGACAGGTCGTTCACGATGAAGTCGTACACGCTCCGGAACACCTGATGGAAGCGGCACTGCTCGTAGGCCGCGGTGACCTCTTCCAGAAGCGCGCGGGTGCGCACAGAGCACCACTGATCCAGCGGCTCCAGCTCTTCCCAAGAAGCCACGGCGTCTTGGGCGGGGTTGAAATCATCCAGACTGCCCAACAAGAACCGGTAGGTGTTGCGGATGCGGCGATAGGCATCGGAGGTGCGCTTCAAGATCTCATCGGAGATGCTCACATCCTGCGAATAATCCACGCTGGCCACCCAGAGCCTGAGCACGTCAGCGCCGTACTTGTCCATGACCTCCGCCGGATCCACGCCGTTGCCGAGCGACTTGCTCATCTTGCGGCCGTTCTCATCCACCGTGAAGCCGCAGTGCATGACCGATTTGTAGGGCGCTACGCCATAGCTGCCCACGCTGGTCAGCAACGAGGACTGGAACCAGCCGCGATGCTGGTCGGACCCCTCCAGATACATATCCGCCGGGAACCGCACGCCCTCCCCTTCGCGGTGGCGAAGGACGCTGGTGTGGGACACGCCGGATTCCCACCACACATCCAAGATGTCCTTCTCAGGGATGAGCTCCGAGCAGCCGCACGTCTCGCACTTCACGTGCGCGGGCAGATAGTCTTTTGGATCCTCTGTGAACCACGCGTCAGACCCGTTGCGGCGGAACAGATCGATCACCGCATCGAACGTCTCTTCGGTGGCCACGGTGCTGCCGCACTTCGCGCACTTGAAGATGGGGATGGGCACGCCCCAGGAGCGCTGCCGGGAGATGCACCAGTCAGGGCGGTCGGCCACCATGGCGCCGATGCGGCGCTTCGCCCAGTCCGGAATCCACGTGACCTTCTCGTCGATGGCGATGAGCGCCTCTTCCCGCAGGCTGTTCGCATCCATGGAGACGAACCACTGGTCTGTGGCGCGGAAGATGACCGGCTCATGGCAGCGCCAGCAGTGGGGATAGGAGTGCTCGATCTTGCGCGCGGCTACGAGCGTCCCTTGCTCTTCCAGCCATTCGATGATCTTGGGGTTGGCCGCATTCACGTCCAAACCAGCGAAGGGGCCAGCCTCTTCAGTGAGCACGCCTGAGTCATCCACGGGCATGAGGATGGGCAGGTCGAACTCAAGGCCGGCCGCATAGTCCTCCTGGCCATGGCCGGGAGCGGTGTGGACCGCGCCCGTGCCCGTGTCCAGCGTGACATGGTCTCCGTAGATGACCTTGCCCTTGAGGTCATGGCGGATGGGCGCAGTGTAAGTGAGGCCGCAGAGCTGCTTGCCTTTCACGCGCACCGGCTCTCCATCCGCTCCGCTGAGAAGCTCATGGGCCTCCCAACCAGCGATCTGAGCCACCTGCTCCACCAGCTCTTCAGCCATGATGAACGCCCGTCCGTCCGCCAACACCATGACGTAATCCGCATCCGGCGCCAAAGCCACGGCCACATTGGCCGGCAGCGTCCACGGCGTCGTGGTCCAGATCAGGATATCCGCCGCATCGGGCGCGCCTGCCGCTTCGAAGATGCCCGGCACCACGTCAAGGCGGAACGCCACGTAGATGGAGGGAGAGACCTCATCGGCGTATTCGATCTCCGCCTCAGCCAAGGCCGTGTGGCAATGCATGCACCAGTGGATCGGCTTGCGCCCGCGATAGATGGACCCTTTCAGATACATGTCCCGGAACAGCTCGACGTTGCCCGCTTCGTAATCCGGGGTGTAGGTGAGGTACGGATGCTCCCAATCGGCGTTCACGCCCAAGCGCTTGAACCCTTCGCGCTGGATGTCCACGTATTTGGTGGCCCAATCGCGGCAAAGCTCTCGCAGACGGGGCAAGGACGTCTCGGCCATCTTCTCTGGTCCGAGCGTCTTTTCAACCATGTGCTCGATGGGTTGGCCATGGCAGTCCCATCCTGGGATGTAAGGCGTGAAATATCCGCGCTGCGCATGGCTTTTGTTCACGAAGTCCTTGAGGATCTTGTTGAACGAATGGCCGATGTGGATGGGGCCGTTCGCGTAGGGCGGCCCATCATGCAGGACGAACGGGGTGCCTTGGGCGTTCTTCTCCAGCACCTTCCAATACAGCCCCTCCGCCTCCCACTTCTCCAAACGCTTGGGCTCGTTCTGCGGAAGGTTCCCGCGCATGGGGAAATCCGTGGTGGGAAGGTTCATCGTGTTCTTATAGTCAGCCATGCATCCTGCCTTCGCATCAGGTCTCTCATATCAGCCTTGAAAGTATAGCGCGAACGCTCACCGGTGCCGACGGGATTGCGCGCAGCGAAGCGGGCGCGAAGGTGGCATAATCTCTCCGGCAGCGAAACCGCCTGCCGATCATCGTCGAAGACGCGCAAGGAGCGAACCTATGGGATATCGGATCCTCACCGATTCAAGCTGCAACCTGCCAGAGGAGATGATAGATGACCTGGATCTGACCATCTTCCCTCTCACGTTCATGATCGATGATGTGCAATACCAAAGCTACCTCAAGGGCGAGAAGACGGACCTCAAGCAGTTCTACACGATGATGCGGGAAGGCAAGGTCATCACCACCTCCCTCCCCAACCTCCAGAGCGCGGACGCCATGCTGCGGGAGATCCTGGATGCGGGGGATGACGTCCTCTACATCGGCTTCTCCAGCGGGCTTTCCGGCACCTACGAGGCCATCGATCTGCTCATGAAATCGCTCTCCCCTGAATACCCCGACCGAACGCTGCTGTCCGTGGACAGCTTGGCCGCATCCGGCGGCGAGGGCCTTCTGGTCTGGCATGCGGCCCAGCTCAAGAATGAGGACAAGGACATCCATGAGGTGCACCAATGGCTTTTGGACAACCGCCTGCACCTGGCCCACTGGTTCACCGTGGATGACCTCATGTTCCTGTTCCGCGGCGGCCGCGTATCCCGCACGAGCGCCTTCGCTGGTTCCGTCCTCAACATCAAGCCAGTGCTTCACGTGGATGACGAGGGGCATCTCATCCCCATCTCGAAGGTGCGCGGACGCAAGAAATCCCTCATGGCGCTCATCGATCACATGGGGCAAACGGCGGATGCGCCCGTGTCCGACCAGATGGTGTTCATCACCCATGGCGACTGCATCGAAGACGCGGAGTTCCTGGCTGATGCCATCCGCGAGCGCTTCGGCGTGACCGACATCATGATCAACTACGTGGACCCGGTGATCGGCGCCCATTCAGGGCCGGGCACCATGGCGCTGTTCTTCCTGGCCAGCGAACGCTAGGACGCTGCAAGACCTAGCCAGAGAAAGACCGGGCAGCGGCGCTTCTCAGTTGAACTTGAAGATCTTCTGGGCCAGATGATAGCCGCCCAGCCCCGCCTTGCGCCCCAGGTCCGTGGGAAGATTCGTGGCGAAGTTGAGGATGTTCGCGCGCAGCCGCCGATAGAGCGGAGCGCTGGAGTCTTTCAAGTAGAGCCAGATGTCTGAGAGCTTCTCGTTGTCAACATCCGTGTTGCCCATGCGCAAGAACACCGAGCAGATGCACATCATCATGGACAAGTAGCTCTCCATGTATTTGCGCAGCCTCCGCGGCGTCACATCCATCACATCCACCGCATCGATCATGATCTTCGTGACGCGCAGCTGCTGGTCGATGCGCCGCATCATGGTGGCCTCGTTCACGGACTGGTCTTCCCGCCCGATGAAATACCGGTACATATCCACGTTCAGGTAGTACATGGTCTCCACGTGGGGCAGCGGAACGTAGACGAAGATGTTGTCCACGTAGAAGCAGTGCTCCGGGAGCTCAAGGCCCATGGCCTTCAAAAGGGAGGTGCGGTAGATGACCGAATGCATGAGCAGGTAATGGGACGGCCCGAAGATGCCCACATCCTCCCAGCCGAACCGCTTACCTTCCGGGAAGATGCCCTTGTAATCCATGACGATCTGGGCGTGCTCGTGCACCTTCTCGTACACATAGTTAGCGATGACCATGTCCGTGGCATCCTCTGGCCTCTGCGTGCGCAGATAGGCCATGACCTCCTCCATGGACGGACCATCCAGCCAGTCATCCGAATCCACCACTTTGAAATACAGCCCGGTCGCGTTCGAAAGCGCCGTGTTCACGGCGGAGCCATGACCGCCGTTCTCCTTGTGGATGGCGCGCACGCGCCGAGGCTCCGCCTGCTCCCACGCTTGCGCCCGCTCCCAGGTCTTGCCGCCATCATCGGAACCATCGTCCACGATGATGACCTCTATGTCCTCTCCCGTGTCCAGAAGCGACTGGATGCAGACATCCATGTAATCCGCTGAGCCATAGCAGGGAACGCCATAGGTGATGGTGGGTTGCATGGAGACGCCCGTCACTTGGTCTGGGACAGGATCTCATCAGAGAGGGCCAACGCCAGCTCGATGATCTTGTCCATGTTGTAGTACTTGTATTCCGCCAAGCGCCCGAGCGGGTGGAAGTTGCCCAGGGAATCCGTCAGGCGGCGGTAGCGCTCATAGTGCGCCTGGTTCTCCTCGCCCAGGATGGCGTAGTACGGGATCTGCGTCTCCGGATCCTCGTAGGCGCGCGAGTACTCCTTCATAATGGTGGTCTTCGGCGCTTTCTGGGCCGTCAGGCGCTTGAACTCCGTGGCGCGCGTGTAATCCTCGGTCACCGTGTAGTTGACCGTGGCGCAGGGCAGCTTGTACTCCTCGTCGTAGGTCTCATAGACGAAATCGAGCGTGCGATACGGAAGCCGCCCGAACCGTCCGCAGAACAGCTCATCCAAAGGACCGGTGTATACGATGGGTCCAGAGATGTCCTCCCCCTTGATCTTGATGGCGGAAAGGGCGGCATCCTCAGAGCCGCTCTCGAACTCAAGATCGAAGACGCTGGCCGCATCCGTCTCAAGGCAGATGTCGATCCCCTCATGGGAGAGCATCTCCTCGAAAAGCGCGGTGTAGCCCAAAGACGGCATCCCCTGATACGTGTCCTGGAAGTAGCGGTCATCCCGCGAGATGAACACGGGCACGCGCGCGGTCACGGACGGATCCACCTCCTCCGGCGTGAGCCCCCACTGCTTCTGCGTGTAGTAGAGGAAGACGTTCTTGTACACGAAATCCGCCACTTCGGCCAGCTCCGGATCATCCGTCTCGCGCAGGGCTGTGATGGTCACCTTGCGCTCGTCGCCGAAGGTCTGGATGAGCTTCTCGATGAGATGCGTCGCCTTCTCCTCTCCGAACACCATCTCCATGGAGTTCTTGTTGAAGGGGACGGGAATGTAGGTGCCGTACCAATCCGCCAGCACATGATGCTGATAAGCGATCCAGCCCGTGAAGCGGCGCACGTAATTGAACACCGTCTGGTTGTTCGTGTGGAAGATGTGCGGGCCATAACGATGCACCAAGATGCCCGCCTCATCGTATTCGTCATACATGTTGCCGGCGATGTGCGGCCGCTTCTCAAGGACGAGGACCCTCATCCCGCCGCGCTCAGCCAGCTCGCGCGCGCAGACCGCGCCCGCGAACCCGCTGCCCACGATCACCGCATCGTAATCAGGGATGTGCACCTCATTGAAAGGCAGGATGGAAAGCGCCACGCTATCAGCTCCTTTTTCGGGGAAATGATCGCCTTCGATCGGTTTTACCGGCACAGATTCTACAATACTCAGGAGATATGCCCAAGGAAGTCCTTCGTGCGCTCGGACGTGGGATGGTCGAACACCTCTTCCGGCGTGCCCTCCTCCACGATCACGCCGCCGTCCATGAACACCACGCGATCGGCTACATCACGGGCGAATCCCATCTCGTGCGTGACGACGATCATGGTCATGCCATCCTTGGCGAGCGACTTCATGACGCCCAGAACGTCGCGCACGAGCTCCGGGTCAAGGGCGCTCGTGGCCTCGTCGAAGAGCATGACATGGGGATTCATGGCCAGAGCCCGGGCGATGGCGACGCGCTGCTGCTGGCCACCGGAAAGCTCTGAAGGCTTGTAGTCCACGCGCTCCGAGAGCCCCACCTTCGCCAGCTCCTCCAGCGCCACCTTCTCCGCTTCCTCTTTGCTGCGCTTGAGCACCTTGCGCTGAGCCAACATGACGTTGCTCTTCGCGGTGAGATGCGGGAAGAGGTTGAAGCTCTGGAACACCATGCCCACGTGCGCCCGCACCTTGTTGATGTCCGTGCCCTTCGCGGTGATCTCCGTGTCCTCGAAGTAGATGCGCCCGCTCGTGGGCGTTTCAAGCAGGTTGATGCAGCGCAGCATGGTGGACTTGCCCGAACCGGACGGTCCCAGGACCACCACCACCTCTCCGCGATGCACGTCCAAGCTGACATCATTCAGGACTTCGTTGTCACCGAAGGATTTCTTGAGATTCTGTATGCGGATGACCGGCTCAGACATCCTTCCCCCTCATCTTCGCGCCCAGCGAATCCCCTGCGATGGCTTGAGGCCCATGGCTGAACCCTTCGCTCATGCGCATGGCCTGGGCCACATCAGCCTCGCTGCCCTCAGCGGCCACCGCGCCCACGGTGCCGGAGAGCGACGCGGGCGTCTTCTCAGGCAGGTTGTTCTGCTGGCGATGCTTGGGTCGACCACCCACCAGCCGCTCTTCCATGTGGTTGATGGCTTTGGTCAGCGGGATGGTGACCACCAGATAGAAGCATGCCGCCACGATGTAGGGCGTGACGTTGCCCGTGGCTGCGGTGATGGTCTTGGAGTACATCATGATCTCCATGACGCCCACCGCGGCGAGCAGCGAGGTGTCCTTGTACATCAGGATGAACTCGCTGGTCATGGTGGGGATCACCCGGCGGAACGTCTGCGGGATGATGACGTGGATCATGGTCTGCGCGCCGTTCATGCCAAGGCTGCGGGCCGCTTCGAACTGCCCTTTGTTGATGGACTGGATGCCAGCGCGGAAGATCTCAGCCAGATACGCGCTGGAGTTCATCACCAGCACCACCACGCCCAGCACGAAGTTGTCCATCTGGATGCCCAGAAGCGGCAGCCCGAAGAACGCGATGTAGATCTGCAAGAACAGAGGCGTGCCGCGCACCACGTTGATGTAGAGCGAGCCGACAGCGCGGGCGAAGCGGTTCTTCGCCATGCGCAAGAATGACCAGCAAAGCCCCAGCGGGATGGCCACCGGGAAGCTGATGGCCACGAGCGCCAGCGCCAGAAGCCAGCCCCAGAACACCGACGGGACCGTGGTCACGATGATGGTCGGGTCGAAGAACAGATGCAGGAACTTGTTGGAGTTCCAAGCCTGGACCCACGGCTGATCGGCCAGCCACGAGGCCAGCTGTTCGGGCAACGTGGTGCCGATGACAGTGATGCTCTTGCCGCCCTCCGGGATATCCGCTTGCGCCCCATCGGCGGTGGTGTAGGTGCCTTCAACGGCGAAGGTGCCTCCCTCGGAAGGCAGGCGCGCGTTGTTCAGCTCCAGCATGATCATGGAGCCGGGAGGCGTGGGCTCCTCGAAGGAGGCCGTGACGCTCAAACCCTCTTCGCTGACCGTGCTGGGCGCGCTCAAGCGTTTGAGCCCATCGAGCACGGTGACGGTGGTGCCGTCAGCAGGAAGCGCGGATCCTTCCGGCAGGGTGATGGTCACGCTCTTGATGGATTCCCCATCCCCCGCCTGGCCCTGCCAGGTGATGCGGGTGTCCGTGGCCCCCATGATGCCATCAGCGCCGTCTTGGTTGCTCTTGGCGGTGAAGCGCTCGGTGGTGAGGGCGTGGGCTTGGACCGGCAGCGCGCACAGGAGCAAGGCTGCCGCGAGAAGCAGCAGGGGCAGGCCGAAGCCCGCCCCCTTGATGGCGCTTCCCATGTTATTCAGCCGGGACACCGAACCACTTCTCATAGATCTCATCATAGGTGCCGTCAGCCTTGGCCTCGGCGATGGCGTCGTTCAGAGCCTGGGTGAGAGCCGGATTGTCCTTGCTCACCACGATGGCGTACTGCTCGCCGGTGGGGATCTCAGCGATGATGTCCATGTCCGTGTACGCGTTCTTCACGTAGTACTGGACCACGGGCAGGTCGGAGGCGATGGCGTCGATCTGGCCGGATTGCAGAGCGGCGAACACGGCGGTCATCTCATCGAAGGGGATGACCTCAGCGCCTTCGATGTTCTCAACAGCCCAGTCATAGCCGGTGGTGCCGGACTGCGCGCCGATCTTCTTGCCAGCCAGCTGATCCACGCTGGTGTAACCCGAATCCTTCATCACGACGATGCCCTGGTTGGAATCGCAGATGACCTCCGTGAAGTCGATCTCCTTCTTGCGGTCCTCAGTGACCGTGAAGCCGGAGACGCCCACGTCAGCCTTGCCGCCAGCGGCGATCATGGGGATGATGGTGTCGAACTTGGTGGACGGCAGGTACTCGGCCTCCACGCCCATCTTCTCGGCCAGGGCCTTCATGAGGTCCACCTCGAAGCCCACGGCCTCTTCGCCTTCCAGGTTCTCGAAAGGCGGGAAATCCAGGGATGCGGCGACGGTCAGCTTGCCTGGGTTGACCAGCACGATCTCTTCGGTGGACTCAGCCGCGGATGAGGATGAGGCGGAAGAGGAGCTGGCTCCGCTGGAGCAACCCACGAGCCCGAGCGCTGCGATGAGCATGCCCGCGCCGATGGCTGCTCCGATTTTCTTAATCTTCATCTTATTCCCTCTCTGTATCTCTTACATGAACGCACATATTATGCAGCAACAAACCGCGAAGACGGGGAGACATCGCGTTACGGTCTGGTAAAAGAGTGAGGCACCCTCGAACAGGGCGCGCGCGTCAGCTCAAAGCGGACAAACGCTCTTTCGCGCGGGCGACCAGAGCCAAGCCGCCACCGTGCTCCACGACGAACTGGAGACAGGAGCGCTCGCGAGCGCCATCCTTCATCTGGAAGGCGGCGGAAGCCTCATCCCAGGCGTATTCAACGCGCAGGCGCATGGGATGGGCGGAGGACTCCGCGATGGCGCGGTCCAGCTCCGCCCGCTTCGCAGGGTCTGCGCCCGTGCGCGCATAGATGACCTTGAGCTGGCTTTCCAGATAGTCGCGAATGGGGCTCGCCGCGCCTGACGCATCCTCTTTGATGCGCGCCAAGGTCCCTTCGATGGTCGACTGGACCTCCTCTGGCGTGCCCATCTTCTCCAAAAGCGGCACCAGATACGTGGTGATCGTGGCTGAAACCAAGGGCTTCTTCGCCTGCTGGGCGCTTTGCTCAAGTCCCTTCCGGATAGCCTCCGCCTCTTGCGTCCGTCCTGCATCCAAGCAGGCTTGGGCGTAGAAGCCCATGAACCACGCCCCCTGCTCATTGCAAGGGAATGTGATCTGAGACGCTATGGGCTGGCCTTCCCTGAGGAACGCTTCGGGAGCGCATTTGTCATTGTAGAGGCTGATGACCTCATCCGCCCTGGCGTTGGCGCGCCTGTTGAAGATGGCGTATCCCACAGCGAAGCCACCAGCGAACAGCGCGAACTCAAGCGCCAACCCTGGAAGGGACGCCGCCATCATCTGCCCGGTGATGAGGGGCCATGCCGTCGAAGCGATCACCGGCAGCGCCACAGCGATGGCGCAGACCGCGATGACGTAGCGTTTGAAGTAGATGAGCACGTGCCCTCCTCAGGGTCAGGCCCCGTGAGCTGCTTCGATCCCCAGGGCGATGGCCTCTTTGTTCTTCTCAATCAAGTGCGCCCGCGCGGTGGACACGCACTTGCCCACCGCCTCATCCAGCGTCTCACGGCTGCAGAACGGGGCGCGCGCCCACACGTTGCCCACGAGCACCATGTTCATGAGCCCGTCGAGCCCCGCTTGCTCCGCCAACGACGTGGCTGGGATGCCGAAGGCGCCCGGAAGCTCTGAGCCTGGCGTGATGAGCGCATCATCGTAGACGACGATGCCGCCCTCGGCCAGCTCTGGCGCGAACTTGTCAAAAGAAGGTTGATTCATGGCGACGAGCACGTTCGGATGCGCGATGAGCGGGCTTCCGATGGGATCATCGGAGAGCGTGACGGAGCAGTTCGCCGTGCCGCCGCGCATCTCCGGGCCGTAAGAGGGCAGCCAGGAGACCTCGCGCCCTTCGATGAGGCCCGCATAGGCCACCACTTTCCCGGCGAACAGAACGCCTTGCCCGCCGAACCCGGCGAACACCGCTTGCAATTCCTGATGGCTCATGAGCGCGCCTCCTTGACCGCTTCCTGCACCATGGGGCAGCCCGCAGCGCGGGCGGAAGCCGCCTCGGCCGCGTTGGCGAAACCTTCGGCCTGCACATCCTTGTACACGCCGAGCGGGTAGTACGTGAGCATGTTCTGGCGCATCCACTCGAATGCTTCCATGGGCGTCATCTTCCAGTTCGTAGGGCAGGTGCTCACCACTTCGATGAGGGAATAGCCCACGTGATCCACCTGGTTCTGGAAGGCGCGGCGGATGGCGCGCTTGGCATTCCGCACCGACTTCGGCGTATCCACGCTCACGCGCTCAAGATACGCCACGCCGTCCAGCGTGGAGAGCAGCTCGCAAACGCGGATGGGATATCCCGCCGTCAGCGTGTCGCGCCCGTAGGGCGAGGTCTGCGTGACCTGGGACGGCAAGGAGGTGGGCGCCATCTGGCCGCCCGTCATGCCGTAGATGGCGTTGTTGATGAAGATGATGGTGATGTTCTCTCCGCGCGTGGCCGCGTGCACCGTTTCCGCCATGCCGATGGAAGCCAGATCCCCATCCCCCTGATAGGCGAACACGATGCGATCCGGCAAGGAGCGCTTGACGCCCGTGGCCACCGCCGGCGCGCGGCCGTGGGCCGCCTCTATCATGTCGCACCCGAAGAAGTCATAGCTCATGACCGAGCATCCCACCGGGGCCACGCCCACCGTGCGGCCCTCAACATCAAGCTCGTCCAGCGTCTCCGCCACCAGGCGCTCCACGATGCCGTGGGTGCAGCCCGGACAGTAATTGGTCACGTGCGGCAGGAGCGCGTGGGGGCGCTGGGCGACGATCTTCTCTTGCATCATCTGTTCCTTCTCCGCCATGTTCCTCACACCAGCCCTTCCGCCGTCGTCCGGATCTCCTCCAGCACCTCATCGGGCGTGGGGATCACGCCGCCGCAGCGGCCGAAGAAGCTCACCGGAGCAGCGCCCTCCACCGCCAGGCGCACATCTTCGATCATCTGGCCCATGTTGAGCTCCACCGTGATGAACGCGCGCGCGGAGCAAGCGCAGAACGCCTCTGCCGGGTAGGGCCAAAGCGTGATGGGGCGGATGAGGCCGGCGCGGATGCCTTCTTCGCGAGCGGCGTTCACGGCGCTGCGGGCGATGCGGGCGGCAGCGCCGAAGGCGGCGATCACGATGTCCGCATCTTCGGTGAGATACGTCTCCACCCGCGTTTCATCCTGTTTGATCCGCTCATAGCGCTCGAACCGCTGGACGTTCTCATCATGGAGCGCTTGAGGGTCCAGGTGGAGCGAATTGACGATGGTATGGGCCCGCTTGCCCTCATGGCCGCAGGTGGCCCAGGGCTTCTCAGGGAGGTCCGCCGGATCAAGGGCCTCCGGCATCACGACCGGCTCCATCATCTGCCCCAGCATCCCGTCAGCCAAGATGACCACCGGCGTGCGATAGCGATCGGCCACGTCGAACGCCACGTAGGTGAGGTCAGCCATCTCCTGCACCGTGGAGGGCGCCAGCACCGGCAGGTAGAAATCCCCGTGCCCCATGGCGCGCGTGGCTTGGAAGTAATCGCTTTGCGACGGCTGGATGGAGCCGAGCCCCGGACCTCCGCGCTGCACGTTCACGATGACGCCGGGCAGGTCCGCCCCGGCCATGTAGGAGATGCCCTCCGTTTTGAGCGAGATGCCCGGGCTGGAAGAGGAGGTCATGGCGCGCACGCCCGCCGCAGCCGCTCCGTAGAGCATGTTGATGGCGGCCACCTCGCTCTCCGCTTGCAGATACGTGCCGCCCAGCTTCGGGAGCTTGCGGGACATATAGGCCGCCAGCTCTGTCTGGGGCGTGATGGGATACCCGAAGAAATTGCGGCATCCCGCGCGCAACGCGGCCTCTGCGATGGCCTCGTTGCCCTTCATGAGCGTCTTCTCCGTCATGCGCGCACCTCCCGATACACCGTGATGGCCACATCCGGGCACATGAGCGCGCAGGTGGCGCAGCCCGTGCACGCCGCCTCATCCACGCAGATGGCGGGGTGGTACCCCTTCTGCGTGATCGTGTCCATGTCAAGCTCCAAGATGCTCTGAGGGCAGAACTCGGTGCAAAGCCCGCAGCCCTTGCAGAACCCCTCGTCTATGACCACTCTTCCTTTCGCCATGGCTACACCAACCCTTCTGCGACTTCATCCTCTTTGCCGGAAGCGGCATCCGCATCGCGGATGGCCACCCGGCGGATCTTCCCATTGACCGTGCGCGGCAGCTCATCGACGTATTCGATGATGCGCGGGTATTTGTAGGGCGCCGTCAGGGACTTCACCCACCCTTGCAGCTCGCGGGTGAGCGCCTCTGACGGAGCGAAGCCATCCGCCAGCACGATGGTGGCTTTGACCGCCGCGCCGCGCAACTCATCGGGCACGCCGGTGATGGCGCATTCGCGCACCGCATCATGCTCCAGAAGCACGCTCTCTATCTCGAACGGGCCGATGCGGTACCCGCTGGATTTGATGACGTCATCATTGCGGCCCACGTACCAATAATAGCCGTCCTCGTCTTCCCACGCGGTGTCCCCGGTGTGATACCAGCCGTCATGCATGGCCGCTGCGGTCTTCGCCGGGTCCTTGTGGTACTCCATCATGATGCCCGCGGGGCGCGGATCTATGTTGATGCAGATCTCTCCCGTCTCGCCCGTGTCGCACCGCGTCCCATCCTCGCGCAGGATGGCCACGTCATAGAGCGGCACCGGCTTGCCCATGGAGCCCGGACGGGGCACCGCGTTCGTGAGGTTGCCGATGGTGAGCGGCGTTTCGGTCTGGCCGAACCCTTCGAAGATGGTGATCCCCGCCTCATCCTTCCAATAGGCGAACAGATCCGGGTTCAGCGCCTCTCCGGCCGTGGTGGCGTACTCCAAGCTGGAAAGGTCATGGGAGGAGAGGTCCTCCTGCTTCATGAGACGGTACATCGTGGGCGGCGCGCAGAACGTGGTCACGCCATAGCGCTCGATCAGGTCCAGGATCTCGCCCGCATGGAAGCGGTCGAAATCGTAGGTGAGCACGCAGGCCTCCATGAGCCACTGCCCATAGAGCTTGCCCCAGACCGCTTTGCCCCAGCCGGTGTCCGCCACCGTGAAATGCACGCCATCGGGGCGGACGTTGTGCCAGTGCTTCGCGGTCATGAGGTGCCCCAGGGAATAGAGGGAATCATGCATGACCATCTTCGGGTTGCCGGAGGTGCCGGAGGAGAAGTACAGCAGCATGGGGTCCGCCGCCAGCGTGTCGCGGCGCGCGAAGCCCTCTGATGCCGCGCGCACCCCAGCGTTGAAATCATGCCAGCCCGGACGCTCGATGGCGGACGCGCAGATGCCCTCAGGGCCTGAGAGGGCGCTTCCGATGATACGGCCCTCCTCCACGATGAGATCCCCATCCTCGTCGCGCTCAGTGAGGCCCGCGCCTGCCGGCTCCACCAAGATGAGCGCTTCCACCGAAGGGCATTCACCAAGGACGTTGTCGACCACCTGGGCCACATCTCCCGCCGCCGTGGCTATCACCGCTTTGATGCCCGCCCCGTTGAGGCGGTAGACCATGTCGTGCTCTTTGAGCATGAACGTGGCCGGCACCATGACCGCGCCGAGCTTCGCCAGAGCCAGCGCCACGAACCAGAATTGGTAGTGGCGGCGCAGGATGACGAGCACCTTGTCCCCGCGACCGATGCCGAGGGCCGCCAGGTAGTTCGCCGTTTTGTCAGACCACCTCTTCATGTCCGCGAATGTGAAGACGTGCTCCTCCCCCTCCGGGTTGCACCAGATCATAGCTCGGCGCTCCGGATCGTTCAGGGCTATGTCGTCCACGACGTCGTAGGCGAAGTTGTAATCAGGGTCGCAGTGGATGTCGAACCGGGTGAGACGGCCTTGGTCGTCGTAGGCTTCATCCACGAATCTGAGATTGATGTTCCGCATAGGTCGTGCTGCTGCTCCTTTGATGCTCTGATGCTTGCTGACGTTTCCGACGGCGCTCAGTTGATGCCCTGCTCATGCGGCTTGATGACCACCGCCAAGAACGTGCACGGCTCCCCGCCCGTGGCGATCATGCCGTGCCCGCGGCCGGAGTCGTACATGAGCAGATCCCCCGCCTCCACTTCTTCCACGTGATCCTCATAGGCGAACTTGAGCTTGCCGGAGATGATGTAATCGAGCTCTTGGCCCGCATGGTAGGAGAGATGGATGGGGGCTTCCTGCTCTTCTTCCAGATAGGGCGCCGTCACCAAGAACGGCTCGGCCAGCTTGTGACGGAAGTGCGGCGCTTTGTGAAGGTACTCGAACCCGGCGCGTCGCTTTATGGACAGGCCATCTCCCCCTCGCGTGAGGGAATACCCGGTCAAGTGCGGATTCTCTCCCGTGAGGAGCTCGATGACGTCCACCCCCAGCCGGTCGGCGCATTTGTAGAGGAACGTGAAGGAAAGGTCCACCTCCCCGCTCTCCTGCGCCATGTACTCTTCCAGCGTGCGCCCGGTGGCGTCCGCCATCTCCTGCATGGTGATGTCCATGTCCTCGCGCAGCGCGCGGATCCTGTTCGCCACTTCCTTGATGTTCGGTTCCATGGTCGCCTTCGATCCTGGTCGGTTCCGTGAAGTCACCTATGATACTTATCTTTGCTTGACGCGCGGGACTTGCGCTGGCGAAAGGCGGCTGTGGGCCATAGTTTTCATCAAAGGCACGCCATCTGTTTCGGTGACGGCGGCGCGGATGCTCTAGGAGCGGCGAACGAGGATGCAGAGGCTGTGGGCGTCCGGGCCCTCAGCTGAGGTGATGGTGGAGAAGCCGCCTGCAACGGTGAAGGCCGCGCCCGTTTCGCTTTCCAAGAAGGCGTTGACGACAGCTTCGTTCTCGCTGCGCGTGATGGAGCAGGTGGAATGCAAAAGCGCGCCTTCGGGGCGGACGCAGCTGGCGGCAGCGGCCAACATGGCCTGTTGCGTGCAGGCGAGCTTCCGCAAAGCCTCCGCGCTCACGCGATCGCGGATCTCAGGATGGCGTCGCAGCGTGCCCAAGCCTGAGCACGGCGCGTCCACGAACACCACGTCGAAGAGCGCTTCGCGAGGAAGGGCAGCGGGATCGGTGGCGTCGGCGGTGAGCGCTTCGCTCACATGCACGTGGCAGCGCTCCGCCTTGTCAAGGAGGATCCGCGCTTTCCCAAAAGCTGCGTCAACGGCCACATAGGTGGGGATCTGATGTCCGAACAGGCGATCATGGATGCTCTGGATGAGCACGGTCTTCGTGCCGCGACCGCTGCCTATCTCAAGGAACGACCCTGCATCTTGCACCTGAGCCGCCGCAAGGGCGACCATCTGCGCCGCCAGATCGGACACGACCAAGCGCCCGCGTTCGATCAACCCGCGCACAGGCTCTTTCGAGAGCGATGAGCCTTCCTTCAGCAGGATGCAGCCGGGCACCTCTTCCATCACGTCATAGGCGATGCTCCCCGCCTCGAGCTCTGAGAGCGTCGCGCGTTCAGGGGCAGCGAGCGGATTGACGTAGAGGAACACGGGAGAGGCTTCGTTCGCGAGCGCGATGAGCGTGCGCGCCTGAAGCGCTCCCACCTCCTCCTCAAGGAGCGCGCCGAGGCCTTGTGAGAAGCCCTCGTCGCGGCAAAGCTCCGCGATCGTCTCCGGAGAGCGCGCGGCGGTTGAGCGCCCCTCTTGGCGGCTGAGCGCCCTCAGCACCGCGTTCACCATCCCGGCCGCATGAGGAGATGAGCGCTTGGCCAGCCGCACCGCTTGGTCCACCGCATGCGCGGGCTCCTTGCCCAGATGCAAGATCTCATAGGTGCCCATCTCAAGGATGAGCCGCACCTCAGCGGAAGTCTTGGCAGGCCGTTCCAGATGGCGATCGATCACTTCATCAAGGGCAGAGCGCGTCTGCACCACGCCCAAGACGAGACGGTGAGCGAACGCCGCATCCTCTTCTGAGAGCGAGCTGCCATGGACGCGCTCATCAAGCGCCTGCGCGGCGAAGCAGCCTTGCTCATGCATCTGGCGAAGGGCGCTCCAAGCCGCCATGCGCGCAGGGCTGGGAGGAGCTGAGGAGCGCTTGGCCTTCCTCCTCCGCCCCGAAGGAGCCTCTCCGCTCAAAGCGCGCTCCAAGCGACGCCTTCACGGAGCTGCTGATAGCCTTGGACGAACTGGCGCGCGTCCATCTCGCGCTTGCCATCCGGCTTGAGCGCCTCCACCGCCAACGCCCCGGAAGCGCATGAAAGGATGATGGCATCCTCAGCGAACACGGCCTCTCCCGATGCCCGCAGCGGCGACACCGCAGCCACGCGCGCTTCCATGATGCGCACGGCTTTGCTCCCGATCAGGCATTTCGCCGGGTGCGCACCGGATGACGCCCGCACGAAAGCGGCGTTCTCCTCAGCGGACAGCGAAGGGTCCAAGAACAGCTCCCGTTTCTCTATCTTGCGCGCATAGGTGGCATCCGCGCCTTCTTGCGCGATCCATTTGGCATCCCCGTGGCGCATCTGCCCGAGCGCGGTCAAAAGCGCGCTGGCTCCGAGGGTCGCCAGCTCATCCGTCAGCGCCTCGGCGGACATCCCTTGGATGGGGATGCGCCGGCGAACGCAATAAGGACCCGTGTCCAGACCCTCCTCCATGCGCATGATGCACACGCCCGCCTCCTCATCCCCCGCCAGGATGGCGCGCTCCACCGGAGCCGCCCCCCGCCACCGGGGAAGGAGGGACGCATGGACGTTCACGCAACCCAGGCGCGGGATGTCCAAGACCGCCTTCGGCAGCAGAGCGCCGAAAGCGGCGACGCAGATCACATCGGGCGCCAGAGCGGAAAGCTCCTCGACTTCGACTGGGTCCTTGAAGCTGGAGACGCACTTCACCGGGATGCCCCGGACCATGGCCGCCTCTTTCACCGGCGAGGGCGTTATCTTGTTCCCGCGGGAACGGACCTTGTCCGGCTGCGTGTAGGCGCAGATGACGTCTTCGTGCTGGGCCAGCCCATCCAAGATGTCGGCCGCGAAGGCCGGCGTGCCCATGAAGACCACGCGCAGCGGCTTCTCAGCTGACTTCAACGCTGACCTCCCCAGGCTTGGCGCCCATGGCCCGCGCCTGATCGTAGGCCTGCAGCGCCTTCAAGCGGATGGAGGGTTCGCAGGACTCGAAGAGCGTCTTGCCTTCCAAGTGGTCGAGCTCATGCTGGAGGCAACGGCCGAGAAGCCCATCCCCCTCCAGCTCCCATTGCTCCCCATCCAGGTCATAGAAGCGCACACGCGCCCAGGGCGGCCGTTTGACGGGAACGCTCACGCCGGGACAAGACAGGCACGCCTCCTTGTCTTCGACGGGCTCCCCCTTCGTCTCCACCACTTCCGGATTCACCATGAAGAACGGATTGCCGGTTTTCGGGTCTTCCCCATCCCAATCCACATCGATGATGACGAAGCGCTTGTCCAACCCCACCTGGGGCGCTGCGATGCCGCAGCCGTTGTTCGCGTACATCAGCTTCGCCATCTGCTTGGCGACCTTGATGAGGGATTTGTCGCCCACCTCGCAGGGTTGGCAGACCGTGGAGAGGACGGGGTCGGGAGAAGTGACGATCTTGAGCATCGTGCCTGCTTTCTCATCGTTTGCTTTTGCGCCTATTCTGTCATCCTCGCGCCCGTCGCGTCAACCTGACGCGGATGCGGTCAACCGCGCGGATGGGCTTGGTGGTGCGCGCGCTGCAACCGCTCAGGGGTGAGATGCGTGTAGATCTGGGTGGTGGACAAGCTCGCGTGCCCCAGCATCTCTTGGACGCTGCGCAGATCCGCGCCGCCTGTGAGCACATCCGTGGCGAAGGTGTGCCGCATGTCGTGGGGCGTGTAGCGAGCCGCCAAACCGGCTTGGATGAGCGTGTCTTTGAACATGAGCCGGATGGCGTCTTCCGAATACCGGTTCCCACGGGCCGAGAGGAACACCCAATCCTCGGAACGCGGCCCAGCCAGCGCGGCGCGCCCGTCTTGCAGATACCGTTTCAGGGACGCTGCCGACAGCTCATGGATGGGCACGATGCGCTCCTTAGACCCCTTGCCGAAGAGCCGCACCTGCCTGCCTGCCAGATCGACGTTCCCAAGCGTGAGCGTGGAGGCCTCTTGGATGCGCGCGCCCGTGGCGTAGAGCAGCTCCAAGACCGCCTGGTCGCGCAGCTCTTTCGCGCGTTCTTTCGCCGTGGCCGCCTCTTGGGCACGAAGGCTGTGGACCTGCAAGAGCTTCTCCATCTCCGCGCGGGGGATCACCTTCGGCAGATGCTTCTCGCTCTTGGGCCCATGCAAAGCGCTCACCGGGTCCGTCCCCACGAACCCGCGCGAAGACGCCCATCCGAAGAACCCCTTCAACGCGGACAAGCGCCGGTTCACCGTCTTGCGATCGTAGCCCGCTTGATCGAGGTAGGCCAGGTAGACCCTCGCTCCCCTGCGTCCGGGAGAGAGCGGATCGATCCCCTCCCGCTGCGCCCAGCGCTGGTACTCATCCAGATCCTGCCCGTAGGCCTTGACCGTGTTCTTGGACAGATTCTGCTCGAACTGAAGGGAAGCCAGATATCCGTCCAAAAGCGAGCCCATCTTCCCTGTTGCCGCGCCTTCCATCAAGAAGCGCTCCAGATCCCCTGGGCCCTCAGCGTTGAGACGTACGCCTCCAAGGCCACGGCAGCCCGCTCCGCGTAGGCCCGATGCCGCTCTCGCTTGTTGCGGATCGGGTCCGCCAAGGGGGGCATGACGCCCAGGTTGACGTGCATGGGCTGGTAGGCTTTGGTGGCGGGATCGGTCGCGTGAGCCATGAGCGCCCCGAACGCCGTCTCGGGCGGCGGAACCGGAATGGACGCGCCTCTCATCTGGGCGATGACCGAGAGTGCGCAATTCATCCCTGAGCGGATGGCCTCCATGTACCCCTCCGTGCCTGCCAGCTGCCCAGCCACATACACGGGAACGCCGCCGCGCGCCTCCGATGGCGCCGAGAGCCTGCCGAACGCGTCCATCAGGCGCGGAGCGTTCAAGAAGGTGTTGCGGTGCATGACCCCGAACCGGGCGAACTCAGCCTTCTCCAATCCTGGGATCATCCTGAACACCCGCTTCTGCTCTGGGAACGTCAGATTCGTCTGGAATCCCACCAGGTTGTAGCTCTGCCCGTTCGCGTCTTCGCGCCGCAGCTGCACCGCAGCATAGGGACGCCTGCCCGTGCGCGGATCGGTGAGGCCGACCGGTTTCAAAGCGCCGAAGCGCGGCGCATCCACGCCCGTGCGCGCCACCTCTTCGATGGGTTGGCAAGCTTGGAACAGATCCTTGGACTCGAAATCCTTCGCGATCACGCGCTCGGCATCCACGAGCGCCTCGATGAACGCGCGGTATTCGTCAGCATCCATGGGCGCGTTGAGATAATCCCCTGCGCCCTCTTCCCCATACCGGCTCTGCTCGAAGACCACAGACCCATCCAGAGTGTCCGTCATGACGATGGGCGCGGCGGCATCGAAGAACGCCAGCTCCTCATCATCGGTCATGCGGCGAAGCTCTGCCGCCAGCGCATCCGAGGTGAGCGGACCCGTGGCGCAGATGATGGCGTCATGGCCCTCAAGCTCGGCGAAGGAGGTGATCTCATCGCGGCGAAGCTCGATCAGTTCGTGGGCGGACACCGCTTCCGTGACGGCCTTGGTGAACTGGACGCGGTCAACGGCCAGAGCGCCGCCAGCAGGTATCCGGCACGAAAGCGCGATCTGGTAGAGGGGCGACGCCAGCGCCTCTTCCTCCGCCTTGAGCATGCCGGCCGCGCTGTCAGGACGCGTGCTCTTGAAGGAGTTGGAGCAAACGAGCTCCGCCAGGCCATCGGTCTTGTGCACCGGCGTGCGCACGTCCGGCCGCATCTCGAAAAGCGTGACCGGAACGCCCGCCTTCGCCAGGCAGAGCGCCGCCTCGCTGCCGGCAAGGCCTCCTCCTATGACTGCAACGCGTCTCTCCATGCGCTTAGCTTACCACGCATCGCGCTCCTTCACCTTGATGCCCCAGCGGCCACCGGGGTGCCGGACGGCGATGCCCTTCGCCGCCATGCGCGCGACCCATGCGTTCGTCTGCGCGGGGCCCCACGGACCACCAGCCTCCTGCGCCGCCAGCCGATTGATGGCTTCCACCCCCATGGGCGATGCGGCCAATGCTTCTATCAGCGTTCTGTCGAACGCGCTGATCTCCACCTGCTCCCGCTCTCTCATATCCTGTTGCTTGAAGATCCCGAAGAGGGAGAACAGCGCGTCATCGAAGGAGTCATCATCCACGATGGGCGCAGCACCCTGGCAGATCAAGCGGTTCGCGCCGCGCGACTGAGGGGAGTCGATGGAGCCGGGCACGACGAGCACATCCCTGTTCGCCCCCAGCGCCTCGTCAGCCGTGGAGAACGTGCCTGACGGCAACCCCGCCTCCACGATGAGCGTGGCTCTGGCCAATGCCGCTATGAGGCGGTTGCGCGCCCGGAACATGTAAGGCAGGGGTGGCACGGCCCACTCCCGTTCGGACACGAGCGCGCCGCCCCCGTCAACGATCCTCTGGAACAGGCTCGCGTGCTCTCTGGGGTAGATGACATCCGCTCCTCCGCCCAAGAACACCACCGTCTTGCCGCCTGCCTCAAGCGCCGCTCGGTGGGCTTCCGCATCGCAACCGCGCGCACCGCCCGAGATGACGGCGATGCCCTTCTCCGCAGCGCGCATGGCGAATCTCCGCGCGCAGCCAAGGCCGTAGGGCGTGGCCTTCCGAGCGCCTACGATGGCGAGCCCCTCTTGAAGCGCCGCCACATCCCCGATGGCATACAGCCGCTCTGGAGCGTCGTGGACCTCTCGAAGCGCTTGCGGGAAGAGGGGATCGTCCGCTTCCAGGATGAAGCGAGGGCCGGATATCCCTCGTTCTCGCTCAGGCCCCATGATCGCCTCCCAAAGAACCATCCACGCGCAAGGAGAACGCTTCCGCGAGCTCTTCCTCTCCCACGCGCACCACCTCGCCCATGTCAGCGATCGTCCGAGCGACCTTGAGCGTGTTGATGAGCCCGCGTCCGCTGATCCCCTCCTGCTCCGCCATGCGCCCCACGAATGCATGGGCTTCCTCGTCCAGCTTGCAGGAAGCGATGACCTGGCTGGGAGATGATGTTCCATTCGCATCATCCTTGAGCTGCGCATCCCCCTCTTTGGCTGTTCTCCAGAGCGCGAACGCGCGCGCTTTCATGACGCCTTCGCGCAATGTGGCGGAATCGGTCCCCCGCCCCGAAGAGAGGACGCTCGCCGTTGGCAACCGCTCCACATCAAGGCGGATGCTGATGCGGTCCATCAAAGGGCCGCCGATGCGGCCGTGATACTTCAGGACCTGAGAAGACGTGCACGTGCATCGGCGCTGAGCATCGCCCAGATACCCGCAAGGGCACGGATTGGAAGCCGCCACCAGCATGAACTTCGAAGGGAGACGCACGCTCGATTCCGCGCGGGTGAGGAACACGCTCCCGCTTTCGATGGGCTGGCGCAGGCTTTGCAATGTGGAGGCATGGAACTCGCTCAGCTCGTCCAAGAACAGAACGCCGCAGTGGGCCAACGACACCTCGCCCGGCTTGATGGGCGAGCCGCCTCCGAGGAGCCCAGCGGTGGTGGCTGAGTGATGCGGGTTCCTGAATGGGCGATGCCCTGCCAGGATGCCATCGATGCTCTCCCCCGCCACTGAATGCACCACGGCCGCCTCCAGCATCTCTTCTTCTGTGAGCGGCGGCAAGATGGAAGCCATCCGGGATGCCAACATGGTCTTGCCAGAGCCGGGCGGCCCCATCATCAAGAGCCCATGGTTGCCCGCAGCAGCTATCTGGAATGCGCGTTTCGCGACATCATGCCCATAGATGTCTTTGTAATCCAGCCCGTCCGCAGCTTCGCAAGCGCCTGATGCGCCGCCTCTCTTGGCAAGATCCTCGAAAGGCTCTGAGCCGTGGAGCAGTCCCAGATCCTTGATGCCCAGCTGCACCAGGTCGTTGATGGGCGCTGGGCGTTGAAGAGCGCTCACGAATCGCAGGCCAAGGCGTTTCGCGCACACGGCGAACGCGAGGTCCCCGATCACGGGGCGCACCTCTCCCTGCAAGGACAGCTCCCCGACGAAGAGCTTCCCTTCCATCGCGGAGAGCGGGATCTGGCCGGTGGCTGCGAGAATGCCCAACGCGATGGGCAGATCGAACCCGGATCCAGTCTTCTTGATGTTGCTGGGCGCCAGGTTCACGATGAACCGCCGGGAAGGCATGGCGAACCCCGATTTCTTGATGGCGGAGCGGACCCGCTCCCGCGCTTCTTGCACGGCGGTATCGGCCATCCCCACGATGGACATCCCTGGCAATTCGCTTCCGACGGACACTTCCACGGTGACGGGCTGCGCTTCCACCCCATTCAGGCATGCGCTCTGAACTGCGCATATCCCATCCACCTCACGCCGCCGAGAAGGCGTTGATCTGATGGCGGATCATGGCCTTCTCATTTCCCATGACCACGATGGAGATGACATCGAAGCGCACGGGATAGTCGACGCTGTCATAATCAGCCAGATACGCCAATGCGATCTTCTCGTATTTGGACCGCTTCTGGGCCGTGACCGCTTCGGCCGGGAACCCATGATCGCGACCCTTGCGCGTCTTGACCTCGATGAACACGATCGCATCCTCATCTTTGGCGATGATGTCGGCTTCCCCGGCATAACAGCGCCAATTCCTCTCCAAGATCTCATAGCCCCGCCGTTCAAGGAACCGCGCCGCCGCCTGCTCCCCTCGCGCGCCGAGCGCCTTGTTGCGCTTGCCCGGTTTCGACCGCTTCGCGCCTTCTTCCTTCTCTCGGATCGAACCCGCTGCCTTTGGCCTTTCCAGAACCGTCTGCGTCATGAATCCTCCTTTTTCGATGATCTCGAACTTAAGGGGTCCATTCGTCAGATCCATGGAAGCTTTTCATCAGTTCCGTTGCGCTCATTGATCGCGTTTCCACCAAGACCGTTGCCGAAGTTGATCGCGCTTCTTTCCGTGGAGCATCGGATGATGGCGAAAGCTCGGGAGGAGATCGGACGCGTTTTCATCAAAGATCGCATCCAGGATGGGGCGCGCTTCGCCTTGCGAATCAGCGCAGCAGCAGGAGAACGAGGACGATGGCGCTTGCTAGAGCTTCGTGCAAAAGGTCTTTCGATGGATGGTGGACAGCCCAAGCCGCCTCACCGCGCCGATGTGGGAAACGGAGCCATAGCCTTTGTGGAAAGCGAAGCCGTAGCCTGGATGCAGCTGATCCATCTCCACCATCAAGGCGTCCCGCGCCACCTTGGCGATGACCGAAGCAGCCGCGATGGAGGCGCACCGAGCATCTCCTTTGATCACGTTCACCTCGCGCTCATCGAAATGCAGCGGATTGCCATCCACGAGCACGATGTCAGGGTGGACGCCCTGGGCCTCCACCTGCGCCAAGACTCCGGAGAACGCCATCTTGAGGCAAGCGGCCATCCCGCGCTCGTCTATCAGCTGCGGCTCCACGTAGAACACCCCATGTGCGCACGCGCTCTCTTCGATGCGGACGGCCACCTCTTCGCGCGCGGAAGGGCTGAGCTTCTTGGAATCATCCAGCCGCTCCACCATCATCTTCTCCGGATCGAAGATCACCGCGCCCACCGCCAAAGGACCGGCGATCGCGCCCCTCCCCACTTCATCCAATCCGCAGATGACCGAAGCGCCCCTCTCTTGCGCCAGCTCCCGCTCGAACCCGTAGAGCGCTGAGAGCCTCTCCTGCTCACGAGCGGCCACTGCGACCCTGCGACGAGCCCGCGCCAACGCTTCGCGCACCCCTTTGCGCGCGTCTGAAGCGCATTCTTCTTCCAGCTTCGCCAGCTCCTCAGCATCAGCGGATGCGATGCGCTCTTTCATCTGGATGACGGATGCCACCGTGCTTTCGCCCTCCCTGCATAAAAAAGAACCCGGCAAGCGGGTTCTTCAATAGATCCGGTGATGAGCGCGTCCTACTGGAACGCCTTCTCCTTGATCTTGGCGGCCTTGCCCACCTTGTTGCGGAGATAGTACAGCTTCGCACGACGGACCTGGCCGCGGCGCGTCACCTCGATCTTCTCGATCTTGGGGGAGTTGACCGGGAACGTGCGCTCCACGCCCACAGAGAAGCTCACCTTGCGAACGGTGAACGTCTCACGGGAGGACTCGCCATGGCGGCGGATGACGTCACCTTGGAACACCTGGATCCTCTCACGGTTGCCCTCGGTGATGCGATAGTGCACCTTCACGTTGTCGCCCGGCTGGAAGTCAGGAACGTCCTGCTTGATGTCCTGCGTTTCAATAGCGCGAATGATATCCATTTCAAACCCCACTCGTATCGAACAAAAGCTTTTTCGTTTCTTTCCGCATTACAGCGCGATTTGCAAGTATAACGCTGCCCATCACGGTTTGCAACGGAAGATTCCGCCATTCCCGCAAAAGGCCCTTCGGATGCGGAAGCCCGGATCTAGAACTGGCTCTCATGCTTGCGGAAGAAGTCGAATCGCGGCGGCAGCTCGCGCACTTCATGCTCCCCTGCGTCTATCTCCCCTGCATGGCAGAGCTCTTCATTGCTGTTGAAATCATAGGTCCAGCTGAAGAAGTCTTCCGGCGCGAAGTCCAGATAATCGCAGATGGTCTCGCAGCCCTTCGGCACCACCGGGTGCATCATGAGCGTGCAGATGCGCAAGAGGTAGAATGAATCCAACAGCACCTGACGGCGCATCTCCGTTGCCTCCGGCCTTCCCTCTTCCTCCGCCTGCGCAGCCTCCTTGATGCCGTCAGCCCAATGCTTGTTCGCGAAGCGGATGAATTCATCAGCCAGCTGCATCACGGAATGGAACTCGAAGGAATGCATCATCCGCTCGTAGCTCGCCAGCGCCTCCTTGGCCCGCGCCTCCACTTCTGGAGCCGGCTCTCCCAGAGGCATGGCGCCACCATGCTTCGCCGCTTCATAGAAGCAGCTGCGCGCGAGCCGGTTGAACACGTTGGTGAGCAGCGCTCCCTCCTTGAGCACCGGGTCAGAGACGCGCTTGTCCGCTCTCTGCTCATCGGTGAGCGCAGGATCGAAGGGCTTCGGCTTGAAGCCGACCGAACGCTGCCCCAGCCCCAGGGCCAGGAAGTGAGCTCGCAGCTGTTCGGGCGTGTAATGCTCCAGAAGCTCTTCGCCGGTGGGCGGCTTGACATCCCCCGAAGAGGAAGCCTTCGTCTTGCCGAAGAGCAGGTGATGGTTCGCGATGAGCGTGGTCTGGCGCAGGGGCTTCGCATCCGGGCCGCCGAACACGCCGCGCTTGCCGAGCGCTTCCCAGATGGCCGGCTGCGCCACGCCATAGAAGTAGATGTTGTCCTGTCCGATGAACTGATAGACCTGCGCCTCGTCCGAGCACCAGAAATCCCGCCAGGTGTTGCGCGGGAGCGCCAGCTCGTCGTTGAGAGCGATGGTGAACGAGATGGGCGCCCAGAGCGATTCGGGCCAGCACCAGACGGTGAGGTCCTCCACGCCATCCAGCACCGGCGCGCGCACGCCCCATTCGATCGAGCCGGTGATCCGGAACGGGACGAGGGTCTTGGACGTGCGGAACCGGATGTCCGCCTCCTCCAGGGCCGCCTTCGCCACATCCCTGTCAGCGATGCTCTCGAATTGCAGCTCGAAGCTGTGCTTGCCCTTCTCCGCCTCCGTGAAGGTGTGCGCGGGCAGCTGATCGGCCAAGAGCAGATAGGCGTCCATGCACTCGTTCTTCACGAAGATGACCGGAGGGGCCAGAAACTCGTCAACGGATTTGGCCACCACCGGGCGCGTCTGCCCGTCCTGCCGCCACGCCTCCACGAGGCCCTTCAAGAACGTGGAGAAGGCGGGCAGGTCGAAATACCAGTTCTTCACCGGGCGCATCTCAGGCACCGTGCCGGTGATGGAGGAGCGCGGGTTCGGCAAGTCCGCCGGCGCATAGCTGTGCCCCAGGTCGCACTCGTCCGCATAGGCGTGCTCCGCCTTGCACCCCGCCACCGGGCAATGAGACCCTTGCACCTGCCGCCCGTTCAGAAACGTGTTCGCCTGCTCATCGAAGAACTGCATGGTCTCTTCCAAATGGAGGTAGCCCTGCTCATAGAGCCCTTCGATCAGCACCTCCGACAGGGTTTGATGGACGTCTTTGCAACGCCCGATGCCGCTGCCTTCGAAGATGTCCAAGCTCACGTCGAACGCGTCCAGAGTCTCTTTCTGGCGGATATGGTTGCCCATCACGTACTCTTCGATGGTGCCTGAGAACGTTCCGGCTTCCACCGCCTTGCGGTACCCCTCGTTGATGGGAGAGCCGAAACAATCCGTGCCGGACACGAATCGGACGTTCTCAGCCCCGATCCTATCCCGCAAGAAGCGCGCGAACACGTCCGCGGGGATGAACACGCCGCCGATGTGCCCGAAGTGCAACGGCTTGTTGCCATAGGGCATCCCGGCGGTCACCACCGCCCGTTTCGGCCAGACCAGATCAGAATCATATGAATGGCTCATGAGCTGCCTTCCATGCCTCTCTCGAACGTTCCGTCGCGATGCTCCGCTCTAATGCGCCAGGAGCGCAGGAGCCTCCACCTGGGAGAGCTTGGATCGCCCCAGAAGATCGAGCAGCGTGCTCAATGAAGAAGCAGAGCTCTCGTAGCTGATCGTGGGCAGAGCCTCACCGTATCCCGCCATGGAAGAGATGCACTCCAGCGCATCATCGAAGTACCCGATCTCATCCGCCAGGCCCTCCTCGACCGCCTGAGTGCCAGTGTAGGGAAGGCCGTTGGCGAGTTCACGGACGCGATCGACGTCCATGCCGCGCCCTTCGGCGACGGTGTTGATGAAGTCCTCGTCGATCTCATCCACCATCTTCTGATACCACGCGCGCTCCTCTTCCGTGAGAGGGCGGTTGCCCGCGCCAGCGTCCTTGGATTTTGAGGAGACGATGTTGTCGATGTCGATGCCCAGCTTCTCATACAGGCCGGACAGGTCAGTCACCTGCAAGATCACGCCGATGGCGCCGATGGACGTGGTCTTCGCGCAGAAGATGCGATCCGCTTGGCTTGAGATCTCATAGGCCGCAGAGGCGTTCGTGGCCTCCGACACCACGACGATGGGCTTGGGGAACTGGGCGACCAGGTTCGCCATCTCCTCTCCCGCCGTGGCGGTGCCGCCCCCTGAGTTCACGCGCAGGATGACGCCCTCGACCATGCCGTCCTCTGCAGCGTTCTCAAGCCTCCACTTGAGGCCTGACGGGCTGGAGGCGGATCCGTCATAGTCGATGACGGAGTCTATGTCTATGACCGCGATGGAAGGCGTGGTGGCGAAGACAGGAGCATCATCCCCTCTGATCTCATCCATGACGCCGCCCACGCTCGACACCACGTTCGAGCAGGACATAGCGAGAAGCGCGATCAGAGCCAGGATGCACAGCGTGATGATGATCGGAGCCTTGCTCCGCTTGGCGGCACCGCCTCCATTGCCGTTGCCGGACGTCGAAGCTCCTCCTGTGACCGGCGTCCTCACGCCGCCGAAACCATCAACGCCCCCTTCAGATGCCTGCCCGATCAAGGGCTCTCCCGTCCGAGGGTCGCGCGCAGCGTAGGCGCGCGCGTAATCGTCAGATGATGCAGTCATCGCATTGCCTTCCCGGAAGCCTAGAGCTCCGCGTTCTCGTCGAAGCGGCTCTGGTTCTGCGCGCGCTTCGCCGTGCGCAGGATGAACTCCTGGTTCGTCTCAGTCCGCTTGAGGGATTTGATCAGCATGTCCATGGATTTCTCGGTGTTGTTCATGTTCGCCAAGATGCGGCGCACCGCCCAGATGAGCGGCGCTTCCTGGCCGTCAAGGAGCAGGTCTTCCTTGCGCGTGCCCGATGAGATGGGGTCGATGGCTGGGAAGATGCGCCGGTCAGCCAGGTTGCGATCGAGCCGGAGCTCCATGTTGCCCGTGCCCTTGAACTCTTCGAAGATGACCTCGTCCATCTTGGAGCCCGTGTCCACCAAGGCGCTGGCCAGAATGGTGAGCGACCCGCCCCCTTCGATGTTGCGCGCCGCGCCCAAGAAGCGCTTGGGCGGGTAGAGCGCCGTGGAGTCAACGCCGCCGGACAGGATGCGCCCGCTGGCTGGTTGCGCCAAGTTGTAGGCGCGCGCCAGACGCGTGATGGAGTCCAAGAGGATGACCACGTCTTCACCCTGCTCCACCAGCCGCTTCGCGCGCTCTATCACCAGCTCCGCCACCGCGATGTGGTTGTCGGAGGGCATGTCGAACGTTGAGGAGATGACCTCGCCATGGATGGAGCGCTCCATGTCCGTGACCTCTTCAGGGCGCTCATCCACGAGCAGGCACATGAGATGCACTTCAGGATTGTTGGCATGGATGGCCGCTGCGATGTCCTTGAGCACCGTGGTCTTGCCCGCCTTCGGCGGCGAGACGATGAGCCCGCGCTGACCCTTGCCGATGGGCGCCACCAGATCGATCACGCGCGCCGTGAGCGTGTCTTTGCCATGCTCCATCTCAAGGCGCTCGTCCGGGAAGATGGGCGTGAGCTCAGAGAACTTCGGACGGCTGGAGATCTCATCGATCGGCGTGCCGTTCACGCTGCTCACCTTCTGGATGGCCGGGAACTTCTCGCCCTCCCGGGCCGGGCGCGTCTGCCCCGCCACCATGTCTCCTTTGCGCAGGCCGTTGCGGCGGATGGTGGACAGGCCCACGTACACGTCCTGCTCGCTGGGCAGATATCCCTTGGTGCGCAAAAAGCCGTAGCCGTCCTGCAGGATGTCCAGGATGCCCTCAACTTCGATGAAGCCCTCAGCGATGCACACGGCCTCATAGATGGCGTCCACCATCTCCGCCTTGCGCATGCCGGAAGCATCTATGTTGTGCTCAGCCGCCTTTTCGCGCAGCTCCGGGAGCTTGCACGCTTCCAGCTCCTCTTTGCTGATGCTGGGCGCGTATTCCCGCTGCTGGCGTCCGTTGCGCTCGCGGCGCGTGCGGTGCTGGTTGTTGCGGTTGCTCCCGTGGCGGTTGTTGCGGTTGTTGCCATTGTTGTTGCGGTCTGAGGCCTGGCCGTTCGCCTCCCCTGCGCGCTGGCGGGGACGGCGCGTCTCCGCAGCGGGTTCGCGCTTGTCCGCATCCTGCTCAGCGCTGGCAGCCTCCACCTTCGCTGACGGCTCTTCAGCATCCTTGGCAGCGGGCGCTTCCTTGCTCTCCGATGCCTCAGCCGCTTCCGGCTCTTTCACCTTGCGCGGACGGCCCGGGCGGCGCTTGGGCTTCTCCTCCGCCGCATCAGCGCCAGCGGCCTCTTCCGCCTTCGGGGCCGCATCCTCTTCAGGCAACGGGTTCTTCCGAGGGCGGCCTGGACGGCGTTTCGGCTTCTCCTCCGCCGCTGCATCGCCGGAACCATCGGCGGCTTTCTCTTCGCTCGCGATGGCCGCAGGCTCGGCATCCGCCGCTGCCGCCGTCTTCCTCGTGCGCTTGGCAGGCGTCTTCTTCGGCGCCTCGGCCTCAACGGCTTCCACTGCGGCTTCTGTCTTCTCTTCGGTTGCTGCCATCTACTTGACCTTCTCCCAATCTTTCATGAATGACGCTATCCCTGCATCCGTGAGCGGATGCTTGACCATCTTCTTCATCACGCCGAACGGAACGGTGGCGATGTCCGCCCCCATGAGCGCGCATTTCGTCACATGATCAGCGCTGCGGATAGACGCGGCGATCACCTCAAGCTGTTCGCCGCCCACCGTGCTCTCCGCGAAATCGTAATTGCCCACGGCCTCCACGATATCCGCCACGCGTTCGATGCCGTCTTCGGAGATGTCATCGAAGCGCCCGATGAACGGAGAGATGTAGCGCGCGCCAGCCCGGGCGGCCAGCATGGCCTGGGGCACCGTGAAGCACAGCGTCATGTTCACGCGGATGCCCTCGTCAGCCAGCGTGCGCGTGGCGGCCAGGCCCTCCACCATGGTGGGCACCTTCACGACCACGTTCTCCGCCAACGCGGCCAGCCTGCGGCCATCCTCCACGATCTGATCCCGATCCATGGCCACGCTCTCAGCGGAAACCGGGCAGTCCGGCCCCACGATCTTGCAGATGCGCTGGATGTGGTCCTCAAAGTCCTCAAGGCTGCCGCCTGTGCGCGCATACAGAGTGGGGTTGGTGGTCACGCCAGCGAGCGCGCCCCAGCTGGCCGCCTCCTCTATCTCCGACAGATCAGCGGTGTCCAGGAAGAACTTCATCTTGCCTCCTCGTTTTCACGCGCGCGAACAGCCTGATTGCACACGATGCTCACGCATTCAGTCTCGAACAGGGATTTGAAGGTGATTTTCACCCATTTCTGTGGGCTGGTATCAAAGTAGCATACTTGCTGCACCGGGGCAAACAAAATCTGCCCGGTTCGGCTGCGCGTCATGTTGAGAAACGCCCTTTCCCGCGCGCTCTTTTTCGCCGTTCCATATTGACGGCACCCGCCTTCGCCAAAGATAATTGCACCTATATTTCCTCAACCGAAGGAGGAGGTTTGGACAAGACCACCACGGAGCGGATCGTGGTCGCGCGCGATTGGCTCAAAGGCCAGCTGGACATCAGCGCTGACTTCTGGCTCAAGCACGGGATAGACGCGGAGAACGGGGGGATCTACACCTGCCTTGACCGCGAAGGCCGCATCTATTCCACGGACAAGAGCGTGTGGATGCAGGGGCGGTGCGCGTGGACGTACTCGTATCTCTGCCACGTTTACGGCGCCCGCGATGAATGGCTGGGCGCAGCGAAGAGCTGCCTTGGCTTCCTGGAGGACCACTGCGTGAACCACGGCGCGGGCGACCGCCTGTATTTCACGGTCACCGCTGAGGGAAAGCCGCTGCGCCAGCGCCGCTACAATTTCTCTGAGGGCTTCTATTGCATCGGCAACGCGGAGTATTACGGCGTCACCGGAGAGGCGGAGCACCTCGCGCGGGCGCGTCGAGCCTATGAGCTGATCTACGGCTTGAACAACGGGCTCATCGAAGATCCCGCCGGCCTCGGCCCCAAGACCATCGCGGAGACGCGCGCAGGGCGCTCTCTCGGAGATTCCATGATCTTCCTGAACATCATCTCCATCATGCGGCGCGTGGACCCGGCGAACACGGAAGAGTACGATCGCCATGCCAGCGAATGCGTGGCGCGCATCACGGGCGAGCATTACCGGCCGGAGCTCGGCTGCACGCTGGAATCCGTCAACCTGGATGGAGAGCCGGAACTCTGGTACACGGCGGGGCGCGTGGTGAATCCAGGACACGACATCGAATGCAGCTGGTTCTTGATGGATGAGGCGGAATATCGCCAAGATGAAGAGCTCTTCAAGACGGCCTGCGACATCTTCCGATTGGCCATCGAAGCGGGTTGGGATGATGAGTTCGGCGGCCTGCTTTACTTCATAGATGCGAAGGGCTTGCCCCCGGAGGCCTACGAGCACGACATGAAGCTCTGGTGGCCCCATGATGAGGCGCTCATCGCCAGCGCGAAGGCCTACCGCCACACCCAGGACCCGTATTATCTGGAGTGGCTCTTCAAAGTGCTGGATTACTGCAAGGCCCACTTCGCTGATCCGGAATACGGCGAATGGTACGGATATCTGCGCCGCGACGGCGTGCCCACCATGCCCTCCACCAAAGGTTCCACCTTCAAAGGCCCGTTCCATGTGCCGCGGGCGCTTTGCATGACCGAACAGACCCTCACCCAGATCGCAAGGAGCTGACATGGAATACCTCGGCATCGAATACGACATCAAGAACAAGCCGGTCCTGGACCCTGATTTCGTGCCCTTCGGCGTGTGGATGAAGGAGTACCTCAAGGAGGCGGCGCATCCGATCAAGATCGCCGTGGAACGCGAAGACGGCCTCATCTCCGTGCGCGAGAGCGCCATCCGCGGGCCTGAGTTCGCAGAGGCGAACCTGCGCTACGTGGAGCGGCTCATCAAGTTCGAGCTGTGGAGCATCGGCGGTTTCATGGTCTACATCTGCGGCTGCGATGACATCGCAGAGAAGATCGCCGCCATGTACTCCCCTGACGGCGCCCGCAAGTTCGATTACGGCTTCGTGGGAGATGTGTATGAGAAGGCGTTGGAGGTGCTCGCCGTGAGCGAGGCGGACTTCCCCGCCGCCAATGAATCCGCCAAGCAGATCGGCGGCCACATGGACGGGTGCCGCATCGGCTTCGACGCCGGTGGCTCCGACCGCAAAGTCTCCGCCGTGATCGACGGAGAGCCTGTCTATTCTGAGGAGGTCGTCTGGTATCCGAAGGTGACCGAAGACCCCACCTACCACTTCGAGGAGATCGTGACCGCGTTCAAGACCGCAGCCTCCAAGATGCCGCGCGTGGACGCCATCGGCGTGTCATCCGCCGGCACGTTCGTGGGCAACTCCCCTATGGTCGCCTCCCTCTTCATCAAAGTGCCCCGTGAGCGTCGCGAAGAGGTCAAGAGCATCTACGATCGCGCTGGGAAAGAGATCGGGGACGTGCCGCTGGTCGTGGCGAACGACGGTGACGTGACCGCGCTGGCTGGCTTCATGAGCACGGGTCGCGGCGACATCCTGGGGATCGCCATGGGCACCTCTGAGGCCGTCGGCTATGTGAATGCGGAGGGCAACGTGCTCGGGTGGATCAATGAGCTTGCCTTCGCGCCGGTGGACCTCTCCCCCAAGGCCATGCAGGACGAATGGTCCACGGACTTCGGCGTGGGCTGCAAGTACTTCAGCCAGGACGCCGTCATCAAGCTGGCCCCTGCAGCGAACATCATCCTGAACCCGGAGGACACCCCGGCCGAGAAGCTGAAGGTGGTGCAGGCTCTGGCGAACGATGGGGATGAGGCGGCGTTGGACATCTACCGCTCCATCGGCTGCTATCTGGCCCACACCCTCGTGCTCTACAGCTCGTTCTATGAGATCGAGACGCTGCTCGTGCTGGGCCGCGTGGCTTCCGGTGACGGTGGCGACCTCTTGATCGCCGAATGCAACCGCATCCTGGAAGAGGAGCATCCGGAGCTCGCGAAGCAGATCACAGTCACGCTGCCGGACGAGAAGATGCGCCGTGTCGGTCAGTCAGTAGCTGCCGCCAGCTTGCCTGAACTGTAAGACCGAAGGTTCCTTGAGGCGGTGCTCCGGCACCGCCTTTTCTTATCCGTCAGTTCTTGGAATCATGGACGCGGACTTGCAATGAGGAGAGCATCCGCCAAGGTCACCACAACCATACGGATGCAAGTACGAGAATGTACCAAAGCTCCAGAAGGGCAGATGCTCTCCTGATCGAGCTTTGGAAGGTTATTGTCCCGGCATCACGGGGGTATGGTTGTGGTGGCACGAATTGTAGCATCACCTCTTTCGGCTGCGGCTTCGACAGAGCGATATCCAGCACATCCGCATAAATTGGATGCGCCGATTGGAATGGATGCGACCGTGGAAAACTACAGGCCGTTTTCCACCATGAGACGAGAAAGGGCCTCCGGGTCATCGGCGACGGATTCCAGATCGTTCAAACGGCCTTCTGCGGTGAGCTTGGTTATGAGCGCTTCGAAGCGTTTCTGGGATTCAGCTTTTCCCTTTGCCTCGCCTCGAGCTTCACCTCTGGCTTCGCCCGCTTCCTCGCCCGCAGCATAGTCCTTTCTCTCGGCAGCGCGGAGCTCCACCCTATGATCCATCTCGACCGTCATGAACCCCATGGCGCGCTCCTTCCATGCTTCGTTATCGTTCGCATCCCTGACACGCTCGTCCAGGATGCGCGCGAGTCGCCCTTGCGCTCGGCCCGTATGGACGTATTTTAGCAACTGGGACAGAGGTGCGTCATGCTCCTTCTCCCAGGCAGGGGCGTTCAAAGCCACCCAGCACATTCCGTCATCCACGACAAGATCATCGGTTTCTTCGCATCCGTGTTCCAGCGTGTACCGTGGAAGTCCATGCCCGAACGGGTCGTGATCGCAGATGAAGATGATGTAGCTGTCAGGGAGCAGATCGAAATCATCCCCCTCGTCGAGCAGGGCCGCATCCATGGTGGCTTGGTAATAGCGCATCCTCTTGATGAGGGAGGACTCCTTGACCGTCTGCATCTCAATGTCATAGACGGCGTCCCCACCCTTGACGAACACGTCCATCCGGACGCCTCGGCCTGAGAGATGCGGCTTCTCGAAGTGCTCGTCATCCGCGTATTCGATGCGCCCCACTTCTATGCCGAGGATCACCTCAAGCATGAGGGCGCACACCTCCGGGTCGCGCACGACCTTGTCGAACATGGGCCAGTCTTTGATGGTCAGATCTCTCACAGGGCATCCTTCCTTCCAGGTTCATTGGATGCCCTTTATCTTGAGAACTCCGCCTTACGCTTCCTTATTGGAATCGCACACAGCGTTCACTGGATAGCCATCAGATTTCCATCAAGGAACAATCGTTTTCCTTATCTGCTTCAGCAGGTATCTGCGAAGACATCCTCAGCTTCTTGATCATGAAAACGGCGGCGGATGCGCAGGGTGGCTCTTCCTGTTCGCAAGGGTGACCAGTGGCACCCGATGGGCGCGCTACAAGGCTTCCCCTGCTTTTTTTCGGACAACCCCGACACCGTAGCGCAGGCATTGCCTGCCAATGGGGGCATGCGCACCTGGATGCCGGGTATGCGCATCAGCCGTTTGGATATGAAACTAATCTGGAAGATGCCTCCGCATCATCTGAAAAAGCGCAATGCGTCCGGCACAATTTCCGCTATAGAGCAACGCTTTCATACACGAAGCCCTTCTCCTCCTCAAGATATGAAAAGAGCTCGTCGCAATCGAACGCTTTCACTGTAGACAACCGAAATCCGCATTCATCACGGGTGATGATGGCGTCCGCATGCACCTTCAGCGCGGTTTGGTGCACGAAAGCATCTTCGATGTCATCCCACGACGATGAAGCGACCGCATCATAATCTTCATCGTCGGTTGCATATATGCGCACCATCTTTTTGAGAGAGCGCATGACCTTCTTCGCATACTCCGATTCGGAAGCGCGTCCACCATCGGTGATCACATAGATCAGATCCGTTATCTGAGAAGTCCCGATCCATAGTTCAAGCTCTTTGAGATAGCCCAGCTCCATCAAGAGAGCAGCTTTTTCAAAATGAGGCTCACGGCAGATCAGATAATCAATGAGGACGTTGTTGCCCACCACGGCTCTCATGATCATCGCGAAAGCCCATCAAGTTTCGTTCGCTTGATCTCCGCGTCGGTCATGGAAGAGAACCGATTCTTCTTCGGAAGGCCGCGCACGAAACATGCAGCCTCTTTCCGATCTTCCAGAGTGATCGGCTTTTCCGCCTGAGAAGGAAAGGGCAGCTGCCCATATTCAATGAGATGGTCATAGAGCTTGTTGACCGCTTCCGATGCGCTCAGTCCCAAAGATTTGAGCACCTTGTTTCCCGCTGCTTTTTTAGCCGGCGCCATCCGACCTGTGACCATCGTGTCTGCCATGATGCCTCCTATGTTGTACGTACAACAGTATAGCAGATGTATGCTGAACTGCAGAGGAAGCGCCCCTTCTATAAGATCAATCGACCAAGTGCGCCATCATCCACGCTTGCCATGCCTCTAAAGATATGGAGGTCCGCGGTCCTCTTCCTCTGCCAAGATGACCTGAAGGTCGTCCCGCTCAACTTGGCTCAACATCGCGTCGGAGAAATCCTCAGGAGCGATGAACGGCATATACCATGTCTTCCCATCGAAATACGCGCTGAGATCTTCGTTGATGAACTCCCGCCCGTGACGAGTGTAGATCTCATTCCTCGCCAGGTACAGCTCGTAATCCGTGAGCCCCCACAGGTCATCCTCATCAAGCGGCATAACATCACTGTACGGCAAGATGAAATCTGCGATGCCGTGCTGACTGGTACTGGTTATGGCAGGAAAGGTTCTATCATTGACCATTGCGCAATGCCCTGATCGACAAACCTGGCTTTCCCATCATTCCTCTTGAAAGAGAAGCTGTATTACAGTAATATGCGTTTGAGAAACGAGGTGCAGCATGAACTCCATCGTCACAGCGCGCGTCCCTGCGGGCATAAAAGAACAAGGCAGGATGGCCTTGGAGAAGATCGGCTCGAACCCCACAGAGCTGATCAACGCAGCCTATGAGTATGTTCTCGCGAAGGGAGAGCTGCCCTCTCTTGAAAATCCTCTCACTGCGAACGGCCATGAGAAGCGAACCCTCACTGTTGGGCAGAAAAGAGAGCTGAGAGATCGCCTCCAGAAGACCACGTTCGCAATTCCATCTTCTTATTGGGAGGGAAAGACTGACGAGCAGTTGCTGACCGAAGCGCTTGAGGCGAAGTATGCGAGTGCTGATTGACACCAATGCCCTCATCGACTATTTCGGCCGAAGAGAGCCGTATTTTTCAGTCTGGACGCAACTGAATGCGATGCAGATCTTGGGAGATTTGGAGATGTGGGTGGCACCCCAATCCTACACTGATGCTTTTTACATCCTCTCCAAACACGTTGACAGCGAAGCTCTCCAAGCAGCTTTCATGGAAAGCCTTGGATTCTTGAACGTCTGCAAAGTCGGGCATGAAGAAGTGCTTGAAACATGCAGGAGGAGCTGGGCCGACTATGAGGACTGCCTGATATCCCTCTGCGCGGAGAACATCAAGGCAGACCATCTCCTCACCCAGGACGTGAATGGGTTCAAACGCGCGAAGATCCCTATCTGCACGCCGGAACAGTTCATCCAGACCGTAGAAAAAGAATACGGCCTTGTCTACGACACCGTCAGCCTTGATGGGGACTGATCCAGCACCGCGCTACAGGATGGCCTTTCCTCGCAAGATCACCTGCTTGAGCTCAAGGGTGTCCTCATCAAGGATGACCGCATCAGCCACATAGCCATCTTTGATGTGCCCCCGCTCATCGTCGATCTTGATGGCGCGCGCCGGATTCGCCGTGACCGCCTTCACCGCGGAGACGAGCGGGATATCCATATCCTTCACCGCCACCGTGAAGCAGCGCAAAAGATCGCTCACCGAACCGGCCAACGCCCCGTTCGCGATGCGCGCCTCAGGTCCTCGCACGGTGACGTCCTGCCCGCCCAGGTCATAGGTGCCGTCCTCAAGCCCTGCCGCACGGAGCGTGTCGGATATGAGTATCATCCGATCATCACCGAACAGGTTGAACGCCAGGCGCACCATGGAGGGGTGGATGTGCACGCCATCAGCGATGATCTCCGCCGTGATGTCGTCCCGCTCGGCCGCCGCAGGGATGGGACCGGGCTTTCGGTGGTGCATGGGGTCCATGGCGTTGTACAGATGCGTGAGATGCTTGGCGCCCTTCGCGAACGCGTCCCGCGCCGTGTCGTAGTCAGCGCATGAATGCGCGATGGAGATCCTGACCTCATCCTTCATCTCCTCGATGAAGGCGCCTGAACCGGGCTCCTCAGGAGCGATGTCCACCAGCTTGATGAGTCCATCCGCCATGGATTGCAGCTTGCGGAACTCCTCCGCATCCGGATTGCGGACGTATTCCGGATTCTGCGCGCCCACCTTGGAAGGCGAGATGTACGGCCCTTCAAGGTTGATGCCCACCAGCGCGGACTCATCACAGGCCGGCTCATACTCCCGCGCCACCTCCATGGCGGCAGAGAGTTGATCGAAGGAGAGCGTCATGGTGGCCGGGCACACCGCCGTGATGCCGCGGGATGCCTCATAGCCCGCCAGAGCGTGAAGCCCCGCCTCATCCCCGTCGCTTATGTCTCCGCCCGCAGCCCCATGGAAGTGGATATCCACGAGCCCTGGGATGACCAAACAACCCTTCGCGTCCACGGATTCGCCCGCGCCCTTCGCAGCGGCGAATCGGTCCCCGGAGATGTTGACATCCTCCGCCTTGAATCCGTCCCCGCAGAACACCTTGCCACCGGTGATGGAAGCCACCTGCTCGCATGTTGCCATGATCTCTTCCTTCCTCTTGCCTTAGACGCCCAAGGGCAGCGAAAGCCCCAGATGCTCGAATGCGCGCGGCGTGGCCTGGCGGCCCTGCGGCGTGCGCACGATCAATCCCTGTTTCATGAGATACGGCTCGTACACGTCCTCGACCGTGTCCGATTCCTCCGAAAGCGCGCTGGCCAGCGTGGTGAGCCCCACTGGCCGCCCGGAGAACTGGACGCACAGGATCTCAAGGACGCGGTTGTCCATGGAATCAAGCCCCAGCTTGTCCACCTCATAGAACTTGAGCGCCTCAGCCGCCACCTCTTTGGTGATGTCGCCCTCCGCGCGGACTTGCGCCCAATCGCGCACGCGCTTGAGCATGCGGTTGGCAAGACGCGGGGTGCCACGGGAGCGGCGCGCGATCTCGAACGCTCCTTCGTCATCGACCTGTATCCCAAGGATGGCTGCGGAGCGCTTCACGATGCCCGCCAGCTCCTCAGGCGTGTAATACTGCAAACGCAACGCCAGTCCGAAGCGATCCCGGAGCGGACCGGTCAGAAGGCCCGTGCGCGTGGTGGCGCCCACCAGCGTGAAATGCGGGATATCCAGACGGATGGAGCGGGCCGCAGGCCCCTTCCCCACCACGATGTCCAGGGAGAAATCCTCTAACGCGGGATAGAGCACCTCTTCCACGGAGCGGTTCATGCGGTGTATCTCATCGATGAAGAGCACATCCCTCTCTTCAAGGTTAGAGAGGATGGCCGCCAGATCCCCCGTGCGCGCGATGGCGGGGCCGCTGGTGGTCCTCAACTGCGCGCCCAGCTCATTGGCCACCACCACGGCCAAGGTGGTCTTCCCCAGACCGGGAGGACCGGAGAACAAGATGTGGTCCGGCGCATCATCGCGCTCCTTCGCCGCTTTGATGTGGATGGACAGCGAATCCTTCACCTTCTGCTGACCCACGTAATCCTTCAAGAGCTTCGGGCGCAAAGAGCGATCGATGGCCTCATCTTCCTTGGTGAAGGCTGGGTCCACGCTGCGCCGCGCACCGGGAAGATCCCCGGCATCCTCCGATGCCTGGAACACCATGCCCTCTATCTGGATCTCTTCGTCCACGCTCATCTGCTCGCATTCATGAAAGACGCCGTCATCCGATCCGCTTCAACGCGTATTGTAGCAACGTCTCCTCATCCCCATCCACAGGCGCGCCCTCCAGAGCCTCATCTATCTCCTTGCGCGTGAACCCAAGGGAGGACAGAGCGCTCACCGCGTTCTTCATGGCCGAAGAAGCGGTCTTGGCGCCTGCTTTCAGCGCCGCTGCTTCCAGATCAGGGATGGACCCCTTGAGCTCAAGCACGATGCGGGAGGCGGTCTTCTTCCCCACGCCCGGGATCTTGGAGATGGCTTTCACATCCTCAGCGGCGACCGCCCCTTTGAGCTCATCGGGCGTGAACGTGGAAAGCGCCGCCAGAGACATCTTCGGACCGATGCCGCTCACGGCCGTGAGCGCGCTGAACAGCCGCTGCTCCTCTTCATCCATGAAGCCGAACAGAGAGACGCCCTGATCGCTCACATTCAGATACGTGAGCACATGGACCTCTTCACCAAGCTGCGGGAGCATGGCCAAAGACGTGGTGGACATGAGCAGCTCATAGCCCACGCCTCCCACCTTGACGATGGCCTTCCCGGCGCCCTTCGCCGCGACCGTGCCTTCCAAGAACGCGATCATGCGCGCATCTCCTCACCCTTCTTCAACCCGCCGCGACCGTGGAACCGCAGCGGTCCTCTCATGCCATCTCCTTCGCCAGCCTGGCGAGCCGGCTCTCCGCATCCCCGTGCCCGTCATGGGTGGCGTAGCAGATGGCCGCCGCCAAGGCATCAGCGGCGTGATCCGGCTTGGGCGCCACCTCAAGCCGCAGGATGCGCTGCACCATGTACTGCACCTGCGCCTTGTCCGCGCTGCCCGTGCCCACCACCGCCATCTTGATCTGGCTGGGCGTGAACTCCCCCACGGCGAGCCCATGCTTCGCGCACGCGACCAGCGCCGCGCCGCGCGCCTGCCCCGTGGCGAATGCGGAAGACACGTTGTCCCCGAACCAGACCGTCTCTATACCCACGTGCTCCGGAGCGAACTTGCTGGCGACCGCATGGATCTGGTCATGGATCTTCATGAGCCGCGCCCCCAGGTCCAGCTCTTTCTTCGTGGAAACGCAGCCATAGGCCACGCACGACAGCCGCGCGCCCCGCTGCGTCACGATCCCCCATCCGGTGTTCGCCAGCCCCGGATCTATGCCAAGGATGATCCTGTCCATGCTCCCTTGCCTGATGCCGTTTTCCTGCTTCTATATAGTAGTACATCCGTTTGCATCCCAAAGGGTGAATCCGGCGAAAACCGCTCCATGGAATACACGAACATTTGTATGTTTCGTGAAGATTAGCACTCTCCCCTTGCGAGTGCCAACCCAAGCGCGCATACTGTCACTCGACAAAAGAGAAGCAGCCTGTTCGCATGAGCATCTCGGAACGCATCAGACACGGACATCCCATCACAACAGCGCTGCACCGCGAAAGAAAGAGGAACATCATGCACATGATCGCACCCTACCGCCGTCGTCGGCACCCGTCCTCCCTCGGATTCCCCATGGCGCCTCTCATGAGCTCTCAGATGGACGGCTTCAACGCCTCTTCGCTCATGAAGACCGACATCTCAAAGACCGATGAGGGCTATGAGCTCACCATGGAGCTGCCGGGATTCGCCAAAGAAGGTGTCCAGGCGGAGTTCAAGGACGGGTATCTGACCGTGTCCGCCTCCATGGAGGAAGCCTCAGAGCAGAAGCCCGAAGCCTCCGAGAACGCCGAAACGGAAACAGCGCAGGAAAGCTCCCAGCAGACCTGGGTCCGCCGCGAGCGTTTCTTCGGCAGCTGCCAGCGCTCCTTCTACCTGGGAGAGGACATCAATGAAGAGGCCATCTCCGCCACCTTCGAGAACGGCCTTTTGAAAGTGAGCGTCCCGCAACTGGCCGAAGAGCCCGAAGCGGAGAAGAAGACGGTCATCTCCATCGAAGGCTAGGACCGCATCCCCCTTCAGTCCCATGCCTCGTGCGCAAAAAGAGCCGACGCCCGAAAGCGTCGGCTCTTCGCTATCCTAAGCCTGAAAGAGGCTATTCGATGGGGCTCTTCGCGTCCGTCGATCCTTCCACGCGCCCCTCAAGGTAGGCCCAATAGGCATCCACGTCAGCCTTCATCTCCTCGATGAGCTCTTCGTTGCCCGGCTTGAACAGATGCTTGAACCTCCCCTGCGGCTTCAGGAAGTCCTCCAGGGGCTTCTGATTCTTCTCCTTGACGGGAGTGAGCTTCCAGACGCCGTTCTCCACCTCGAACAGCGGCCAGAAGCGCGTGTCCACCGCCAGGCGGCAGATCTCAGCGGTCTGATCAGAAGCCAGACGCCAGCCGCGCGGGCACGGCGCCAGGATGTTCAAGAACGCAGGGCCCTCAACGGCGAAGGCCTTCTCAGCCTTGGACACCAGATCCTTCCAGTGGCCCACCGTGGACTGGCCCACATAGGGCACGCCATGGGCGGCGATGATGGAAGCCAGATCCTTGCGCACCTGCGGTTTGCCCTGCTCCACCTTGCCCACCTCAGCGGTGGTGGCCCAAGCGCCCTTGGGCGTTGCGGAGGAGCGCTGGATGCCGGTGTTCATGTACGCGCCGTTGTCGTAGCAGACATAGACCATGTCATGCCCGCGCTCCATGGCGCCGGACAAGGACTGCAACCCGATGTCATAGGTGCCGCCGTCGCCGCCGAACGCCACGAACTTCATCTTCTTGTCCGCCGGGATCTTGCCGGCGCGCTGCATCCCCTTGAACGCCGCTTCCACGCCAGAGACGGTGGCGGCAGAGTTCTCGAACGCGTTGTGGATGAACGGCACGTTCCAGGAATCGTAGGGGTAGATGGTGGTGGACACCTCAAGGCAACCGGTGGCGCAGCCCACGACGGGCACTGCATCCTCCGGCACGCCCATGAGCACCTGGCGCACCGCCATGGAAGCGCCGCACCCACCGCACAGGCGGTGCCCCGGAGCCAGCTTCTCTGGCCGCTTGGAGAGTTCTTTTATGCTAGCCATTCGTTCTCAGCCCCTTCCGCTTCCTGCATTCCAAGGTAGGTGAGCCCGCCGGTCTTCTTGGTGCCGGCGGCAAGGGCCTCAAGGTCGGCGTAGACGCTTGACACCGTGTCGTTGGTGAGGTCGTTGCCGCCAAGGCCGTAGATGTAGTTGTGCATGGGGACCTGGATGCCCGTCGCGAACAGCGCGCTCATGACGTCCACCGCCAGCGGCCCGAACTGACCGCCGATGGAATCCGCGCGATCCATGATGGCGATGGCCTTCGCGCCCTTGCACGCCTCCACGATCTGCTCGGCTGGGAACGGACGGTACAGGCGCGGGCGCACCACGCCCACCTTCTTGCCCGCAGCGCGCAGCTCGCGTCCGATGTGGCGCATGTTGCCCGCCGCAGAGCCCAGCACGACCACGATCAGGTCCGCATCGTCGGTCTCCCACGTGTCCACCACGTCGAAGGGACGCCCGCACACATCCGCCCAAGCATGGCCCATGCGCTCGATCACCGGCAGGGAATCCTGGCAAGCCCGGCGGAGCACCGCCCGGGACTTCATGTAAGCGGATCCGTTCGCGAACATGCCCGCGCCCAGCGGATCAGCGCTGGTGATGAGGCCGTTCACCGGCTCGTAAGAGCCCACGAACTTCGCCACCGTCTCGTCATCCTCCATGACGCAGCGCTCCATGGCGTGACTGGTGATGAAGCCGTCAAGGGTGGTCATGACCGGCAGCTGCACGTCTTTGTCCTCCGCGATGGGGAAGCTGATGACGGTGTTGTCATAGGCTTCCTGCGCGGTCTCGGCGAAGAAGATGATCCAGCCGGTGTCGCGAGCGCCCATGATGTCGGAGTGATCCCCATGGATGTTGATGGGGGCGGACAGCGCGCGGTTGGCGTTGGCCATCACGATGGGCAGCCTCATGCCCGCGGCGATGAACAGCTCCTCCCACATGAGAGCGAGGCCTTGGCTCGCCGTGGCCGTGGCCACGCGCGCGCCGGCAGCGGAAGCGCCCACGCAGGCGGACATGGCGGAGTGCTCGGATTCAACGGTCACGAACTCCGTGGTGACCAAGCCGTTCGCCACGTACTTGGCGTAGTTCTCCACGATCGTGGTCTGCGGCGTGATGGGATAGGCGGCCATGACATCAGGGTTCGCCTGGCGCATGGCCTCCGCCACCATCTGATTGCCGGTGGCTGAGAACGGTTTCGATGCGGTCATCTACCTCACCCCTTCCGCTTCATCCTCGCGGATGAACGAAAGCGCGTTGAAGCGGCACTCATGCACGCACACCCCGCACCCTTTGCAATGGTCATAATCGATGCCGGTCATGGTGCCATCCTCCGCCATGATGGAGGAATCGGGGCAGACCACCCAGCACAGCATGCAGCTCGTGCACGCGTCCGCATCCCACACCGGGCGCATAGAGCGCCAGCCGCCGGTGATGTACTCCACGGACGTACCGGCGTTGCAGATGAACCCTTTCGGGAACTCCTCCGGCTTCCAATCCTCGAAGCGGGAAAGCTCGGGCATCTTCATGCGAGGGTCACCTCCTCATAGGCGCGGTCCACCGAATTGAGATTCGCGTCGATCATCTCCTGCGCGAATTTCTTTCCGAAGGTCTCTTTCAAGCGCACCTTGACGGCATCCACCGGGACCACGCCGGTCACCTTGGACAGCGCCCCAACGATGGGCGTGTTGGGGATGTCGCGCTTGATGGTCTCAAGGGCGATGCCGGACGCATCCACGATCGCCACCGTCACGCCCGCCGGAGCCTTGAGCGCGGCTTTGGCCTGATCAGCATCCATCTCGGTGTTCAGGATGATGAAGCCATCCTCATGGATGCCCTCGGCCACATCCACCGAATCAAGGAGCGTATCGTCCAGGACCACGACGATGTCGGGGTTCACGATGGTGTTGTGCACCTCGATGGGGGCGTCGCTCACGCGCGTGTACGCCTTCAGCGGCGCACCAGTGCGCTCCGGGCCGTATTCAGGCATGGCCTGGATGTACGCGCCTTCGAGCAGCGCTGCATCCGCGACCAGCTTCGCGGCTGTGACCGCACCCTGGCCCGCGCGTGCATGCCAGCGTATCTCTGTCAGCTTGGACATTCGTCTCCTCTCGATCAGGTTCAACTGGTGCAGAAATGATAGCCCGCAGAAAGGCCTTGGAAGCCATGCGGACCCGTTGATGATAGCAAGCCCCGTGATTCGTCCACGGGCTCCATGAACCGGCGAAGGAGTGAACGGGACGAACCGGGAAGGTGAAAGGGACGCAGCGCGCACGCGGCTGCGCGCCCCCGGCGCTGCATCGGCGGTGAACGGTGACCGCCGCCGAGCGGCGGGAGCAGCCCACCCCACGAAAAGCGTTTCCAAGACGTAACGTCACATTTATATGGAGGGGCTTTATTTCCCTGCCGTTTTCAAGCATAATGATGCACCATGAAGAAGCGCATCTTCGTGCGCTTTCAAAAGGGGCAGGCGCCCCACGAACCTTAGTTGGAGGGAACTATGGGACAACCGAAACTGACGCGTCGAGGATTCTTGGCAGGAACTGCCGCCACCGGTGCCGTTGCAGCGCTGGCACTGAGCGGCTGCAGCTCATCCGGCTCATCCAGCTCTTCTTCGCAAGCGGCAGGCAGCTCCACCCCAGCCAGCACCATCTATGCGGCACTCTCTTATGCCAGCACAAACTACAATCCCATCGGTGCGAGCTCGGCCATGGTGCTTGCGGCCACGTGGCACGTGTTTGAAGGTCTCTATGACCTTGACCTTCACAACTACACCACCTACAATGCTCTGGCTGCTGCTGACCCGGTCGAAGTCTCTGCCACGGAATACGAGGTCACGCTGCGCGATGGCGCGAAGTTCTCTGACGGCACTCCGGTTACCGCGGCTGATGTCGTTGCGTCTTTCGAAGCCAACATCGCAAATGACACCTACAGCGCGTTCCTCTCTTTCATCGACTCTGTGACCGCCAAGGATGACACCACCGTCACGTTCACGCTGAAGTACCCTTTCAAGTCGCTGCTCAAGGGACGTCTTGCTCTCGTTAAGATTTACCCCGCCGCTCTCACTGAAGATCAGCTGAAGACCAACCCCATCGGATCTGGCCCCTGGATGTACGACACCATCAACGGCGACGACGGCGGCACCATCACCTTCGTCCCGAATGAAAACTACAATGGCACCATGCCGGCTACCTGTGAAACTATGGACTGGAATATTCTTCTCGATTCCACTTCCCGTACTACAGCTCTCACCGACGGTTCGGTGCAAGCAATCACGGATGTGCCAGATTCAAATGCGGACCAGATCGCCGCTTCAGGCGCAACCGTGGAATACGTCCCTGGCTTTACGCTGCCTTTCCTCATGTTCAACACCAAAAAGGAGCCATTCAATGATCCGCGCGTCCGCCAGGCATTCTTCTATGCCATCGACGTGGAGAAGTTGATCGCGAACCAAATGGATGGCCATGCAGCTGCCGCCACCTCCTTCCTACCCGAATCCTACGCCAACTACAACCGCGCTTCCACGGTGTACACTCATGATGTGGAAAAGGCAAAGCAACTCCTTCAAGAGGCAGGCGCGACCAATCTTACCTGCAAGGTTACTTACTTGAATACGTGGGTTTCTTCTCTCATTGCTCAAATTGAAGAAGACCTTAAGGCTGCAGGAATCACCGTAACGACAGAGGAGCAAACAAGCCAAGCTTTCTATGCCACTGTTGCTCCTTCTGAGGAAATCCTTCCCTTTGATGTGTTGCTGGCATCCGGCGATCCTTCTTGCTTCGGCAACGATCCCGACCTGCTCATGAGCTGGTGGTATGGCGACAATGTGTGGACCCAGGGCCGTTCTTGCTGGAACACCACCCCTGAGTGGGCCGAGCTCCAGACGCTGCTCCAGAGCGCTCGCGAAGAGGCCGATGCCACCAAGCAGCAGGAGACTTGGAATCAGTGCTTCGATCTCATCGCTGAGAACGTGCCGCTGTATCCGCTGTTCCATCGTGAGACTGGTACTGGTTACTACTCAGAGAAGCTTGAGGACTTCGCTCCCATCTCCACCACCGGCATCGTGTTCCTCGGAACCACGCCGCTTGAGTAGAGCCTTACGCGCACCGTCCATGCGAAAGCATGGAGAGAAGAGCCCGCACCTGGTGCGGGCTCTTTCCATTCATAGCGCGCTTTCAGGCAACCAGATACGACAAGAAGCCCTGCGTTGGGGTAAACTAGAACCATCGGAAATGTGCAAGCGTCGAGAGAGGAGGGGAACGTGAATAACCTGTTGAGACTCATCGGCAATCGCATCCTGTGGCTGCCGGTCATGATCCTCGGTGTCACCATCCTCGTATTCTTCATCATGTCGCTCTCCCCTATTGATCCAGCCTATTCGGTGCTGGGGGAAACGGCAACCGAAGCTCAAGCGCAGGCTTACCGTGAAGAGTACGGCCTGAACGATCCGCTTATCGTTCAATATGGAAACTTCCTGATTGGAATGGTGCAAGGTGACTTAGGATCATATGGAGCAGCTCGGGCCAGTGTGACGGAGCGTGTGATGGAGGCGCTGCCCGTCACGTTGCAGCTCACATTCCTGGGCCTAATCTTCGGCGTGGTGGTAGCCGTCATCCTGGGCGTCATCTCCGCTCTCTATCGCGATCGCTGGCCTGACCAGATCATCCGCATCTTCTCCATCGCTTGCATCGCAACGCCGTCCTTCTGGCTGGCGGTGCTCCTCATTCTGGCGTTTCAAGGCACCTTCCCCGTTAGCGGCAAGCTGCCGGATTTCGCCACCGACCCAAGCGGCTGGTTCATGAGGATGTTCCTCCCCGCCGTGTCTTTGGGCGTGCCCGTGGCTGGCCAGCTCACGCGCGTGGTCCGCACCTCCATGGTGGAGGAGCTGGACAAGGACTACGTTCGCACTGCGCTGGGCGCTGGCATCCCGAAAAGCGTGGTGGTGGCGCGCAACGTGCTGCGCAACGCGCTGATCACACCGGTGACCGTGCTGGGCCTGCGCATCGGCTATCTCATCGGGGGCGCGGTCATCATCGAGGTGATCTTCAACCTGCCCGGCATGGGCATGGCCATCGTCTCTGGCATCCAATCCAATTACGTCTATCTGGTCCAGGGCGTCGTGCTCACCGTGGCTATCGCCTTCATCATCATCAACATCATCGTTGACATGCTCTACATCCTCATCGACCCCCGGATTAGGAGCGTGTAGACGATGCCTGACAAGAATGGTCCCCATATGACTACCCATGTAGACGACGCGAATCGCGACGAGATGCTGGCTCAAGGCGCCGGTGGCGGCGGTGGCGCGACGCCAAAGGTCCCCGGAACGAACGATCCGAAGCTCCGCGAGAAGACCACGAAGAAGCTGGAAGGGAAGATCCGCTTCCGCCGTTGGAAATCCATGACCATCGGCGCGCGCATCTCGCTCGTGGTGCTGCTCGCAGTCGTGTTCATCGCGGTGTTCGCGAACTTCCTGGCCCCGCACAACCCCTATGAGATCTTCACGGCCCGCCAAGCGCCGAATGGAGAGTTCCTCTTCGGCACTGACGACAAGGGCCGCGACGTCCTCTCTCGCATGATGTATGGCGCCCGCTACTCGCTGGTGATCGGCCTGGGCGCTACGGCCTTCGCCCTCGTGTTCGGCTCCATCATCGGCTCTCTGGCGGCGGTGGTGCGCTCGTGGCTCTCCAACCTCATCATGCGCATCCTGGACATCATCATGTCCTTCCCCGGCATCGCTCTGGCCGCCACGTTCGTCATCGTGTTCGGCAACTCCGTGCCCTCGCTCATCTTCGCGATCGGCTTCCTCTACATCCCGCAGATCGCGCGCATCGTCCGTGCGAACGTCATGAGCGAATACAACCAAGACTACGTCCGAGCGGTGATCGTCTCAGGCGCTCGCGCGAACTGGATCCTGCTGAAGCACGTGGTCCGGAACTGCATCGCGCCGGTGCTCGTGTTCACCATCGTCCTGGTGGCGGACGCCATCGTCTTCGAAGCGTCCTTGTCGTTCATCTCCGCTGGCATCCCGGAGCCCACCCCCACCTGGGGCAACATCCTGGCCGATGCCCGTGACGGCGTGCTGGCAGGACGCTGGTGGCAGGCGCTGTTCCCGGGCCTGGCCATCATGATCACGGTGCTCTGCCTGAACATCTTCTCCGAGGGCATCACGGACGCCATGGCCGCCCCGGCGAAGGCCCCTGTGGCCGCCGGCGACGACCAGCTGGCTGGCAAGCGCGAAGCTGACCGCCTGGTCGCTGACCCGAAGCTCGCCTATGCCGCTCAGGCTGAGATGCTGGAGAAGAGGCTCGCCTCTCTGCGCGAGATGGAAGGCAAGCGGAAAGACCGCTTCAGCGCGGACACCTCCGTGAAGCCCATCTTGGAAGTGAAGGACCTTTGCATCAAGTTCCCCCGCCATGGGGACGTGAACGTGGTCGATCATTTGAACTTCGTCGTCCGCCCGCATCAGACCATGGGACTCGTCGGCGAATCCGGCTGCGGCAAGTCCATCACCTCCCTGGCCATCATGGGGCTGCTTGACAAGAAGGCCCAGATCACAGGAGAGATCCTCTACAACGGCCAGAACCTGCTGGAGCTGAACGAGCGCCAGATGAACCAGCTGCGCGGCCGTGAGATCGCCATGATCTACCAAGACGCGCTCTCCTCCCTGAACCCCTCCATGCTCATCCGCTCCCAGATGAAGCAGCTCACCAAGCGCGGCGGCACCCGCAGCGCCGAGGATCTGCTGGAATTGGTGGGCCTGGACCCCAAGCGCACGCTTGATTCCTATCCCCATGAGCTTTCCGGTGGCCAGCGCCAGCGCGTGCTCATCGCCATGGCGCTCACCCGCGATCCGAAGGTCATCATCGCCGACGAACCCACCACGGCCCTTGACGTGACGGTCCAGAAGCAGGTCGTGGATCTGCTGAACCGCCTCCAGAAAGAGCTCGGCTTCGCCATGGTGTTCGTGAGCCATGACCTCGCCCTCGTCGCTGAGGTGGCGAACTCCATCACGGTCATGTACGCTGGCCAGGTGGTCGAGCAAGGCCCGGTCTCCGAGCTGCTCACCAGCCCCATCCACGAATACACGCGCGGGCTTCTGGGCTCTGTGCTCTCCATCGAAGCAGGCGGCGACCGCCTGCACCAGGTGCCCGGTTCGGTGCCTTCCCCGAAGGACTTCCCCGAAGGCGACCGCTTCACGCCGCGTTCCAGCCACCCCGACAAGGTATCCCCGGTCAAGCCTGTGCTCAAGCGCAAGGGAGACACGGATCACTACTACGCGGAGCTGCCTGATGACGTGCTCCAACAGCTCGGCATCGAGCCCTACGCACCCGGCGGCCCTATCGAGTGGACGGACAAACTATCATGACGAATGATCTGAAATCCCAGGCAGAAGTATCCATGGCAGCCGCCTCCTCTTTGGATCCCGAGCTCAAAGCGGAGCTCAAGGACGAGCTGGAAGGCAGCGCGGCTGACCCTGAGAAGGTCGCGCGCGAAGAAGCGCAGGTGGCCGCCTCTGAGGCCGCCGAAGCAGCGAAGCATGAGGGTGAGACGCCCATCATCTTCTTGGATGACATCAAGGTCACCTTCAAGACGCGCACCGGTTCCATCATCCATCCCAACCTGGTGCATGCCGTTCGCGGCTTGACCCTGCGCCTGTGGCCTGGTGAGACCATCGGCATCGTGGGCGAGTCCGGGTGCGGCAAGTCCACTACGGCGAACGTGATGTGCGGTCTGCAAGCCCCCACCTCAGGGCGCGTGTTCTTCAAAGGCAAGGACGTCACGCACCGCACCGCCGCTGACCGGCGCGTCATCGGCCGCGTCATCTCCGTGGTGTTCCAGGACCCGGCCACTGCGCTGAACGCCCGCATGACCGTCCACGATCAGCTCATGGACCCCATGATCGTGCACAAAGTGGGCACGCCGGAAGAGCGCGAAGCTCGCGTGCATGAGCTGATCGGCATGGTCGGCCTTCCAGAGTCCGCTCTGGAGGCGCTCCCCAGTCAGCTGTCCGGCGGCCAGCGCCAGCGCGTGGCCATCGCCCGCGCCTTGGCTTTGAAACCGGATGCCATCATCGCCGACGAGCCCACCAGCGCCCTTGACGTGTCCGTGCGCGCTCAGATCCTGAATCTGCTCATGGACCTGAAGAAAGAGCTCAATCTGGCCATGGTCTTCATCAGCCACGACATCCAGACGGTGCGCTATATCTCAGACCGCATCATCGTCATGAATGGCGGCCTGGCTGTCGAGGAGGGCACGGCGGCTGAGGTGTTCAACAATCCGAAGGACGACTACACCAGGCTCCTCCTGGGTGCTGCGCCTTCCCTGCTCCATCCTGACCTGAGCGAATAGGAGGCTCGCATCCCCATGCCAATGAACGATCAGGACATCAAGCGTTTCAGCGGGGTCATCCCGCCGGTCATCATCCCCCTCAAGGGAGATCGCTCTCTTGACCGCGAAGCGTTCGAGAAGAGCATCAACCGCATGATAGACGGCGGAGTGACGGGCCTGTTCTTCCTGGGCTCCAGCGGCGAGGTGGTCTTCCTCACCGACGAGCAGCGCTTGGAAGTGCTTGAGACGGCCATAGAGATCGTCAAGGGCCGCGTGCCGGTGCTCGTGGGCGTCATCGACATGGAGACCATGCGCGTGATCGAGCAAGCGAAGCGCATCTCCGATCTGCCCATCGACGCTCTGGTGGCCACAGCCCCCTTCTACGCTCTGGGCGGCCCCCATGAGAATGAACGCCACTTCCGCCAGATCCGCGAGCATACGGACCTCCCGCTGTTCGCCTACGATCTGCCTGTGAGCGTGCACACGAAGCTGGATCCGGAGATGCTCCTTCGTCTGGGCAAGGATGGCGTCATCCAAGGCGTGAAGGACTCCTCAGGCGACGACGTCCAGTTCCGCTGGCTGGTGCTCGAGAATGAAGATGCAGGACATCCCTTGCAGCTCTTGACCGGTCATGAGGTGGTCGTGGATGGAGCGCTTCTGGGCGGTGCCGACGGCTCCGTCCCCGGCCTTGCGAACATCGACCCGCACGCCTATGTGGAGCAATGGAACGCCGCGCAAGCCGGTGACTGGAAGAAGGTCTCCAAGATCCAAGACCACCTGGCCCGGCTCATGATGATGACGCGCAAAGTCACCGCCACCGTCGGCTTCGGCGCGGGCGTGGGCGCGTTCAAAACAGCGCTTTGGCAGATGGGCGTCTTCAACACGAACCAGATGCGAGAGCCCGTCCAAGCGCTTCAGGGTGAGGATGTGCGCTCCATCGTGCATGTCCTCCGCGCAGAAGGCATGGTGCCGACAGACTCCATGATCAATTTCGATTGGGATTGCTAGACTGGAAACGGAATGAAAAAGGCCCCCGGAAGGGGGCCTTTTTTTGATGGAACGCTAGGCGATGTCCAGCTTGCTGGCCGCCTCCGCATCCAACACCACGGTCACGTCCGGATGCAGCTGCAGCACGGATGCCGGCACCTCTGGCACCACCGGACCGGTGAAGGCGCGAGAGATGATGTCCGCCTTCCCTTCCCCATTCGCCAGCACCACCACTTTCCGGGCCTTCATGATGGTCCCGATGCCCATGGTGACGGCTTTGCGCGGCACTTCGGAGATGTCATCGAACAGGCGGCTGTTCGCGTTGATGGTGCTCTCGGTCAGGTCCACCTCGTGCGTGATGACCGGGAAATGGTCGCAGGGCTCATTGAACCCGATATGCCCGTTATGGCCGATCCCGAGAACCTGGATGTCGATCCCGCCAGCGTCTTCGATGGCCTGCTCGTACTCTTCGCACATCTGATCGACGTCCGCAGCGCACCCATTCGGCACATGGGTCTTGGCTTTATCAACATCCACGGAATCGAAGAGATTCTGATCCATGAAATACCGGTAGCTCTGGTCATGATCGCCCGTGAGCCCGCAGTACTCATCCAGGTTGAAGGTGCTCACGTTCGCGAATGAGACATCCCCCTTCGCCGTGTCCTCCACCAAGCACCCGTACATGCCGATGGGCGTGGACCCTGTAGCCAGCCCTAAAACGCACTCCGGCGCATCCTTCATGACCGACTCGACCACATCCGCGGCCTTGCGGCTCATCCCATCGTAATCCGAAGCGATGATGAACTCCATCCCACAGCCCCTTTCGTCTCTGAAAACGCTCTGGCAGCCATTCTAAGGCAAGCTGCGCGCCTAGGCTCCCATCAGGTCCAGAACTGCACCATCTCTATCAGGTCATGGTACGCCCACGGATAGATATCTGAATACCAGCCCGTCTCAGGGGTGAAGCAGAGCAGCGCGCTGTACACCACGCCCAGAGCCACGAGCACGATCATGGTCTTGGTGAGGAGCGATCGAGCGTTCGGGCGCACGAGCCTCTTCTCGCCCTTCACAGCCCTCAGAGGAGAGCCTCCCCGGAGGATGGGCGCTTCATCTATGTTCTCGTTCGCGATGAAGACCAGAAGCACCACCGCAGCGAAGAACATGAAGCTGAAATCCGCATAGTAGCGTTGCAGGATGCCCGCCATCTCCGCATCCACCACCGCGATGGCGACACCTGAGAAGAGCAGCACGGATATCACGCCGGTGATGGTGCCCGTGGAGCGTTGGGCGTTGCGCAGGGAGAGCAAAGGACGGGCGAAGAAGATGACCCAGAGCACCGGATAGCAGCAGAAGATGCCGCCGAACGTGGCCTCTTTGATGGTCTGGCCCATGTAAGTGGATGCGAACTCCACCGGCTGCAGGAACGGGAACACGCCCACCGTGTCCGGGGGCTGCAGGAAATACGCGAACAGCGCCGGCGCGATGCGGCCGAGCACCCATCCGCGCTGGGTCATGTCATTGACCGTGAGATTGTAGTTCGCGCCGAAATCCGTGAAGCTGCCGAAGCGCAGGTGGTTGTACCCCATGATGAACGCCGCCACCAGCACATACGGGAGGACGAGCGCCGCGAACTCCCTCATGCCCGCTTTGGTGAGGATGCGCCGCTTCGTGATGTAGGGACGCCAGAACAGCGGGAACGCCAGCAGGGACAGCAAGAGCAGCTGCGGACGGCACCCGGCCACGAGCGCCATGCAGAGCGACCCCAGCGCGAAGAAAAGGCAGCGGCGGCGCGCCTCGCGGCCGCACATCCAGAAATACAGCCCCCAGACGCTGAACATGAGGCCGCAGGCGATGGGCAGCGAATAGAACGTGGGGAACTTCAGCAGGTAGAGCATCCCGCATCCGCTCACGAAGGCGATCTGCACCAGCAGGTAGACGCCCAACGTCACGCGCTCGAAGTGATGGCGCGCGAAGCGGTCCAAAAGCGCGGATGCGCCGCAGAGGAACAGAAGGCACGCGATCAGCACGCCGATGGCTGTGGGGAACGCCGTGCCGGTCAGCAGGTAGAACGGAAGATAGAAGAGCAGCACCGGGATGATGCCGAAATAGACGTAGTAGTGGCCCTCATAGAACGCCACATCGAACAGGTATTCTTCGCCGGTCTCCTTCTGAGCTTCGTCCCGCGCTCCCTTGTCGTAGGGGTTGTCCATCTCTTGCAGCCACTCCGGCGGCTCCTCCTCCAGATAGAGCTGCCCGTCCGCGATGGCGCGCGCCAGCTCCGCATACTGTTGGGCGTTGTCCCCGCCCACCTCGAAGGTGTTGACCAGAGACGCGCCATCCCACTCGCCGTAGTTGTAAGAGGAGGTGGCCACGCCCACCATGTTCGCGCCGTAGAACAAGAACGCCGCGCAAAGCGCGCACTCGATCATCACCGCTGCCACCACGCCGATGCGCGAGGCGGCGGGGTTGTCCTTCATCCGCAACCGATACAAGAACGATGAGGGCCGGAACAGGCAGAAAAGCGATATCACGCCCAACGTGATGAGGAAGCGCACGATGTTGAGATCGAAGGGATGGTGCGCGTTCAGATAGATGGTGTTCAGCCGGACAGGATAGGAAACGTCCTCCCCCACCAGGGAGATCTTGAGGTTGTTGACCACGCCGGTCGTGTTCAGGTTGATGTATTTGCTCTGGTCGGACATGGTGGACACTTCCACCAGCGGCACGCCTTCGGTGTATTCCGTGCTGTCGAAATACGTCTCATGGGCGTCGTCCGTGAATTGGATCTTGAGGGTGAGCAGCTGCGCCGGTTGGTTCGGATCGAAGTCCACCATGATGTTGGAGACGCGCGTGTTCAGGTTGCTGAACTCCACTTCATGATCCACCGCCGTCAGGCGGAAGACCTCGTCCTTGCCCTCATGGAGGTCTATCTTGTTCTTGAGATCGATGGTGTTCAGCCCCGCTGTGGTGAAATAGTTGATGTTGAAGACGAACACCTCAAGGGCCAGCGCGCACGCGAAGATGAGGGCGATGAGGCGCGCCATGTGCCGGATGGTCCCCTCGTGCGCTTTGAAGAACGAACGCCCGTGATAGATGATATTTTCCAGAAGCGTTGGCATGGGAAGATTATAGAGAAAAGAGCCCCTGCCGAACCTCCCGCAAGCCAGCTTTCAGCCGGAAGAGACGAAAAGACCCGCCACCTTGAACAGGGGCGGGTCTCATCAGAAGATATGCTGTGAATATCAGAGGCCCAGGGCCGCTTTCACATCAGCGTAGACCACATCAGGATCGCGATCGCCGTCGATGGTCACCAGAAGATCGCAGCCGCGATAGTAATCCACGAGCGGGCTGGTGGACTTCTCGTACACCTCAAGGCGGTTGCGGACGGTCTGCTCGTTGTCGTCGTCGCGCTGGTACATCTCACCGCCGCACACGGGGCACTGCGCATCATCCGCCGTGCCGATGTGGCCGCAATCCCGGCACATGCGACGGCTGGACAGGCGACCCACGATCACTTCGGGGTCCACGTCAATGAGGAGCGCCGCGTCCAGCGGACGGCCCAGATCGGACAACATGGTGTCCAGGGCCACCGCCTGCGTGGTCGTGCGCGGGAAGCCATCCAGGATGACGCCCTTCGCCGTATCCGGCTGCTCGATGCGCTCGCGCATGAGGTCGATGATGAGGTCATCGGGCACCAGGTCGCCGGCATCCATGAACGCCTTGGCCTTGAGCCCCAGCTCCGTCTCATCCTTCACCGCTTGGCGGAGGATGTCGCCGGTGGAGATGTGGCAGAGCCCCTCATCTTCCACCAGCTTGGCCGCCTGGGTGCCTTTGCCAGCCCCCGGCGCGCCCAAGAGAACGATGTTCATTGCTCTCTCCTTATCTAGGATCTTCTATTTGAAGAATCCGTCGTAGTTGTGCATCTTCAACTGGCTCTCCACCTTGCTCATGGTGTCCAAGGCCACGCCGATCATGATCAGGATGGAGGTGCCGCCGAAGGACTGGATGAGCTGGTTGTTCGTGAAGTAGAAGATGATGGTGGGCACGACGGCGATCACCGCGATGAACAAGCCGCCCGGCAGCGTGATGCGCCGAAGGGTGTTCTTGATGTATTGCACCGTGGCCGAGCCCGGTCTGACGCCGGGGATGAAGCCGCCCTGCTTGCGGATGTTGTCCGCCGTCTCTTCAGGATTGAACACCATGGAGGTGTAGAAGTACGCAAAGAACACGATGAGCGCCAGCGTGAGCAACCAGTTGAGCCAGCCGGTCGTGCACCAATCAGCGAACGTGGTCAGCCAATCGACGTTGAAGATGGCGGCCAGCTGCGCCGGCAGATACAGGATGCAGCTGGCGAAGATGATCGGGATGACGCCTGCGGCGTTCACTTTGAGCGGGATGTAGGTGTTCTGACCGCCCAGCATCTTGCGCCCTTGGACCCGCTTCGCGTAGTTCACCGGGATGCGCCGCTGGGCGCGTTCCACGAAGATGATCATGGGGATGCAGGCGATCACGACCGCCAAGATGAGGATGGTGAGCGCGATGCCCATGCCCAGATCCGCCGTCAGGTTGATGGAGGAGAAGATGGCGGAGGGCACGCCGGACACGATGCTCACGAAGATGATGAGCGACATGCCGTTGCCGACGCCACGCTGGGTGATGAGCTCGCCCATCCACATGATGAACGCCGTGCCAGCGACGAGCGTGAACACGATGACGATGCTGGTCACCCAGTTGGGGACCTCGCTGTCAGGGAATTGCACGCCGTAGGTGGGAGATTGGAAGAGGAGCAGATAGCCGATGGCGTTGATCAGGCCCAAGCCCAGCGTCAGGTAACGCGTGACCTGGGTGATCTTCTTGCGCCCCGAATCCCCCTCTTTGGCCCAGCGGCCCACCGCCGGGATGACGCCCTGCATCAGCTGCATGATGATGGATGCGGTGATGTAGGGCATGATGCCCAAAGAGAACACCGAGAAGTTGGAGAGCGCGCCACCGGTGAACAGGTCCAGCATGCTCATGGCGACGCCGGAAGACTGGTACGTCGTGGCGAACTCATGGAACGGGATGCCGGGGACCGGCACGTATGCTCCGAAACGATACAGCGCCAAGATGGCCAGCGTGAAGAGCATCTTCTTCCGCAGCTCAGGTACCTTGAACGCATCGATGATTGAGCTTAGCAAGGTTCTTCGACCTTTCCACCCGCAGCTTCGATCTTCTGCCTTGCAGTGGCGGAGATCTTGTCGGTCTTGACCGTGAGAGCCTTGGTGATCTCTCCGTCACCCAGGATCTTCACGGGCTCATCCTCATGCTTGATGATGCCCTTGGCGCGGAGGCTGGCGCCATCCACCACATCCCCCGCTTCGAACTTCGCATCCAAGCGGCTCACGTTCACCGCTTTGTATTCGATGCGGTTGGGATTGCGGAAACCGGGGAGCTTCGGCAGACGACGGGCGAGCGGCGTCTGGCCGCCCTCGAACCCAGCGCCCTTGCCGCCACCGGAACGGGACTTCTGGCCATTCAGGCCGCGACCGGCCGTCTTGCCCTGTCCAGCCGCATGGCCGCGACCCACGCGCTTGCGCGCTTTGCGCGATCCTTCAGCCGGTTTAAGATCTTTGATCTCCATGTTCTACCTTTCCTTTCGCATCCTTGATCTGGATACTCGCTTGTGCTTTTCTCTGATGGGAAGGGAGGTTGAGCCGAGCTCTACAGCTCCTCGACCTCCACCAGGTGCTTCACCTTGAAGATCATCCCGCGGACGCTCTCGTTGTCCGTGAGCTCCTTCGACTTGCCGATCCGGCCCAGTCCCATGGCGCGCAGCGTCTTGTCCTGGTCGGCAGGCTTTCTGATCTGGCTTTTCACCTGCGTGACGCGCAGCTTCTTCTCAGCCATCCTACTTCTCCTTCCGGCCGAACATCTCATCAACGGTGATGCCACGGCGCTTCGCGACTTCCTCAGGGCTCTCCATAGCCTTGAGGCCTTCAGCTGCGGCCTTCACGATGTTCATGGCGTTGCTGGTGCCCAGAGACTTGGTGATGACGTTCTGCACGCCCGCCAGCTCCATGATGGCTCGCACCGGGCCGCCGGCCATGACGCCCGTGCCGGGAACGGCCGGCTTGATGAGCACCCGTCCTGCGCCGAACTCGCCGATGATCTCATGGGGAACCGATTTCTCGTCGGTCAGAGGCACGGTGAAGAGGTTCTTCTTCGCGTCTTCGGTGCCCTTCTTGATGGCGTTCGGGACTTCCTGGGACTTGCCCAGGCCGACGCCCACTTTGCCCTTGCCATCGCCCACGACGACGAGCGCAGTGAGCTGCATGCGACGGCCGCCCTTGACGGTCTTGGAGACGCGGTTGATGGAAACGACGCGCTCTTCAAGCTCCGGTACTGCTTTTTCCTGTTGTTTGCGAGCCATATTGCCCTTCCCCTTCTAGAACTTGAGACCGGCTTCGCGGGCGCCGTCCGCGACTGCCTTCACACGACCATGATACAGATTGCCGCCGCGGTCGAAGACGACCTCGGTGATGCCGGCCTTGAGCGCCATATCGCCGATGATGTTGCCCAGTTTGGCAGCGCCTTCGACGTTGCTGGACTTCAGCCCGCTGGCTTTGAACGCATCGCCCATGGTGGAAGCGCCGACGATGGTCTTGTGGGACACGTCGTCGATCACCTGAGCGTAGATGTTGTTGTTGGAGCGCGTCACGCACAGGCGCGGGCGCGCAGCGGTGCCATTGACCTTGCCGCGCACGCGACGATGGCGGCGGGCAAGTCCTTTCTGGCGTTTGAGCACTGATTTCTGCATAGTTGATACCCTTCCGTGACTGCTGTGTCAGCAGGACTATTCCTTGCCAGCTTTGCCAGCCTTGCGACGGACGTACTCACCCTCATAGCGGATGCCCTTGCCCTTGTACGGCTCCGGCTTGCGCCATTTGCGGATGTCAGCAGCCACCTGGCCGACCTTCTCCTTGGAGATGCCGCTGACGATGATCTCGTTCTGAGACGGGACCTCGAAGGTGATCCCTTCGGGCGCCTGGACGAGAACCGGGTGGGAGAAACCGAGCTGCATCTCCAGGTCCTTGCCCTTGAGAGCGGCGCGGTAGCCGACGCCGACCAGCTCCAGCTTCTTGCTGAAGCCCTCTGACACGCCTTCGACCATGTTGTGCAGAAGCGAGCGGGTCAACCCCCAGTAAGCGTTGGTCTGGCGCTCCTCGTCCGCGGGGGTGATGAGGATCTCCTCACCCTCCTGCTTGATGATCATGGTCGGCTGGAAGGTGCGCGTGAGCTCACCTTTCTTGCCCTTGACGGTCACGGTGGTGCCGTCGATCTTCACCTCGACACCAGAAGGAAGGGCGATGGGCATCTTACCGATACGTGACATATGCCTTCTCCTCCTTCCGATTACCAGATGTAGGCGATGACTTCGCCGCCGATGCCCGCCTTGCGCGCATCGCGGTCGGTCATGACGCCGCTTGAGGTGGATATGATGGCGGTGCCCAGGCCTCCGAGCACGCGCGGCAGGTCATCCTTGCCCGCATAGATGCGAAGACCGGGCTTGGAGATGCGCTTGATCCCCTTGATGGTCTTCTCTTTCTTCGGCCCGTACTTCAGCGTGAGCTCCAGGGTCCCGCGCGGGTCCCCCTCGATCACGTCAAAGCTTTGGATGTAGCCTTCCTGGTCCATGATCCGGGCTATCTCCACCAGTTTCTTGCTGGTGGGCATAGACACCGTCTCATGACCTGCAGTCTGGGCGTTACGCAGGCGCGTAAGCATATCTGCAATGGGGTCGGTCATTGTCATGGTGAGCTTCTCCTTAAACTCCGTTATCACTCATGCCGGTTCGAACGAGGCACCCGTAGCGCCTCCGCCTGGCATGTTGGTACCTTGAAAACCTCAGGCGTTGCGCCTTCGCTACCAAGAGGACTTGGTCACACCCGGCAGCTCGCCTTTGTTCGCCAGCTCGCGCAGGCAGATGCGGCACAGCCCGAACTTGCGATAGTAGGCGCGCGGGCGACCGCAGCGAGTGCAGCGGTTGTGCTGGCGCGTGGAGTACTTCGGCTCCCTTTTCGCCTTGGCGATCATGGATTTCTTTGCCATTCGTATCCTTCTTTCGTCTCAGATGGCCGCGCAGTCTATTCTGCTTTGAACGGAAAACCGAGCGCGCGCAAGAGCGCGAGCGCCTGATCGTCGGACTTCGCCGAGGTGACGACCGTGATGTCCATGCCGCGGGTGCGGTCGATCTTGTCATAGTCGATCTCAGGGAAGATCAGCTGCTCGGTCACGCCCATGGAGTAGTTGCCATGACCGTCGAAGCTGGTGGTGGAAAGGCCGCGGAAGTCGCGCACGCGCGGGATGGCGGTGGCGAGCAGGCGGTCCAGGAACTCCCACATGCGGTCTCCGCGGAGGGTGACCTTGCAACCGATGGCCTGGCCTTCGCGGATATGGAAACCGGCGATGGATTTCTTCGCGCGGGTGACCATGGGCTGCTGGCCGGTGATCACGCGCATGTCATTCATGGCGGCGTCGAGCAGCTTCGCGTCTCCCGCGGCTGCGCCCACGCCCATGTTGACGACGATCTTCGTGAGCTTCGGGACCTCCATGATGTTCTGGATCTCAAGCTCCTTTTCCAGCTGGGAGACGATCTTGGTCTGGTACATCTCCTTGAGCCGAGGCATGTCTGCCATGTTCTTTCCTGCCTTCCGTTGGTTTGAATCCAGGATTTCCGACCCTGGATCCCTCAGTCATCTGAGGGCCAATGCTACTGCTTCACCCTTCAGGATCAGCGAAACGTGCTGAGGTGCTTTCAGCTGCCGCGCCTCCAAGGCAAGTTGGCTTCCGTCCAACGCCGACCTTGGAACAAGCGGCAGATGAAAGTGAATTCAGCGCGTTTAGTCGATATCCTTGCCGCACTTCTTGCACGCACGATGCTTCTTGCCCGCATCGTCGATGCGATGGGCCACGCGCGTGGGCTTCTTGCAGTGCGGGCAGACCAGCATCACGTTGGACGCATGGAGCGGCGCTTCGATGGAAGAGATGCCGCCCTGCGGGTTGGCCTGCGTGGGGCGCATGGTCTTCTTCATGATGTTGATCTTCTCGACCACCACGCGCTCGGTCTCAGGGATGGTGCGCAGGACCTTGCCTTCCTTGCCGCTGTCCTTGCCCTTGATGACCTTCACGTTGTCGCCCTTGCGGACGTTGAGCACGTGCTTCTCGGTCTTCTTCGTCTTCGTTGCCATGTTCTCTGACACCTCCTAAAGCGTCTCGGGTGCCAGGGACACGATCTTCATGTAGCGCTTGTCGCGCAGTTCGCGGGCCACCGGGCCGAAGATGCGCGTGCCGCGGGGCGTGCCGTCGTTGTTGATCAGCACGCAAGCGTTCTGATCGAACTTGATGTAGCTTCCGTCATCGCGGCGCACTTCCTTCTTCACGCGCACGATGACGCAGCGAACGACTTCGCCCTTCTTCACAGCGCCGTTCGGCATGGCTTCCTTCACGCTGCAGATGATGACATCTCCCAGGCCCGCGTAGCGGCGCTTGGAGCCGCCCAGGACCTTGATGCATTGCACCTTGCGCGCGCCGGAGTTGTCAGCCACCGACAGCATGGATTGCATCTGTATCATTGCTTTTCGTCCTTACCTTCTCAGGGCGTATGCGCGCGTGAGCGCTATTTCGCCTTCTCCACTATCTTGTAGAGACGCCAACGCTTCATCTTGGAAAGCGGACGTGTCTCCATGATCTGCACGGTGTCGCCCACGCCTGCTGAGTTCTCTTCGTCATGGGCGTGGTACTTCTTGGTGGACGTGATCATCTTGCCGTAGATGGGATGGGGCTTGCGCTCCTCAACGGCGACGACGATGGTCTTGTCGTTCGCATCGCTCACGACGATGCCCTGCCTCACCTTGCGAAGGTTCCTTGTCTGTTCCATCTGCATATCCTCCCTACGCGCTCAGCTCGCGAGCCCGCATCTCAGTGAGGATGCGCGCGATGTCCTTCTTGACCTGCTTGACCCGCGCGGTGTTGTCAAGCTGGCTGGTAGCCATCTGGAAGCGCAGGTTGAACAGCTCTGCTCTGGCGTCTTTGAGCTTGCCCGCCAGATCTTCGGCGGAAAGCTCGTGGATCTCTGATGCTTTCATCTATTCCTGCCCTTCCGACTCACGGGTGACGACCTTGCACTTGATGGGCAGCTTGTTGGTGGCGAGCCTCAGAGCCTCGCGCGCCGTCTCATCGTCAACGCCGTCGATCTCGAACATGATGCGGCCGGGCTTCACGACCGCAACCCAGCCTTCCGGATTGCCCTTGCCCGATCCCATGCGGGTCTCAGCCGGCTTGGAGGTGATGGGCTTGTCCGGGAAGATGGTGATCCAGACCTTGCCGCCGCGCTTCATATGCCTGGTCATAGCGATACGGGCAGCTTCGATCTGGCGGTTGGTGATCCAATGGGCCTCAAGCGCTTGCAGGCCATAGGAGCCGTGGTTCAGGCGCGTGCCACCCTTGGCCTTGCCTTTCATGGAACCACGTTGCACCTTGCGGTGCTTGACACGTTTGGGCATCAGCATCAGGCACGCCCCCTATCGTTGCGGCGGCGCGGCGGACGGGACGGCCCTTCCAGCGCCGGGTTGCTCATCTTCTGGTTCGGCATGACCTCGCCATGGTAGACCCAGACCTGCACGCCGATGGCGCCCATCTGGGTGTTGGCCGTGGCGAAACCGTAGTCGATCTTCGCGCGGAGCGTCTGCAGCGGCACGCGGCCTTCGCGGTACCACTCGCGGCGGCTCATCTCAGCGCCGCCCAGACGCCCGGAGCACTGGATCCGGATGCCCTTGGCGCCGGACTTCATGGCCGACTGCACCGCCTTGCGCATGGCGCGGCGGAACGCCACGCGGCCTTCCAGCTGCTCTGCGACGGACTGGGCGATGAGCTCAGCGTCCAGCTCCGGACGCTTGACCTCGACGACCTCGACGGAAACGGAGCCGTTCGCGATCTTCTCCAGCTTCTTGCGGAGAGCGTCGATCTCAGAGCCCTTCTTGCCGATGACCACGCCGGGGCGAGCCGTGGTGATGATGACCTTGATCTTGTCCCCAGCGCGCTCGATCTCGATCTGGGAGACTGCGGCGCGCGCGAGCTGCTTGTCCAGGAACTTGCGGATGGCGAGATCGTTCTCAAGCGTCTCCGCGTAGTTCTTGTCCGCATACCAGCGGCTGCGCCAATCTTCCGTGATCCCCAGGCGGAAGCCTGTGGGGCTTACTTTCTGACCCATGCTAGGCCTCCTCTCGAGGTGCGACGATGATAGTGATGTGGCTGGTGCGCTTGTTGATGCGGCTGGCGGAGCCCTTCGCGCGAGGGCGGATGCGCTTGAGGGTGGGGCCCTCATCCACATAGGCCTTCTTCACGACGAGCGTGGCCGGATTCAGGTTGTTGTTGTGCTCAGCGTTGGCGACCGCCGAATTGAGCACCTTCTCAACCGTCTCCGCGATGGCGCGATTGGTGAACGCCAGGATCTCCCGGGCTTGCTCAACGGACTTGCCGCGGACCAGGTCCACGACCACGCGAGCCTTGCGGGGAGAAACGCGCACGTATTTCGCTTGTGACTTGACTTCCATCTTCTCCCCTCCTTATTTCTTGCCCTTGTCAGCCGAGTGTCCACGGAAGGTGCGGGTGGGAGAGAACTCTCCCAGCTTGTGACCGACCATGGATTCGGTGATGTAAACCGGTACATGCTTGCGGCCGTCGTAGACGGCGATGGTGTGCCCGACCATCTCAGGGAAGATGGTGGAGGCGCGAGACCACGTTTTGATGACTTCTTTGTCGCCTGTCTCGTTCATCTTCTGGATTCGGCCGAGAAGGCGCGGCTCAACAAAGGGGCCTTTTTTCAGACTTCTGCTCAATTTATCTCCTCAACTCGGCTATTTCCTGCGACGGCGGACGATCAGGCGGCTTGACGCCTTCTTCTTGTTGCGGGTGCGATGGCCCTTGGTGGGAACGCCCCACGGGGTGACCGGGTGACGGCCGGAGGTCTTGTTCTTGCCCTCGCCGCCGCCATGGGGATGGTCGACCGGGTTCATGACCGTGCCGCGGACGGTAGGACGGATGCCGCGCCAGCGATTGCGGCCCGCCTTGCCGATCTTGATGTTGGAGTGCTCCGCGTTGCCGACCTCGCCCACGGTGGCACGGCAGGTGAGGAGCACGCGGCGCATCT
>CAJTVP010000004.1 GCA_910580205.1 uncultured Eggerthellaceae bacterium
GTCGCCGTTTGCAGAACGGTTCCCATTATCAGCGTAGCGCGGGCATTGCCCGCCACTGGGGGTCATGCGCGTCTGGGTGCCGGGTATGCGCGTCCGTCCCTTGGGAATGAGCCGGGTGAGGGGGGTCTGGTCGGGGTGACAGGATTTCGCTGGATCGCATCCTGTGGAACCGTCTCCCGCGAACGCGCATCCGAACGTGTCTGCTTGCTTTGCCGAAGAGCCAGGGGTCTCTGGCCGGGTTGACAGGATTTCGCTCGCGTCAAGTCCCCGCGAACAATCGCTGGCGCGATTCTCCGCTCGGTCGCTTCGCGACACCTTGACCCTCGCGGCTGGCGCGCCCGCTCAAGCGTAGCGCGCCAGTGAACCTGTCAGGTTCAAATCCTCGCGCTCCGCGCTCCCGCCTGGCGGCGGCCGTCAACCCGCATCGAAAAAAAAGAGAGCCCGCAGGCTCTCTTTTCATTCTCTGGTCGGGTTGACAGGATTTGAACCTGCGACCCCTTGACCCCCAGTCAAGTGCGCTACCAAACTGCGCCACAACCCGAAAACGCTGCTGCTTGAATGCAGCTTGACCATGATAGCGTTACCGCTGCCGTCTTTCAAGGAGAACATCTCAAGAAAAGCGGCGATCGAATCCGTGGGCGTGAGAGCGCTACGAAGTCATGCGGATGCCCACGTACACGGCGTTTTGCGGCAGGCCGTCGATGCTGTAGATCTTCGACAGCGGCAACGCCGACACGCGCCAAGAATATGAGCCGTTCTCACCATCGATCGTGCCAGCGGTGAACGTGTTGCCCGCGCTGTCTTCGCCGCTCTCGGTGATGTTGGTCTCGTTCAGCCCTTCCGCCGTCAAGGCCGTTTGGATTGCCTCATCCACGGTGGCGGCTGAGAAATCAGCGAAATGCACCACCATGTTGACGCCGTTCTCGCGGTCCACCTGGAGATCCCACGAGCCGTTCAAGAGCTTCGCCGCGTCGGCCGCCGAGAGCTTGGACACGCCGCTGGCGTACATCATGCCCGCATCCACCACGTTCATGTCAGGCGGCAGCTTCACGATCTGCAGGACGGAGCGTTCGCTTTGAGCCGGTACTTCGAAGATGGGCAGATTCGCCTCATGCAGCGCGGCCAAGATGCCTTCGTCGTCAAGCGGCATCAGAGAGTACAGATCCGGGAGGTCATAGGAGACTTCTTTGGCGAGCGTCTCCTCGATGGCCTGCTCTTGGCGCTTCGGCCCATTGGCGACGCCGTCGAAATACCACGCGAGGAACGCGCAACCGATGATCGCGGCTGCCACGAGCGCGGCGAGCATCCCCCGCTTCACGCCGTTCGGCATATCGAGCGGTCGGGAGAGGCTCTCGCCGTTCAGGTAGCGCACCTTCGCATCCGGATCGAGCTTGCGTGAAGCGTTCCCGGCATCGGCGCGGTCGAAGGAGAGGAACCCCTTGAGCTTTTCTGCAGGAGACGAGCTCTTTCCCGAAGCGGCGCTTTCGGCATGGCCGCCGCGTTCATGGACGTGCTCGGACTCTTCCTTCGCCGGGCCATCCACGTGGGATGCTTCAGGGTTCGTGCTCTGCTCGTCTTCCATGGATCGCGCTCTCCCTTTCAGTTCAATGACCGAAGGATTATATCATTGCGCCTTGCCCCCGCCTCTGCTACGGTGGCCGCTATGGATTTGACCATCTTCACAACGCCGGAAACCTGGATCAGCCTCTTGACGCTCACGTTCTTGGAGATCGTCCTGGGCGTGGACAACATCGTCTTCATCTCCATCACCACCAATCGCCTTCCCGAAGAGCAGCGCCATATCGGCCGCAAGTTGGGCCTGGCTGGCGCGTTGGTGATGCGCTGCTTGTTCCTCTGCTTCGCCAGCTGGCTCGTGCATATGACGTTCGTTCTGTTCGAGATCCACCTGGGTCCCTACCAGCATGGCATCAGCATCCGGGATGTGGTCATGCTCGCTGGCGGCGGCTATCTCGTGTACAAGGGCATCGCGGAGCTGAGGGAGATGCTCGCGCTCACCGAAGTGAAAGCGGAAGCATCCCAAGAGCACAAAGAGCGCCACAGGATCGGGCTGCCCCAGGCCATCGGCACCATCATGGTCATGGACGTGGTCTTCTCCATCGACTCCGTCATCACGGCCGTGGGCTTGGCGGAGCACTTGATCGTCATGATCGCGGCGGTCATCATCGCGATCATCATCATGATGGTCTTCATCGACCCCATCTCGGATTTCATCAATCGCCACGCCGAGATGAAGATCTTGGCGCTCGTGTTCATCGCAGCCATCGGCGTGCTCCTCGTGCTGGATTCTCTGGGCATCACCACGGGGATCGAGCTTTTGGACATGCATCTTGAGAAGCTCATGGTCTATTTCGCCATGGTCTTCGCCGTGATCCTGGAGCTGGTCCAGATGCGCTACAACTCCAATCTGGAGCGTTACCGGACGAGCCCCTCAGCGGAAGATGCGTCCACCGCCACGGACGCGAGCGCTGGCGAAAGCGCCGTCAAGGAAGGTCCCGAAATCCCCGAGAAGCTTCAGGAGTAGGCTTTCACGCACTCCTCGGTCACCACGAAGCGCGCCGCGCGGGGCAGCACGCGGGCGGCGAACGGCGTCTTGTGGCCAGTGGCCTCTCCATCGAATTGCATGAAGAGGTCCGGCTGCGCGCTGACGCGGATGCTCTTCGCCTGGAACGTGCTGAAGGCGTCAGTGCGCGTGGGGAAGTCCCCGCCCCGGTCAAGGATGACCGAGAAAAGCGCCGGGATCAGCCCGAACGCGTCTTTCGTGCGCAGCACCACCACGTCCAAAAGGCCGTCGCGCGGCCGGTTCTCATGGAGCACCGGCAGGTCGAATTGGATCTTCGCGAAGTTCACCATGAGCACGCCCACGCCGTCGCAGATGACCTGCTCTCCATCAAGGTCCAGCTCGAAGGTGGCCACCTGGGGCAGGGCGTTCGAGACCGCCGAGGTGAAATAGGCCATCTGGCCCAACAGCTTCTTCCCGCTTTCGGCGTCTTTCATGATGGAAGCGTCATAGCCAGCGCCCGCGATCATCATGAAACCGCACCGCTCGCCATTGGACAGCGTGACCTCACCGATGTCGAAATCCATCATCCGCCCCTCGTGGAGCATCTGAGCCAGAGCATGAGGCTCGGTGGGCGTGTAGAGGTTGCTGGCGATCAAGTTCGCGGTTCCCGCAGGGATGGGGACGATGGGGATGCCGGTGTCGGCAAGCTGATAGGCCGCCGTTGAGAGCGTTCCGTCGCCGCCGGAGATGGCCACCGCGTCGAAGCGGTCGGCATCAGCCAGGAAGATCCGAAGGTCGGTCGTGCCGTCGGTGGTGCGGATGGTCACCTCATCGCCGTCATCGGCGAACGCCCGGATGAAATCGTAGGCGAAGCCTTCGCCCAAGCCGGATGCCAGGTTGTCTATGACCAGAAGCTTCATCCACCCTCTCCCAACGAACGGATGGCGCTCATTATACGAGATGCCCTTCTGCGGCGGTCGGTGATGACTGGTAATATGAGCAATGAAACGCACCCGATACGAAAGACCCGAACGTTCTTGAAGTACATCGACGACGAAACATCTTTCGCGAAGTTCGCAGAGAAAGCCAGCCGCTCGCAGGTGCTGGCCATCGACACGGAGTTCTTGCGCGAGAAGACCTATTATCCCAAAGCATGCCTCATCCAGCTGGCCACCGATGATGACATAGCCATCATCGACCCGCTCGCCGTGACCGACCTGGCGCCTTTGGCGGCCCTGTTGGAGGACGCCACCATCATGAAGGTCTTCCATGCCGCCACCCAAGACATAGAGATCCTGCTGCGCCTTTCCGGCGCCGTGCCGTCTCCCGTGTTCGACACGCAGATCGCCGCAGCGCTTCTGGGCTACAGCTACCAGGTGGGCTTGGGTCAGCTCGTGAGCTCCATCTGCGGCGTCACGCTCAAGAAATCCGATTCGTTCACCGATTGGTCGCGCCGCCCTCTCTCGAAAAGCCAGTTGGAATACGCGGCGGGAGACGTCACGTTCCTGCCGGAGCTCTATCTCTGCATGCGTAGGATGCTCCTTGAGAAGGGGCGCCTTGACTGGCTTGAGCCGGATTTCAAGGAGCTTGAGAACCCGGATCACTACACCACCGATCCCTACGAGCGGTTCCGTCATCTCAAGCGCGGCAATCAGCTCAATCGCCGTCAGCTCGCTTGCGCGCGGGAAGTGGCGGCGTGGCGCGAGAAGCGGGCGCAAGCGCTGGACATCCCCCGGAAATGGGTGCTCTCCGACGAGCAGGTGGTGGAGGCGTGCCGCAAGGAGGCCAGCAAGATCGACGATCTCTACCTCATCCGCGGGATGCGGGAGAAGCTGCCCACGCGGGAAGCGCGGGAGGTGGCCGGGCTCATAGAGCGCGTGCTCAAGATGCCCGAAGACGACCTGCCGGAGCTTGAGCGCAACGGAGGGAGCGAGCCCAACGTGGACAGCGCGCTCGATCTCATGCTGGCGCTCACGCGCGTGGTGGCGCGGGAGAACGACATCGCCATGCAGACGCTCGCATCCACCGCCGATCTCACGAATCTGGCGCGCGGGCATCTGGAGGAATCGCGCTTGCTCAAAGGCTGGCGTCGGGCGCTCATAGGCGAGAAGCTCCTGCTTCTGCTCGAAGGCGGCCTCTCATTCAGGATCGTCGAGGGGGAGCTTGAAGTCAACAAGATGTGAACAGGATGAAGTTCTCTTGGGAACGAACGGATGTATGCTATATTACCCTGAACGAAAGGAGCGGCCATGTACGACGGTTATCTGTTGTTCGTCATCACCACGCTGGTCATCGGATTGGCGGCCCAAGCCTACGTGACCGGGAAGCTCAAGAAGTATTCCAACGTCCGCGCTTCCAATGGCTTGACGGGCGCGCAGGTCGCAAGCCAGATGCTCGCCTATTACGGCATCTCGAACGTTGAGATCCGCCGGGGCGGCAATGGACAGGATTTCTTCGACCCCCGATCGAACTCGGTCACGCTGTCTCCGGAAGCCTATGACGCCACGTCGGTCACGGCGCTGGCCACCGCCTGTCATGAGGTGGGGCACGCATGCCAGTACGCCACCGGATACACGCCCATGAAGATCCGAGGCGCCATCGTGCCCGTGGCGAACGTCGCATCGAACGCTTGGATATTCCTGCTGCTCATAGGGTTCGTGATGAATCTCGCAGGCTTGGTCACGGCGGCCATCATCATGTACGCCGCCGTCGTGCTGTTCCAGATCGTCACGCTGCCCGTCGAGTTCAACGCTTCCCGCCGCGCCATGGCCTATATGGGGAGCATCGGCCTGCCCGACCAAGAGCGCAAAGGCGCGTTCGATGTGCTCCGCGCGTGCGCCTTCACGTACGTGGCCGCCGCCCTCGTCTCCATCCTCCAGCTTTTGTGGCTGTTGGGCCAGAACAGGAACTGATCCGTGGCGGAAGAGGGTGCCAAGGCCATCAGCGTCGCTGATGCGCTCGCCATAGCGAAAGGGCAGTTGGAAGGCATCACCGTCCGCATCATCGGCGAGGTGTCTGAGCTGTCCAACAAACCGGGCTATGCCGCCGTCTATTTCACGCTCAAAGACCAGAAGGAGAAAGCATCCCTTCCGTGCCTGGTGTGGATGAACCGCTTCAAGGCGGCGGGCGTGGATTTCAAGGTGGGCTCCCTCCTTGACGTCACCGGGCGGTTCAGCCTCTACGCTCCCAAGGGGCGCATGAACTTCGATGTGTTCGCCCTCTCTTTGGCCGGTGAAGGGGATATCCGTCTGCGCATAGCCGCGCTGGCGAAGAAGCTGGAAGCCGAAGGGCTCATGCGGCCTGAAGCGAAGCGCCCGCTCCCCGCCCTTCCCTCGCGCATCGGCGTGGTCACCTCGCCGCGCGGCGCTGCGGTCTACGATGTGCTGCGCACGCTGCGCCGACGCTATCCTTTGGCTGAGATCTTGGTGGCTGGGGTCCCGGTGGAGGGTGTGGATGCCCCACAGCACCTCATGGCCGGGCTTGAGGCGGTGAGCGCTGCCGGGGCTGAGGTCATCCTGCTCGTCCGCGGTGGCGGCTCCTTCGAAGACCTCATGCCGTTCAATGACGAAGGCTTCGCGCGCCATATCGCCTCCATGGCGGTGCCCGTCGTCACCGGCATCGGCCATGAGCCGGACACCTCCATCGCTGACATGGTCGCGGATCTGCGGGCGTCAACGCCCACGGCGGCGGCTGAGGCGGTGGCGCCCGCTTTGCAGGATCTGGAAGCATCGTTGCAGAGCGCAGGGCGCAGGTTGGGGTTCGCGGAGTCGCGGATATTGTCCGGGTGCCAGCGCCAGCTGCTCTCGTACCGGACATACCCTTTGTTCACCGACCCTCTGTCTCTGTTCCGCGACGATGCTCAGGAGCTGGATGATCTTTCCACCCGCTTGGAGTCAGCCGTGCCGCGTTCTTTCGATCAGGCGGAGGAGCGCATCGGCGCTGCGCGCATGCGCCTTCTGAAGAAAGGTCCTCAGCTGGTCCAACCAGGCCTTGCGCGCGCTTCGCAGCTGCGCGCTCGCTTGGAGGTGCTCGGCAAGGGAGCGGTGGACCCGTTCCGGGAGCAAGCCGCCGTCGCTGCGGCGAAGCTGGAGAGCCTCTCTCCGCTTTCGGTGCTCTCTCGCGGTTACGCTGCGGCGTTCGATGGAGCAGGGCGGGTCATCTCCTCTGTGGATCAGCTGGAGGCGGGAGATGAGCTGGAAGTCCGTTTCAAAGATGGCATCGCGGACTGCTCGGTCAAGCAGATCAAGGAACAAGAACTTTGACGCGGAAAGGAATGAAGATGGCGCACGAGGAGATGAATGTGGAGGAGTTGACGTTCAAGCAGGCCATGGCGGAGCTTGAAGCCATCGTGGCCTCCCTTGAATCAGGGGATCTGGAATTGGAGCAGAGCTTGGAGCAGTACGGCAAAGGCGTGGCGCTCTTGGGCGCGCTCCAAGGCAAGCTGGATGCTGCCGAGCAGAAAGTCCAGGTGCTCATGGGCCAGTTGGCGGACGCGCCTGAGGATGGCGTTCAAGACAGCACGCTCTCAAAAGCGTAGGGAGGACATCATGGCTGATCAAGATTGCATCTTCTGCAAGATCGTTTCCGGGGACATCCCCGCTGACAAAGTCTATGAGGATGATCGCGTGCTGGCGTTCCGGGACCTGGATCCCATGATGCCGGTGCATGTGCTCATCATCCCGAAGCGCCACTACAGCAACATCGCGGACGGCGTCTCCGCTGAAGATGCGGCAGCGCTCGTGGACGCCATCGGCACGGTGGCGGGGCTTGAGGGCGTCAAGGAGAGCGGGTTCAGGATCGTGGCGAACACGGGAGACGATGCATGCCAGTCGGTCCATCATCTCCACATCCATCTGCTCGGCGGCGGCCAGATGAATGATGGGGATCCTTCGCAAAGCTGACCTCCTTTCGCCGAATTCGCACCCGCGCCGTTGCTTGGAAGCGGCTTCATGACCATGGGCTCGCGTAAAATAGGCGAAAAGCATCAGTTCATAAGGAGCCTGAGAACGTGAACGTCCTTGTCATCAACGCCGGCTCGTCTTCGCTGAAATACCAGCTCATCCACATCGAGAGCCGTCAGGTCCTCGCTAAAGGCATTTGCGAACGCGTGGGGGGAGAGGATTCTTTCCACAAGCATGGGATAGATGACAATGAGCTCGTCATCGACACGCCCATGAAGGACCACAACGACGCCATGGCCCTCGTGTTGGAAGCGCTCACCTCTGGACCGAACAAGGTGATCGACTCTTTGGACCAGATCGATGCCATAGGGCATAGGGTGGTCCAAGGCGGCCGGTATTTCGACCGGTCCGTGTTCATCGACGATGACGTGATCGCCAAGATCGATGAGCTGGCTGAGCTGGCGCCGTTGCACAACAAAGCGGCGCTCATGGGCATCCGCGCATGCCAACAGACCATGCCCGGCAAGCCCATGGTGGCGGTGTTCGACACCTCCTATTTCCAGACGCTGCCCCAAAAGGCGTTCATGTATCCCGTGCCTTACGAGTATTACGAGAAATACGCGCTGCGCAAATACGGCGCTCATGGCACGTCCCATCGCTATGTGGCCGCCCGGGCCGCGCAGTTCTTGGATGAGAGTTTGGATGATCTCAAGATGATCACGTGCCACCTTGGCAACGGCTGTTCCATGACCGCCATCGACCACGGGATCGCCATAGACACCTCCATGGGGCTCACGCCCCTTGATGGCCTCATGATGGGCACGCGCTGCGGCGCCATCGATCCAGCCATCGTGCCGTTCGTGATGGAGCATGAAGGCCTCAGCGCTGATGAGATCAACGACGTCATGAACAAGCGCTCTGGCTTGCTCGGCATCTCAGGCATCTCCAACGACCTGCGCACAGTGCGCACGGCCTCCGAAGAGGGGAACGAACGGGCGCAGCTGGCCTATGAGATGTATTCGCATTCGGTCAAGAAGTACCTCGGCCAGTACATCGCTGAGATGGGCGGCGTGGATGTGATCGTCCTCACGGCCGGCGTGGGGGAGAACTGCGACAAGATGCGCCGCATGATCTTCTCAGGCCTTCAGACCATGGGCATCATCCTGGACTTGGAGAAGAACCGCGAAGGCTCCGGCGAGCGTGAGATCTCCACGGACGATTCTCTGGTGCAGATCCTCATCATCCCCACCAACGAGGAGCTCATGATCGCGCTGGACACTCTGGACGTGGTGGAGCAGCTGCGCCTTGAAGGCGCGCTGTAAGATCCTTTCAGCTTTTCAACAGCAAGGATGACGAAGGGCCTCCCATGGGAGGCCCTTCGCGATGTTCCGCTCCTCTGTTTCAGGAGATGGTCTGCGCCTGGACGCAGGTGATGGCGGTCACGCCCACGATGTCATCGGCGCAGCATCCGCGGGAAAGGTCGTTCACCGGGCGGGCCAAGCCCTGCGTGATGGGCCCGTAGGCTTCCGCTTTCGCCAGGCGCTGCACCAGTTTGTAGCCGGAGTTGCCCGCATCAAGATCGGGGAAGATGAGCACGTTCGCGCGTCCTGCGACGGGGGAATCCGGGCACTTGAGCGCCGCCACCTCAGGGCAGAGCGCCGCGTCCACCTGGAGCTCTCCGTCTATGGCCAGGCCTCTTCCCAGCTCCTTGGCCAAAGCGGTGGCCTCCACCACCTTGCCCGCATCATCGTTCTTCGCGCTGCCGTGGGTGGAATGGGAGATCAGCGCCACGCGCGGCTCCGACCCGATGAGCGCTTCCCAGGAGCGCGCGCTGGACACGGCGATGTTCGCCAGCCCGTTGGCGTCCGGGTTCACGTTCAGCCCGCAATCGGCGAAGATGAAGGTGCCATCCTGGCCGTAGGGGCAATCCGGCACGATCATCACGAAGAACGAGCTCACCAGGGCTGCGCCCGGAGCCGTCTTCAGGATCTGCAAGCTGGGGCGCAGCACATCTCCGGTGGAGTGGCAAGCGCCCGCCACCATGCCATCGGCGCGCCCTGTCTTCACCAGCATGCCGCCGAAGTACAAGACGTCTTCGATGAGCTTTTCCGCATCCTTTTCGGTCATGCCCTTGGCTTTGCGGATCTGGTAGAGCTCATCAGCCAAGACCTCTGAGAGGGGGTCGTTCTTCGGGTCTATGATCTGCACGCGGGAAAGCTCTGGGGAGCGGGCCAGGATCTTCTCCTCATCCCCCAGGAGGATCACCTCGGCGAAATCAGCTTTCACGATCTTGAGCGCGGCGACTTGCGTGCGCTCATCTTCTCCTTCCGCAAGGACGATGGTCTTCTTGTCCGCAGCGGCCTGTTCGATCATGGTGTCCAGAAACGAGCTCACGGCATCCTCCTTCGGTTCGTTTCACAGCAGTCTAGCAAATGTTCAGAAAGTCCCAAATAAGGGGTTATCAGATGGACGGATATACCCTATAGTGTGCTTGTCTTTAAAAGCGGTACAGAGAGACCGACAAGGCATCAACGCGCTATATGCGTCTTCTCGGTTCGCTCTGTACGCACTCGGAAGAAAGGGTGTGTATGGGCAACGATCAAGAGTTCATCAAATCCGTCTGCATGGATGCTCAGGACATCGAGCGGGCCATCACGCGCATGGCTCACCAGATCCTCGAGGTCAACAAGGGCGCTGGCAACCTGGCGCTCGTGGGCATCTACACGCGCGGCGACCTTCTGGCGAAGAAGCTCAAAGAGCGCATCTCTCAGATAGAGGGTGTTGAGGTCCCCTTGGGGGCGCTCGACATCAGCTTCTATCGCGACGACTTCATGACGCACTTCGCCCCTGAGGTCCACTCCACTGACATCCCGTTCTCCATCGACGGCAAGGACGTCGTGCTGGTGGATGACGTGCTCTACACCGGGCGCACCATCCGCGCCGCCCTGGACGCGCTCATGGACATCGGGCGTCCGGCGAAGGTGGAGCTGGCCGTGCTCGTGGACCGCGGGCATCGCGAGCTTCCCATCCGCGCGGACTTCGTCGGCAAGAACGTGCCGTCCTCATCGGACGAGAGCGTCCGTTTGTTCTTGGAAGAGGTTGACGGCATCCCGTCAGCGGTGGACATCCTGGAGGTGGGGCCGGGCGAGCGCGCCGGCGCCGCTCCTTTGCAGCTCAGGAAAGGGGAGTAGCCCATGGCGTTTCCGCACAAGCATCTCATCGACATCACGGAATACTCGCGTGATGACATCATGCTCCTTTTGGAGACGGCCGCGAAGTTCAAAGAGGTGAACGAGCGGCGCATCAAGCAGGTGCCCACGCTGAAGGGCGCCACCATCGTTAACATGTTCAACGAGCCCTCCACCCGCACGCGCTCCTCGTTCGAGATCGCGGAGAAGCGCCTCAGCGCCAACAGCTTGAACTTCGGCGGCAGCTCCACCTCCACGGTCAAGGGCGAGAGCCTGTCGGACACGGTGGAGACGCTCTGCGCCTACAAGATCGACATGATCATCGTCCGTGACAAGCACGCGGGCGTGCCGCGCAAGATCGCGGACCTCTCCGGAGTGCATGTGATTGACGCCGGTGATGGCAAGCACCAGCATCCCACCCAAGCCCTTCTGGACCTGTTCTCCATCTGGGAGGAGAAGGGCTCCTTCGAGGGGCTGAACGTGGGCGTCGTGGGCGACATCGCCCATTCTCGCGTGTGCGGCTCCCTCCTTCCCGCCCTCAAGATCATGGGCGCGAACACGGTGGCCATCGCCCCTCCCACGCTCCTGCCCGCCCGTCCGGACATCCTGGGGGCGGACGAGGTCACCTCTGACATCGACGGGGTGCTCCCCGACCTCGACGTGGTCTACATGCTCCGCGTCCAGCGCGAGCGCCTGGAAGGCGCGCCGTTCCCCAGCCTGCGCGAATACAACCAGCTCTTCGGCCTCACGCAGAAGCGCGACGCCCTCATGAAGCCCGATGCCATCGTCTGCCATCCCGGCCCGATCAACCGCGGCGTTGAGCTTGACTCCTTCATGGCTGACCATCCTGACCGGTCCGTGATCTTGGACCAGGTCTACGCTGGCATCCTCGTTCGCATGGCCGCTCTCTATCTTCTTCTAGGAGGTTCCAACGATGGCATTGATGCTTAAGAACGCGCGCTGCATTGACCCGCAGGTGGGTTTGGATGAGGTGTGCGACATCCTCATCCGCGACGGCAAGATCATGGAGGTGGGCCATGGCCTCTCCATGGAGAAGGGCGTCGAGCGCGACCTTTCCGGCAAGGTGCTGACGCCGGGGCTCGTGGACATGCACGTCCATCTGCGTGAGCCGGGCTATGAGCAGAAAGAGGACATCGCCTCCGGCACGCGCGCTGCGGCCCATGGCGGCTTCACGGCGGTCTGCGCCATGCCGAACACCGATCCGGTCATCGACAACGCGGTCGGCGTTGAATACGTGAAAGCCCGCGCGAAGGATGTGGGCAAGTGCCGCGTCATCGTGTCCGGCGCGTGCACGAAGGGCCTCAAAGGTGAGATCCTGGCCGAGATGGGCGACATGCACGCTCATGGGGTCCGCGCGTTCACTGATGATGGCCATGGCGTGCAGGATGCGGGCATGATGCGTCGCGTCATGGACTACGCCTCTCAGTTCGACTGCGTGGTCATGCCGCACTGCCAGGATGATTCGCTGGTGGGCGAGGGTCAGGTGAACGAAGGGGTGGCCTCCACCCGGCTGGGGATGCTCGGCTGGCCTGCGGAGGGCGAGGAGCTGGAGATCGCCCGCGACATCGCGCTCTGCCGCCTGACCGGCTGCCCGCTGCACATCCAGCACCTGACCACGGCTCGCGGGCTGGACATGGTGCGCGCTGCGAAAGCGGAAGGCCTGCCCGTCACCTGCGAGGTCACGCCGCATCACCTCTTCCTCACCGAAGATGACATCACCGACGAATACCCCACCTCCCTCAAGGTGAATCCGCCGTTGCGCACCGCTGATGACGCGGTGGCGCTCGTGGAGGGCCTGGTGGACGGCACCATCGACGCCATCGTCACCGATCATGCTCCTCACACCGACTGGGAGAAGGACCGCGAGTTCGAACTGGCGCCCTTCGGCATGATCGGCCTTGAGACGTCTTTGGGCCTCGTGCTCACGAAGCTGGTGGATAACGGCATCATCACTTACGAGCGCATGATCGAGCTCATGGCGGTGAACCCGCGTGGGATCCTCCGCGAAGAGCCGGTGCGCCTGGAGGCGGGGAGCGTCGCCGACCTCACGGTGTTCGATCCGGAGCAGACTTGGACCGTGGAGCGTTCGGGCTTCTATTCCAAGGCGGGCAACTCCGGCTTCCTCGGCGCGGAGCTCAAGGGCAAGGCGACCGACGTGTTCGTCGGCGGCTATGCCACCATGGAAGATGGTGCGATCGTTGAGTGAGCCATCCACCACGCTGCTCTCCGGCACGTCGAAAGGGGTGCAAGCCCCGGCGGTGCTGGTGCTTGAGGACGGGACGGCCTTCCGGGGTCGTTCAGTCGGCGCACCGGGCGAAGTGTGCGGAGAGGCGTGCTTCAACACATCCATCGAAGGGTACTTGGAAGTGCTCACCGATCCGTCTTACGCCGGCCAGGTGATCACCATGACCTACCCGCAGATCGGCAATTACGGCGTGTCCCTTGACGACGTCCAGCGCGCGCAGGTGTTCGCCCGCGGGCTGGTGGCGCGTGATGTGTGCCCCACGCCTTCAAGCTGGCGCTCCGAGATGCCGTTGCCTCAGTTCTTGCGCGAGCATGGCATCGTCGCCATCGAGGGAGTGGATACGCGCGCCCTGGTCCGCCATCTCCGGGAGAAGGGAGCCATGGGCTGCATCCTGTCCACGGAGGATCTGGATGTGGAGAGCTTGCGGGCGAAGGTCCAGGCCGCACCCGCCCTTCAAGGACAGAACCTGGTCGAAGGCGTGTCTGGCGCTCCCATGACGCCTCAGTTGGGCGCGCCCGCTTCCCACAGCTTCGCGAAGCCTCCCACCCCGAAGGCTTCGCATCATGTGGTGGCTTACGACTGCGGCATCAAGGAATCCATCCTGGGCTCTCTGGCCGCTGCCGGCTGCCGCGTCACCTGCGTCCCTTGGGATGCGTCCGCCGAAGACGTGCTGGCGTTGGATCCCGACGGCGTGTTCTTGAGCAACGGCCCCGGAGATCCGGAAGCGGTCGCCGCCACGAGCGCGGCGGCTGCGGAGCTTTTGGGGCGCGTTCCCGTGTTCGGCATCTGCCTGGGCCATCAGATGCTGGGTCTGGCTGCGGACGGCAGCGCCATGAAGCTCAGCTACGGGCACCGCGGCGGCAATCATCCGGTCATGAACTTGATCACAGGCCAAGTGGAGGTCACTTCCCAGAACCATGGATTCGCCATCCGGTTCGACAGCTTGGGACCGCTCATCCCAGAGCTTTCCGGCGGCATGGCCGAGCACGAGGATGATCTGCGCGTCTGGGCCGAGCGGGGCATAGCCCCTGTCGTGCAGAACGAGCGCTTCGGGCGCATCCGCCTTTCGCACGTGAGCCTGAATGACGGCACGCTGGAGGGCCTGGAGTTCCTGGACGCCCCCGCCTTCTGCGTGCAGTACCACCCGGAATCATCTCCCGGACCCTCGGATTCGCGCTATCTGTTCGCCGCGTTCTCCGATCTCATGGATGGCGGCGCGGACGTGCTCTCGGTGGACATCGCATCCGACCGGCTTTCTGGTTGGAAGCTGGGAGGGGAGGCGGACCATGCCCAAGCGTGAGGACATCAACAAAGTGCTGGTCATCGGGTCCGGTCCCATCGTCATCGGCCAGGCCTGCGAGTTCGACTACTCCGGTGCCCAGGCGTGCAAGGTCTTGCGCGAATGCGGAGTGGACGTGGTGCTGGTGAACAGCAACCCGGCCACCATCATGACCGACCCTGAGCTGGCAGCGCGCACCTACGTGGAGCCGGTCACGGCTGAGTTCGTGGCGAAGGTCATCGAGGCGGAGCGTCCTGACGCCCTTTTGCCCACCTTGGGCGGCCAGACCGGCCTCAACTGCGCGGTGGAATTGGCGAAGGACGGCACGCTTGAACGTTTCGGCGTGGAGATGATCGGATGCAGCCTGGACGCCATCGAGCGCGGCGAGGATCGCAAGCTCTTCAATCAGTGCATGGAGGAGCTGGGGATCGAGACGTCTCGCGCTGGGTACGCCTACAGCGTCGAAGACGCGCTCCAAATCGCTTCTGAGATCGGGTATCCGCTCGTCATCCGGCCCTCGTTCACGTTGGGCGGCGCGGGCGGCGGCATCGCGCGCACGGAAGAGGACCTCATCCGCATCGTGTCCCAAGGCATCGCGCTCTCTCCGGTGGGAGAAGTGCTCGTGGAGGAATCCATCGAAGGGTGGAAAGAGTTCGAGATGGAGGCCATGCGCGATTCCGCTGGCAACAGCATCATCGTCTGCTCCATCGAGAACTTGGACCCCATGGGCGTGCACACGGGAGATTCCATCACGGTCGCGCCCGCCCAGACGCTGACGGACGTGGAATACCAGCGGATGCGCGCAGCGTCGCTGGCGGTCCTTGAGAAGATCGGGGTGGCCACAGGCGGCTCCAACGTTCAGTTCGCCGTGAATCCGAAAGATGGCCGCATGGTCATCATAGAGATGAACCCGCGCGTCTCTCGCTCCTCCGCGCTCGCGTCCAAAGCCACCGGTTTCCCCATCGCGAAGATCGCATCGCAGCTGGCGCTCGGCTACACGCTGCCGGAGATCGAGAACGACATCACGAAGGCCACGCCAGCCTGCTTCGAGCCCTCCATAGATTATTGCGTGGTGAAGGTGCCGCGCTTCACGTTCGAGAAGTTCAAGGGGACGGATGACACCCTTTCCACCCGCATGAAAGCGGTGGGCGAGGTCATGGCCATCGGGCGCACCTTCGAAGAGGCCCTCGGCAAGAGCCTGCGCTCTTTGGAGGACGGCCATGCCGGCTTCGGTGGCGACGCCGCTTCAGACGCGCTGGCTCAGATCCCGGATGAGGAGCTGGAAGAGGCCGTGGGGCGTCCCTCACCGGAGCGCATCTTCCAGGTCGCTGAAGCGCTCAGACGGGGCTGGGACGCTGACAGGCTCTATGAGCTGACAGGGATCGATCCGTTCTTCTTGGGCCGCATGGCGGACATCATCGCGGTGGAGCGCGCGCTGGCTTCCATGCGCTTCGACGAGCAGGATGCGGAATCGTTGCGCATCTGCAAGCGCCTGGGCCTTTCCGACGCGCAGATCGCGCATTTGACCGGCACGGACGAGAGCACGGTGCGCACGTGCCGGAAGGTTTGCCGGGTGAGCCCTGCGGTGAAGACGGTGGACACGTGCGCTGCGGAGTTCGAGAGCTTTACGGCCTACCACTACAAGACCTATGATGCGGACGAGACGGAGCAGACGCGCGGAGAACGCCCGCGGGTCATGATCTTGGGCGCTGGCCCGAACAGGATCGGCCAGGGGATCGAGTTCGATTACTGCTGCGTTCACGCCTCCTACGCGCTCCATGAGGAAGGCTATGAGACCATCATGGTGAATTGCAATCCGGAAACGGTCTCCACGGACTACGACACCTCTGACAAGCTCTATTTCGAGCCGCTCACCTTCGAAGACGTCATGGACATCGTGGATGTGGAAGATCCTGCGGGCGTGATCGTCACCCTGGGCGGACAGACGCCGCTCAAGCTGGCGCAGCGCCTTGCGGATGCGGGCGTTCCCATCATGGGCACTCCGCCCGAGTCCATCGACTTGGCGGAGGATCGCGATCGGTTCGCCGCCATCTTGGATGAGATGAGCATAGCCTACCCGCCCTCCGGCATGGCTTCCACGCTGGAAGAGGCGCATCGCGTGGCGGAGCGCATCGGGTATCCGCTCCTCGTGCGCCCCAGCTACGTGCTGGGCGGCCGCGGCATGGGCATCGTCTATGACCGTGCACAGTTGGAGCGCTACATGGCGGAAGCGGCGAAGGTGTCCCCGGATCATCCCGTCTACCTGGACCGGTTCCTGGAGGGGGCCGTGGAGGTGGATCTGGATGCGGTCTGCGACGGAGATGAGGTCTATGTGGGCGCCATCCTTGAGCACATCGAGATGGCGGGCATCCATTCGGGAGATTCAGCTTGCTGCACGCCTCCGTTCTCCCTGTCCGCTTCCGTCCAAGAAGATCTGCGCTCCATCGCGCGCAAGCTGGCTTTGCGCCTGGGCGTGGTCGGTCTCATCAACATCCAATTCGCGCTCAAAGACGGCATCATCTACATCATCGAGGCGAACCCGCGCGCATCGCGCACGGTGCCGTTCGCGTCGAAGGCCACCGGCGTGCCCCTGGCGAAAGTGGCGGCGCGGGTCATGGCCGGCGAGAAGTTGCGCGACATGGGGCTGCCGCCGGATGATCGCCCGCTCTCCCATTTCAGCGTGAAAGAGGCCGTGATGCCCTTCGGGCGCTTCCCAGGCGCTGACACCGTGCTGGGACCGGAGATGAAATCCACCGGCGAGGTCATGGGCATCGCCCGGAACTTCCCGTGCGCCTTCGCGAAGACCCAGCTGGCCATCGACTACGAGCTGCCGCAGTCAGGCACCGTGTTCGTGAGCGTTTGCGACCACGACAAGCGCGCCATCGCGCCCATCGCGCGCGATCTGGCTCGCATGGGCTTCAAGCTGGTGGCCACCGCGGGCACGGCGCACACGCTTCAAGCCTCCGGCATAGATTGCCAGATCGTGAAGCGCATCCATGAGGAATCGCCCAATGTCTTCGATCTCATCTCGTCGGGCGAGGTGGTCCTGCTCATCAACACGCCGTTCGGGAACACCTCTCGCGATGATGGTTACCTCTTGCGCACTGAAGCGGTGAAGCGGGGGATCACGCAGGTCACGAACTTGGCGGGCGCGCAGGCGATGGTGGCCGGGATGGAAGCGGCTCGCAAGGATGGCTTGGACATCTTCGCGCTGCAGGATCTCTGAGGCGCGCGGGGTACAATGAGGAGACGATCGCGAGGAGAAGGAGCCCTATGGGACTAGAAGACCATCGAGCGCAGGTGATCTCGAACCGGCATCTGTTCGGGCCGCTCTACCTGATGGAGCTCACCTGCCCGTTCGTGGCCGCGAACATCATGGGCGGCCAATTCGTGCACATGGAGATACCGGATCGAGAAGCGCACATCCTGAGGCGGCCCTTCTCCATCTTCGCGCGGGACGAGGAAGCGGAGACGGTGGAGATCCTCTACCAAGTGCTCGGCGCTGGGACGGAGGCCATGGCCACCTGGGAGCCGGGATCCGAGACGCGCATGATCGGCTGCATCGGGCGCGGCTGGGAGTTTCCGTATTCCACCGAGCGCGCGCTCATCGTGGGCGGTGGCGTGGGGGCGGCTCCGCTCTACCTGCTGGCCCAGGACCTGATGGATGCGGATGTGGAGACGGACGTCATCTTGGGCGCCAGCACCGAAGGGGCGCTCGTGTGCCGGGCGCGCTACGAGGAAGCCTGCGGCAAGATGCCGGCTTGCTCCACGGATGATGGCACGTTCGGACGCGCCGGGTTCGCCACGGTGCTCTTGGAAGAGGCCCTCTCGCGAGCCAGTGAAGAGGGAAGGCCCTATGACTACGCCGCCGTCTGCGGACCGGAGCCGTTCATGCGCGCTTGCGCGAAGATGCTCGCAGACGCGGGCGTTCCCACGCAGGTGTCTTTGGAGCGCAGGATGGCTTGCGGCATCGGCGCGTGCCTGTCCTGCGTTGTCGAGACCGCGTCCGGCAAGCGGCGCGCCTGCGTAGACGGCCCCATCTTCGAAGCGGAGGACATCCTATGGCAGTGATGAGCGTGGACTTGGGCGGCCTTCCCATGAAGAATCCCGTCACCGTGGCTTCCGGCACCTTCGCCGCAGGCCAGGAGTACGCGGATTTCGTCGATGTGGCGAAGCTGGGGGCGGTCACCACCAAAGGCGTGTCCTTGCATGGCTGGGAGGGCAACGACATCCCGCGCATCGCGGAGACTCCCTCTGGCATGCTGAACTCCATCGGGTTGCAGAACCCTGGCGTGGAGCATCTCTGCGCCCATGAGATCCCATGGCTGGAAGGCCAAGGCGCCACGATCATCGTGAACGTGTCCGGGCACAGCCTGGAAGAATACGTGGCGGTCATCGAGCGTCTGGAATCAGCGCCGGTGGATGCCTATGAGGTGAACATCTCCTGCCCGAACGTGGATGCGGGCGGCATGACCTTTGGCTGCGACTGCGGTCAGGCGGGACGCGTGGTGTCAGCCTGCCGAAAGGCCACCGATCGTCCGCTCATCGTGAAGCTCACGCCGAACGTGACCGACGTCACTGAGATCGCGCGCGCGGCTGAAGAGGCTGGGGCGGACGCGATCTCCCTCATCAACACGCTTCTGGGCATGGCTGTGGACGCGAAGGCCCGCAAATCGGTGCTGGCGCGCGTGGTCGGGGGCTTGTCCGGCCCTGCTGTGAAGCCGGTGGCGCTCCGGATGGTCTGGCAGTGCGCCAAGGCCGTGAAGCTCCCCATCCTGGGGATGGGCGGCATAGCCTCCGGGGAGGATGCGGTGGAGTTCATGCTGGCAGGCGCCACAGCGGTGGCTGTGGGCACGGCGAACTTCATGAACCCGCGCGCATCCCTTGACGTGGTGGAGGGCATCCGCGCGTTCTGCGAAGCTGAGGGCGTGGAAGATGTCAAAGAGCTGATAGGAGGCTTGGCATGCTGACCGCATTCGACGGCACGCGCAAAATCGACCGAACCATCATCGCGCTCGATTGCGAGGCGGATAAAGCCATCGCCATAGCGTACGCGCTGGCGGGACGGGCGAAGTGGGTGAAGATCGGGATGACGCTCTTCTACGCCTACGGCACGGACCTGGTGAAGATGCTGAAGGACCGCGGGTACCAGGTGTTCCTGGACCTCAAGTTCCACGACATCCCCCATCAAGTGCTGGGGGCGGCGCGTTCGGCCGCTGAGACGGGCGCGGACATGATCACCATGCAGACGAGCGGCGGCGTTCCCATGATGGAATCCGCGCAACAAGGCGCGCGGGAAGGCGCTGCGCGCATAGGCGCTGACGTGCCGGTCACGCTCGGCATCACGGTCCTCACTTCCATGGATCAAGCCACGTTGGAGCAGGTAGGCGTCATGCGCCCGATGCAGGAGCAGGTGCTCTCTCTGGCCCATTTGACCCAGGTCGCGGGCATCTCGGGCGTGGTCGCATCTCCTCAGGAGGCATCAGAGCTGCGCGCGGTCCTGGGAGAGGATGCCTACATCGTGACGCCGGGCGTGCGCCCCTCATGGGCCGCGAAGGGGGATCAGAGCCGCATCGCCACGCCGGCTGACGCGTTTTCGAACGGGGCGTCCCACATCGTCATCGGCCGTCCCATCACGGATGCGGAAGATCCAGTGCGCGCGTTCGAGATGATCGCCGAGGAGCTGGCATGACGGAGAAAGGGAAGCTCTTCGTCATCTCAGGTCCCTCAGGCGTGGGCAAGGGCACGCTCGTGTCCAAGTTGGCCGAGGAGCCTGGCATCTGGGTGTCGGTGAGCGCCACCACCCGCGGCCCCCGTGAGGGCGAGGTGGATGGTGAGGATTATTTCTTCATGGACAAGGATGCGTTCCTTGAGAAAGCGGCCCAGGGCGGCTTCATCGAATGGGCTGAATACAGCGGGAACTGCTACGGAACGCCCGCTGACGTGGTCCAAGCTCACCTGGATACGGGGGAGAGCGTCATCCTGGAGATCGAGGTGCAGGGCGCGGCCCAGGTCAAGGAGAAGCTGCCGGAAGCTGTGCTCATCTTCATCGAACCGCCCAGCTTGGAAGAGCTGGAAGCGCGCCTGCGCGGGCGCGGCACTGAGTCCGATGAGGCCATCGCGCGCCGCTTGGCTGCGGCGAAGGTGGAGTTGGAAGAGAAAATGAAGTATGATACCGTGCTTGTGAATGACGACCTTGACCGCGCGTTCGAAGAGCTCAAGATGCGCGTGCGCAACGCTTGAACAGAAGAGGACTGCTGAATGAGCATCATCAAACCTGACATCGACGTTTTGTTGGAAGACGCGGACAACGACCGCTTCCTTTTGTGCACCATGGCATCGAAGCGCGCCCATGACATCAATGACATGATGTGCGGCCAGCGCGATCGCGCCATCCAGCTCCAATCCGCGATCGAGATCGCCCGCGCGGTGGATGCCAAGCCGCTCACCATGGCGTTCAATGAGATCGCGCGCAAAGACGTCTCATTCGATCCTGATTCTGTGCATCTCTGCGAAGAATGAGCGGCTCCGCACCGTTCCAGCGCGTCGTCTTAGTCCATTATCATGAGATAGGCCTCAAGGGCCATAATCGACAGCGCTTCGAAACGCGCCTCCTCAAGAACATCGAATCGTTGGCCTCCGGCTTCGATGTGGTGACCGTGCACCGCCTCTCAGGGCGGCTCATCGTGTTCCTCCGGGAGGGGGCGGTTCAAGCGCAAGCCGAAGCATGTGCCACGTTCATCGCGCGCATCCCCGGCGTGGCGCGCACCTCTTGCGGATTCAAATGCGGCCGCGACATCGACCAGATCAGCGCTGCAGCGGTGGATGCGTTGGGGCAAGCCGCTCCCTTCGCCAGCTTCAAAGTGGCGGCCCGGCGCTCGCACACGGATTTCGAGATGGACTCCATGACCATGAACAAGGTCGTGGGCGCGGCGCTCTGCGAAGCGTATCCTGACGCGCGCGTGCGGATGAAAGAGATGGATGTGGTCGTCCACGTGGAAGTGGTGCAGAACAGCGCGTTCGTGAGCGCGTTCTCCATCCCTGGCGTGGGCGGCCTTCCAGTGGGATCCTCAGGCAAGCTCATGGCCCTGCTCTCCAGCGGCATCGACTCCCCGGTGGCTCTCTGGCAGATGGCGAAGCGCGGGGCGGTTTGCCATGCTGTCCATTTCTCAGGAGCGCCGGAGACGAGCGACGTTTCGGAATACCTGGTGGATGACATCGCGCATGTGCTGGAGCAGACCGGCTGCATCCGCTCCGTTTTCACGGTGGAGCTGGGCGGCTATCAACGGGAAATCTCCCTTTCCTGTCCGCCATCGCTGCGCGTCATCCTCTACCGGCGGCTCATGCTCAAAGTGGCTGAGCGCTTGGCATCGCAGGTGGGCGCGAAGGGTCTCATCACGGGGGAGAGCCTGGGACAGGTGGCTTCGCAGACGCTGGACAACATCTGCTGCACGGATGACGCCGTCGCCATGCCCGTGCTCCGTCCGCTCATCGGTACGGACAAACAGGACATCATCTCCACCGCGAAGATGATCGGAACGTACTCCATTTCCACCGAAGATGCGCCGGATTGCTGCACGCTGTTCATGCCGCGCTCCCCTGAGACCCATGGCAAAGTGGCCCAGGTGCGCGAAGCTGAAAGCCAGTTCCCGGAAGAGGAATGGGTCGAGCGGATCGTCTCTGAGGCGCGCTTGCGGGAATACCGGCAACCGAAGTAGGATCTTTCGCAGCTTTCGCATCATCCTTTGATTAATCTCTGATGGGTCGCCGCAGGATATGGCTCGGAACATGGTGAAGCTCTGACGCGTCGCCGATGGGCTTTCGGCGAACCTCTTCCATGGATATGGCGAATGGGATGGTTAGCCTTGGATTCTGAACAGATCCTCAAGGAGCCGCCATGTCATTCCAGGAGTACGCAGAACAGCAGCCGCATGAAACCCCACGGATCCGATGGGGTCGGATGACCGCCCCAATGCGCGTGGGGGCCATCGGGTGCGCGGTGGCGTGCTTGGCAGCCATCCTTTTCTTTTCAGGCGCGTTCGGCGGAGGTGGCGCATCATTCTCCGTGGAGAAGACGGAGGCAGCCGCAGAAGAAACGTCCACGGCAGATGCGCCAGCTTCTTCCCGAGATATCCATGTGCATATGACGGGATGCGTCGTGAATCCGGGTATGCACACCCTTCCCGCTGGCGCTCGTTTGGCGGATGCGGTGAGCGCGGCGGGAGGTTTCACCGAAGACGCCCTTGAGCAGAGCGTGAATCTGGCACGCGAGCTCGCTGATGGCGAACAGGTCATCGTGGCGAGCAAAGAAGCGCAAGCGGCGGCTCAAGCAGAGGAGGGTGTCGGTGGTCCGTCTGGCGGCGACGCTGTGACGGCAGCGGACGGACGCGTGAACATCAACACCGCCGATGCTGCGCAGTTGCAAACCATCTCAGGCATAGGCCCAGCCAAAGCGGGGAAGATCGTCGCATACCGCGAGGCGAACGGGGCGTTCAAGGCCGTTGAGGACCTTTGCAAGGTGAGCGGGATAGGGGAGAAGACGCTCGCTTCCATCAGAGATCAGATCTGCGTTGGTTGATCGCCTGTTCACCCGTGGCATCAGCGGCGCGGATGGGCTTGAGCATGAAGTCGACTCCTTGGAGCACCGTCCGCCGCGTCCGGGATTGCCTCCGCTCCTCCTCGGCGGCTTGTCGCTCTGGGCGGCAGCGGCCGTCGTGTTCTTCGCTGCTGCGGAGGCCTCAAGGGAGACGTGCACGTCCATCGTGATCACCGGCGCGGTCTTCGCAGGCGCGCTGCTCCTCGCCTTCGCCGGTGCGAAACGACGGATGATGGTCTTGCTGGCTTTGGTCTTCGCGAGTTCAGGTGTGGCGCTGGGCGGTATCGCGTCGCTCCAAGTGCTTGACGGCTGCGCTCTGGCTGAGAGCGGCTCAGAGGTCGTCAACGCCCGTGTGCTGCAAGACAGCTCCCGGTCCGACTACGGCTTCACCACGGTTTGCCAGGCTCGCACAGCAAGCGGGGAGGAGTGCAAGGTCCGCCTCTTCACGGACGAGGAGAGCTATCTCACGGGAGATGAGCTCTCATTGAACACCACCCTCTCTCCTTTGAAAGAACAGGCTGCGGCCTTCTATCGAACGCAGGGCATCTGCGGTCAGATGAGGGCGAACAAGGTGGAAAAGCGAGAGGCAGCCGGTCCGTTGGGCTTCATCCAGCACGTGCGCGCAGAAGCGATCCGCTGCATCCAAGAGAATGCCGGCGGCCAAGCTCCTCTCATGGAGGCCATCATCTGCGGATATCGTCAACCCATAGCGCAAAGCCCGCTGTATGGGCAGTTCAAGACCTGCGGCATCGCGCACATCATCGCGGTGTCTGGTGCTCATGCATCCATCGTCCTGGCTCTGCTCATGGCGCTCCTCAAGCGGTTGCGAACGCCCCGGACGCCCAGCATCGTCCTGTCCGTGCTGTTCGTGGTCGCCTATCTCATCTTCGCAGGGATGCCCATCTCCGCCATCCGGAGCTCGGTCATGGCCGTGCTCGCGCTCCTTTCCTTCTTCGCGCGCCGTCGAAGCGCGTCGCTGAACTCCTTGGGGCTGTGTTTGGTGGCATTCATCATCACTGATCCGGTCAGCTGCCTTTCCATGTCGCTCTTCCTCTCAGCCGCTTCCACGCTGGGGATCGTGCTGTTCTCTTCGCTCGTCATCTCATGGTTCCCGCGCGCATCCGTTCGCGTCCGAACGCTCATCCTTGATCCAGCGGCGCTCACCTTCTCCTCGAACCTCATGACCCTGCCGTTCTCAGCAGCCATCTTCTCGCTTCTATCGCTCATTGCGCCCGTGGCGAACATCGCCATATCGCCGCTGTTCGCCCTTGCTTGTGCATCAGGGCTCATAGGATGCGCGGCCTCCCTTCTTTGCCCCATAGCGGCTCCGTGGTTCATGACGCTCTCCTCATTTCCTTTCTGGGCGCTGAGCCAAGCAGTGCAGCTGCTCTCTTCCATGCCCTATGCGGCCATCCCATGCTCTCTGCCGACGGTTCCCATGCTCGGTCTGTCCATCGGGCTTTGCATCGCGCTTTGGATGGGCTGGCCAGGCTCCAAGGCGCTGCTCGCCCTTGCCGGAGTCAGCATCACAGGGCTCGTCCTTCTCCTCGCGCTTTCCTTTTCGCCGAAGCCCGATGAAGTGTCAGCCCTTGATGTCGGGCAGGGGGATGCGATCCTCATCACCTCCGGCACGGCGAACGTGCTCATCGACACAGGGAACTCTGATGCCAAGCTCCGGGAAGAGCTGGGACGCAAGGGCGTGCACCATCTTGACGCCGTCGTCATCAGCCACCCCGATGATGATCACTGCGCATCCTTGGAGACGCTCGGGCGATACGTTCAAGTGGATCGCATCCTGTTCGCGGAAGATGTCGAACGGTGCGGATGCGAGCGATGCGCACGGCTGCTCTCCCTTGCGGATCGTTGCGCTCCCGCGAATGGCTGCGACGGCATGACGCCGGGAGAATGCATCCGAGCGGGGCGCTTCACGCTCACGGTCCTTTGGCCGTTCGGCTTCGCCGATGAGGGAGGCAACGGAGACAGCTTGTGCCTCTTGGGATGCCTGGATGTTGACGGGGATGGCGTGGTGGACTGGCAGACGCTGTTCACGGGAGATGCGGAATCGGAGCAGATCGAAGCCATGATCGAGCGTGGCTTGGTGGGGGATGTCGACGTGCTCAAAGTGGGCCACCACGGTTCTCGCGCCGGTCTCACGGAAGACCAAGCGCGCCAGATCAGCCCTGAGATCGCGCTCATCAGCGTGGGCGCTCAGAACCGCTACGGGCATCCAACAGCAGAAGCCCTCCAAAGCCTTGAGGGTGCCGGAAGCCAGGTGTTCCGCACGGATGAATCCGGCACCGTGACCGTCCGGTTCTCCAAAGAGCGCATGACCGTTTCGTGTCTGAAGCAGAAGAGTTCCTGATGGCTCTGAAAGGAGGAGGATTTTTGCAATACAATAATGCATCGCAGAACAGCGAAGCGCGGCCGGCAGATGGCATTGAGGTTTTGCCGCGAATCCACGAAAGGCATCCGCATATCCATGAGGAGGATGTGCGGATCGCTTGGGATTCGGCGATCCTTTCCGCGCCCCGCCTCGGCAAAGACCGGGAGGAGCACATCGTTCTCGGTTTTGACGGCAAGGGGAGGTTGATCGAGATGGCGGCGGTTCGCTGGGCGGTAGGGCGCTGGACGATTTTCCATGCAACGACGCCGCCCTCTGAAAAGACATTCGCCGAGCTTGGGATTGAGGGGTGATCGACCATGGATTCAGAGAACAGCGCAAAGGAGAAGATGGCGCCTGAAACATGGGACGAATGGGCGCGCGAATATGAGGATGGCACGTGGAACGGTGTAGGCAAAGTGTCTCATGGGCGCCCCAAGCTCTACGAAGAAGACATGGAAACGGTGTCATTCCGTTTGCCTCGTTCGCGTATCGCGGCCATTGAAGCGGTCACCGCTCGGCGCGGCGAATCCAAATCGGAGTTCTATAGAAAGGCAGTGGACCGCCAGCTGCTTGCTGAAGGGATGTGAGATGGCGAAACAACCCGAAAAAGCCCTGCTGGCAGCCTACTTGGTGGTGGGCGATGACGCGCTCAAGAAAGAAGCGGTCATCAAGCGGATGCGCATCCGCTTGGAGAAGCTGGGAGACCTCTCCTTCAACTCAGATGCCTTCGACGGCGAATCCGCGTCCGGCGAAGAGATCGTTTCCGCTTGCACCACCATCCCGTTCGCCAGCGAGAAGCGCCTGGTCATGGTCTCCAATGCGGAGAAGCTGAAGAAGTCGGATGCGGATGAGGTCATCGCGTACCTCAAAGAGCCGCTGGATTCCACGGTGCTCCTCCTCATCGCCACCAAGCTGGCGCGCAACACGCGCCTGTACAAGGCGGTGGCATCTCTTGGCAGCACGGCGATCATCGACTGCGCGCGCCCGAAGCGCAACGAGATGTCGGGGCTGGTCAAGAGCATGGCTCAGAAACATCAGCTCACGCTCACCGAAGGGGCCGCACGGGCCCTTGTGGAGCTGCTGGGTGAGGACACGGTCCGTCTGGATGGAGAGCTGGCGAAGCTGGCGCTTTCCCAAGATGCGGGTGCGGTCATCGAGGAGTCCCAGATCCGGTCCGTGGTCTTCCGCGAAGCGGAGGCGAAGCCATGGGATCTGACCGATGCGCTGGGCGCGCGCGATGTGAAGAAAGCCATCTCTGTGCTCTCACGGATGCCGAGCGCCTCTCCCTATTCGCTCCTGGGAACGTGCGTCTCTCGGATCCGGGAGCTGATCTGCGTGAAAGCCGTCAGCTCACGGAGCGGCGGCGCGCAGGCGCTGGCCGGGGAGCTGGGCCAACCTGAGTGGCGCGTGCGCAATCTGTCAACTTGGGCGCGCAACTATTCAGAGCCGGAGCTTGAGCGCGCTCTTGAGGATGCTCTTTTCTGCGAGAAGAACATGAAAAGCGGCACCGATCCCGATGCCGCTTTTCGAACATGGTTGCTCTCGGTGCTCCGCCCTTCGAGCGGCGCAGGGAAGCGGGGTTGAACGCCATCCGCTTCCGCCTGAGCGATCATTCAGATTCAGGCTGAGCCGCTTCGTCGTCAGCTTGGGCCTCTTCTGCGGTCTCAGCGTCCAGCTCCTGAGCCTCCTCTTCGGCAGCAGCGGCTTCCGCCTCAGCCTTGGCAGCTTCTTCGGCTTCCTTGGCTTTGCGGGCGTTCGCCTTCTCTTCCAGCTTCTTCTGGGCTTCGCGGCGCTTGTCCTTCTCCGCCTCAGCGGCCTTCATGGCAGCCCCGCGCGCTTCCTTCGCGGCCTTCTTCTTGTTGTTGCCGGCAGCGGGAGCCTTGTGCTCAGGGGCCTTGTAGTCCTTGCGGTCCTGCTCGGTGACGACCGTGTTCGCCAGCTTCATGATGCCGCTCTTGCGGTTGGCAGCCTGGTTCTTCTTGATGACGCCCTTGGTCACAGCCTTGTCCATCAGGCGGCATGCAGCGCAGGCAGCGGCGAACGCCTCTTTGCCATCGCCTGCTTCAACAGCGGCGCGCACGCGCTTGGTGGCCGTCTTGAGCTCGCTTTTGATGGCGCGGTTGCGCATGCGGCGCTTCTCGTTGGTGATGATGCGCTTCTTCTGTGATTTGATGTTAGCCATGCTCGTCAGTGCCTTTCTTCCTCTTTTGCATTCCTTCGCGCACAAGCGGCGCTGATGCGGAGATGCGCGGTCTGCGGACGGGGCTTTGAGGGGAGGAAGGCGACGGGATATGAGGACAAGGAGACTTGATGGGCCAAAAGGGCCTCATCCCTGGCATCCTCTGGATTTTCAGATGCCCGCCTTCATCCTCAAAGGCCGTCGCGCAACAGCTTGATCCCTCATGCAGCCATGTCTGCGGACTGCGCATGCGCGCATGCTGTCGCTCGAACGCTGATGCGTTAGAATAGCGCATCGCACTTGCTTTGTCATCAAGAAAGTTCACCGGTCCATTCGATGTGAGGAGCCCATGGCCACGAATCCTGATCATATACGGAACTTCTCCATCATCGCTCATATCGACCATGGCAAATCCACCCTGTCCGATCGCATCTTGGAGCAGACGGGCACGGTGGCTGAGCGCGACATGCAAGAGCAGCTTCTGGACACCATGGACATCGAGAGGGAGCGCGGCATCACCATCAAGAGCCAGGCGGTGCGCGTGGATTACCGCGCGGATGATGGCCAGGTGTATCAGCTGAACCTCATCGACACGCCGGGCCATGTGGACTTCACCTATGAGGTCAGCCGTTCGCTTGCCGCCTGCGAGGGCGCGGTGCTGGTGGTGGATGCCACGCAGGGCGTTGAGGCGCAAACGGTGGCGAACGCCATGCTCGCCATGAACGCGAACCTGGAGATCATCCCCCTCATCAACAAGATCGACCTTCCGGCCGCAGAGCCTGATTGCGTCCGAGAGGAGATAGAGGATGGCCTCGCCATCCCGGCCGATGACGCGGTCTTGGCGTCCGGCAAGACGGGCGCTGGCGTGCATGACCTTTTGGAATCCATCGTGTACAACATCCCTGCGCCCGTAGGAGAGGCAGACCAGCCCTTGCGCGCGCTCATCTTCGACAGCTATTTCGACGCGTATCGGGGCGTGGTGGCGCTCGTGCGCATCATCGACGGCTCGATGGTGCAGGGAAGCCGCGTGCGCATGGTGGCCACGGGCGCGGAAGCCCTGGTGGAAGAAGTGGGCGTTCGCCGTCCGTGGGAAGAACCGTTGCCAGAGCTCTCCGTTGGGGAAGTGGGATATCTGGTCACAGGCCTCAAGGATGTGAGCCAGGTGAAGGTGGGCGATACCATCACGCTCGCAGAGGGTGGAGTGACCGAGCCGCTTCCCGGATATCGCGAAGCCAAGCCCATGGTCTACACAGGGCTCTATCCCATCGAAGGGGATCAGTACGAACCGCTCAAGGAGGCCCTTGAGAAGCTGGCGCTGAACGACCCGGCGTTGCTCTGGGAGCCTGAGACGTCGGTGGCGCTCGGCTTTGGATTCCGGGTGGGATTTTTGGGACTCCTCCACATGGAGGTGGTGAAGGAGCGTCTGGAGCGCGAGTTCGGACTGGATCTCTTGGCGACAGCGCCTTCGGTGGAGTACCGCGTGTTCATGCGTGACGGTGAGGTGCTGCCCGTCCATTCGCCTCAGGAGATGCCCGCCGCAGGCACTTATGACCGGATCGAAGAGCCGTACCTCAAAGCGAAGGTGCTCGTGCCGCCGGACTACATCGGCGCGGTCATGGACCTCACGGTGGCACGGCGTGGCACGTTCATCACCATGAACTACCTGTCCGAGACCACGGTGGAGATGCTCTGGGAGATCCCACTCTCAGAGCTCATCATGGATTTCTTCGACAAGCTGAAATCCAGCACGAAAGGCTACGCCAGCCTTGATTACGAGTTCATGGGCTATAAAGCCTCCGAGCTGGTGAAGCTGGACATCCTGTTGGCCGGCAAGCCCATCGACGCGCTCTCCTTCATCGTGCACAAAGACAAAGCCTATGAGCGCGGGCGCGTGCTGACCGAGAAGCTGAAAGAGATCATCCCGCGCCAGATGTTCGAGGTGCCCATCCAAGCGGCCATCGGCGGACGGGTCCTCTCGCGCCAGACGGTGAAAGCCAAGCGCAAGGACGTGCTGGCGAAATGCTACGGCGGCGACATCACGCGCAAGCGCAAGCTTTTGGAGAAGCAGAAAGCCGGCAAGAAGCGCATGAAGGCCATCGGGAACGTGGAGGTCCCGCAAGAAGCGTTCATGGCCATCCTGAAGGTGGATGACTGAGGGCGTGGCATCCATGGGGGATGCAGCTTCCATGTTGTGACATGACGTTCGAAACTTGCTATCATGAGCTCCATGAAGAAGGACACCAAAGACTACGACTGGCTTGAAGATCCCTTCAATGAGGACAAGCAAGCAGAAGAGATGCTCCGCGCTCAACGGACGCGCAACATCGGCTGCATAGCCGTGGCTCTCGTGGTCATCATCCTCTTCTTCGCGTTCATCATCGGCGGTTTCGTGCTCTTCGGCGCCATGAGCGCGAGCCTTTAGAGCGCATCTGGTCCGTCCGTGCCGTATCCGCAAGACGCGCGTCTCATCCTGGCTCCCATGGCTGGCGTCACCGACTTGGTGTTCCGGCATCTGTGCGAAGAGCAGGGCGCGGATCTCACCTTCACGGAGATGGTGTCGGCCCAAGGGCTCTCTTTCGCGAACGAGAAGACCCAGCATCTGACCGATGTGCTGCCAGGCACGGAGCGCGTCGGCGTGCAGCTGTTCGGCCACGACCCGGAGACCATGGCCTCCATGGCGGCCCAGACCGAACGGGAGATGGGGGATGTGCTCGCGGTCATCGATCTCAACATGGGATGCCCCGCCCGCAAGATCGTGCGGAAAGGGGACGGCAGCGCGCTCATGAACGAACCGGATCTGGCCGCGCGCATCGTGGAGAGCGTGAAGCGCGTGGTGAGCGTTCCCGTCACGGTCAAGCTCCGGCGCGGGTGGAGCCAGGAGGCAGGGGAGACGGCGCCGACGTTCGCGCAGGCTTTGGAGCGCGCGGGCGCGGATGCGGTCACCGTTCACGGGCGGTTCGCCATGCAATACTACCAAGGGCGTTCTGACATCGGGTGCATCGCGCGCGTGAAAGAGGCGGTGAGCATCCCGGTCATCGGCAACGGGGACATCGTCACGGGTGAAGATGCGCTCTTCATGCTGGAAGAGACATCCTGTGACGCTCTCATGATCGGGCGCGCAGCCGAGGGCAACCCATGGGTGTTCGCCCAGATCAGCGCCGCTCTCAAAGGTGATGCTGCGCCTGTGAGCCCCATCCCGCTGGATGCTCGCATCAAGATGGCCACCCGTCACATCGAAGAGCTGCTGGTCCTGCGGCCGAACGCCGCTCCGTATCTGCGCAAGCACGCCATGTGGTACATCAAGGGAGCGCCAGGCGCTGCGGCGGCCCGCGGCCGTTTGGCCCATTGCTCTACCGCTGAAGATTTCCGTGAGGTCTTCGCCGCGCTCCAAGATCACGCGGCCGCCTGATCGCGCCCACGGTATCCTGACAAGCAACGCGCTCGTTCCGTCACCGACAGAGGAAAGGGGCTTCCGTGCCGCACGATCCTTACCAAGCGCTCTATCTCCACATCCCGTTCTGCGCTTCGAAGTGCGCCTACTGCGATTTCGATTCAGCGGCCTATGCGAAAGACGCCCCTTACATGGCCGAATACACCGAGGGCCTCATCCGGGACATCCGCCGTCTCGCGAAAGAAGGGGAGCTTTCCCAGATCAAGACCATCTATCTGGGCGGCGGCACGCCCACCCATCTGGGTTCGAAGAACCTCTCCGCTCTCCTCTATGCCTTGAGCGTGTCCATCTCCTTGGAAGGGGTGGAGGAGTTCACCGTCGAAGCCAACCCTGAGAGCCTCACGCTCCCGCTGGTCAAGGACATGTGGGCCCTGGGCGTGAACCGGCTTTCTTTGGGCGTGCAGACCTTCGATGACGGCCTTCTGAGAGCCATCGGCCGCATCCACAGCGCCGACGACGCTCTGCGCGCCATCGCATGCGCCCAAGAGCGGTTCCAGAACGTGAGCGTGGATCTGATGTGCGGCCTTCCTGGCCAGACGCTCCAAGAGTCCGCCGAAGACGTTTCGGTGGCATTGAGCGCGGGCATCGCTCACGTGAGCATCTATCCGCTCACCCTTGAGAAGGGAACGCCCCTCTATCGTCGCCGCCGGAAGCTGGAGCTGCCGGATGAAGATGCGCAAGCTGACATGATGGAGCAGGCGGAGACGCTGCTCACGGACGGCGGTTTCGAGCGTTATGAGGTGGCGAGCTATGCCAAGCCGGGGTTCTCGAGCAAGCACAACCACATCTATTGGAGCGGAAAGCCCTATCTGGGTCTTGGCCGCTCCGCCGTCACCATGACCCAAGACGGCACGCGACGCGTTCGCGTTCGCGATGGGCGCGTGGAGGAAGAGCTGGACGCGCGCCAGATGGCCGCCGAAGATGCCATGCTGGCCATGCGCACGACCGAAGGCCTGTCGAAGGAGCGGGCCGCGCGCTTCGCCGATCTTCTGCCTGGCCTGCCGGATGTCCTTCGCCAGCTGGAAGAGGAAGGGCTCATCCGGGAAATTGCGGATGCGTGGCAGCCAACGCATCAAGGCTGGATGTTGGGCAACGAGCTCTTCGGAGAACTTCTGTCCTTGGCACCTTGAAAGTTAGCACTCCATCTCGTAGACTGCTAACGAAACGGACGGGAACGAAGGACGGCTGAGGTGCTCTCAGACAGACGCCAGCAGATACTCTGCGCGCTCATAGAGGAATACGTGGCGCACGCGTGCCCGGTGGGATCGCGCACCATCGCCGAGAACCATCATCTTGGCGTGAGCTCGGCGACCATCCGCAATGAGCTTTCGGCCCTGGAGGAGGCCGGCTACATCACGCAGCCGCACACCTCCGCTGGGCGCATCCCCACGGATGCCGGCTATCGGCAGTTCGTGGATGAGCTTCTGGATGAGCGCGAACTGGCTGGAAGCGCCATCGAAGAATCCTTGGCGGCTCAATTGCGAGAGCGCGCGGACAAGCTGGATGAGCTCATGCACCGCACCTCTGAGGAGCTGGCGCGCCTGACGGAATGCCTCTCCATCGTGGGATATCTGGATGATGGGCAGGGGTCTGGGAAGCTCGCGCATCAGCAACGGCTGGGGCTTTCCTCGCTCATGAGGAAACCTGAATTCAAGAACACCTCCTCTCTGCTCCCGCTCATGGAGATCCTGGAGAACGACACCGTCTCCTTCAAGACCTTCGATGAGGCTGCCCGCTCTCAAGACGGTTTCGCCGTGTGCATCGGCCGCGAAAACGGGGAAGAGGCGCTCATGGGCATCTCCGTGGTGGCGGGTGTGTACGACCTGGGCGCCTCCCAGGGGATCGTGGCCATCATCGGGCCCACGCGCATGGATTACACGCGCACCATCAGCGCTGTGCGCGCAGCGCAAGACATACTCAATGAAAGATAAGGAGATCGTGAATCGCCATGGCGTCAGTTGCTGAGAAGGATCTGTATGAGATCTTGGGCGTGAGCAGGGATGCGTCTGAGGCGGACATCAAGCGGGCGTTCCGCCATCGGGCGCGCGAGCTGCATCCGGATGTCAACAAATCCCCCAACGCCGAGGAGGAGTTCAAAGAGCTCAACGAAGCCTACGACGTGCTCTCTGATGCCAACAAGCGTGCGCAGTACGACCGCTTCGGCACCATCCCCGGTGCGGCGGGAAGCGGTCCGGGCTATGTGGATTTCGAAGACATCTTCAGCGGCTTCGGCGGCATGGGGGACATCTTCTCCTCATTCTTCGGCGGCAACGCGCGCCAAGCGCAAATGCGCCGGGACGGCCGGGATATGGGGATCGGGCTCACCATATCGCTTGAGGATGCGGCGGCGGGGGCCTCCAAGGAGATCGTGTACGATCGTCTGGCCCCGTGCCCTGATTGCGACGGTTCGGGCATCGGCGAAGGTGGCGCGGAGGAGACGTGCTCCCAGTGCAACGGGACGGGGCATGTGACCAGCGTCCAGCGCACGTTCTTCGGCGACATGCAATCCACCTCGGTCTGCCCCCAGTGCGAAGGCACGGGCAAGCAGGTCACGGGCGCATGCGATGAATGTCAAGGGCAAGGGCGCGTGCCTGATCGCCAGAAGGTGTCCGTGGATGTGCCCGCGGGTATCCGCGACGGCCAGCAGATGCGCGTGCCGGATCTGGGTGAGGCGGGCTTGCGCGGCGCGGCCACCGGCGACCTGATCGTGACCGTCCGCATCAAGCCGGATGAGCACTTCGAGCGCGACGGCGATGATCTGCATGTGATGATCTCGCTTTCCATGGTGAAAGCGGCGCTCGGCGCGCGCGTGCAGGTGCCGGGCATCATGGAGGGTGAGCAGGTGGAGGTGAATATCCCCGCAGGCACGCAAATGGGAGACGTCATCAAGGTGAAGGGCAAGGGCATGCCGCGTTTGCGCTCTTCGGCCCGCGGCAACCTCATGGTCCACGTTGACATCAAGATGCCGAAGAAGCTCAACAAGAAGGAGCGGCAGATCTTGGAGAAGTTCGCCCTTGAGACGGGGGATGAGCTCAAGGGCTCAGAAGCCCCGCTTGAGAAGCTCCACTGAGCCCGGAAGGCCGATAGGTGTCCCTCCATCATCTTTTCTTGGATGGCCAGATCCTCGCCGAAGAGGATGAACCGGTCTTTCCGCTTTCGTTCTCTGAGGCCGATCTCAACCACGTGCGCGCGTTGCGCTTGACGCCGGGCGAGCACATCGCGGTCGTCGATGGAGCGACGGATTATTTCGAATGCGAAGTGGTGTCCGTGGATAAAGATAGCATCTCCGTGCGGATCGCCAGCAAGCTTGAGAAGCTGATCCCGCCTGCTCGCTTCACGCTCATCCAGGGCCTTGCGAAAGGGGATAAGGTGGATGCCGTCGTGCGCGCGGCCACAGAGATGGGCGCATCCGCGATCCAGGTGGCGGCGTTTCAGCGGTCCGTGGTGCGGCTGGATGCGAAGAAAGCCCTTGCGCGCCAGAAGCGGTGGCAGGCGGTCGCGCGGTCAGCGGCGCTCCAGTCCGGCTGCCTTGAGGTGCCTGCTGTGGGTTTCGCACGGGACATCCCCTCTCTTCTGGAGATGGTATCGGAGATGGACTGCGTCGTGGTCTTTTGGGAAGAGGCGTCTCCGGATCAGACGCTCCATGAGGCGCTCGCCCCTGCACGGGAAGTCATGGAGGAAGGGCGCATGCCCATGGTCGGTCTCATCGTGGGACCAGAGGGCGGCATCGCTCCTGCTGAGGTGGAGGCGCTGCGCGCCCTGCCTCAGGTCCGCTGCGCCAGCTTGGGACGCCATATCCTCCGGACGGAGACGGCGGGCATCGTGGCGTGCGGCCTCGCCTCCTATGAGCTGGGCTGCCTGTGAATGCGCGCGGCGCGTACCGGATCGTGAATCTGGGGTGCAAGGTCAACCGCGTTGAATCCGACGCTGTGGAAGCTGCGTTCGTCCGGGCGGGATTCGCCGTTGCTGAAGAGGGCCATGCTGACATCGTCGTCGTGAACACATGCACGGTCACCGGCGAGGCGGAGAAGAAGACGCGCAAAGCGGTTCATCGCGTCGTGCGGGATGAGCCCACAGCGCAGATCATCGTGACGGGCTGCTCTGTCGCCATCCACCCTGAGGAGTACCGCATCGGCGAAGACCGCATCCGCATCGTTCCCAAAGCTGAGCTGTTCTCTGCGGTGCGCGAGCTGTGCGAAGGTGCACGGGAGGAGCACGTCTCAGGCGAATCTGCGACAGCTGTTCCAAGAGCGGCGATGCGCCGTGGCGTCAAAGTGCAGGATGGGTGCGATCGGACATGCACGTACTGCATCGTGCACGTGGCCCGTGGCCCCGCGTCAAGCGTTCCCGCTGACAAGGTGATCGAAGAATGCCGCGCTCTCATGGATGTGGGCATCCCGGAGGTGGTGCTCACAGGCATCAATCTGGGAGCGTACCAGGATGGTGGAACGGATTTGGCGCTGCTGCTCCGCCGTCTTCTCAAGGAGCTTGAATTGGAGAAGAGAAGGAGCCGGTTGCGGCTTTCCAGCATCGAGCCGCAGGACGTGGCCGATGAGCTCATCTCCGTGATCGCCTCTGCGGAAGGGTCCATCTGCCGCCATCTCCACCTGCCGCTCCAATCAGGTTCTTCCAAAGTGCTCCGTGAGATGGATCGCGGCTATGATGCCGAAGGCTTCGCGGATGTGGTGCAGCGCCTTCGCACGGCTATCCCTATGGTGAGCCTGTCCACGGATATCATCGCAGGATTTCCAGGTGAGACCGATGAGGATTTCGAGGAGACCTATGAGCTGTGCCGTCAATCGCGTTTCATGAAGCTCCACGTGTTCCCGTATTCGATGCGTGTTGGCACGCCTGCAGCTGCGCGGGAGGACCAGGTTCCTGCTGCTGTGAAAGCAGAACGCGCAGCCCGCTTGCGCGCGCTTTCAGATGAGCTTTGCTTGGAGGACCTGGCGTTCCGCGCGGGGACGGAGGAGGTCGCCGTGGTGGAGTCCGCCCGCGTCGCCCGAACGGAGAGCTACCACGTTCTCACACCTCCTGCTGGTGCCTCCATAGGCGCTCTCATCCCCGTGCGCTTTTCGACAACCCGATGATCTCGCCGCGATTATGCGCGCCGGTTAATCTGTCCGTTCTGCGTTCGTGTGCCGGCGCCTAACTACACGCGGTGCTTCTCCAACATCCGCAACGTTGCCAAACGGCTGATGCGCAGGATGCTCCTTCTGTTCGCACGGTTGACCATCGGCGCCCATTGGGCGCGCTACGAGGTTTCCCCTGGATCAAAAACAAACCGGGCGTCGTAGCGCGGGCATTGCCCGCCAACGGGGGTGATGCGCACACGGATGCTGGGTATGCGCATCCGCCGCTTGGGAATGTTTCTTTTTTTGGAGGTGCCGTCGTTGCGGCACTCAGTTCTCGCTTTGTGCCACAGGGATGCGGATCACCGTCTTCAACCGGTCTGGCGCCACGCGCCTTGGGTCTGACAGGTAGATCTCATGGTGGAGCCGTTTCGGCCCCATATCGAAGCGATACCCTTCTCCTTCGGCATAAGACCGCATGGTTTCGATGGTCGCGGGCTCGTCATCATAGGATCCGATGTGCATGGTCTGGACGCATAAGCCTTCGTCAACGGTGAGCATCTCGGCAGGGGAGGGGTCCAGCCCCTTTTTGCGAGCGACTTCTTCTTTGGCCCAGGCGAACACCTCTGGGGTCACGAACTCAGGAAGACGGATGCAGCTGATCCAAGACAGGTCGCTTTTGCGCCCGTTTCTGATGGCGCTGCTGAACACGTCTTCATCCGGGATATCCCAGAATCCCTCTAAGGGAGGCACGACATAGGCGAAATATCCGGCTAGGTCTTTACCGGCTTTCGGGGACATCTTGATGGTGTAGGAAAGCCCATAGAGCAAGGTCAGTGCGTGCTGATAGGCCCCGTCTTCCTCGTTGGGATCCCCTTTGCCGCGCACAGCCACATAGGTGATGGGAGGGACCGTGATGAGCTCAGGCGTCTTCGGCGGTTGATAGAGCTCCTTGCATTCCTTCTTGTAATCGAACGCCATGGAGCATCCTTCCTGAAAAGCTGATTTTAAGATTCTGTACTACCAAGCTTACATCATCAGCTCTCGTTCGGCTTGTATATCGCCATCCATGACGAGAAGAAAAAAGGAAAGACAATCATCGAACCGGGACTTAGAATGAAAAGTCTGCCAAATGAGGCGATCATAAGAGAGGTTAAGAAGCGGACGTTCTCCGTATCCTCTGCTGAAAAGCTGCTTTTCATCAACAAATACGGTGAGGTCATTGACATCAAATATGTGTCTCTTTAGTGTCTTTCTTGATAAAGCGCCAGAAAGGTACGTTAGCTACCTGCTCGGGCGCTTTCTCATTTCTGTAAAACGTCCAAACGGTGCATATTGAACCTACTTCGGGCGCTTTGCATTGTCTGCCCTAAACGGAGCAGGATGAGCACGGACGTCTTCGGCGGTTGTGGTGTCAAGGAATATCCGCTCGACAGTTGGAAAGGCTCACGAGAATCGGCAGATGATCGGTTCGCAAAGTATGTGAGAATCACCGCGCTGTGTGATCGCGCCCATTTACCTCGTCTCTTCGGGTGCAATGTCAAAAGTCATTAGTGGTGACGCCAGTTTGGACATCCTGTTCCTTTTTGTAGATGAGCTGGGTGTGCTTTCCAAATATTTCCACACACTTTGCAACGAACCTTTATTTTCGTTCTCGATGTTTGATATTCTTCTAGAAGCTCAATATCGGGATTATTCAATTCGACTCTTTCTTTGAACTCTGTAGGTGAAACTCTGCGCTTTAGGCCTCTATTGCGCTTCGAGCATGTGGGGCAACCTTTTGATTGCAAGACCCTATTTGGACGGGCGCGCCATATATTTCCGCAGTTAGCGCACCGAAACCTAATCTCAGTATTGCCATGAGTATAGTTTTCAAGCGCTTCAATATCGGGATGTGTTTGTCGGAGTTCCTTCATGAAATAGTCATGAGTCTTTGTTTGCTTTTTCGCTCTAGTTTTATTTGCGCATTTCGGGCAATCGTGTCCCTGAAGAAGGTTCTGTGGTGTTGCAGTCCATTCATGCGCACACACCCGGCACCTTGCTTCTATCTTCGTTAGGCGATCGACATATCGTCCTACAATCTCTATCGTTGAGCTAACATCGGCCATTGCTTCTACAAATTCGTCATGAGACATGCGCTTTGAGTACCTTAATGCATTTGCAATGATTTCCTTCCATTGCGCTTCCTTAATATCGGGCTTTAGATCTGGATTGCAGAGGAGAAGAATCTTGCTGACTATCTCTTTCAATGTTTTATATCCCGATTCTTCGGCAAGTGAGCCACTATATAGAAAGAAGTCCTTTTCCTGTGCAGCTTCAATGGTGGAAATAGGTACAGTGTCGTAAATGACGATGAGGCGGATTCCTTTAGAGTGACAGATCTCCTTTTTCTTTTTATCTTCGGCAAGCTTGTCCTTATGCCAAAACCAAGCGCCTGGTTCTATGGCAATCTGGTATTCAGGGATATAGATATCGAGCTCTCGTCCAATGGTCTTTTTATCGCGGGATACAACTTTTCCCTTACCTAATACATATTCAAGCGCAAAGAAAAGGAATTGCTCCATAAATGATGTTCCGGATATCGCGCATCTCGGACAACCGCTTCGAGTTAATAATGACTGAGGAGCAGCTATCCATTTATTGTCACAAATCTTGCAATGGAACTCCAATTTCGTATGGCTGTTTACATACTTACCCAACGGTTCAATATTTGGATTAACTTGATTTAGCTCCTTAATAAAATCATCATGCGATTTACTCAGCATTTGTGCAATCTTTTCTTTGCGGCATCCGGGACAACCAGAGGATCTTAGTAAATCAACAGGAGCCTTTTTCCAATTACTGTTGCAAACACGGCAATAACAATCCATCGGCGTAGCTGAATCAATATATTCTCCGTGAATCTCAAGAGTGGGAAACTTTTCTGCAGCCATATGAAAAAAACGTTCGGCTCTTTTCTTTTTCATATCCCTTTTGCGGCATAAGGAGCAATGGCAGTTCTTCTCAAGTGCAGATGCAATAGAAGTCCACTCATGTCCGCATACCCCGCAACGACACGATATTCCATCATGCGCAGTAATATATTCACTCAACAATTCGATATTAGGGTTTATGACATGGATTCTATTTGAAAACTCTTCATGCCTGATAGGTGTTCTTCCTCGCATTTTTTTTCTTGCGCAGAGAGGGCAACCATGCCCTTTTCTGAGCGTGCTCGGATTTGCATCCCATTCGTTGTTACAGATTTCACATCTACAAAGAATTTTATGCTTCGTATCTTGATACATCCCCAATAAAGTCACATCTGGAAGAACTCCTTTTATCTCCGCTTCAAACTCCTCATGCGACTTCTTGCTATTACGATATCCTGAACAATCAATACAACCAGCACCGTGAAGCAAATTGCCTGCATTAGCGCTCCAGATACGATTGCATTTACTGCATTGCACTTTAACGTGTTTTTGAACGCCTTTGTATAATCCTAAGATCTTGATACTGGGGTTGACCTCTTTCATCTCTGCAACAAACTGATCTTGCGTTCTCTTAAGCGCCATACATCGACTCCTACATTTATTGATTCAAGGCGTAATCATAAGACAATTTTGAGTAAATTGAGTATTCTCTACAAGACCGTCTCTGTTGGGTCTTATCAGAGTTCTAACAAATTGAAAGAGGATTTATGCCGATCATACTAGACCCAAAAACAGACCCAAAACGTGATTCTGTCCCCCAGGAATCAAAAAGGACAGGAGCGAAAATAACTCCTGGCCTCGGCATTCAAATGGCGGGATGTACGAGACTTGAACTCGCGACCTCCGACGTGACAGAAGGGAGTTCGTTCGATATCGCACTCTAGATTCTTCGTTAGGATCGTCTTATAAGAGTTGATTCTTTGTACGTTCGACAACCACAAATAGTACCTCTGAACAGGTATTTTATTATCGTTCTTCAGGATTGCGAAAGTTATCTTGATGGATATGCCTCTCATGTTTAAGGCGCTCACCGCTTGATGCTCAAACCAAGTTAGCCGTTTAAGCCGTTTAGGACGGTTTAAGTTGAACCCAAAAACAGACCCAATTTTGTTTTTAGCGAGATTGGAACCAAATATGCTATCTGATAATGAGTTGCATGTCCTTTTTCAAATCTTTTGAAAAGTAATGGAGTCATTTCAGTATTGCTATGCTGAACTATAATTTCTTGCAAACCACATCTAGCGTGTTAGGGAAAGCCAATGTCTGAAGAGCAAAATAATGTATTGAATGACCGTGAGCTTGATGAACTGGATAAGCTGAAAGCTAAATATGAAAAAATGACTGAACCAGGCATGCTTCAGAAAGCTGGAGATGTTATCGGTTCTATTATTCCGGCACCAATCAAGGACACTGTCAACAATATTGGGGAAACTATTACTGAGCAACAATTCTACGAGGAAGCTATGCAGATAGTTGCACAAGGCTTTAATGCGCTTGAAGAGCAGGCTGCAAAGGTTACTATCAGCAAAGAAACCGTAGTTAAAAGAGCAAATGAATATATAGACGGTAGAACAATCTCATCCATTCAAGAGCTTTGCTTTGCAAGGAGTTACGAAGTAGCAAAGATTGCGGATTCGGAAAAGATACCTAGCCTGTTATCAGCAACCGTTGAAGGTGGAGCTACGGGATTCCTTGGTTTTGTTGGCATTATTCCTAACATCGTTACGAGTACATTCTGCTACTACAGGGCTGTTCAGTCTATTGCTGTATCTTATGGATATGATGTGAGAGACGATCCAAACGAACTCATGATAGCTAGTGAGGTATTCACGAGCGCCATGTCGCCACGTTCTAGCAAAGCAGGAGAGATGGCTGGCATAATCGGAAAGCTAATGCTGATTAGCGAAGCCGAAGCTGTAAAGCAAACGATAAAAAAGGGATGGACAGAGATGGCTGCCTGTGGAGGCATACGTCTTCTGTTAACTCAGATGCGCGCATTAGCTCATAAAGCTGCAAAAAAGGCGCTAGAGAAAGCAGGAAAAGAAGGACTCGAAAACTCTGTTTTTAGAAGTATTCTAGAGCAAATTGGTAAGCGTCTTGGGCAAAAAGCAGTTCAACGTGCAGTTCCGTTTGTATCCGCAGTCATTGGTGCTTTTTTTGATACTGGCGAGATGAACAAAGTCATTACATTCGCAGATACGTTTTATAGGAAAAGATTTATTCTGGAGAAGGGAATGCGTCAGGCAGAATTTAATGCGCCAGAAGCTATGACTATTTTGCCTGAATGCACTAATGAAGAAAAAATGACTTCTTCAGACGAATAGTTTTGGCTTTCTCATTGGCACAAGCTGTCCTATTTTAAAACCACAATCTACTACACAAGATGAGTATTCACTCAAAATACTTCCTGCAATTAGCCGAACAGAATCCTCGGTTCGCAAGGTAAATCATTTACCTCTATACATCTGAGAATCAACTTATGAAGTAAAGAGGCAGTGGACTCAACTGCATTCTCGTTTTTTACAGTTCCCGTATGAACTGCCTTAGACCTGTCGTCATAGAGCTTTTTGATTGCGTCATACTCATCCATTTCACCATTAAGAAACTTTGATGCAAGAAGACTAATCCTAAATCGCAATTCAGCCTGCACCCCAAACAATGTCTCAATTCCAGCCCACAATATTGCAAGTTGCACAGATGGACGAACACTTTGCTTGTAGCTCCATAAGGCATTGACCGCATTAGCGAAAGCTGGTTTTTCCATTAGATCTGAAGCTGAAATAAAAACAGATTCAATGAAAGTACATTCCTCTGGTGTTACTGTTTCAATAGAGCGAGGCAAAAACAAACGAGACGACATGACGACATTCATGAACGATGACTGATTAAATTGGTCTGCACTAACATTGCATTGCAGATTCCAGTAAATCTCTTTATGTAAGAGAGCGGACAGCAAACAAATATCGGTTTGGGCGTTCCAGAGATTGGTTACGAGAGAGCGACCATCAGGAGATTTTACTTTTATATGGAGTTGAGCTCTTGTTGATCTTAGTGTTGCTATTACAATGCCAAGATCTATTTCACTCTTACTTCCATGCTTCATTATCGAATCTATCATCGCATCAGGGTCAGGTTGGCATTCTATTGGCTCTAAAACGGTATTTTGATTAAGTCTGATTTCTGAGCCAGGTTCAATACCAATAAGATAGAGATACCCTTCCGTTTCGCCCGTTTTTGCACGAATTGATGTCATGAAGTCCCCAAACTGCCCCGAACGGATAAACTATCCTGGTTATCTTTTTACAATTAAGCGCACCTTATGGGCTATTTAACTCTTGGTTTCCATCCTGTCACGCATATCGCTCAGGATCTCGCCTTTATACGAGAAATATGCAGGTCCTTGCCTTGATATGTCATCAGCAAACAAGGATTCAGCTAATGCGGACAATGTCATGGTTTGACCGTTGTGTTCGACATGCCTGTCGTCGACAACTGTTGCAATGACTCTTTTATCCTTTACAAAGACCACTTCCTCGCCAGCATCAACACCTACCATGCTGAACTTGAATGGTGGCCTGCGCTTACTGACAGCCTCAGCAACCATTTCGTCTTCGACCTCTTCTTTGGTCGGCTTCCAACGCTTTAGGTTCGCTTCTGTGCCAGAGATTCTCGCAATAGCTTCGAGAAGATCAAATGCAGCTTCAGGAGTCATAGCAAAAAACTCCCGAACTCGGGTTTTGCCTTTGTATTCTTCAATAGTATGCAGATCGGGATTAAGGTCATCTATTAACTTGTGCAGAGATTTATCGGTAAGTTTAGAAGTAACGGAATAAGTAGCATAAACGCGAAATGCGAATGGTACGGCAGATGACGCATTTAGCTGGCTCAGTCTCTTCTCGACATCAATCGCAAAACCGATTTTTACATAATCAGGAAAGCTTGGATTGGTAAAGATATAGATGTAGCCTGATTTCTCTTTCGTCATTATTGTCTGCCTATCTATTTATCTAAAAATGCCACCGTGAACTATGTAATCTCGATGTAAGACTAACCCTTATTTTATTACACGTAGAAATCACAGCCACTCAATGTAGGTCATTCTTCCTCGAGCATTCCCGCACCATCAAGTATCTCATTGTTTGGTGAGATCTCCGATGGGTCTCATCAGAACCCTAACGAACCGGGAGTTGTCTGACTTATTCCGATCATAGCAGACCCAAAAACAGACCCAAAATGTGATTTTGTCCCCCAGGAATCAAAAAAGGCCAGGAGCGAAAATGGCTCTTGGCCTCGGCATTCAAATGGCGGGATGTACGAGACTTGAACTCGCGACCTCCGACGTGACAGGCCGGCGCTCTAACCAACTGAGCTAACACCCCGTGAAAGCTGCCGAGTTATTATAAACAGAACAGACGAAAGGGACAAGAAGAATTTTTCAACGGATGATCCCGCCGCCCAAAACGGCGTCTCCTTCGTAGAGCGCGCAGGTCTGACCGGGGGCTGCGGCGAACGCAGGCTCATCGAACTCCACGGTCGCGCGGTTGCCGTTCACGGTGAGGGTGCACGGGACGGCTTCCATGTTGTACCGGAACTGCGCGCTGCAACGGATGGGTCCCCCAGGAGCCTCAGCGAGCAGGTTCACATCCACGAGCTCCACGCGCTCCGTCAGCGCATCCTCATGGCTCCCGAGCATCACGACGTTGGCATCGGCATCCTTGGCGCGCACATAGGCTGGCTTCCCTAAAGCCACGCCGAGCCCCTTCCGTTGGCCGATGGTGTAGAGATGCGCGCCCTCATGCTGGCCGATGATGCGCCCATCCGCATCCAGGATATTCCCCGGCCGCGTGCCCAGATGCTGTTTGAGATCTTCGGTGACCGAGCCGCAGATGAAGCAGATATCCTGGGACTCTTCGCGCACCGCCACCGGCAAGCCCGCTTCTGCGGCCTGCCGTCGCACCTCATCTTTCGAAAGCGCGCCCAAGGGGAAGGTAACGTGTCTCAGCGCATCCGCAGGGATGCGGCTCAAGAAATAGCTCTGGTCCTTGCGTCCATCCTCCGCGCGCAGCAGCCTCACCCGATCACCCTCAGCGGCAAGCTGCGCGTAGTGGCCCGTCGCCACGTGCCCGCATCCCAGCTCAGAAGCCATCTCAAGCATCACGCCGAACTTGATCGCCCGATTGCAGGCGACGCAGGGGTTGGGCGTGAGCCCGCAACGGTAAGCCTCATAGAACGGGCCTTTCACCAACGCTTCGAACGCCTCTCTGGCATCCAAGACCTCATGGGGGATGCCCAACGTCCGGCAAACCTCTCGCGCATCGGCCACGTTGCGCTCATCATCCGGCGTGCCCAAGATCATGGTGGCGCCGATGCAGCCGCGCCCTTCCCGGACGAGCCGCAAAGCGGCCACGCTCGAATCCACGCCGCCGCTCATGGCGACGCATGTCTGCACAGCGCTCACTCTGGCCGACCGTCCTCTCCTGGCGCTTCGATTGGGGTATCTTGTCATACTAAAAGATGAAGCGGGTGAAAACGATGATGATGGAAGCGAACAGGACGCGGAAGAAGGCAGGCGCATGAAGGTCTTCCGCTATCTCGGAGAGCATAAGGCGGCTGTCGCGCTCACGGTCCTGCTCCTCATCGGATGCGTCGTCTGCGACTTGGCCATCCCCACGTACACCTCAGACATCGTGGATGTGGGCATCCAGCAGTCGGGCGTGGAGCACATCGCCACTGAAACCTTGTCCGACGCCACCCATGAGGCGGCCAGCTTGGTGATCCCCGCCGAAGATGAAGCGCTCTTCAAGGAGAGCTATGAGCAGGCGTCGGATGGCGCTTGGCATCTCACCGAAGCGGGCCGGCGTTCTTGGGCCGAGCTGGACGAGATGCTCACGGTCCCCTTGGTGATGATGTACCCGAACGATCAGATGGCCGCGGAGAGCCCGGTCAGCCTTCCGCAGATGATGGAGGCCCTCAGGGAGGGATCCGTCAGCGAACAGGACGTGGAGCGCTATGCCAAGGATGTCCGCCAGGGGCTTGAAAGCGCCAGCCCGGAGATGCTGAGCCAAATGGCCGTGGCGGCTGCGCTCAAAGAATACGCGGGCACGGGAGATGACCTGTCCGCCCGCCAAATGGGCTATCTTCTGAAGACGGGCCTGTTCATGCTGGGTTTGGCGGCCGCCTCCATGGTGCTGAACATCCTGGTGGGTTTCGTGGCATCGCGCACTGGCACGCGCATCGGTCGCGATCTTCGGCGGCGTTTGTTCTCCAAAGTGGTCAGCTTCACCGAAGCGGAGGTGTCGCGCTTCTCCGCGGCCTCTCTCATCACGCGCGCCACCAATGACATCCAGCTGATCCAGAATGTCTCCATCATGCTGATGCGCATGGTCCTCTACGCGCCCATCGTCGCCGCGGGCGGCATCATCATGGTGCTCTATACCAACGCCTCTCTCGGCTACATCATCGTCTTCGCCATCCTCCTGGTGGCGGTCACGATCTTCATCCTGTTCAAAGTCACCGGCCCCAAGTTCAAGATCATGCAGTCCTTGATCGACCGTGTGAACCTCATCGCCCGCGAGATGCTCACAGGCATCCCCGTCATCCGCGCTTTCGGACGGCAATCCTTCGAGCAAGAGCGCTTCGATGGGGCCTCGGCGAATCTGATGCGCACGCAGCTGTTCACGAACCGCGCCATGAGCTTCATGATGCCCGCCATGATGCTGGTGATGAACCTCACCAGCGTGGCGATCGTGTGGTTCGGCGGCCACGCCATAGAGCAAGGGACTATCCAAACGGGCGACATGATCGCGTTCATCACCTATTCCATGGTCATCATCATGGGCTTCCTCATGATCGGCATGGTGGCCATCATGCTCCCGCGGGCGGATGTGGCCGCGGGCCGCGTGAGCGAGGTCCTGTCCACTTGTCCGCTCGTGCAGGATCCGCCGAAAGCCCCAAGCGCTTCTGAGGCCAGCGAAGCGCCTTGCGGCGCAGCGTCCGACACCTGCGCGCCTTCTGGCCGCATCCAGTTCCAAGACGTGAGCTTCCGGTATCCAGGCAGCGACGCTTGCGCCCTTGAGCGCGTGAGCTTCACCGTGGAGCCGGGACAGACCGTGGCGCTCATCGGTCCGACGGGCTCTGGCAAATCGACCATCCTCAAGCTGATCGAGCGCTTCTACGACGCGACGGAGGGCGTCGTCCGCGTGGATGGATGCGACGTGCGCTCCGTGCCCCAAGAAGAGCTGCGAACGAAGTTGAGCTACGTCCCGCAAAAGGCGTTCCTCTTCTCCGGCACCGTTGACACGAACGTGGCCTATGCGGATGAATCCATGCCGCCCTCTGAGGTCAGCCACGCGCTCCGGATCGCCCAGGCAGAGCGCTTCGTCAGCGAGAAGCCCGAAGGCGTGAACGCTCCCATCGCCCAAGGCGGCGCCAACGTCTCCGGCGGCCAGCGCCAGCGCCTCTGCATCGCCCGCGCCCTTGCGAAGAGCGCGGCCATCTATCTTTTCGACGATGCGTTCAGCGCTTTGGATTACAAGACGGATGCGAGCTTGCGCCAGGCTCTTGATTCAGAGCTTTCCAGCGCAACGAAGCTGATCGTGGCCCAGCGCATCTCCACCATACGCCACGCGGACAAGATCATCGTGCTCAAAGACGGCGCCATCGAGGGCGCGGGCACCCACGCTGAGCTCATGGAGGGCTGCGAAGAGTACCGGATGATCGCTTTGTCGCAGCTTTCCGAAGAGGAGCTGGCGGAGGGCGGTGAGGCCGCATGAGGAAGCATGAGCCTCGCTCTCTCAAGATGGTCGCCTCTGAAGCCCCTGAGATCCAAGCGGCTGAGCTGGACCGCATGAGCGCTGAGGAGCGAGCTTCAGCGCGCGAGCGCATCCGCGTGAACGCCATGACCGCGCATGGCGCGAAGGCGAAAGGCCCTCGTCGCGGGCACCATGGGGGAGGCGGCCCTCGGATGCACGGCGGCGAGCAGGCACGGGATTTCAAGGGCACCATGGGCAAGATGCTCGCGTTCATGGGGCAGTTCAAGCTCCACCTGCTGCTCGTGGCGGCGTTCGCCATCGGGTCGTGCCTGTTCAGCATCGTCGGCCCCAAAGTGCTCTCCGAGGCCACGACGGCCCTTTTCGAAGGCATCATCGCTCAGATCGGCGGCACCGGCGGCATAGATTTCACGCTCATCGGCACCATCCTCCTGACCACCCTCGCGCTCTACCTCGCCTCTGCTGGCTGCGCGTGGGTGCAAAGCTGGACCATGTCCTACGTCTCCCAGCAGACCTGCTATCGCCTGCGCCGCGCCATCATGGAGAAGGTGGACCGGATGCCCTTCGGCTATTTCGAGAAGACCGCCACCGGCGACACTCTCTCGCGCCTCACCAACGACGTGGACACGCTCGGCCAGAGCTTGAACCAAGGCGTCACGCAGCTCATCACCTCCAGCGTGACGGTGCTGGGCGTCATCTTCATGATGTTCTCGATCAACTGGCTGCTCGCCCTGATCACGCTCATCATGGTCCCGCTCTCCATCCTTCTGGTGGCGCTGGTCGTGCGCGCTTCCCAGCGCCATTTCTACGCGCAGCAAGCCCTTCTGGGCCAGGTGAACGCGCAGGTGGAAGAGACGTTCTCCGGCCATGGCGTCGTCCGGGCGTTCTCCCGCGAAGATGAGACGGTGCGCCTGTTCAACGAAGCCAATGACAGGCTCTATGAAGCCGGATGGAAGTCGCAATTCCTCTCCGGGCTCATGAAGCCGGTGATGGATCTGGTGGGGAATCTGGGATACGTGGCCGTGGCGGTGACGGGATCGTTCTTGGCCGTGCAGGGCACCATCACCGTGGGCGATATCCAAGCGTTCATCCAGTACGTCAAGAACTTCACCCAGCCCATCACGCAGCTCGCCCAAGTGAGCAACGTGCTCCAACAGCTCGCTGCGGCGGCGGAGCGCATCTTCGCGTTCATCGACCAGCCGGAAAGCCCCGAAGAAGAGCCGACCCATCTGGCCGATGACCTCCGTTGCGACGTCGCCTTCGACCACGTGACCTTCGGCTACGCGCCCGATGAGCCCATCATCAAAGACTTCACCGAACGGGTGGGCGCGGGCCAGACCGTCGCCATCGTGGGCCCGACGGGGGCGGGCAAGACCACGCTCGTGAAGCTGCTCATGCGCTTCTACTCGGTGGATGCGGGAACCATCAGGATCGGCGGCGTGGACCTGGAGGACATCAGCGTGGATGATTCGCGCAGGCTCTTCGCCATGGTGCTCCAGGATACATGGCTGTTCAGCGGCACGATCCGGGAGAACATCCGGTACGGCCGCATCGACGCGACGGATGAAGAGGTGGAGGAGGCGGCGCGTCTGGCGTGCGCCGATCATTTCATCCGAGCGCTTCCGGATGGCTACGGCTTCCGCATCAACGAAGACGCCACCAACGTGAGCGCTGGGCAAAAGCAGCTGATCACCATCGCCCGCGCCCTCATCGCGAACAGGCGGATGCTCATCTTGGATGAGGCCACCAGCTCGGTGGACACGCGCACTGAAGCGCGCATCCAGGAGGGGATGGACAACCTCATGGCCGGGCGCACGTCATTCGTGATCGCGCACCGGCTCTCCACCATCCAGAACGCCGACCTCATCATCGTGATGGATGGCGGCCGCATCGTGGAAACGGGAACCCATCAAGAGCTGCTTCGCGCTGATGGGCGCTACGCCGAACTGTATAATTCCCAATTCGAAGAAATGGACGGCTTGGAAGCCTGAGGGCATCCGACCAACCACCCACGAAAGCAGAGGTCGCATGATGCACGAAGATCAGGAACAGGCGCAGCTGGACACGGCATCCGACCGTCGCCCGGATGCGTTCGACTTCTGCCCGGCCGAAACTCCGTTGCCCACCGGGATCATCCGCATCGCCCCGGAAGCCATCGCCTCTGAGCGCTTCATGGGCGATGCTTGCGCGCCCACGCCAGAGCGCCCCGTGCGCATCGCCGCTTTCGACTTCGACGGCACGTGCATCTCAGGCTCTTCACCGAAGAAGCTCGTGAACGAGCTCATGCGCCAAGGGAAGCTCTCCCTTTACAAGATATTGAGGATCGGCGTGTGGGGCCTGGCCTACAAGTTCAACCGTCCCCGCGATGACGAAGGCGTGCGCACGCGCGTGTTCTCTGCTTTCGCTGGGATGCCGGCGGAGCAGGTGAACGAGAAGCTCTGCGATTTCTACCAGCGCCGCATCGACCCTCTGTTCCGGCTGGACGCGGAGGCGTGCATGTTCGCGCACATGGAAGCAGGGCACGAGGTCATCGTGATCTCCGCCAGCTTCGAGCCCATCGTGGCCTCGGCCATGGTCGAACACCCCATCAAGATAGCCTTGGCCTCGCGCATGAAGATAGACGATCAGGGCCGCTACACCGACCAGGTGGATGGCCTTCCCACTGAAGGTCCTGCGAAGCTGAAGGTGCTGCGGCAGTTCGCCGATCGCTATTACGGCGAAGGCGCGTGGGAGATCGGATGGGCCTACGGGGATCACTTCTCCGATCTGGAGCTTTTGAGCGCGGCGGAGAACCCGTGCGCGGTCACGCCCGATGGCAAGCTGGAAGAGGTGGCTGGGCATCTGGGCTGGAAGGTCCTCGACTGGGAATGACGGCGCGTTGGCAGGGGAACGCCGTCCCGCTTGAGCGGCTCTTGATGCCTCAAGATGCAGTTTTCGCAGATTCTTGATGCGACAAACGCATGTTCGTATACAACGAACGCCCTCTACGGTAGAATACGCGAAAAAGCTACGCGCATCGCACGCATGAGAGGTTCGGAATGGCTGAAGACAAGAGAAACGAAGACGCGCGCACGGGCGAAGAGCGCGCTGGCAAGGGAGCGGGGAGCGTCGCGGATTTCTTGGAACGCGCCCACACCGCCAGCGAATCAGGGGACAGCTTGCTTGGCATGTACCTCTATCTCGCCGCGTTCGAACGGTCGCTCAAGGATGGCGAAGTCCCCTCAGAAGATGCGCTCATCGGCATCAAGCAGGCCTGGTCGCAGGCTTGCGCCGTGAAAGAGCGTTCGCTCGCCGAATACATCTTCGAGAAGATGGAGCCGTATCTGTCCCACGATGAGCTCCAGATGTGCTCCCAAGCGCTTCAGGACATGGCGCTCGACAAGCTGGAAGAGTGCGGGCTGTCTCGCGAAGAGCTGGAGGAGATGGCCAAGATGATCTCCGAGGATCTGCTCTCCGGGGAGGATATCGGGATCAAGATAGAGAAGATCACCTCCCAGAAGATACCGGGCGGCACGGTGGGCATCGCGCAGATCGAAGGCACCATCGAAGGAGCATCGTCTCTCTCCAACCTCATAGGCGCGCTGCCATCCCTCGCTCCTTCTGATGAAAAGGGGGATGGAGCCTCCGAAGAGCAAGATGGTCGGATAGCCCTCGCGCAGGAAGAAGAGCCGCTGACCTATCAGAACCTCGCCGGTTACGACGGAGCGAAGCAGGCCATGCGCACGCTGGGGATCGGCATGGCCGGAGATGAGGATTTCACCAGCTTGGTGGACCTGCTGAACGCGCGCCACGGCCTCTCCCAGATGCCGGCATTGGATTCCATCCTGTTCCGCTCTCCCGTCCGAGAAGACGCGAATCGCTTCGTCGTGGCGACGGTGGGGGAGCTCAACCTGCCTGCGGTGCACATGCGCATGGAGGAGAACATCCAGGGGCTGCCGGTGCTTTGCGTGAGCGCGCGGGCGGACATGATCCCGAAGCAGAACTCCATGCAGGACGTTTTCAAGAACGGCGGCATCCTCATCTTGGAGGATCTGGACCTGTGGACCTCTCCCGCCATGGATCTGGCCGAAGAGGGTCCGGCCTTCTTCATGATGCAGCTCACCCGCGGCGCGCGGGAGGCGGTGGAGCTCATCCGCTCTTCGGTGGAGAATCCAGATGTGTACGTGTTCGCCACCTCATCCACCGACGGCGCCATCGATCCGTTCTATCTGGACTCGCTCGAGCCCATCACGGTCATAGACATAGACTATCCCACTCCTGAAGAGCGCATCGAGCTTTGGATGGACATCTCGCGCAAGCACCCGTCTTTGCGCGGCATCAACAAAGCCGATCTGGTCCGCTTGTCAGCCAACATGCCCCGGTTCGACATCTACATGGCCGCGCGGGATGCGGTGGAGGAAGCCTACAAAGCCGGCCTGGCCACGAAAGCCTACGTTCCCGTCACCCGTGACAACCTCTTCGACAAGCTGGCGGCTTATCAGCCCCTTGAATCCGCTGAATACACGGAGCTGGAAGACGCCGTCCTGATGGATTTCCGGCGCGGATTGGACCGGCTGGATGATCTGCTCGGCGAAGAGCCAGGGAACGACCGCTAGGCAGCCGACGGACGCGCATCTCCCATGGTCATCCTCGATATGCTCCTCGTGGGCGTGGGCCTTTCCATGGACGCCTTCGCCGCATCGCTTTGCCAGGGGCTCGCGACCAAGCGGATCCATTGGCGGAACGCCATCATCACCGCGTTCTCCTTCGGCCTGTTCCAAGCCGTCATGCCGCTCATCGGGTTCGCGCTGGGCGCGTCCTTCGCCCATCTCATAGAGCCGATCGATCACTGGGTGGCGTTCATCCTGCTCGCATGCGTGGGCGGCAAGATGATCTGGGACGCGTTCCATTCGAGCTGTGATGTGACCTCTGCTTCGGAGGATGCGCCCTTGGATGTGAAGAAGCTCCTCGCGCTTTCAGTGGCCACCTCCATCGACGCGCTCGTCGTCGGCATCACGTTCGCCATGTCGGGCATGGACATCTGGTCGGCAGCGGCCGTCATTGGGCTCACCACGTTCTGCTTGTCTTTGGCCGGCTACGCCATCGGGAACCATTTCGGAGCGCGCCATGAGCGCGCAGCCAGCATCGCAGGCGGCGTGGCGCTCATCCTTCTAGGCTGCAAGATCCTGTTCGAACATCTGCTCTCCTAGCGCTGTGCGCGCGGATGGGAGAGCGCAGGCGCGAGCTGCGCTCAGAGGACGGGGTAGGACCCCAGCACCTTCACCTCGCGCAGTTTGAGGCGCAGGCAGGCGAGGGCCGTTTGAGCCGCCAGGTCAGTGTCCTTGCCTTGGAACTCGATGAAGAAGAAGTAATCGCCCATCTGCTGCTTCAAGGGCCGTGATTGCACCATGGTCAGGTTGATGCCGGCGTAGGCGAACTCGGAGAGGATCATGTTGAGGGTGCCGGCCCGATCGGTCTGCAGGAAGAGCGCGATGGTGGTCTTGTACAAGTCGCTCTCCAGCGCCGGAGCCGCGCCTTGGCGTCCGATGAGCGCGAAGGCGGTCTGGTTCCCCAGATTGTCCTCGATGGAGCTGGCGATCACTTCGCAGCCGTAGAGCTCGGCGGCCAGCGGGTTCGCGATGCCAGCGATGGTCGGGTCGGCAGCGGCCAGGCGAGCGCTCTCCGCGGTGGAAGCGGTGATCTGGGTGGTGCGCCCGGGCAGGCGCTCATTCAGATAGCGGCGGCACTGGGCTATCCCTTGAGGATGGGAGGCCACGGCGGTGATGTCAGCCATCTGGATGCCCGGCGCGCCCATGAGGCTGTGATGGATGTCGAAGACCTCCTCGGCCAGGATCACGGCGTTGGAGCGGAACGCGAAGTTGTCCAGCGTGGAGGTGACGGGGCCTTCCAAGGAGTTCTCCTTGGCCACCACGCCGTAGGTGACGCGCCCCCGGTCCACCGCGTCGAACACGTCATCGAAGGTGGCGCAGGGGAGCAGCTCCGCGTCTTCGCAGCCGAGCTTCTTCGCGAAGGAGAGCGCCGCCTCATGGGAATAGGTTCCCAGCGGACCCAGAAATGCGATGGATGGCGTGCTCGCGGACATGACGCTCCCTTTCTCTTCCCCTTCTCGGTCGGTACATGATACTCCATGGCGCACGCGATATTGTTACGCGCGCCATGCCACGTAACATTATGTCACCGCTTGCCATGACGGAACGGCTTTCTCCCTTTTCCCTCTTCCGATATTTTTCTGGAGATTGCAAAATGTCATCAGTTTGTAAAATTGCGAGAGCACCTGGAGGGGGTGTGCACATGGAAGATCTGGCCAAGACGACAGACGCGTTCTCCGTTCTTGAGTCACGCGGCGTCACCCGCCGCAGCTTCATGAAGCTCTGTGCAGGCATCGCAGCCACCGCTGGCTTGTCCCAGCTTGCGATCCCGCGCGTTGCTGAAGCGATCGAGAAGTCTGTCATCGGAGCCACATCAGGCGATCTTTATCCTGTCATCTGGATGGAGGGAGCGTCGTGCACGGGATGCACGGAATCGTTCGCTCAGATCGAGACGCCCGATGTGGCCACCGTTGTTCTGGATGTGATCTCTCTGAATTACTCGGAGACGCTGTCTGCAGCGGCTGGTTGGTCAGTGGAAGAGGCGAAGGCCCAGACCATCGAAGCCGGCAACTACATCCTGATCTACGAGGGCGCGGTCCAGAAGGCGTGGGGCGGCAACGCTTTGCGCGTCGCGGGCGAAGTGGGAACGGAAGCTCTCATCCATGCGGCTGAGAGCGCGAACGCGGTCGTGGCTGTGGGCTCCTGCGCGGTCAACGGCGGTTGGTGCGCTGCTCATCCGAACCCGTCGAACGCGCTCGGCGTGCAGCAGTTCCTCAAAGAAGAGGGCGTCACGACGCCGGTCGTGAACATCCCCGGCTGCCCGGTGAACCCGGAATGGGTCATGTCGGTGCTGGTGGACGTGGTCATGCTGAACGATCCCAGCTTGGTGAAGCTGAACAGCTTCTCTGAGCCGGCGGCTCTGTTCAACCAGACCATCCATGACAACTGCGAGCGCCGCGGTCATTTCGAGAACGGCGAATTCGTCTATGAGTTCGGGAGCGAAGAGGAAGCCAAGGGCTACTGCCTCTATCCGCTCGGTTGCCGCGGGCCCCAGACCCACGCTCTTTGCGGCGTGACGCTCTGGAACAACCGCCGCTCCTGGTGCGTCCAGGCCGGCAGCCCCTGCATTGGCTGCTGCGAGGCCAACCCGAACAATCCGGGGGACAACTGGGTGCAGGTGAACACGCCTTTCTACAACCGCTTCCGCGACCTGCGCATCGGCGACTGGAAGTTCCAGCCTGAGCCGGTCGCTTGGGCGCTCACGGGCATCGTCGCAGCCGCCCTGGTCATCCATGGCTTCGGCATGAAGAAGACCGGCCGCATGGATGGCGGCGCTGACTTCGAGCCCATCCGCAAGTGGGACAAGGAGCATCCCGATCAGTCCATCGGCGTCTACGCCGATCCTGTGAAGGGCGGACCTGTCCTGGATCCGGAGGTGTGCGAAGAGAACACCGAGCACGCTCCGGCTCCGGCTGATGTCGTCGTTGACGAATACGAGAAAGAATAGGAGGTGAGGCGTAGATGACACGTTCTATCATTGATCCTATCACCAGGATCGAAGGCCATCTGAGAGTTGAGATGGAGGTGGAGCAGGGCGTCGTGACCGATGCATGGGTCTCCGGCGGCTGCTTCCGCGGCATGGAGCTGGTGGTCCAGAACCGCACGCCCCAAGACGCCGCCCAGATCGTCCAACGCATCTGCGGCGTGTGCCCGGTCAGCCACAGCCATGCCTCTTCGATCGCCGCTGAGAAGGCCTACGGGATCACCATCTCGAACAACGCGCGCCTGGTGCGCAACTTGATCGAAGGCGCTCAGTTCCTGCATTCCCACATCCTGTGGTTCTACAACCTGTGCGCTCTGGACTACGTGAATCCGCTGGATGCGCTCAACGCCAACGTGCCGGACACCTATGATCTGGCCCAGGCGGCGGGCACGTCCCTGAACACGGATTTCTACGGGCTCAAAGAGAAGCTGGAGGCGTTCGCGGCCAACGGCCAGCTGTCCATCTTCTCCGGCAACTGGTTCGACTGCGACAACGGCGAGGGCTACAAGCTCACGCCAGAGCTCAACCTCATCTGCACCGCTCACTATCTTGAGGCTCTCAAGATGCAGGCGCGCGCCAGCGAAGTGGCGGCGCTCTTGGGCGGCAAGATGCCCCACGTCATGACCATCGTTCCGGGCGGCACCGCCTTCGTGCCCACCGAGAGCAAGCTGGATGACCTGTGGGCCATGGTGAATGAGATCTATGATTGGGTCTCCACCACCATGATCCAAGACACCTTGGCGCTGGCCCCGGCCTACACCGACGTCCTCAAGTTCGGCAAAGGCTGTGGCCGCTACATCGCCTGGGGCGTCTTTGAAGGTCCCGGCTGGCCCTATGGCGGCGACTACACGGAGCAGATGATCCATCGCTATCTGCCCATGGGCGTGCTCAATGAAGAGCTTGAGGTGAGCAACGTCGAAGAGCCGCTCATCACCGAGTATATGGGGCATTCCTGGTACAAGGGCGACGGCCTGTATGAGTCCCCGTATTTCGTGACGGAGCCCGACTTCACCGAATACGACGTGAACGACCGCTACACCTGGGTCAAGTGCCCGGCCTACGACGGACAGCCCATGGAAGCCGGTGGATTCTCCCGCATCCTGGCGGCCTACCAGCGCAAGGTGCCGTTCATCGTGGAGCAGGTGGATTCCATGCTCGTGGCTCTGGGCGCTCAGCCCGGCCAGCTCTCCGCGCTGCAGAACACGCTCGGCCGCACGGCTTCCCGCCAGATCGAGACGCTCTACATCGCCGGGCTCATGAAAGAGTGGACCCTTGAGCTCATGGAGGCCATCCAGGGCGGCGATTCCGAGTTCTTCAAGGAGCCGATGACCACCACCGGCGAGGGCACGGGCTTCTGGGAGGCTCCGCGCGGCGCGCTGTACCATTCCGAGAAGATCACCAACAACAACGTCGATGGCTATCAGATCATCATCCCGTCCACGTGGAACCTGGCGCCCATGAACGCTGAGGGCGTGCACGGGCCGCTTGAGCAGGCGCTCATCGGCTGCCCGGTTCAGGATGTGGAGATGCCCATCAACGCTCTGCGCACGGTGCACTCCTTCGATCCCTGCACGGCTTGCGCGGTCCACATCACCGAGCCGGCGACGGGCAAGACCTTCAAGACCGTGACGAGCCCGTGGGGGGTGAAGTAGCATGGCGCATCTGGCACATTACCGTGAAGCGCACCCGATGGTCTTCGTGGTGACGCACTGGATCAACCTGATCTGCATGGTGTGGCTGATCTTCTCCGGCTTCATCATCCACTATCCGTTCATCCCGGTCATCATGGGCATCTGCCGCGGCTCCCACGTGCTCTTCGGCTGCATCCTGCTCATCAACATGATCTTCCGCGTGATCGCGGCCTTCTTCGTGAAGACGGCGCCCACGGGCGGCACCCGCAAGCAGCGCCCGGACTATCTGTCCTGGCTGCCGCAGAAGGACAACCGCCATCAGGCGTTGGAATGGATCAAGTACTACCTGTTCCTGAAGAAGGACCATCCGCTCGGAGCCAAGCTGGGCGTTCCGCAGAAGCTGTCCTACCTGGCCATCCCCGTGCTCATCCTCATCATGTGGTGGACGGGCATGTGCATCTGGGCGCCGGTCATGGACCTTGGTCCCTTCGCCGCCACGGTGAACTTCGTGGGCGGCGCCATGAGCATGCGCATCATCCATTACTACTTGATGTTCGTGTTCATCATCTTCATGTTCATCCACATCTACCTGGCGAACGTGGAGAGCATCGCTCCGACCAAGCTCATGTTCATCCGCAAGGAGCATGGTGGACTCGTGTACGATCCTGAGCTGCACAACATCGTCGGCGAGGACATGGATCCCCACAAGGACTAGCCTTCGCTGGGTTGAAGCTCGCATGCGCCCCGGTCCTCTCAGACCGGGGCGTTTTTTTTCATGCACCTGCGCCGATGAGCGTTCCCGGTCAGCGTTGGCTCTCGCGGCATCGGCGCGCATCTCCGATATCATGGATGCCAACGGTGAGAAGGAGGTGGCATGGCAGGGCTCTCAGACGAAGAAGTGAAGCGCGAAGAGGCCTTCATGAAGGGGCTGCCTCGCGTCAACGTGGGCGCGCTCCTCATGCCGCCCATCTGGGGACCGGCCCATGGCTTCTGGGTGACCGTCCTGTACTACCCAGCGTGGCTCTTGGCGGACAACGTCTTCTATGGCGCGTATTCTGCGCCCACGCCGCTTTCCATCATCCTGGCGCTGCTCACCTTCGCAGCGCTTTTGGGCGTCACCGTGGCGTTCTCCATCGTGGCGCAGCCCATCGCGGCCCATCGCGCAGAGGACAAGGGGCAGACGCGTGCGGAATACCTCAAGCGGCAGCGGATCTGGGCGGTGGCGTCTGCCGTGATCGGCATCATCTTCATCGTGCTGGCGACCTATTACAATCTGGTCCTGAGGCCCTATGTCGTCGGCTGAGCGCGTCATCGTCATCTGCGTGGGCAATCGCCTCATGATGGACGACGGAGTGGGGCCAGCCGTCTATGATGAGCTGGCGAAAGCCTATCTCATGCCGCCGGAAGTGGAACTTCTGGACGTGGGCTGCATGAGCTTGGACATGCTCTCCAGGGTGGACGAAGCGGATCTGGTCATCTCCGTGGATGCTTTGGATGGCACGGGCGAAGAAGCGGGCACGATCTTCTCCTTCACCCCTGACGACATGGCGCGCCGCAGTTTCGGCGCGCAGTCGCTCCATGATCTCCGTCTGGCGGATCTCTTCGATGCCGCGGCGCTTCTGGATTATGAAGCGGAGGGGCGTTGCTTCGGGATGCAGGTGGAGAACCGCTCTCCCGAAAGCGTCACCATCGGGCTCTCGAAGCCGGTCTATGACGCGTTGCCCCTCCTCGTGGACACGGTGCTGGCGTTCCTGACCGAGCGCGGCCACGTCATCCGGGACGCGAAGGCTGGGGATGCGGTGACGTTCGGATGGCATCACGTCATGACGCCCGATGAGGGCTGACCGCTCCTTTAGAATGGCTTTCACTGACCGGAACACGACAGGATGCGGATGCTCCCATGCTCATTGATGCCATAGAGAAAAGGATCGCTTCTTCTGGATGCGTGGACGGGTTCTGGGGGAGGCTGGATGCTGGTGAAGACGCCACGCTCGGAGTGGCCGCATCGGCGCGCCCTTTGCTGGTGGCCGCCCGCTTCGCCCGCGCGCTACAGCCAACCCTGGTCGTCATCTCCGGCGAAGAGGCGGCTGATGCCTTCGCGCGCAACCTGGTGGCGTATCTGGGGCGCAGGACGGTCCTCCGCTTCCCTGAGAGAGCCGACGTGCCCGGCGCGGGCAAGCCCGTTCCGGCTGAAACGGTATCCGACCGCCTCCGAGCGCTCCACGCGCTCTCAAGCGGAGAGCACGTGGTCGTGGTGGCCAGCGCCGCGTCCCTTCTGCGCACGTTGCCGCCTCCATCCGCTCACGTGGCGGAACCGCTCATCCTGCGGCAAGGGGACGATCTGTCCCGCCAGCTGATCCCCGGCGTGGAGGATCTGGATTCGCTCAAAGCGGCTCTGGCGGCGCGCGGATATGCGAACACCGGTGAGCTGGATGGTCCCGGCACCTTCGCCATCCATGGAGGCGTGCTGGACGTCTTTCCAGGGAACATGGCCCATCCCGTGCGGATCGACCTGTTCGGGGATGAGGTGGAAGAGCTGCGCCGCATCATCGCGTCCACAGGGCAGGCCATCTCCTCCATCCTAGAGGTCGCCATCTATCCGGTCACGGAAGCTCCCTTCGGGCGCAATGAGAGGAGAGCTGCGCGCGATGCCTTGGAGAAAGCGGCGCTCACGGATAAGAGGGCCCGCGCGCTTTTGGCGAAGATGGATGAGGGAGGCGCGTTCGAAGGAGATGAGGCCCTCATCCCGTTCTCCTGCAAGAAGACGGCCACCATCGGAGATTACGTGGGCGCAGACGCTCTCTGCGCGCTGATAGAGCCCCGTTCGCTCATCGACAACATGGTCAATGAATCCGTGACGCTCGCAGCCGCCTTCGCGGATTCGCCTTATCCCACCACGGGCATGCTCGCAGAGCCCACGAACATCTCGTTCGGCGACTGCCTCCATGCCACCTACGGGTCCATCATGCAGCTGGCATCCCGCTCCGATGATGATCTTCCCGTCAAGCGCACGGACGTGGCCGGAGCCCCTGAGCGGCTCTATGCCAAGCTCAGAACATGGATCGAAGCGCGCTACCTGTGCGCGTTCAGCATCCCTGATGCTCGGGCGAGACGCGCCATCGCCCTGGAGCTCGTCGATCAAAGCCTCCCCATCACGGATGCCGCCGATCGGCCAGAGGACGGGGCAGGGGAGCGCGGTTCCCTTGAGCGCGGGGTGGTGAACCTCATATCCGAGGACATCCCGCTCGGCCTGGTCATCCCTTCTGCGAAGATCGCGCTCGTGTCCCTGGGGGATACCAAGCGCATGAACGCGGAGGCGGGCAGCAAGCGGCGGCTTGACATCACCGACATCACCTTCGCTTACAAGCCGGGGGACTACGTGGTCCATTCCACCTATGGCATCGCGCTGTTCAAAGACATCGTGCGCCGGGACATGGACGGCGTCGAGCGGGATTACATCGAGCTGGACTACGCTGAAGGCGACAAGCTCTTCTTGCCCATCGACCAGTTCGACAAGGTGACGCGCTACGTGGGGCCGGAGGGCGTGAAGCCGAAGATCACGCGCTTGGACAGCTCGGATTGGTCCCGCGCCATCACCCGCGCCCGCAGATCCGCGCGCAAGCTGGCGTTCGATCTGGTGGATGTGTACGCGCGCCGGGCGGCGGCCCAAGGGCACCGGTTCTCAGTGGACACGCCCTGGATGCGCCAGATGGAGGATTCCTTCCCCTATCAGGAGACGCCAGACCAGCTCAAAGCCATCGAGGATGTGTTCGCTGACATGCGCTCGGACAAGCCCATGGATCGGCTCATCTGCGGGGATGTGGGCTTCGGCAAGACCGAGGTGGCCATCCGCGCCGCTTTCGCCGCAGCCCAGGAGCGCAAGCAGGTCATGGTGCTCTGCCCCACGACCATCCTGGCGCAGCAGCATTTCACCAGCTTCAAAGAGCGCATGGCGCCGTTCGGGATGCGCGTGGAGGTGCTCTCCCGCTTCCGCACGCCCGCGCAGCAGAAAGCCACCCTGGAGGCGTTCGCGAAGGGGGAGGTGGATGTGCTCGTGGGCACCCACCGCTTGCTCTCCCGGGATGTGAATCCGCACGCGCTGGGGCTCGTCATCATCGATGAGGAGCAGCGCTTCGGCGTGGCCCACAAAGAGCAATTCAAGAACTTGCGCGAATCCGTGGACGTGCTCACGCTCTCCGCCACGCCCATCCCGCGGACCATGCAGATGGCCACCTCCGGCGTGCGCGACATGAGCCTCATCATGACGCCCCCTGATGAGCGGCTGCCGGTCAAGGTGCACGTGGGGGAGTGGGATCCCGACGTGGTCTCTGAGGCCATCCGCTTCGAGCTGGCTCGAGGCGGCCAGGTGTACTACGTGAGCAATCGCGTGCGCACCATCGATGACGCCCTTGAGCGCGTGCACGCCTCCGCGCCAGAAGCGCGCGTGGGCGTGGCCCATGGCAAGATGTCCAAAGAGCAGCTGGAGCACGTCATGGAGGATTTCGCCGCGGGCGAGCTGGATGTGCTCGTGGCCACCACCATCATCGAGAGCGGCATCGACAACCCGCACACCAACACGCTCATCATCGAGGATTCGCAGCGGCTGGGCTTGTCCCAGATGTACCAGCTCAAAGGCCGCGTCGGCCGGTCCAGCTTGCAAGCCTTCGCGTACTTCATGTTCCCGGAAGACGCGTACCTCTCCGAAGACGCCCACGCGCGCCTGGAAGCGCTCTCCGACAATCAAGATCTGGGCAGCGGGATGCAGATCGCCCTCAAGGATCTTGAGATCAGAGGAGCGGGGGACATCCTGGGCGCTGAGCAGTCAGGCAACATGAGCGCGGTCGGCTTCGACCTGTTCTCCCAGCTGCTCAACCAGGCGGTCGGGCAGATCCGCGAAACGCCGGCCGGAAGCCCGCTGGATGCGCGCGACCTGTCGGACATCACCGTGAGCATCCCCGGCCATGCCTTCTTCTCGGACGACTTCCTGCCGGACATCGGGGAGCGGGTGCTGTGGTATCGCAAGGTGGCGAGCGCCTACACCGTGGAAGATGTGGATGCGATCCAGGCCGAGCTCATCCAAAGCCACGGCGAGCTGCCTCGTGAAGTCCAAAGCCTCTTCCAGAAGGCGCGCTTGCGCGCTTTCGCCGCCAAGCATGGCGTCTCGCACATCTCCGTCAGCGCGGGCAAGCTGAACGCCATCGGGCTCACCCTTGATCGCGAAGGGCGCATCGGGCTCAAAAGGAGCGGCGGCCGGTATCTGGAGGACAAGAAGAAGCTCATCATCGGCTTGGACAAGGTATCATCAGACGCAGAAGATGACGACGGCGCGGATGACCTCTCAGCGGTCATCCTCCGTTTCCTGGAACGGATCATGGAAGGAGAGTCAGATGGCAGCGAATAGGGAGGATGAGGTGCGCGTGCGTTTCGCGCCCTCGCCCACGGGCATGTTGCATCTCGGGGGCGCTCGCACGGCCATTTACAACTGGGCGTTCGCCCGGGCATGCGGAGGAGACTTCATCTTGCGCATCGAGGACACCGATCCTGAGCGCTCCACGGAGGAGAACACGCAGATCATCCTGCGCGCCCTTCGCTGGCTGGGGCTTGATTGGGACGAGGGTCCGGAAATCGGAGGTGCGGTCGGGCCGTATTTCCAGACGGAGCGCATGGGCACCTACGAGGCGGCCCTGGAGGAATTGAAGGCGAAAGGCGCGGCTTACCCTTGCTTCTGCACCAAGGAGCGCTTGGACGCATGCCGCCAGGAGGCGGAGCGCGAGCATGGCGGCTATGCCGGCTATGACGGCCATTGCCGCTCCATCCCCGCGGAGGAGGCGGCCTCGCGCATCGCAGCGGGCGAGCCCCATGTGTGGCGCTTGCGCGTGCCGGAAGGCCATGGCCCCATCCAGTTCGACGATGCGGTCTACGGTCCCATGGCGTTCCCCGCCGATGTCATGGACGATCTGATCCTCGTGCGATCGGACGGCAGCCCCACCTACAACTTCGCCGTGGTCTGCGACGATGCGAACATGGGCATCACCCACGTGATCCGCGGGGATGACCACCTGTCCAACACGCCGCGCCAGATCTTGATCTACGAAGCGCTCGGCTTTGACGTGCCCACCTTCGCGCACCTGCCCATGATCTTAGGCCCGGACGGGAAGAAGCTCTCGAAGCGCCATGGAGCTACGAACGTGGAGGATTACCGCGACCGCGGCTTCCTGCCTGATGCCATGGTGAACTACCTGGCGCTTCTGGGGTGGAGCCTGGATGGAGAGACCACGGTCATCTCGAAAGAGACGCTCTGCCATGATTTCTCCCTGGAGCGCATCTCCAAGAAGGACGCCGTGTTCGATGAGGAGAAGCTCACCTGGTTGGATGGCGTGCACATCCGCGAGATGGACGAGGGCGCATGGCTGGATGCGGCAGCGCCATGGCTCGCCTATGCGCGCTGCCTGGGAGAGCGGGTGGCGCCCGGTGTGAGCGTCCACCCCAGCCCCACCAAGGAGGAGCAGAAAGAGCGCATCCGTCAGCTGTTGGCTCCCTGGCGCGAGGTCCCAGAAGAAGCATGGCAACGGGCGCTCGCATCCGTGGCGGATGAGCGTTCTTGGCACGCGCAGGTCTATCCGCTCATCATCGAGCGGCAGACCACCTTCAATGAGCTGCCTGACAAGCTCTCCTACCTTTTCTGGGGCAAGAACGTCGCCCTGGATGAGAAGAGCGTGGCGAAGGTCCTGAAGAAGGAGGATGGGCGCGCAGAAGAGGCGCTTCGGATCTGCCGAGGCGTCTTGGCGGACGAGAGCATCCCGTGGGATGCTGACGGGTTGCAGGAGGAGTGCCGCGCGCGGGGAGAGGCGGCCGAGCTGAAGCCGAAGCTCTTGTTCCAGCCGTTGCGCGTGGCCGTCTGCGGAAACCAAGTGTCCCCGCCTCTGTTCGAGTCCATCGTGCTGTTGCCGCGAGAGGATGTCTTGGCGCGCATCGACGGCGTGCTGGAAACCATCTTCTAGTTCGGGCCGCTTCCGTCCCTGCTGGCGCGCGGCCCGTCAGGCTTGCTCACCTGCGGGGACGAACGGCTCTTCGGCTTTCGGCGTTCGCTTGCGGAGGATGACGGCGCCGATGATGATGCTCACCACGGCCACGAGCGCGCTGCTCGCCAACCACACCGCTCCCATGCCCACCCAGAACCCTTCGGGATACATCTGGATGAGCAAGCTGTCAGCGGGGAAGAGCCATGTTCCTTCTGCGAAGAAGAGGCCATGTAGGCAGGCGAAGAGGCTCTCGAAGCTGATGATCGCCCAAAGCCCAGCCAGAGCGAACGCGCCCAGGGCGGCGCAGCCGCTCGCGAAGAGCGCTCGTCCCGCCGCTTTCGCGCCGAACAGATAGACGAGGCACATCAAGCAGAACGCGGCGATGAGCGTGACGCCGATGAGCGGCGTGCGCGCGTTCGCCACGACGGCGTTCACATCCTCCAGGTGGCTCACGGCTTCTCGGTCCAGCCCATAAGCCGGGTCCAGCTCGGATAGCGCGTACATGGCCTCTGAGGCGCTCACATCCTGTGACCCCGCTTGGGAGAGGAACTCTCGAGCTTCATCGGTCCAGACTGCTCCCTTCTCAGAGGAGGCGGCAGAAGCGGTGGCCGCATCCAAGACCTCATGCGCCAGCTTCTCCACAGCCGTCTCAGCTTCTTCGTCGGTCTGGAAGCCGTCGTCCACGGTGAAGCCCCTCGTCGCGATGGCCAGCTCCACCAGCTCATCGTGGGCGTGCGGAGAAGCGTCGAAAGCGCTGTTCGCGTTCGAAAGGGAGCGCGTGACCATGGGAAAGCCCGCGCAGAGCGCGAACCCGATCCCCAGATACGTGACCGCCAGCGCGATGGTGGCGATCACCGTGAGGACGGTCCGTTGGGCCTGCTTGCTCATGAGAGCTCCAGTCCGCACTGGACATCCGCATCCACCCAGATGGTAGCCGCTGTCATGCCATCGTTCTGCTTGCAGATGGTGGGATGCGGCCCCAGGCGCGAGAACACGCCCTGGAACCTTCCGTTGTAGAGATAGAGCCCGTTCAGGTTGTTGTAGGGCACCGGCGTGCTGGACACGGCTCCGTCAGGCGTCTCCAAGATGCCGGCGTCCGGGGGCAGCGTGAGGGTCTTGAACGGGGTGATGAAGCGCTGCACGATGAAAGGCGTTCCCTGAGCGCTGTTCGCGAACTTGCCGACCAGCTCCTCCCAGCGCGCTTGATCCACCTCGCGCCCGGCATAGACGTCATCCGCGCCGTAATGATCGGATGGCTTGATGATCCATTCGTCTTTGTTCTGGATGATCTGCTCCAGATCGACCTCGGATCCATCCAGAAAAGCGGTCTGGGGGATGGCCTGCTCCAAGAAGGAGATCTCCTCTGCGGTCAGCATGGCGATGACCTCCGGCTTCATGAGCACTTCGAAGATCTGCTTGTCATGGACGATATGCCCGGCGAAGCTGCCGATGAGAGCCACCTTCTCTGCGCGGACGGCGTTGATGAGCGCCTGGGATTCGCTCCAGTGATCCATGACGTCGTTCGTGACGCAGCGCCGCCAGATGGCGTTGATATCAAGCCCATCTGGGGAGGTGAGGCGCTCGCCGTCGAAGGCGAGCTCGCGCACGTCGCATACGAGGCATTCGATGCCGCGTTGGCGGAAGAGATCGGCGAACACGTGGAACTCATCCACCACGCCGTTCTCAAGGTAGTCGCAGATGGCGAAGCGCGGGCAGTCCACGCGATGCTCATAGGTGGCGTAGATGTCGCAGAACGCGTCCACCCAGGGCTCGAACAGGCTGCACCCGCATATGCGGTGGCTCTGGGCGAAAGCCTTGAACGTCTCGGAATCCTTGATGGAGTTCGTGATCTCACGGTTCTCGTTCATGCCTGCGGAGCCGTCACCATTGAACTCGCAGAACTTGATCGTGAGCGCGTCTTCGTTTATGAACGTGTCCACGCGCGCGAAGGGGAGGAGCGAATCATAGCCGCGAGGGAGCAGGATCAGCTCGCGCAGGCGGTCATCGAAGTCGAACAGCTCTCGGAACGAGGGGTCATCCAGATAGCGCTGCATCACTTTGCAGAGGATCGAATGGGCCATCTCGGCGGAGCGCTTCATGAGATCATGGACCTCTTGGGAGAACAGCCGCGGCACGAAAGAGGATGCGACCACCTGGTGATGGACGATGGCGGTGGAGCCCATCATGTAGGCGAACGCGGCGCGCCGACTTTCGATGTCCCCATCCAATCCGTCGATGATCTGGAAGTACTCTTCGGTGTAGCTCGCGTCAGATGCCATGGGCGCGCTCCTTCTCCTCTGACTCAACTGGTCAGCAGATTCTAGCATGGGCCCTGGGCCCGGCGAGAAACCCCCACCCTTGGTTTCAACTCTGTAACAGAAGCACCACCGCTGGGCGAATTGTGACCTACACATTAAGCTTTCGGAGGAATAGAATCGCTTATTTGAAAAGCAGACGAGTCATATATGACGTGAAAGGTTCGGTAGCTCATGAGACCCATGGAATTCGCGAAACGGACCGCGACGAACAAAGCCATCGACTATCTTCTGGAAGACCCTGAATCCCATATGGAATCCATGATGGCCACCATCAACAAGCTGGTGCCCGACGCTCTCTTCCCGTCTCAGCGCAGCGCCTTCAGCAAGGCCATCGAAGAGCGGAACAACTGGTACCGCCTCATCCTGCGTCTGAATGAGCTGGACAAGGACGTGGCCGGCCCCATGATCAAGACCTTTCTGACCGAGGCGAATCTGATCGCGTGGGACAAGCAGGAGAAGTCGCGCGAAAAGCACCAGTGCAACATCCCATGGGCGATCCTCTTGGATCCCACGAGCGCCTGCAACCTCCACTGCACCGGTTGCTGGGCTGCGGAGTACGGCCATAAGCTCAACCTCTCCTACGAGGACATCGACTCCATCATCGATCAGGGGACCGATCTGGGAGTGCACATCTACATCTACACCGGCGGAGAGCCGCTCGTGCGCAAAGACGACCTCATCCGCCTGTGCGAGGCGCATCCAGATTGCGCGTTCCTCTGCTTCACGAACGCCACGCTCATAGATGATGCGTTCATAGAGGAGATCCGCCGCGTGAAGAACTTCATCCCCATCATCTCCTCCGAAGGGGATGAGACGGCCACCGACGGCCGCCGTGGCGCGGGCACCTACGACAAGGTGGAGCAAGCCATGGACAAGCTGAAGGCCAAGGGCTATCCCTTCGGCGTGTCCATCTGCTACACCAGCGCGAACTGCGATTCAGTCTGCACGGATGAATACTTCGACTGGCTGATCGACAAGGGCGCGTTCTTCGCCTGGATCTTCACCTACATGCCCGTCGGCCATGACTCTCCCGCCGATCTCATGCCCACGCCTGAGCAGCGCGAGCGCCTCTACCGCTTCAACAAGCATCTGCGCGAGACGAAGCCCATCCTCACGCTGGATTTCCAGAACGACGGGGAGTTCGTCGGCGGCTGCATCGCGGGCGGCCGCCGTTATCTGCACATCAACGCGGCGGGGGATGTGGAGCCCTGCGTGTTCATCCACTATTCGAACGCGAACATCCATGACGTGACGCTTCTGGAAGCGCTGAAGTCCCCGCTGTTCATGGGCTATTACCACGAACAGCCCTTCAACGACAACCACCTGCGCCCCTGCCCCATGCTGGAGAATCCGGAGTGCATCGAGACGCTCGTCGAAGAGTCCGGCGCCCATTCCACGGATCTGGTCGAAGGGGAGAGCGTCTATGAGCTCACCGCGAAGACGCGCCCCATGGCCGAGCGTTGGCGTCCGGTGGCGGAGCGCATCTGGACCGATGAAGCGGATGACCGCGCGAAAGAGCGCCACCGCGACGATCTGGGCCAAGCGGTGACCGACCAGGAGAAGTTCAAGCGCGAAGGGCGCGTGGTGAGAAGCGCGTTCGATGAGGGGCGCGATCCGCGCAGCGTCGTGGAGCAGCGCCTGGAGCAGCCGGTGGAGGTGGAGGTCGTCACCACGGCTGAGGAGGATGTGCAGGCCCGCGCCTGATCCGCGGCTGGGGAGCGGACGTCCAAAGGGCCGCTCGCGGTGGAGGCGATCCGCTGAGCGTCTGGATGGGCGTCATTCCGTCCCGTCCCCGAAATGGAGCGAGCGCTCGTAGCCGGAAAGGCGGCTGCGGGCTTGTTCGCGCAGGTTGTTCATGCCGGAGAGGAACTGCCGGTACATCACCAGGACCAGATACCGGCCACGCTCGGTGAGCAGGATCTGGTCTTCGTCATTGACCTCGAACGCTCCATTCGCCGCCAGAAACGCCATCTCAGCGGGCAGCATCGTCTCCACGGAACGCCCGAACTCCTCGCGGAAGCGCGCTTTGTCCAGCCGCAGCCGATACAGGTCCAACAGGAAGCGGTAGCGAGCCAGGTCCCGCGTGGACATGACCGTCTTCTCCTTCACGGACATCCGCCCGCTCGCGATCATATCGTTGTACTTGGGGATGCTGAACTCGTTCACGTACAGAGCGCCATCCATGTGCGTGATGGAGCCGCTGCCGATGGCGGGGTATTCGTTGTAGGACGTCTGGTATTCGTTGATGCGCACCGCGTCGTCCACCCGTCCCTCCGCATCCGTGCGGTTGAACGTCCAGACCGTCTCACGGCGGAAAAGGGGATCCTCGCCGCCCGCCAGCACGCCGTCGATGATGCGGTAGTAATCCCACTCGCGCCTGTGATCCATCTCGCCCAGATCAGAGGTCATCTTGCGCATGGTGGCGTTGGAGATGTAGAGCGGGGAGAACGTGGTCTGCCGCGCGCCGCAAAGAGCGATCCGCTCCAGATCAGCGAACAGGATGTCTTCGGTCTGCGACGGGAAGTTGAAGATCATGTCCACGTTCAAGGAGTTGAAATAGGGGATGGCCTCCCCGATGCGCTCGAAGATCTCATCGCCGCTGCCGTATTTCTCGTAGCGGTCCATCTGGCGCAACAGCCCATCATCGAAGCTCTGCACGCCCACGGACAGGCGTTGCACGCGCCCTTGGAGCTTGCGCAGGCATTCCGGGATCAGGTGGTTCGGATTCGTCTCCACGCCCACTTCATCCACGCAGAACAGCTCGCGGCCCAGGTCGATCGTCTGGCACAGCTCGTCGATCATCACCGTGGGCGTGCCGCCGCCGAAGTACATCGTCTCGATCCGATAGCCCAGATCCGCCAGCATCCGCATCTCTTCGCGCATGGACGCGAAGTACGGCCCCGCCACATCCGCGCGGAACGGATAGCGGTTGAAGCTGCAATAGGGGCACAAGCGCTCGCAGAACGGCACATGCAGATAGAGCATGTAGCTCACGTTCGGGTCAGGGGCGGGCAGATGGGTCTCATCCGTGGGCTCAGAGAGCAGCGCGTTCGCGATCATGGGCTTCAAGAGCTTGGTCAAGAATCGTTCAGCGAGCATCTGCTCATCGTCTCCTTCACGTGCGGTCCATCAGTGCGATAAACGATACAATAACGGATGCGCAAAATCCTATGAGAAGGAGCGAATCACATGGCACGTGTCTTTAATTTCTCGGCGGGTCCGGCGGTGCTGCCCGAAGAAGTCCTGCGCCAGGCGCAGGCGGATATGCTCGACTACCAAGGTTGCGGCATGTCCGTCATGGAGATGAGCCATCGCTCAGCCGCCTTCGCGAACATCATCGAGACCGCTGAAGCGGACATCCGCGACCTCATGAGCATCCCCGACGATTATCATGTGCTGTTCTTGCAGGGCGGCGCCACCCAGCAGTTCGCCGCCATCCCCATGAACCTCATGCGGAACAAGAAAGCCGACTACATCGTCTCCGGTTCCTGGTCCAAGAAAGCGGCGAAGGAGGCGAAGCTCTACGGAGACGTGAACGTCGTGGCTTCCTCTGAGGACGAGAACTTCTCCTACGTGCCGGACGTGGACGGCCTCGCTTTCGACGCTGACGCTGATTACGTCTACATCTGCCAGAACGAGACCATCTACGGCACGCGCTATCCGAAGCTGCCGGCGGTCGGCAACGTGCCTTTGGTGTCCGACGTCTCCTCCATGTTCCTCTCCGAGCCCGTGAACGTGTCCGACTACGGGATCATCTACGGCGGCGTCCAGAAGAACGTGGGGCCGGCCGGCGTGGTCATCGTGATCGTGCGCGAGGATCTGGTGCGGGAAGATGTGATCCCCACCACGCCCACCATCATGCGCTATCTCACCCAAGTGGACGCGAAGAGCCTCTCCAACACCCCGCCTTGTTGGGGCATCTATATCTGCGGGCTGGTGTTCAAGTGGCTGAAAGGCCTCGGCGGCCTGGATGCCATGAAAGCCATGAACGAGGAGAAGGCGGCGCTTCTGTACGACTTCCTGGATTCCTCCCGCCTCTTCAAGGGCACGGCGCGCAAGGATTGCCGATCCCTCATGAACGTCCCGTTCATCACGGGCGACGCGGATCTGGACGCCAAGTTCATCGCGGAATGCAAGAACCACGGGATCGAGAACATCAAGGGCCACCGCAGCGTCGGCGGCATGCGCGCCAGCATCTACAACGCCATGCCGAAAGCAGGCGTGCAGGCGCTCGTGGATTTCATGGCCCAGTTCGAAAAGGAGAACGCCTAGATGCCGTCCAAGGTCCTCATCACCGAAAAGATCGCCCCGGAAGGGTTGGACATCCTCGCTGGCCGCGGCTATGAGGTCGAAGAGCTCATCGATGCAAGCCCAGAGGCCGTCGAAGCGGCCATCGCGGATGCGGATGCGCTCATCGTGCGCTCCGCCACGCGCGTGACCCCGGAGCTTCTGGACAAGGCGGCGCGCCTCAAGGTCATCGGGCGCGCGGGCGTGACCGTGGACAACATAGACATCGAAGCCGCCAACGAGCGCGGCATCGTCGTCTGCAACGCTCCCACCTCCAACATCATCTCCGCGGCTGAGCACACCATGGCGCTCCTTCTGGCCTGCGCCCGGAACGTCTGCCAGGCGAACGCTTCGGTGCACGGGGGATCTTGGGCCCGTCACCGCTTCATGGGGACGGAGCTGTACGGCAAGACCCTCGCCATCTTCGGTCTGGGGCGCATCGGGAGCCTGGTGGCGGAGCGCGCTCGCGCCTTCGGCATGGAGCTCATCGCTTACGACCCTTACTGCTCTCCGGACCGCGCGGCCCAGCTTGACGTCACGCTCATGGACTCCATGGAAGAGGTGCTCCCGCGGGCGGATTTCATCACGGTGCACCTGCCTCTGACCGCAGACACCTACGGCATGTTCGGCCCGAAGGAGTTCGCCGCCATGAAGACCGGGGTGGTGCTGGTCAATCCCGCCCGCGGCGGCATCTTCCAGATAGATGCGCTGGCGGACTTCTTGGCAGCGGGCAAGATCGCTGCGGTGGGGCTTGATGTGTTCGAAGAGGAGCCCTGCACGGACAGCCCCCTCCACGAGTTCGACAACGCCATCCTGACGCCGCACATCAGCGCGGTCACCCATGAGGCTCAAGTGCGCGCTGGCACCGAGATCGCCGAATACGTGTGGGCCGCCCTCGAAGGCTCCATCGTGCCCACCGCCATCAACCCTTCGGCGTTGCCGCCAGAGGTCATGGACGGCATCGCGGCCTACATCCCCGCGGCGAAGATCGCGGGCAAGATGCTGCTCGACCTGGGCGGCATCCCAAAGCGCATCTCCGTGCGGCTGGAAGGCGTCATCGCAGAGGCTGATCCGGCCGTGCTCCTCACCGGCGTGCTCGATGGCATCGTGGATTACAAGGACATCGCGCCTGCCAGCGTCGATGCGGCGAAGATGACGGCGGAGCGCCACGGCATCTCCATGGAGGTGTCCGCGGATGCGGACGCCCACGGCTATGAGTCGGCCCTGCGCGTCACGGCGGACGGGATGGAGCTGGCCTTCACGCTCTATGGCCTGGATCAAGCTCCACGGCTCATCTCCTTCAACGGCTATCGCTTGGACATCGCGCCGGCGGCCTGCTCGCTGATCTTCGAATACGTGGATTCACCGGGGCGCATCGGCATCATCGGCACCATCTTGGGCCAGGCGGGCGTGAACATCACCACCATGCAGATCGGCACGAAGGCGGAGAATGAATGCGCGCTCGTGTACATGAACGTCGAAGGGGAGATCACCGATGAGGTGATGCGCGCCCTTGAAGACGCCATGGAGTATCAGAGCATCTGGCGCATCTCCCGCTGAACGGCGAAGATGAGCCCACGGGAAAGAGCTGAGAGGACGTCTCCAGAGAAGGGAAGGCAGAGCATGACGCGCAAGATCGACATCTTCGACACCACGTTGCGTGATGGGGAGCAATCTCCGGGTGCATCCATGAACACGGAAGAGAAGCTGGTCATCGCGCGGGAGCTTTTGCGGATGCATGTGGACGTCATCGAAGCGGGCTTTCCCATCTCAAGCCCTGGGGACTTCGAGAGCGTGCGCAAGATCTCAGAGCTCGTCGGCTATGACGCCGTCACCTGCGCGCTCACCCGCGCCATCGAGAAAGACATCGTGGTGGCCGCAGACGCCCTCCAATTCACGAAGCGCCCCCGCATCCATACAGGCATCGGCGTGTCGGAGAGCCATATGCGCGACAAGCTGCGCGTCACCCCGGATGAATGCATCGAACGCGCCGTCGCGGCGGTCACGTGCGCCAAGCGCTACGTGGACGATGTCCAGTTCTACGCTGAGGACGCTGGGCGCTCTGACTATGATTTCCTCGCCCGCGTGATCCAAGCCGTCGTGGACGCGGGAGCCACGGTGGTGAACATCCCGGACACCACCGGCTATTCGCTGCCCGACGAGTTCGGGCGCCGCATCAAATACCTGGTGGACAACGTGCGGGGCATCGAAGACGTGATCATCGCCGTGCATTGCCACAACGACCTTGGCATGGCCACCGCCCTCGCCATGGCGGGCGTGGCTGCGGGCGCGCGCCAGATCGAATGCACGATCAACGGCTTGGGAGAGCGGGCGGGCAACACGGCCATGGAAGAGGTGGTCATGGCCATCCGGATGCATGGGGCTGAGCTTGACGCCCACACGGACATCAACACCCGGGAGTTCGTGAAAGCGTCCCGCCTGGTGTCTTCCATCACCGGCATGAGCGTGCAGGCGAACAAGGCCATCGTGGGCGCGAACGCCTTCGCCCATTCATCCGGCATCCATCAAGACGGCGTGCTCAAGAAGCGCGACACCTATGAGATCATCGACCCGGCGGACGTTGGCGCCGGGGAGAGCCAGATCGTGCTCACGGCGCGCAGCGGTCATGCGGCGTTGAAGCACCGGCTGGAAGAGCTTGGCTACGAGTTCGACGAGCAGAAGCTCGACGAGCTCTACGAGGCGTTCCTGAACCTGGCGGACAAGAAGAAGGAAGTCTACGACGAAGACCTGGAGAGCCTCGTGAACGAGCGGGATCGCGAAGACGGCGCGCTCTTCAGCCTTGAGGGCCTCCAGATCAGCTGCGGCTTCCCGTTGAAGCCCACCGCCACGCTCACCGTGAAGGATCCGGAGGGCCAGGTCGTGACCGTCTGCGATTGGGGAACGGGCCCGGTGGATGCCGCGTACAAGGCCGTGAATCAAGTGCTGGGCGCGGACAATGATCTCATGGAATACTCCGTGCAATCCGTGACGCGCGGGATCGACGCTTTGGGAGAGGTCACCGTGCGCGTGAAAGCCGCCAATGGAGAGATCTACACGGGCCGCGGCGCCGATGGGGACATCATCGTATCGTCCACCAAAGCCTATCTCAACGCGCTCAACCGCCTGCTCTCGGACAGGCGCTGACCCGCGGAAGGGAGTGCGACATGCGCGTTCTCGTCGTCAATGCAGGAAGCTCCACCCTGAAAAGCCAGCTGATCGAGACGGATGGCAAAGTCTCGCTCATGCGCTGTTTGGCGGAGCGCATCGGAGATGCGGATGCCACGCTCAGCATCTCCTTCGCTCCTGATTTCCAGAAGGTGACCTACCCCGTGCCGGGGCTTTCGGTGCCTGATTGCTTGAAGAAGCTGCTGGACATCTTGGCCGATGACCCGGAAAGCCCGATCAGCGGCCTGGACCAGATAGACGCCATCGGCAACCGCGTGGTGGCGGGAGGGGAGCATTTCAGCAAAGCGGCGCTCATCGACGACGGCGCGCGGGAGAAGCTCACGCTCTGCGAAGACCTGGCTCCTCTGCATAATCCGCCGGCGGATGCCTGCATCGACATGATGCGCCAGCTCATGCCGGACACCCCGCAGGTGGCCGTGTTCGACACCGCGTTCCACACCACCATGCCGGCGAAAGCCTACCTCTACCCGCTCCCCATGGAGTATTACGACAAATACCGCATCCGCCGCTACGGCGCCCATGGCACCTCCCATCGCTATGCGGCCCAGCAGGCGGCGAACCTCTTGGGGCGGCCGTTGCGCGATCTGGGCCTCATCACGTGCCATCTGGGCAACGGCGGTTCCATCACGGCGGTGAACCACGGGCGCTCCATCGACACCACCATGGGCTTCACGCCCCTTGAAGGCCTCATGATGGGCACGCGCTCCGGCTCCATCGACCCGGCCATCATCACCTACATCATGCGCCGCGAGGGCATCAGCTTCGACGAGATGGATTCCATCCTGAACCGAGAGAGCGGCATCCTGGGCGTATCCGGCTTCTCCGGGGACATGCGGGATGTGCTGGAAGCGGCCGCAGGGGGCCATGAGCGCGCGGAGCTGGCCATCGACATGTACGTCTATCGCATCCAGAAGGCCATCGGAGGCTTCTATGCGGCCATGACGCGCACGGACGCGGTCGTGATGACGGCGGGCGTGGGGGAGAACTCGGCGGAGCTGCGCGAGCGCATCTTCGACGGGCTGGCCCACATGGGCATGATCTTGGACAAGAAGCGCAACGACGTCACCGGCGAGATAGGCGTGAACCGCATCATCTCCATCGATGACAGCCCCATCAAGATCTGCGTCGTGACCACGGATGAGGAGATGCGCATCGCCCGTGAGACGGACGATCTTGTGAGCCGGATAGACGGGTGAGCGATGGCTCTTCGAGTGGCGAAGAGGGAGCGGGCGGCATGAACATAGCGGTCTATTGCGGCTCAAGCCCTCGCGCGCTTCCGCGCCTGTTGCAGGCCGCCCATGAGCTTGGCACGTGGATGGGGCGGCACGGCCATGCCCTCGTCTACGGCGGCAGCTCCATCGGGCTCATGGGAGAGGTGTCCCGCGCGGTGCTGGCTGCGGGCGGTGAGGCCTACGGCGTGGAACCCTCCTTCTTCATAGAGGCGGGCGTGGCCCAGCACGATCTCACGCGCCTGCACACCGTGGAGACCATGGAAGAGCGCAAGGCGCTCATGATAGAGCTGGCTGACGTGTTCGTGGCGCTGCCCGGAGGCGTGGGCACGCTGGAGGAGATCTCAGAGATCATGAGCCGCATCCGGCTGGGCATGACCGAAGGGCCGTGCTATTTCCTGGATGCGGATGGCTTCTATCAAGGCTTCCGCGATCTGCTTGAGCAGATGGTCTCCGCGCGCTTCATCGAAGAAGAGGTATGCCGAAGCCAGTATCTCTTCGCGGAGTCCGTGGAGGAGCTCACGAGCCTGCTGGACGAGCGGGCGAAGGCGCCCATTTGCAAGGCGGGCGTCCCCTGCGTTCCCGAATCCAATCTTCTGCGCGGGTGAGCGCCCGCGCGCAGCGGCTGGCATCCATCCGCGGATGCGCTGCTCTCCGTCAGAGGCGCGGACCGGCGTCCCTGATCTCCTGGGACACGGAGGGGTGCTTCTCAGAGAAGTTCTCGTGGAACAGACGGGCCAAGTGCTCCGCCTGCTTGCGGTAGGCCGCCGCATCCTTCCAAGAAGAGGTGGGATCCAGCAGCTCTTCAGGGCAGCCCGGGCAGCTCTCCGGCACCTCGAAGCCGAAGATGGCATCTTTCCGGAAGGAGACCTGCTTGAAAGCGCCTGAGAGCGCCGCGTTTATCATGGCTCGCGTCCGCGCGAGCGGCATCCGCTCTCCACGCCCGTTCCAGCCCGTGTTCACCAGAAAGACCTGCGCGTCTGCTTTCGTGACCTTCTCCTTCAGCATCCGAGCGTAGACTTGGGGCGCCAGTGGCAGGAACGGCTCGCCGAAGCAGGTGGAGAAGGTGGGCTCGGGCGTGGTGACGCCCACTTCGGTCCCGGCCACTTTGGAGGTGTAGCCGGAGAGGAAGTAGTACATGGCCTGGTCGCGGTCAAGGCGCGCGATGGGCGGCAAGACGCCGAACGCGTCCGCTGTCAGGAAGATCACCGTCTTCGGCACCGGGCCACGGCCTGACGGCTCGATGTTCTTGATGTGGGTGAGGGGATAGCCCGCGCGCGTGTTCTCCGTGATGGTGGGGTCCGTGAAGCAGAGCACGCGCGTGTCCGGATCCATGACCACGTTCTCCGCCAATGCGCCGAAGCGGATGGCGTGGAAGATGTCCGGCTCCCGCTCCGGATCCAGGTCTATGCATTTCGCGTAGCATCCCGCTTCGAAATTGAAGACCTCGTCATCGGCCCAACCGTGCTCGTCATCTCCGATCAGCAGGCGCGATGGATCGGCTGAGAGGGTGGTCTTGCCGGTGCCGGAAAGACCGAAGAAGATGGCGGTGCTCCGGTCGGGCGCCATGTTCGCCGAGCAGTGCATGGGGAGCACCCCTTGAGAGGGGAGCAGGAAGTTCATGATGGAGAAGACGGATTTCTTGATCTCCCCGGAGTAGCCCGTGCCCGCGATGAGCGCGCGGCGAGCTTCGTAGTCGATCATGATGGCGGCGTTTGAGGCTGTGCCATCCCGCTCTGGATCGCAGGCGAAGCCAGGGGCCACGATGATCTCGAACGGGTCTTCTTCGATGCCGTTCGACGCATGGAGGAGCTGGGTCATGAACAGCGCGTGGGATGCCCACTCGCAGCGGATGCGGAAGTCCTTGGCGTGCTCGGGCCTGACCCCGGCGAAGCCTTCGAAGGTGAACGTCTCGCACGCGTCCAGATAGGCGCGCACCCGTCCGAAGAGCTTGTCGAACACCTCCGGTGCCACCGGCATGTTCACATCTCCCCAGCTGACCGCCTCTTCGGTGGAAGCGTTGCGCACGATGCGCTTGTCCCCGGCTGACCTGCCCGTGCGCGCGCCGGTCTCGATCACCAGCGCGCCGGTGGCAGCCAGATGCCCTTCGCCGCGTTCGAGCGCCCGTTCCGTGAGCGCTGCCGGAGATAGATTCACATTCGTTTCCATGTTGATCACCGCCTTGTTCGTGGCATGGTACCCTAGTTGCGCATTCATGTCAGACATCTCCGCGCGAACAGAGAGGATGAAGCCCCATGCTCCATGCCATCCGCAAGGCGCACGCTTCCGACCTTGACGATGTGGTCGCCCTGTACACAGCCGTGGGAGAAGCCTCTGCGGGCACCGACAACGATCCCATCTGGAAGATGGGCGTCTACCCCACCGTGGAGCTCATAGCCTCCGAGATAGAGGAAGGCCATGTGTTCCTGCTCTTCGTGGATGAGGAGCTGGCAGGGGCGGTGGTGATGAACCGCGGTATCGAAGCGGGCTATGAGAACGTGGCTTGGAAGAGCCCCGTGCCGCTGCAGGATTCCGTCATCATGCATCTGTTCGGCATCCATCCCGACTTCAAAGGCCAGCACCTCGCGCGGCCGTTCTTGGCCGAGGTGGAGCGTGCGCTCAAGGCGCAAGGGGAGCGCGTGCTCCGGTTCGACGTGGTGGGCGCCAACACAGGCGCGCAGAGGGTCTACGAGCATCTGGGCTATGCGCCCTGCGGCCATGCATGGCTGGAATATGAGGATTATCAAGGAGATTTCTGCTTCTTCGAGAAAGAGCTGTCATTGCCGTAAAATGCCATCCATGACGAACTCAACGCCAACGATCATCATCCCCGACGACATCCCCATGGCTTCCATCACGGGGCCGTCGGATGATCTGCTGCATCTGATCCAATCCGCCTTCGACGCGCGGATCTGCGTGCAGGGAAACGAAGTGCGCGTGACGGGCAGCGAAGAAGAGCGCGAGGCCATCGTCACCATCTTCGCCGACATGATCGCCGCGGTGCGCTCCGGAGAGCAGCCGGACGGCCCATCGGTCACGCGCATGGTGGAGATGATGCGCGAGGCGGGCCGAAGCCCCCAAGCGCTGCGGGATGACGTGCTGCTCACCCATCGCGGCCGCGCCATCCGGCCGAAGACCATTGGCCAGAAGCGCTATGTGGACGCCATCCGCGAGAACCTGATCACCTTCGCCTTGGGCCCCGCCGGCACGGGCAAGACGTTCTTGGCCATGGCCATGGCCGTCTCCGCCTTGGAGCGCAAAGAGGTGGCGCGCATCATCCTGTCGCGCCCCATCGTGGAGGCGGGGGAGAGCCTGGGCTTTCTGCCTGGCACGCTCACTGAGAAGGTGGACCCCTACATCCGCCCGCTCTACGACGCGCTGTTCGACATGATGGACGCTGAGCGCGCCCAAGGGCTGATCGAGCGGGGCGTGATAGAGATCGCTCCTTTGGCTTTCATGCGCGGGCGCACGCTCTCCGACAGCTTCATCATCTTGGACGAAGCGCAGAACGCCACGCCGGAGCAGATGAAGATGGCGCTCACGCGCCTGGGCAACGCTTCGCGCATGGTGATCACGGCGGACGAGACGCAATCAGACCTGCCCCAAGGACCTGTCGGCATCCGAGAGGCCCAGCGCATCCTCCAGGGGATCGAAGGGCTCGCGTTCACCACGTTGGATGGCAAAGACGTCATCCGCAATTCCCTCGTTTCCCGGATCATCGCCGCTTACCAAGCGGCGGAAGGACAGTGAGGCTCATGGATGCTCTCATCTCCCACGAAGAGGGTGCGCGCGCGGTGGATGACGACCGCGTGGGCCAGCTGGTCGCCTTCGCGGCCGCGCAGCTGGCCGTGCCGGAGGTGGCGGAGGTGTCCGTGACGTTCGTCACCGATCAGGAGATGGCGGAGCTCAACGAGCGATTCCGCGGCAAAGAGGGACCGACCGACGTCCTCTCCTTCGAATGCGACAATCTGGACGATGGATTCCCCTCTGACCTTGAGGTCTACGAGGCGGGGGACATCATCATCGCGCCGGGTGTGGCTGAGCGCCAAGCGCAAGAGCTGGGGCACTCCTTCGAGGAAGAGGTGGACCTGCTCCTCGTGCATGGGCTTTTGCATCTGCGCGGCTATGACCATGTCGAAGACGAGGACGCGCGCGAGATGCAGCAGGCCCAGGATGCCATCCTGGATGCCTGGCGCTCATCTGGAGAAGGGAGGGGCCTGTGACCGATAACGACCATGAAGGCTCCCGGTTCGTCCATCAGGCGGGAGACGGGAGGGCCTTCAGCTTGGCCCATGCCTTCGCCTGCGCGGGCGATGGCCTGCGCTACGCCTTCTCCTCTCAGCGCAACTTCAAGATACACGCCGTCTTCGCCGCCCTCGCCATCATCCTTGGATTCGCGCTCGGCATCAGCGGACCGGAGTGGTGCGCCATCGCCATCTGCATCATGGCCGTGTTCGCGCTGGAGCTGGTGAACACGGCCATCGAATCCGCCGTGGACCTCATCTCGACGGAATGGAGCCCGCTCGCCAAGCATGCGAAGGATTGCGCGGCCGCAGGCGTGTACGTGGCCGCCATCGGGTCGGTGGTGATCGCGTGCATCGTGTACGTGCCCGCCCTCCTGCGCATCGCCGGCATCATCTAGGAAGCAGCCCATGGACCTGGACGCCTACTTCGCCGAACATCCGCTCTCAGACGCATCCGAAGCGCGACCCCAGACGCCGCCGGGTTTCAAGTCCGGCTTCATGGCCCTCGTGGGCCGGCCGAATGCGGGGAAATCCACGCTCATGAATGCGCTCGTGGGCGCGAAGGTGGCCATCACGTCCAAAACGCCCCAGACCACGCGCACCCAGGTCCGCGGCGTGCTCACGCGCCCGGAATACCAGGTGGTCTTCATAGACACGCCCGGCTTCCACAAGCCCCATGACGCGCTGGGCGAGCAGCTGAACGCGAGCGCTGCGGCGGCCCTTGAGGACGTGGATGTGATCGCCATGCTGATCGACGCCACGAAGAAGACGGGGACGGGAGATCAGCGCATCGCGCAGAACGTCGCCGCTTCGACGGCTTCCAAGATCCTCATCCTCACCAAGGCGGACATCGCCACGAAAGATGAAGTGGCCCATCGCTTCGAAGAGGCGCGCGATCTGGCTTCGTGGGATGCCATCGTGTCCCTCTCGGCGAAGAGCGGCTACAATACGGAAGCGCTTCTGGAAGAGGTGGTCCAGCTCTTGCCGGAAGGACCGCTGTGGTTCCCTGAGGGCATGGCCAGCGACATGAGCTCCTCCATGCTCATCGCCGAGGTGGTGCGCGAGAAGGTGCTGCGTCGGTTCCGCGAAGAGGTCCCGCATTCCGTGGGCGTTGCGGTGGACGAGCTTGAGGAGACCGGCTCCCTTTTGCGCGCGCAGGCGACCATCTACGTTGAGCGCGAAAGCCAGAAAGGGATGCTCATCGGCGCCCATGGGCAGAGCGTGAAGACCATCGGAAAGCAAGCTCGCGCAGACCTTGAGAAGATGCTGGGCACCAAGATCTATCTGGGCTTGAACGTGAAGGTGAAGAAGAATTGGCGCAAGGATGAGCGGGAGATCAAGCGCCTGGGATACATGGAGTGAAGATGCCGGTGATCTGTCCACAGTGCGGCACGGCCAATCGCGATCACGCGCGCTTTTGCGATGCGTGCGGATATCCGCTCACCCATATCCCGCCCATAGATGACCCCTCGGAGCTGGAAACGGGCTCCGACGCCATCACGGTGGACCTCCCTGATGATGAGGCGGCGTGGCCTGGGACCGCTCCCACCGCGCCCTTCGGAGCAGGGGAGACGGTGGTCTTGGATGCGGCGGCGGGCACGATCCCTTTGGATGCTGATGCCACCATCCCGTATCCCTTGGATGGGCTCGCCGCGTCCGTGCCCGCGCCTGGCGTCCTGCCTCCCTCTGAGACCCAAGAGATGCCCTCGGTCGCGTCCGTGGCTGACAGGGAGCAAAAGGCGTTCCGCGCGCAGAAGCCCAAGAAGGGCGGCAGAAGTCCTCGCCATCTTTCGAAGAAGGCCATCATCGCCATCATCGCCGCCGCGTGCGCGCTCATCGCAGCCATCGTGGGCGGCGCCTACGCCCTTGAGCTTTGGGGCGGCAAGAGCGTCCCGAACGTCGTCGGCCTCACGGAGGCCGAAGCCACCGACCGCCTTGAGATGGCGGGGTTCACCGTATCCACCGTCTCCGTCAAGTCGGATGATGTGGAAGGGATCGTGCTCCGCTCAGATCCTGGCGCCGGTCAGCGCGCCCAGGAGGGCTCAGAGATCGTGCTCGACATCTCCTGCGCCCGGACTGTGCCCGATGTGATCGGCAAGACCTCCGAAGAGGCCATGGCGCAGCTCAAGTCAGAGGGTTTCGAGAGCGTGGAGGTGGTGGAGGAGAAGTCCAACGAAGCTGCGGGCACCATCATCGCCGTGAGCCCGGAGGTGGGCACCCGCGCGAAAGCCTCCGCGAAGATCACGCTGACCGCCGCCATCCCCCATCTCGTGCCGGACTGCGCGAACATGGGAGTGGATGAGGCCACGGCAGTCCTTGAAGCGGAGGGCTATGCCGTGAAGACCGCTTACACTTATACTGAAGAGGTGGCCGAAGGCACCGTCGTGAGCACTGATCCGGCTGCCGGCGCTGAGCTTCCCAGCGGCTCTGAGGTCATCGTCTACATCGCCAAGAGCCGGGCGGCTGAAGTGGTGGCCGCCGCGAAAGCGTGGTTTTCCGCATCGGGGCGCTACACCATGAACGGCATGTCCTACGAGCTGCAGAGCGTGGATGACCTTACCTATAAAGGAGATGACACCTGCGCGTTCGCCGTCACCATGCGCCCCTATGAGACCCACTCTTGGTTCGGATCGGACCCTGAGACGCGCTATGGGAACAGCCAGACCGTGCGCGGCACCATGAAGTTCAACCAGGACGGCTCCCTGGCCTCCATCGATCCTGACCTCAGACGGGCGCAATAGCCCATGGCTCCTCCCGATGTCGCGCTGGATGCGCTCATCCTGCGCAAGACGAAGCTCGGTGAGGCCGATCTCATCCTCCTCATGATGGATGAAGAGGGCATGGCCCGCAAAGCGGTGGCGAAAGGCGCGCGCAAGCCGCGCAACGCCGGCTCCGCCAAGCTTGAGCTGTTCAACGAAGCTCACGTCGTGCTGGCCCAGGGCAAGAGCTTGTCCATCGTGAAGGAGTCGCGCTTGCTCGCGTCCGGAGGCGCCCTCCATCAAGATCCGGTGAGGTTCGCTGCGGCCGCCATGGTCGCAGAGGCGGCGAGCGCGTGCATCCAGCCGGAGCTACCCGTTGAGCATCTCCATCCCATGACCAAGACCGCGTTCAGGGCGCTCAAGACCGCGCCCGAAGACGTGTTGCCCTTGCTCGTGGCCGCCTATCTCCTGAAAGCGGCGGCCTTTCTGGGAACGCGCCCCTCGCTCTCCCTCTGCGCTTGCTGCGGAGACGCGCCCCGCGCCCGGAACGGGCGCGTGCGATTCTCGTGCCAGGAAGGCGGGATCATATGCGACGCGTGCGCGAGCGATGTTCAGACCATGGCTCTGGAGAGCGGGACGGCCGCTCTCTGCCATGAGCTTTTGCACGGGACGTTCGACGGCATCTGCGCCCTCACGGCCCGAAAGGAGGCATGGGATGCGCTCCTGCTCTCCGCGCGGTGGTTCAAGCATCACGTCGGATGCCGCCTCAAGTCGCTTGAGACGTTCCGCTCTCTCATCATCAGTTGCCCCGTGCCTCCATCTGGTCTATAATCCATCAGCTGCTTGAAAGCAGGGCAGCTCATCCCGCCTTGGCTCGCATGGTCCACCGCCTTGCCTGCTCAGATGGGACGGAAAAAGGATGCTCGCAGGAAGCGAGCGAAGGAAAGCAGAAGGTGAGAAGACCATGGCGAACAAGTTCAGCATCTCGAAAGAGAAGACCCAGGAGCTCATGCGCGAGTACGGCAAGAACGAGCACGACTCCGGCAGCGCGGCGGTGCAGGTGGCCATCCTCTCGGAGCGCATCCGCAATCTGACCGAGCACCTGAAGACGCACAAGAAGGACAACCACACGCGTCGCGGGCTCATGCAGCTCATCGGCAAACGCCGCGGGCTTTTGAAGTACATCAAAGATGGGAACATCAACGAGTACCGTGAGCTGATCAAAAAGCTCGGCATCCGCGACAACATCTAGCGTGAAGCGAAAGGCCCGCGGAAAGCGGGTCTTTTGAGATACAGGGAGCGCGCGAGCGCATCGCGGTCCCAGATGGCGCCGCCGTGGGAGCGAAGACGAGAAGGCGCACCGGCAGGGGCCCGTGCGCGAAGGTGAGAGAAGGAAAGAGAACATGCAGAAGGTAGTTTCAGAGTTCGAGCTGTACGGCAAGCAGTATCGCTTGGAGACCGGAGAGCTCGCGAAGCAGACCACGGGCGCGGTGCTGGCCACCTGCGGCGAGACCAGCGTGCTGGTGACCGCGGTCGTGTCGAAGCAGCAGCGCGATTACGATTTCTTCCCGCTGACCGTGGATTTCATCGAGAAGATGTACTCCGTCGGGCGCATCCCTGGCGGATACCTCAAGCGCGAGACGAAGCCATCCGATCATGGCACGCTCACCGCGCGCATGATCGACCGTCCCATCCGCCCCGGATTCCCGGACGGCTTCAAGAACGAGGTGCACATCGTCGCCACCCCGTTCGTGGTGGATGGCGTGAACCCGCCGGACACGATCAGCGTGAACGCCGCTTCCGCCGCTTTGCTGGTGGGAGGCGCTCCCTTCGACGGCCCCTGCGCGTGCGTGCGCATCGGCCGCGACAAGGACACACACGGGTTCATCGTGAACCCCACCCTTGAAGAGCAGGAGAACTCCGATCTGGAGCTCACCATCGCGGGCACAAAGGATTACATCTCCATGGTGGAGGCGGGCGCGGAAGAGGTGTCCGAGGAGGACATGCTCTCCGCCATGACGTTCGCCCAAGAGGCCATCGCCGAGTTCTGCAAGAAGCAAGAGGAGTTCATCGCGAAGGTGGATCCGGAGCCGCTTCCCTATGTGGTCCATGAGGCCGATCCCGCCGTCGGGGAGCGCGTGGGGCAGTTCGCCTCCGAGATGGAAGACGCGCTCACCTGCGCTGACAAAGCCAGCCGCTTGGGGCGCGTTGAGGCCCTCAAAGAGCGCATCACCGCCGATGAGTTCACCGATGAAGAGCGCGCGGCGTGGGGCTCTGACATCGCTGCGGCCCTCAAAGCCCTTGAGAAGCGCGCCATGCGCGCCATGATCATCCAGCGCGGAGAGCGCGTGGACGGCCGCACGCCCACTGAGATCCGGCCTTTGCACATCGTTCCCGGCTACCTGCCGCGCGTCCATGGCTCAGGCCTCTTCCAGCGCGGCCAGACGCAAGCGCTTTCCGTTTGCACGCTGGGGATGCTCAACGAATGGCAGCGCCTTGACACCATTTGGCCTGAAGAAGGCAAGCGCTACATCCATCAGTACAATTTCCCGCCCTACTGCACCGGCGAGACCGGTCGCATGGGCGCGCCGAAGCGCCGCGAAGTGGGCCATGGCGCGCTGGCTGAGCGCGCGCTGCTCCCGGTGATCCCCTCTGAGGATGACTTCCCCTATGCCATCCGCGTCGTCTCCGAGATCCTGGAGTCCAACGGCTCCTCTTCCATGGCCTCCACCTGCGGCTCCACGCTCGCGCTCATGGATGCGGGCGTGCCGCTGAAAGCGCCGGTCTCCGGCGTGGCCATGGGGCTCATCAAAGAAGGGGACGACGTCGTCATCCTGACCGACATCCAGGGCCTTGAGGACTTCCTGGGCGACATGGACTTCAAGGTGTGCGGCACGGCGAAGGGCATCACCGCGCTCCAGATGGACAACAAGGCTCGCGGCCTTTCGGTGGACATCCTCTCCCGGGCGCTCACGCAGGCGAAAGAGGCGCGCGCGACCATCCTGGACGCCATGCTCGAGACCATCAGCGCTCCGCGCGAAGAGCTCAAGGACACCGCGCCCCGCATCGAGACCATCCACATCCCGCAGGACAAGATCCGCGACGTCATCGGCTCTGGCGGCAAGGTGGTCCGCGGCATCCAGGACGAGACGGGCGCTCAGATCGACATCCAGGAGGACGGCACCATCCACATCGCCGCCGTCGAGGGCTCTGCTGGCAAAGCGGCCAAGGAGATGATCCTGGGGATCGTGAAAGAGCCTGAGGTGGGAGAGATCTATGACGGCGAAGTCGTCGGCATCAAGGATTTCGGCGCGTTCGTGAAGCTCACCCCCGGCAAAGACGGCCTTCTGCACATCTCCAAGGTGGCGAACGGCCGCGTGGGCAAAGTGGAGGACGTGCTCGATCTGGGAGACGTGGTGAAAGTGCAGGTCACGGAAGTGGACCCGAAGACCGGCAAGATCTCCCTCGATCGCTTGGACAAGCCGGACGCTCCGAAGAGCGACCACGGGCACGACCGCGGACGCGACTCCCATAACGGCCGCGAAAGCCGCCCGCGCCCCGGCCAGGGCAATCGCACGCCCCGTCGCAGCCATCAGGCATGATCCGCGTCGCGGTAGCAGGGTCCGCCGGCCGCATGGGGCAAGCGGTCTGCGCAGCGGTGAGAGCCGCGGATGACATGGAGCTCATCTGCGGCATCGACCCGCACCAGGAAAGCTCAGAGGCGCTTCCGGTCTACGAGGATGCGGCCAGCGCCCTTGATGCTGAAGCGTTCGACGTCCTGGTGGATTTCACGCGCCGGGATGCCGCCGAAGGCACTCTGTCAACGGTGCTCACCCGCGGCGTCGACTGCGTGGTGGGGACCACGGGCATCCCCCAAGAGACGCTGGAGGAGCTGGCCAGCCGCGCCCCTCAGGGAACGTCGCTCTTTTACGCGCCCAACTTCACGACCGGTGCGGTGCTCATGATGCAGTTCGCCCGCGCAGCCGCTCCCTTCTTCCCGGAAGCGGAGATCATCGAATACCACCACTGCCGGAAGAAGGATGCTCCCTCCGGTACGGCGGTCATGACGGCGAAGGCCATCGCGCAGGGTCGGGACGGACGCGTGAGCGCAGCTCCCGGCTCTGAGACGGAGATCGACGGCGCCACAGGCGCTCGCGGCGCGCTCATCGAAGGCGTGCCCGTGCATGCGGTCCGCTCCGATGGCTTCGTGGCGAACCAGGAGGTCATCTTCGGCGGCATGGGCCAGACGCTCTCCGTGAAGCACGTCTCCTGGGACACCCAGTCCTACATGCCCGGCGTGCTCTTGGGCATCCGGGAATCCTCCCGGCTCACGGGCCTGGTCTGCGGCCTTGAGACGCTCATGGCCCTTTGATGGTAGAATGACGTTCCGTTGATACAGATGTTCGCCTTTATGCAGAGCATCCGCTCAGCTTGAAGGAGCAGAGATGAATCGCACCCTTTTGCAAGATGTCCGCATGATCCCGGCCATGGTCACGCCCATGACCGATGATCTGGAGCTCGATCTTCCCCGCGCCGCCGCCTTGGCGGACCGCCTCATCTCCGGAGGCTCAGACGCCCTCGTGGTCAACGGCACCACGGGAGAGTCGCCCACGGTCTTCTACCCGCAGAAGATGGAGCTGTTCAAAACGGTGGTCGAAGCGAACGCCGGCCGCGTGCCCGTCATCGCGAACGTGGGGGACAACTGCACGGCTGACACGGTGCAGTTCGCCCGTGACGTGGAAGCGCTCGGCGTGGATGCGTTCATGTGCGTGGTGCCCTATTACAACAAGCCTCCGCAAGAGGGCATCTATCAGCATTTCCGCACCATCGCGCGATCCACGGAGCTGCCCATCATCCTGTACAACATCCCAGGGCGCTGCGCGGTGAACATGAGCGCGGACACCACGCTTCGCTTGGCGCGGGATTGCGAGAACATCGTGGCCGTGAAAGAGGCATCCGGAGACCGGGAGCAGATCGCGCGCATCTTGGAGGAGGCGCCTGACGGGTTCCTGGTGTTCTCCGGGGATGATTCCGCCACCTTCGAGCTGATGCGCGCAGGAGCGCAAGGGGTGATCTCCACCATCGCCAACGTGCTGCCCGGCCGCATGAAAGAGATCGTGGACGCGTGCGCGCAAGGGGAGTGGGAGCGAGCGGAGAAGCTCAACGAGCGATTGCTGCCGCTCATGGAGGGCCTTTTCGCCACGGCCAATCCCATCCTCGTGAAGAAGGCGCTCGAGCTCACGGGATTCCCGGTAGGAGGCGTGCGCCTGCCTTTGGTGGATGCCACGCAAGAGCAGACAGAAACGCTGAGAGCGGTCATGGAGCAGGTGGGAGCGTTCTCCAGCTGACATCCATGACCTGAGGAACGAGAACCGAATATATGAGAAAGATGAGACAGAGAACATGCAAGAAATGAACCACCAGAACCAGCAGCCTTCCAAGCGGCCTGAGGGCCAAGAGAAGGCGAAGGCCCCATCGCAAGATGGGGCGAACGGCAAACGCGACCGCCGTGGACGGTCAGACCAGCAGAAGAAGCGCACCAGCTCCTTCAAGCACGTCTCCATCGAACGGGAGCGGCCGCACCTGACCCGCGACGAGAACCAGCAAGCCTCCGCGACCTCAGAGCAGAAGAAGTCCCGCGACCGCAGGCGTCGCAACAAGCCCAAAGCCACCGACGCCTCTCTGGAAGTGGTGCCTTTGGGAGGGCTGGATGCCATCGGCATGAACATGACGGCGTTCTCCTGCAAGGGGGACATGATCTTGGATGACGCGGGCCTCATGTTCCCGGACGACGACCATCCGGGCATCGACCTCATCCTGCCGGATTACACCTATGTGCTGGAACATGCGGACCAGCTGCGCGGCATCATCGTGACCCATGGCCATGAGGACCACACCGGCGCGCTGCCGTATCTCATGAAGGATCTGGACCGCTCCGTGCCCATCTACGCGTCCAAGATGACGCTCGGGCTCATCGAGGGCAAGTTCAAGGAGCATCGCATCAAGAACGCGAAGCTCATCGAGGTCAAATCAGGGGACGTCATCAACCTGGGCTGCATGAAGGTCACCTTCTTCGCGGTGAACCACTCCATCCCGGGCGCCTTGGGGCTCTTCATCCAAAGCCCCGCGGGCAACGTCTTGCACATGGGCGACTTCAAGCTGGACCAGACGCCCATCGACGGCATCACGACGGATTTCGCGGCCCTCGCCCGATTCGGGGAGGCGGGCGTGGACATCATGATGAGCGACTCCACCAACGCCATGAACCCCAACTTCACGCCCTCGGAGGCGGAAGTGGGCAAGACGCTGCGCCAGATCATCGCCCAAGCGAAGAAGCGCGTGATCATCGCGTCGTTCGCCAGCCACATCCATCGCATGCAGCAGATCTGCGATGCGGCGGTGGCCAATGGGCGCAAGGTGGTCGTCACCGGGCGCTCCATGATCCAGAACACGGACATCGCGCGCAAGCTGGGCTATCTCAAGATATCCGATGCGGATTTGATCGACGCCTATGAGCTGAAGGACATCCCGCCGGAGCGGGTCGTCATCATGTGCACGGGCTCTCAGGGAGAGCCGCTCTCCGCTCTGGCGCGCATCGCCAATGGTGAGCACAAGACCATAGACATAGACGAAGGGGACACGGTCATCATCTCCGCCACGCCGGTGCCGGGAAACGAGAAGGCGGTCACGCGCGTGATCAACTCCCTGGCGAAGATCGGCGCGGACGTGTTCGACAAATCCCGCGCACGTGTGCATGTGTCCGGCCACGCCGGCGCTGAGGAGCTGAAGCTCGTGCTCTCCATCGTGAAGCCGCGCAACTTCCTTCCCGTTCATGGCGAAGCCACGCACCTGCGCGCCCATGCCCAGCTGGCGGAGGCCACGGGCGTGCTGCCGGAGAACATCTTCATCCTGGACAACGGGGACACGCTCCTCATGGATCAGAGCGGCGTGCATCAAGGAAAGAGCGTGCAGAGCGGCATCATCTTCGTCGATGGGCTTTCAGTGGGAGACACCTCCCAAGACGTCTTGGACGAGCGCTCATCCCTGGGCTCTCAGGGATTCATCAGCATCGCCTGCGCCATCGACTTCAAGAAGAAGCAGCTGGTGGGGAACCCGGTCGTGGAGATGCATGGCATCACGGGCGGGGATGATGACTACCTCAAGGAGCAGACGCTCGCGCTCACGAAGAGCTCCGTGCAGAAGGCGCTGGGCAAAGGGGACACGCAGTACCGTCAGATCCGCAAAGCCGTGCGCGATGCCGTCTCGTCGCTCCTTTGGGACAAGACGAACCAGCGCCCGATGATGGTGGTCAACCTGTTGGATGTGTGATCCCGCGAAGCCAGCATCCTTCATCCGCATCATCAACGCAGCAGAAAGGAGGGGCTTGAACCGTGGCGCGCAAGAGAAAGCCCGCTCACGATGAGCAGACCAGCAAGAAGAAGCCATCTGCCAAGACCAGCGCTCCGCTGAAGCGCCACCGGCCTCAAGAGGTGGCGGAACCGCAGGACGGCCTGTTCGATGAGACGACGAAACGCGACATCGCGGGCATCTCGTTCATCGTGGCCGCCATCGTCTTCATGCTCCTCGTCGCCATCCCGGCTGACGGAGCCATCGTGAGCGCCGTCGCATCGGAATGGATCCATCTTCTGTTCGGCGTGGGCGCCTACATCCTGCCGTTCGTGCTGGCGGGCATCGGCGCCACGTTCTTGTACCGCTCCGAGCGCGAGCGGGTCCCGGCACGCGCCGCCATCGGCCTTTCCGTCATCTTCATCTCGCTTCTGGCCTTGATCGCCACCTTCACGCCCACCACCTCCCTGGGCGCTGAGGACTTGCAGCTGCTGTTCTTGGACACGAACCTGGTGAGCCATGGCGGGTACATCGGCGCGGGGCTGGCGTTCGCTTGCATGAGCCTGTTCGGGCGTCTGATCAGCGGCGTCATCTTCGTCGGTCTCATGATCATCGGCCTCGTCATCGTGGGATTCTCCGTGTCAAAGACGATCGAACGGGCGCGGATCCGGAAGCGCCAGCGGGATCAGCGGCGCCATGAAGACCCCACCAGCTCCTTCGGCAGCAAGCGCTTGCGGGTGCGGAAAGCGGAGGATGTGGCCATGCAGCCAGGGCAGCCGGCGAACTTCGATGAAGCGCTCCTGGCCCAGATGCCGGAGCGGGCCGATGTCACGCGCCCCCTCATGGCCGCTCCCGCCGCCCATCCTGAGACCGCTCTCCAAAGCGCGCCCACTCCCGCCGAGCAGCGCATCGAATACGCTCGCGCGGTGCTGCCGGATCCCCATGCGGTTCCCTCGGATCGCCCGAGCGACCCCTTGGGAGACCAGCTCACGCGCCCGCTCGGAGCCGACGAGCTTCCCCAGCCCGTCCAAGCTGACCCGCAGGAAGTGTTCCTGCCGCTCGTGAATCTGACCCCAGAAGCCGAAGACCCGGAGAGCCTCCCTTTCGATGAAGAGCCGGCGGAAGAGGATTTCATCCGCTTGTCCCAGTGGGGTGGCGGCAGAGGGAAGGGGGAAGAGGAGACCGCTCCGGATGATGGCGCGCTCAAGCCCGTTTCCTTCTCTTCGGATATCGCCGCGCTCGCCGAATCCTTGCCGCGCATCGATGACGCCGTGCCGCTTCCCGCCGAAGCCATCAAGCCTCAAAGGAAGCCCCGTCCCAAGCAGGAGGAGCCGCGCCGCGCGGACACCGTGAAGCTGGAGGAGGTGAGCGCGCAGCCCGTCCAGGAAGGAGGGTTCACGCTGCCGCCTCTATCCCTGCTGAAGCAGCCAGGCCGCTCCTCGAAGCGCTCCGGCAGCGCTTCCGCCCTCAAGCAGACCGCATCCGTGCTCCAACAGACCTTGGAGAGCTTCGGCATCAACGCCGCGGTGGTGGGCTGGATCGCGGGTCCCACGGTGACGCTCTTCCAGGTGGACTTGCCCTCTGGCGTGCGCGTGAGCCGCATCATCAATCTGAACGATGACATCGCGCTCGCCCTCGCATCTCCCGGCGTGCGCATCTTCGCGCCCATCCCGGGCACGAACCACGTGGGGATAGAGATCCCGAACGCCGATCGCCAGACCGTGCTCCTCTCCGAGGTGCTGAAAGACGCGAAGGGCGGCGCGCTCGAGATCGCCATCGGGAAGGATGTGGAAGGACGCTCCATCATCTCCGATCTGGCGAAGATGCCGCATCTGCTCATCGGGGGCACCACCGGTTCGGGCAAATCCGTCTCCATCAACGCCATGATCATGTCCATCCTCATGCGCGCCACGCCCGATGAGGTGCGCTTCATCATGATCGACCCGAAGCGCGTCGAGTTCACGCCTTACAACGGCATCCCGCATCTCTACGTCCCCGTGGTGACGGAGCCGAAAGAGGCGGCCAGCGCTCTGGCTTGGGGCGTGGCTGAGATGGAGCGGCGCCTCAAGGTCTTCTCCAAGATCGGCGTGCGCAACATCACCCAGTTCAACGCCAAGGTGAAAGACGGCGGCACCATGGATGACCAAGGGCGCGAGCTGGAGCCCTTGCCCTACATCGTCATCATCATCGACGAGCTGGCTGACCTCATGATGAACGTCGGCAAGGAAGTGGAGCTGTCCATCTCGCGCATCGCGCAGCTGGCGCGCGCAGCTGGCATCCATCTGATCGTGGCCACCCAGCGCCCTTCCACCAACGTGGTGACCGGGCTGATCAAGGCGAACATCACCAACCGCATCGCCTTCAACGTGGCCTCCGGCATAGATTCCCGCGTCATCCTGGATACGCCTGGAGCTGAGAATCTGATCGGCCTGGGGGATATGCTCCTCTCCAAACCGGAGCTGCCGAAACCTCAGCGCATCCAGGCCTGCTACGTCTCTGAAGAGGAGATCGCATCCATCGTCGATTTCGTGAAGGCCCAAGGGGAGCCGGAGTATCATTCGGACATCTTGCAAACGAACCTGATGTCTTTGGGCGACACGTCTCCTCAAGGACGCGGAGGGGAAGCGAACGACCCGCTCGTCTGGGAAGCGGCGGAGATCGTCGTTTCTAGTAAAATGGGATCAACTTCCAACATCCAGCGAAGGTTGAAAGTGGGCTATGCGCGCGCAGGACGCATCATGGACCAGCTTGAAGAGCTGGGAGTGGTCGGGCCGGCGAATGGATCCAAACCACGCGAGGTGCTGGTCGATGAGCTTGAATTGGAGACGCTGAAGGCATTCGAGGGAACGGACGGCTGATCGCTGATCTGAAGAGAGGTTCATTCGTGGCTCAGGGGAGGTCATACGGGGATCAATTGCGCGAGGCCCGTGAGCGCCAGGGGATCGATCTGGTGACCATGGCCCGTCGGCTCCACATCCGTCCTGACATCGTCGGCACCCTTGAGAACGCTGATTTCGCGAAGATGCCCGCCCATGGCTACACCAAGAACATGGTGCGCGCCTATGCGCGCCAAGTCGGGCTTGATGAAGGGCGCATCTGCGAGATGTACACCCAGCAGAGGGAGCGCGCAGACGGCGTCCCCTACAGCATCTCCCGCTCGCTCCATTCAGAGCCGCTGCCTCCTCGCTCCCGTTCAACCTCGCGCGATCGAGGAGAAGCGCGTTCAAGCCGGTTCTCTCAGCCGTTGGAGGACGACGCGCCCTCATCTCGGCGCTCGTCGCGTCCTTCTCGTTCCCGCAGCCTTTCGATCCCGCTTCAAGATGACGCTCCCGCCGAACGGAGGAGCGCCTCCATCAATCGCGAACGCTCAGCGGCCTCCACGCGAACCTCCTTCCGCGATCGCTCGCAACGCGGACGGTTCTCGGATCTGGCCTCCTCCTTCGCACAGCCCTCTGCGCGGGAGCCGCGCACCACGAAGGTGCAGACGTCCTTCACGCAAGGCGGCACTTACAACGCCAGCAGCCGGAACGCCCACCGCTCCTCTTCCTTGGCCGGAGCAGGGTCGAAGATCCTCAGCATGGTGAACCTCCGCGTCGCGCTCATCATCGCGGCTGCCGCTTTGATCATCATCCTGGCCGTCGTGCTCTTGAACGGCGGCAAGCAGTCCGTCGAAGAGGTGCCAGACATCCCCATCTCAGGGCTCACGGACACCTCGTCCACTGACCCGAACGCCATGCCCGCGCCCGTTCTGGCAGAGCCCACCAGCGCCACCTTCACCTTCTCGGTGGCCGAAGGTGGCAAATCGTGGATCAACATCTACGAGAACGGCGATTCCACGCCTGTGTTCTCTTCGGTCGCGGAAGGCCCCATGACAAAAGACTTCGAGGTCACGGGCACGCTCACCTTCGAGACGGCGAACATCACGCCGGTGACCATCATGGTGGACGGCGAAGAAGTGCAGCCCACGGTCTCATCGAAAACGTCCATGTATGTCTACGTCGTGGATTTCCCGGCCATCTTGAGCGCTTGGAAAGAGGCTCACGGCGCTGAGGGCGATACGGAAGGAGAAGGCGGCACAGCAGAGGCAGGCAGCTCCTCAACCGCTTCCAATGCCTCCAGCGCCTCCAACTCAGCAAGCGCTTCGAACCCCACGCGGTGAGGCCGAAATCTCGCAGGCGCTTCAGTACATTCATATCGCGGTTTTGCAACCACTGGTGCTCACCCGCCATCACGGCAGCGGTTTGTGGTTTATCATGCGAGCATCGAGAAAGGATGACCCATGGCAAAGGAATGCAGTTTCGACATCGTTTCCCAGGTTGACATGCAAGAAGCCGACAACGCCTATCAGCAGGCCAGCAAAGAGCTCAAGCAACGCTACGACCTCAAGGACGCCGATGTGGACCTCATGCTGGACAAGCAGAAGCACGAGATCACCATCGTGGCGCCGTCTGATTTCGTCTGCAACCAAGTGATCGACATCCTGAACGGCAAGCTCGTGAAGCGCAAGATCGATCTGAGCGCCGTTCGCTGGTCTGATCCGCAAAGCGTCTCCGGTGGCCGCGTGAAGCGCGAAGGCTCCATCATCAGCGGCATCGACAAGGACACGCTCACGCGCATCAACAAGTTCCTGAAAGGGCTCAAGCTGAAGATCAAGACGCAGATCGAAGGTGACAAGATCCGCGTGAGCTCCGCTTCGCGCGACACCCTCCAGGACACGATCGCCCATCTCCGGGCGGAGGATTTCGGGCAACCGCTCCAATTCGAGAACTACCGCTAGAACTTTCGGTGATGACCAGCATGCCCGCCCCAGCGCTCCCCGCGCTCTACATGGAAACGCTGGGATGCGCGAAGAACGTGGCCGACAGTCACGAGATGGAAGCGCGCGCCCGCGTGGCCGGGTATCGATTCTGCGATGATGTCCGAGAGGCTGACGCCATCATCGTGAACACCTGCTCGTTCATCCAATCCGCCGCTGAGGAGAGCATAGACTCCGTGCTGGAAGCGCTCGAAGCCGCCAAGCGAGAAGGAGGAGATGCTCCCGTCATCGTATGCGGCTGCATGCCCGCTCGCTACGGCGAAGATCTGAAAGAGGCGTTCCCTGAGGTGGCGCGCTTCCTTCCTTGCAAAGAGGAAGGGGCGCTCGCGCAGGCGCTGGATGAGCTTTTGGGACGGGAGCGGGGGTCAGAGGCCGTTGCTCCGCCATCGCGCGCTCAGGGGACGTTCGCCTACGTCAAGATCTCGGAAGGGTGCGACCGCTGGTGCTCCTTCTGCACCATCCCGCAGATACGCGGGCGCTATCAGAGCTTTCCCGCATCGGAGATAGAAGAAGCCGTCACGGGCCGCCTTTCGGAGGGCTCGCGGGAGATCGTCTTGATCGGACAGGACACGGGGATCTGGGGCAGGGACCTCCCTGATGCGCCTGACCTCGCGTGGCTCTTGGCCCATCTGGCGGACAGGTTCCCAGACGTCCGGTTCCGCGTCATGTACACCGAGCCAGAAGGCGTCAGCGACAGGCTCCTGGACGCGATCGCAGAACATAGGAACCTTTGCGATTATCTGGACATCCCGTTCCAGCACGTCGTTCCACGGCTTTTGAAGGATATGAACCGCGGGGGCAGCGCGGAGGAGTTCTTGGACCTCATCCGCCGCATCCGCCAGCGCATCCCTGCCGTCACGCTGCGCACCACGCTCATGAGCGGGTTCCCCGGAGAGACGGAGCAGGACCATGAGGCGCTCCTGCGCTTCGTTCAAGAGGCTGATCTGGAGCATGTGGGCGTCTTCGCCTATTCCCAGGAAGAGGGCACGCGCGCCGCGGAGCTCCCCGACCAGGTTCCCGAAGAGGTCAAGCAGCTGCGCGCCTCTGAGGTCCGCAGCGAAGCGGACGCCGTGAGCGCAGCGGTCATCCAAGAGCGCATCGGGACGGAAGCATCCGTCCTCATCGAGGGCGAGGAAGAGGATGGTCAGCTGTACGGGCGCGCGGAGAGCCAAGCGCCTGAGGTGGATGGCGTCACCTATGTGGACAGGGGAGAGGTGGGCGCCGTCACGGCCGTGCGCGTGGTGGACACGTTCCTCTATGACATGGAAGGAGAGGCGTTGTGAGCCGGGAGAGCGCGCCGTCCGCCAAGCAGGGCATCTGGACGCCCGCGAACATCGTCACCGTTGTGAGGATCTGCTTGGTGCCCGTGTTCATCTTGGCGCTTTTGAGCCCGTGGCCGATGTGGTTCGGCATCGATGGCTTGGTCGACGACCAGGCGAAATCCCTCATCGCCGTGCTCCTCTTCGCCATCATCTCATGCACCGATTGGGTGGACGGCTATCTGGCCCGCAGCCGTGATGAGGTCACGGATTTCGGCAAGTTCATGGACCCCCTGGCGGACAAGATCCTGGTGGCCGCCGCCCTTTTGGCTTTGATCGAGCTCCAAGTGCTGCCCTCATGGCCGGTGCTCATCATCCTCACCCGCGAGTTCATCGTCTCCGGCATCAGGATGCTCGCCGCATCCAAAGGGGTCGTCATCGCCGCCAGCTGGTACGGGAAGGCGAAAACGGTCTTCCAGATCGCGGCGATCATCCTGTTCCTGCTCAAAGGCTCCTTGCACCCCGCTGATGTCACCTCCGTTCTGCACGACCCCCTCTACCTCGCCTCGTGGGCGGTCATGCTCATCGCCCTCGCGCTGACGATCGTCTCCTTGGTCGATTACCTGGCGAAAGCGTGGCCGCTGATCAAGCAAGCGGACGTGTCGGGAAGAGAGGATGCCATCAAAGGCGAAGCTCTCCCGGAGCCCATCCAGAAGCTCGCCGGCGCCGTCATCGCTCATGCGGTGGAGAACGGCTTGACCTTATGCACCGCCGAGAGCTTGACCGGAGGGATGATATCCACCGCGCTCACCTCCGTGAGCGGCTCTTCCCAGGCTTTCCTCGGCGGGATCGTGAGCTATGCCCTTTCCGTCAAAGAGAAGACGCTGGACGTTGACGGACGCCTGCTTGAGCGCGAAGGCGCCGTTGATGGGAACGTCGCCATGCAGATGGCTCAAGGCGCTGCCAAAGAAACGGGCGCTGACGTGGCGGTTTCGGTCACGGGGATCGCAGGGCCTGGAGGGGCTGAGCCGGGAAAGCCGGTCGGCACCGTGTTCATCGGCTTCCATGCCCAGAGTGAGACCGGCTTCGAAGAGGCGCATTTCACCGGCGCCAGGGAAGAGATACGGCAGAAGACCACTGCGCGCGCTCTTGAAGTCCTGGATGCGCTCATGGTGAGAGCATGATGGATGGCGCGCGATGATCTGGCGGATCTGTGATGATTCGCGGAAGGGAGATGATGGATCCATCATCTCTGCCAGGTTTCGCGATGGTGAAACGATGGCGAACATCCGCCCTTCGCGATGAACGGATGTGACGTGCTTCTGATGAATGGAGCGTCTAGCATGGAGAACATCACCTGATCGGAACGCACCGACAAGGGATCGGAACTTGACGGACAAACAAATGTTCGTATAATGTCCCTATCAGCTTGCTGATGCAGAACAGACAAGGAGCTCAGATGAATCCCACCAAAGACGAACTACTGAAATCCACCACAGACCAGATCAAGAAGAAATTCGGCAAAGGCTCCATCATGAAGCTCGGAGAGGGCGGAGCTGACCTGAGCGTTGGCGCCATTCCCACCGGGGCGCTTCCTTTGGACGTGGCGCTCGGCATCGGCGGCGTCCCCAAAGGCAGGATCATCGAAGTCTACGGACCTGAATCAAGCGGCAAGACCACTCTCGCGCTCCAGATCCTCGCAGAGTGCCAGGCGCAGAACGGCATCGTCGCGTTCATAGATGCAGAGCATGCGCTCGATCCGGTCTATGCGGCCAAGCTCGGCGTGGACATAGATGACGTCCTCATCTCCCAGCCAGACACCGGAGAGCAAGCCCTTGAGATCTGCGACATGCTGGTGCGTTCTGGCGCGGTGGACTGCGTCGTCGTGGACTCCGTGGCGGCCCTCGTCCCCCGGGCGGAGATCGAAGGGGAGATGGGGGATACCACCGTCGGCCTGCAAGCCCGCCTGATGTCCCAAGCGCTCCGCAAGCTGGCTGGATCGCTCTCCCGCTCGAACACCACCTGCATCTTCATCAACCAGCTCCGTGAGAAGATCGGCGTGATGTTCGGCAACCCAGAGACCACCACAGGCGGTCGCGCGCTGAAGTTCTTCTCCAGCGTCCGCATCGACATCCGCCGCATCGAATCCATCAAGCAGAACGGGGAAGCCATCGGGAATCGCGTCCGCGCGAAGATCGTCAAGAACAAAGTGGCTCCCCCTTTCCGCCAGGCCGAGTTCGACCTCATGTTCGGTGAAGGCATATCCAAAGAAGGCTGCATCATCGACATGGCTGTGGATTGCGGCGTGGCGAAGAAGAGCGGCGCATGGTACACCTATGGCGAGGAAAAGCTCGGACAGGGCAGGGAAGCGGCGAAGCAGACCTTGAAGGAGAATCCTGACATCCGGGATGAGATCGAAGCGCGCGTGCGTGAATACTATGAGGTCCCGGTCATCTCCGCCGCCGCGCTCAAAGATGCGCCCATTGAGAATTGATGCTTTGGCCTGATGACCTCGCCGGGGAAGGCATCGCGCCCCCGGCGCTCCCTGAGGGTCCGTTCGACGAACAGGTGCAGAAGGCGTTCCAGAAGATACTGCGATGCGCGAGCGTGAAGGAGCAATCCAGCCTGAAGATGGCCGCCAAGCTCGCCCAAGCGGGCTTCTCGCCAGCGGTCATCAAGACCGCCATGGACAAGGCGGTCCGCTGCTCATGCATCGACGATGCGCGCTATGCGGAATGCCTCATCCGGTCCACCCTCGCCAAGGGAAACGGGCTCTCTTTCGCGCTTGAAGAGATAGGATCTCTGGGGATAGATCCGGATCAGCTTGAGAGCTACCAGGATTACCTTGACGCGGGAAGCGGCTATGCGCTGGAGCAAGCCCTCCGGTGCCTTGAGGGAAGCAGGGTATACGGGAAAGACCCTTACGCCCGCTGCGTCCGAAAGCTCATCTCGAAAGGGCACTCTCCTGAGACCGCCTCTGAAGCGGCGCGCCTCCATGTTGAAAGGGAGGGCTGCCGCTCATCGTCTTCTTCATGCGGCTGATATGGTCTTTGCATGAGACGGATGTACGCCTGAAAACCGTTTGCTATAATCCGAACCAATTGGGTTATCAATGTCTTTAAGACATTTGCTGGATATAAAAGCGAATACAAGCCTTAAGGAAAGCGCGATAGCTCAAGTTGGCCTATGCCAGCTTTTTTATTGGAAAAATCACGCAGCGCGAGCTGCAATGGAAGAAGGCTCATCATGGAGATCATCATAGGCATCGTGGCCGTGATCATCGGCATCGCGGTCGGGTTCGGAGCGACGAAGGCGTTCAATTCGAGCAAAGAGAAGAACGCGGCCCTGGAAGCGGCGAACCTCAAGAAGAGCGCTGAAGACGAAGCGAACCGCCTCATCAAAGACGCAGAGTCCCAGGTTGACACCATGCGCCGCAAAGCGGAGATCGAGGCGAAAGACGAAGCGCTCCGCTACAAGCAGCAGATCGAAGAAGAGAGCAAGGACCGCTTGCAAGAAGTGCGCAACGCCGAGAACCGCATCGCGCAGCGCGAGCAATCCTTGGATCATCGCGTGGAAACGCTCGACAAGCGCGAGCATCAGCTCTCCTCTTTGCAGGGGCAGCTGGACAAGCGCTCCCATGAGCTCACCGAATCGGAAGAGGAGATGGGCCGCCGCTTGGAGAAGGTGGCGGGCATGACCCCTGAACAAGCCAAGGAGGAGCTGCTCCAGACCATCCGGGATGAAGTGGTGCACGACCAGGCCGCCATCATCCGCGAAGCAGAGCAGCGCACCAAAGCTGAGGCGGACAAGAAGGCCCGGGAGATCCTGAGCCTCGCCATCCAGCGCGTAGCTGCTGATCACTCCTCGGAGAACACCGTCTCCACCATCCACATCCCCAACGATGAGCTCAAAGGGCGCATCATCGGCCGCGAGGGAAGGAACATCCGCTCCTTCGAGCAGCTGACCGGCACCAATCTCATCATCGACGACACCCCTGAGTGCGTGACCATCTCCTGCTTCGATCCGGTCCGCCGCGAGATCGGCCGCATCGCCATGGAGAACCTCATCGCCGATGGCCGCATCCATCCGGCGCGCATCGAGGAGATGTATGACAAATCGGTGAAGCTGGTGGGGGAGCGCGTGCAGAAGGCCGGAGAGCAGGCAGCCTTCGACACCGGCATCCACGATCTGCATCCTGAGCTCATCCACACGCTCGGACGCCTCATGTACCGCACCTCCTATGGCCAGAACGTGCTCAACCACTCCCTTGAGGTCGCCTACCTCGCTGGCGTCATGGCTTCAGAGCTGGGGCTTGATCCCGTTCCCGCCAAACGCGCCGGCCTTTTGCATGACCTCGGCAAAGCGGTCGATCATGAGGTGGATGGCAGCCATGCGGTCCTGGGCGCTGATCTGGCCAAGCGCTTCGGCGAGAAACCGGAGATCGTCCATGCCATCGAGGCCCATCATGAAGACGTGGAGCCCAACTCCGTGCTGGACGTCCTCATCCAGGCCGCTGACGCCGTCTCAGCTGCTCGTCCCGGTGCGCGCAAAGAGACCCTGGACGCCTACATCAAGCGCCTTGAGAAATTGGAAGAAATAGCGAACGCCCATGAAGGAGTGGAGCGAACCTACGCCATCCAGGCTGGTCGCGAAGTGCGCGTGATGGTGGCACCGGAAGTCGTCGATGAAGCCGCATCCGTGGTGCTGGCCCGTGACATCGCTTCTCAGATAGAGAAGGATATGCAGTATCCCGGTCAGGTGAAGGTCGTCGTCATCCGCGAGAGCAGAGCTGTTGACTACGCCAAATAGCGCCTCTGATGCGTCGGAGGTCGATGAGGACATCGTCGACCTCATCACGGGGTCATGCGGCGCGGACCCGTTCAAGGTCGAATCCGACTTGGGCCATGGCTATGTCCGGCTGAAAAGCTCCGAGGTGGAACGCCGCCAAGCGGCGCAGGACATCCAATGCATCGAGGATGCGCTCATAGAGCTTCTGCGCAACAGCCGTGACGCTTCCGCGCATTCCATCTTCGTCGCGTCTTCCAAAGATGATGATGAGCGCACCCTCACCATCATCGATGATGGTGAGGGCATCCCTGAGGAGATGTGGCAGACCATCTTCGAACCCCGCGTCACCTCCAAGCTCGAAACGGCGCACATGGACAAGTGGGGGATGCATGGGCGCGGCATGGCCCTCTATTCCATCACCATGAACGCGCGCAGCGCGCAGGTCATGGCCTCGCGCCCAGGGTGCGGCGCCTCTCTCAGGATAGATGCGGGCAAGAGCCTTTCAGAGAAGGCCGACCAGAGCAGCTTCCCCCATTTCGAGGAGAAAGACGGCATCATGGCCATGCGCGGCCCGAAGAACATCACGCGCACCTGCTGTGAGTTCGCGCTCGAATGCGCGAGCGGGATCAACGTGTATCTGGGAACACCCGCTCAGATCTCAGCGGCGCTCTACGAATACGGCCTCGCGACGGTCCCTGCCTATGCCCGCGCCTTCGGCCGTTGCGAGGATCTGCCCTTGACGAAGACCTTGGGCCTTTCGAACAGCCCTGAGGACCTCGCTGCGCGCTGCGCTGAGCTTGGGCTGGACATCTCGTTGCGCACCGCCCGTCGGATCATGGACGGCTCCTTCGAGACGCTGCCTGACGTGGCCCAGATGATGCGGGAGCGCTCCTTCAACACCGTCGCGAAGAGCAGGAAGCGCGCGCAAGCCCCTTCCACAGGAGGCTTCACCCCGCATCTCGCCCAACAAGACAAGCGATCCATCGCCGATGCGGCTCAAAGCGCCTTCGCGGATATCGCCGAGTCGTATTACCTTGAGCCCGACGTTGAGCCTTCCGTGCGCGTCAGCGCTGGCGCGTTGCTCATCAGCATCCCGTTGGTTGAGCGCATTTGATCCGACCTCACCCCTCGGAGCTGATGCGCATTTTATGCGTTTTGCGTCTTTCGCCTTCCAATGCTCTACAAACTATGATTCATCTGGTAAAGTCTTCCGAACGGCTCAAACATGGGCTGGATGCCACGCAAATGCGCTTTAAACGGGAAAGTGATCGAAGTGACAGACGAAGCGAAGAACGAAATAGGCTGCCTGAAGGTATCATCGAAGTCATCTCCTGCGTCTGTGGCAGGCGCCATCGCCGGGATGATCAAAGACGGTTCCGCCGTTGAGATCCAAGCGGTAGGCGCTGGCGCGGTCAATCAAGCCGTGAAGGCCATCGCCATCTCCCGTGGCTTCCTGTCTCCCGTCGGCATCGAGATCTGCTGCATCCCCTCCTTCGCGGATATCGTGATAGATGGCGAATACCGCACCGCCATCCGCTTTTCCGTGGAGCCTCGTTCCAACAAGAACATCAACGCCACCTTTGATGCCGCTTCCTAGCTTTTCTGTGGTCCTGTCCTGATGACGCGCGAACTCGAAGGGCTCACCTTCTGCATCACGACTTTCGGCTGCCAGATGAACAAGCACGATTCGGAGCGGATCGTCGGCCTCCTCGAATCCCTCGGATGCATCCCGGTCGAAGGACCAGAAGATGCCGACATCGTCATCTTCATGACCTGCTGCGTCCGTGAATCCGCGGACACGCGCCTGTTCGGCCACGTCATGTCGCTCAAGAACGCGCCTTCGCGGAACGATGCGAAGGCCGAGAGGCGCATCATCGCCATCGGCGGCTGCATCGGCCAGCGAGACGGTGAGAAGCTCATCGAGGATATGCCTCACGTGAGCGTGGTCTTCGGCACGAACACCATCCCCCTCCTGCCTCAGCTTCTCGCAGAAGCGCTGCACGGGGAGCAAGCGGTCGCCGTGCAAGAGGAGAGCAGCACCAGCGCCACAGGGCTGCCCGCTCATCGGGAGCAGCGCTGGGCGGCATGGCTGCCCATCACGGTCGGCTGCGACAACTTCTGCACTTACTGCATCGTCCCTCACGTGCGCGGCCGTGAGAAGTCCCGTCCGCTGGATGATGTGGCGGAGGAAGCGCGGCGTCTGGTGGCAGAGGGCGTTCGCGAGATCACCCTGCTCGGCCAGAACGTCAACTCCTACGGGCGGGACCTCTATGGAGAGCCGCGCTTCGCTTCCATGCTGGATGCCATCGCGGGCACGGGCGTGACGCGCCTGCGCTTCGCCACCAGCCACCCGAAAGACTTGATCCCGCAGGTGATAGAGCGCTTCGCCACTCTCCCATCCCTCATGCCGGCGCTCCATCTGCCGGTGCAGTCGGGATCAGATCGCATCTTGGCCGCCATGAACCGCAAGTACGCGCGCGACCATTACCTCTCTCTCATCGACGAGCTCAGGCGCGCGCGGCCGGATATCGCTCTTTCCACCGACGTCATCGTCGGATTCCCTGGAGAGACGGAAGAGGATTTCCAGGACACGCTCTCGCTCATAGATGAAGTGGGGTATCACCAGGTCTTCACCTTCATCTACTCGAAGCGGGAAGGGACGCCCGCAGCCGCGTATCCGGATGAAGTCCCCCACGGCGTCGCGCAGGATCGCTTCGCTCGCCTGCTCTCCGTGATAGAGAAGCGCGCATGGGAAGCGAACCAAGCGGATGCGGGCGCCACGGTCGACGTGCTGTTCGAGGGCGCGTCGAAGAAGGATCCTTCCATGGCTTCAGGAAGAACGCCCAAGAACCAAACGGTCCACGTGCCGGTGAGCAGCTCTGAGGAAGCGCATGCGCTCGCTGGCAGCATCCGCCCCATACGCATCCTTGAAGCGAAGACGTGGTACCTGAAAGGCGAGGCTGCCCGCTGATGACGGGATCATCTCCCCTCATCGTCGTCTGCGGCCCCACCGCCACGGGCAAGTCGGATCTGGCGGAATCTCTGGCGCTCTCGCGGAACGGCGTGATCCTCTCCGCTGATTCCATGCAGATCTACGCTGGCATGGACATCGGAACCGCCAAGGTTCCCCCAGATGCGCGCGCAGTGCCTTATCACGGCCTGGACCTGGTGGCGCCCGATGAGCCCTATTCAGCGGCGCTGTTCCAAGCCTATGGCCGCTCCGTCCTGCAGGATATGGATGCCCAGGGCACGCCGGTCATCATGGCTGGAGGCACCGGTTTCTACATCAAGGCGGTCATAGATGATCTCCGCTTTCCCGCAGGGGAGCAGCAGAACAATCCCGTCCGCGAGCGGTTCCAGCGCATCGCTGAGGAAGAAGGCGGTCAGGCGGTATGGGACATCCTGAACGACCTTGACCCTGAAAGCGCCGCCCAGATACATCCGCACAACGTGAAAAGGACCATCCGGGCTCTGGAGATGGCGGAAGCAGGGGAGCGCTATGCTGATCGCGCGGAGGGGCTGGCTCATGCAGCCCAGCTCTACGATGCTCGCTTCATCGGCCTGGAGATGGAGCGCAGCCTTCTCTATGAGCGGATCGATGCTCGCGTGGACGCCATGCGGGAAGCAGGCCTCGTCGATGAAGTGAGATCGCTTGCCGAAGCCGGTTTCGCCGAGTCGTTGACGTCGCGGCAGGCTATCGGGTACAAAGAGGTTCTGAACGCGCTTGAGGGCGCGTGCACCATGGATCAGGCCTTCGAAGACATCAAGCGCGCCAGCCGGCGCTATGCCAAACGGCAGTTGACCTGGTTCAGAAAAGACGAGCGCATCTTATGGATGGATGTGACGGATATGACGGCCGAAGAGATCGCCTTGAAGGCGGAGCGGATGCTCGAAACCAAGGAAGAAGGAGGGACCTGTGGAGCTTGAGTTCGCGAAACTGGAAGGCCTGGGGAACGATTTCGTGTTCATCGAGGATATGGATGCGGCCCTTGAGCTCTCCGATGCGCAGGTGAAAGCCCTCTGCGACCGCCACTTCGGGATCGGCGCTGATGGCGTGATCCTGGTGCGGCCACCTAAGGGCGCAGGCGTCGCATACATGCACTACATCAACGCGGATGGCACGTTGGCGCAGATGTGCGGCAACGGCGTGCGCTGCTTCGCCAAGTACCTGGTTGACCACGGCCTCGCGCAGAGCGGAGACGGAGCGCTCACCGTGGACACCATGGCGGGGGAGAGGCGGATCGCCTATCAGCTGGACGACAGTGGGAAGCTGGCTTTGGCCACGGTGGACATGGGCGCCCCCATCCTGGAGCCTGAGCGCATCCCCCTGTCTCCATCCTCCTCTGACAGATGCGCGCAACAGAAAAATGGCCTGAACCTCATCATCCTGGATTCTCCCTGGGGCGCGTTCATGTTCGCGTGCGTGTCCATGGGAAACCCCCATGCCGTCTGCTTCATCGAGAACTGGGAAGGGCAGTCCGATGATCTCTTCCCGGCGGATGCTGAGAAGAGCTTGGACACCATGCGCCTGGACGATATCGGAGCGTTCTTCGAATCCCATCCCGCATTTCCCGAGAAGTCGAACATCGAATTCGCCTGCATAGAGGAAGATGGCATCTCCATGCGCGTGTTCGAGCGCGGGTGCGGAGAGACGCTCGCCTGCGGGACCGGCGCTTGCGCCACCTTCGTCGCGGCGTCTCTGACCGGACGCGTTCAAGGAGAGACCATCATCCATCTGCTCGGAGGTGACCTGACCATCGATGAGGATGAGCCGGGCCATATCCTCATGACGGGCCCAGCTGAGCAGTCGTTCACCGGGAGCGTGACGCTGTAGATGGGATCCGCTGACGCGAGCGATCGGATGGGCGATCCGTCCGCTGAGAGCAGCGGTCCCCATGAGCGGTTCCCCCTCCATCCCACATCCGAGCCCCGTGAGCGGGCGCTCTTGGTCGGCATCGACCGCCCAGGGTCCTCTGTGGACATGGGATCATCCTTGCAGGAGCTCGAACGGCTGGCCTACACCGCTGGCGCGGATGCCATTGGCATCATCACGCAGCGCCTGAGCGCCCCGAATCCGGCGACGTTCATCGGCTCAGGCAAGGTCGAGGAGGTGGCGGAGGCCGCCCAGGCCCTTGAAGCGGACGTGATCATCTTCGATGATGAGCTCACCCCGTCCCAGCAATCCAATCTTGAGAAGTCGGTGCCTCGCACCGTGAAGGTGATCGACCGAACGGCGCTCATCTTGGACATCTTCGCGCTCCGAGCGAAGAGCCGGGAGGGAAAGCTGCAGGTGCGCTTGGCGCAGAACGAATATCTCTATCCTCGTCTGCGCGGCATGTGGGCGCACTTGGCCTCCAACCGCATGGGCGGTGGCGTGGGCTCCCGCTTCGGCGAAGGGGAGAGCCAGCTTGAGGTGGACCGCCGCATGGTGCGCAACCGCATCACCTCCATCAAGTCAGAGCTCGCGCGCGTCAAGCGCATCCGCGGCGTTCAGCGGAAGAGCCGCCACAAGAGCGGAATCGCCAACGTGGCGCTGGCGGGATACACCAACGCGGGCAAATCGAGCCTGCTCAATGCGCTTTCAGGCAGTCAGGTCATGGCCGATGACCTCCTGTTCGCCACCCTTGATTCCACCACGCGCAGCATCACGCTCCCGCAGGGGCGGGAGATCGCGCTCACGGACACCGTCGGCTTCATCCAGAAGCTCCCGACCACGCTCATCGACGCATTCCGATCCACTCTGGAGGAGATTACGGCGGCGGATCTCATCTTGCACGTGGTGGACGCGTCTTCCGATGAGATGGAGATGCACATAGATGCGGTGGGGGACACGCTCGACCAGATCGATGCCGCCAGCATCCCACGGCTTTTGGTCTTGAACAAATCGGATATGCTCAGCTCAGAGCAGATCGCCGCCTATGAACGGCGCTACCCTGAAGCCATCTTCACTTCATCGGTGACGGGGGTTGGCGCAGAAGAGCTCATCCGCCAGATATCGGTCAGCCTTGGGGCGGCGGAGACCACCATGAACGTGGTCATCCCTTATGCAGAGGGGTCTGCGGTGTCTTTGGCACATCGCCGGTGCGCGGTGATCTCAGAGCAGCATGAGGAAGATGGCACCCATCTAACGCTCAGATGCCCGGCAGCCTTCAAAACGCTCTATGAGCGCTATGAGCAAGATTGAGATCATAGCGCTCAGATGCGCCTGAAAACAGCCACCACCGTGCCTGCGATGGAGCAATCCTTGACGATGAGCGGCTCCATCTCATCATTCTCCGGTTGCAGACGGATGTGATTCTGCTCCCTGTAGAAGCGCTTGATGGTGGCCTCATCTTCGACGAGCGCCACGACGATATCCCCGTTGTTGGCGACGGGCTGCTCTTTCACGACCACGTAATCCCCGTCGTTGATGCCCACGCCGATCATGGAATCTCCACGCACGGACAGCATGAATGAAGGAGCCTCTCCCACGATATCCGTGGGCAGCTTCATGACATCGGTGATGTTCTCTTCGGCGAGGATGGGCATGCCAGCCGCCACGCTTCCCACCAACGGCACGCTGACGATGTCCTTGATGGCGTCAACGAGAGAATCGACCGCGCCTTCGACGGCGTAGGTGAGCGAAATGGAGCGCGACTTGAGCGGGTCGCGCTTGATGAAGCCCTTCTCTTCCAACGCTTTCAGATGGACGTGAACGGTGGAAGGGGAGGAGAGCCCAAGATCATCGCAGACTTCGCGCACGGTGGGACCATAGCCCTTCTCAGAGATATGGCGCTCGATATCTTCCAGCACGGCTTTCTGTCTTTTGGTGATCTTGATGCTCATCTTAGCTCTCCATCTGCTCAACCGGTACTGATGTTCGTGATTATAACAGCGTACATCAGTTCTAACAACAAAGATTCGGCGGAGAAAACAAACAATTGTACGACCACAATATGTAGTATCATGACAGCAGAAGAACAGGAAGGAATGGGCATGAGGTGTCCTTATTGCGAACATGGGGAATCGAAGGTCATCGATTCCCGCTCAGCTGAAGAAGGGGCCGCCATCCGCCGCCGCCGTGAATGCATGGCGTGCGGCAAGCGGTTCACCACCTATGAGCGCTACGGCGAGCGCCCGGTCATCGTTACCAAATCCGACGGCTCCTCAGAGCCGTTCAATCGCGAGAAGCTCATGCGCTCCATCATGATCGCATGCGCGAAGCGCCCCGTCACGCCGGAGAAGATCGATGCGGTCATCACGAACATCGAATCGTCCATCCGCAGCGGATCCGGAGAGATATCCTCGAAAGATCTCGGCGAGATGGTGCTCACGCGCTTGTTCGCCGTGGACGATGTGGCCTACATCCGTTTCGCCAGCGTGTACAAGGACTTCCAGAGCGTAGAGGAGTTCGCCGCGGCGTTGGATGAGATCGGCTGAGCCGTGGCAGCATTGGATATGCCCGTCATCCAGATGAGCGAAGACCTGCCTTTGCCTTCCTACGCTCGCGAAGGGGATGCGGGCCTTGATCTGAGGGCGGCCTGTTCCGCCACATTGGAACCGGGTGAGCGCGCAGTGGTGCCCTGCGGCCTCAAGGCAGCCATCCCGGAAGGCTACGCCGGCCTGGTCATCCCGCGCAGCGGCCTTGCAGCGGACCACGGCATCACGGTCCTGAACGCTCCGGGGCTCATTGACAGCGGGTACCGGGGAGAGATCAAAGCCGTTCTCCTCAACACTGATCAGAAGAAAGCTTTCACCATCGGACGAGGAGACCGCATAGCGCAACTGGTCATCATTCAAGCGCCGAAGGTGGCGTTGGTCGAGCGCGATCAACTTGACATAACATCTCGTGGAAGCAGAGGCTTCGGAAGCAGCGGTGCATAGATGAATGATCCTGATGTGACAGCGTCTCAGATACGCACGATCCAGATACTCGGCTCCATAGCCATCATCGCGTCGCCCGTGTCATTGGTATACGGAGGCGTGGTCCTGAGCCTGATCGCGCTCATATGCGCCCTGGTGGCTTGGAGCAAGATCAACGCGCTGCAAGGCCAAGAGGATGTGAGCGAGCAGGTCTTGGGGACGCTGAGAAGGCAGGTGCGCGTAGGGCTCATCGTGAGCGTCGGCACGTTGGTGGTGAACGGAGTGTTCGTGGCCATGACGCTCAGCACGGTCATCCCGTTGCTCCAAGAAGGCAACTACGATGAGCTGTATCGCATGTTCGGCATGGCCCCTGATGCAGCCGGAGATCTCAGTGGGAACGCGAGCGAACCGGCGAACGTGTCCGTGTGGGATAGATAGCGGCTATCCGCTGTTCCACCTATATAACGGATAATATATGTTATGTAAACTTCTATTAGAAGAAGAATCGGTAGGTCCAGTGCGGCTTTTGAGAATACAGGGTCCTAGGGTGAACCCGTAGCTGCGCTCAGGTTCGGTCTGGTTCAGCGAACGGATGCCTCTGGCGCATGCCGCGCCGCGCCGGGATGACGCGGATCTCGTTGAAGCGCAAGCCCTGTTGCATGAGCTGGAGCGCCACCATCTCCTTGCGAGCATCCATCTCGGTGCGCAAAAGCGGCTCATCCATGCATACTTCGCAGACGATGTAGGGCTCATCTTTCTTCGGGCCCTTCCGTGGCGTGTCGTCCCGTCGGATGTAGAAAGCGTTGGTGTGGTCCAATATCATGCGCCGTGCGGTCTCCGCTTTCCATACCTCGCGCACCGCTTTCACATAAGCGGCGTTCGCCTGGGCGACCGAGACGGCCTTCTCCCCCTCTGGTCCCAAGGAGCCGACGAGGGAGCCAAGGCATTTCGCGAAGCTCTGCACTGACCGCACCCTTCCTGCCACAGAACCTGTTCAAATGCGCCATCAAGTCCTGATTGGCCTATCATTCATCCGCAACATCCATTCTAGTGCAGGCAAGGTCCCGATGGGAAGCGAAGCGACGAACCCGTATCAGCCTTTCAAGCTGCGTCACGCCATCCAACTGGCAGCGCCGCATACCTGGTGCGCGGCGGTCATGCCGGTTTTGCTGGCAGTGGCGCTCGCTCTCCATTGCGAAGGGTCCGTCTCTCCCCTCACCGCCCTCATCCTCCTGGTCATCTGCATCCTCATGCAGTCATCGGTGAATGCGTTCAACGACTACTTTGATTTCATCCGCGGGCTGGACAGCGAAGACGACCTTCTGGAAGCGGACGATTCAACGCTCGTGAACGACGGCATCGATCCGAGAGGCGCCCTCGCATTGGCCATCCTCTTGCTCGTGATCGCATTCGGGCTCGGAATCCCCATCATCCTGGAAAGCGGGCTCACGCCCCTGTGGATCGCTCTGGCGGGCGCGGTGATCGTCTTTCTCTATTCTGGCGGCCCGCGCCCGCTGTCCTCCCTCCCCATCGGAGAAGCGGTGAGCGGATTCGTGATGGGCGGCCTCATCCCCCTCGCGTGCTTTTACGTGTTCACAGGCCGGCTCGATCCTTTCGTGCTCGTCTGCGCCATCCCCACCATGATCGGCATCGGGCTCATCATGCTGACGAACAACACCTGCGACATCGAAAAAGATGGGATGGCCGCCAAGCGCACGCTCTCAGTCCTGATCGGCCGTCCGCGCGCGAGGGTCGTCTATCACGGGGCGCTCGCTGTTCAGGTGGCCCTCATCTGCCTCTATGCCTGCCTCTGGTTCGAACGGGCTCTCATCCTCGTGCCATTCATGCTCTTGGCGCTCATCCCGCTGCTCAAGGGGATGATCAAGAACCCGCTCACGCCCGCATCCCGTGTGGGCGCCATGGGCCAGATCATCTCCTTGAACGTGGCCATCGGCGCGTTCTACGCATCGATCATCATCATTTAGCGCCGCTGTCCCTGCGCTCGCGCTCATAGGCCCATGCGCAGATGGAGACGAAAGCGATGAGATACAGGATCAACGCCAGACCGAGATAGGGGAACTCATCCACTTCGACAGCGGGCAGGGCCGTCACCAAAGGCTCACCCGTCTCGAATGCATTGATGTACCTCTCAGCGGTCTGTTGGGGCACCGGGTTCGCCAGCATCCCGTCATTGATGAGCGCATCCCCTGACCCGCTGCCATCTCCCATCCCTTGCAGCTGGGACGCATCCGATGGGATGGAGAACGATCCGGTGCCAGTGCCTGCGGCATCAGGAGCAGCCGGGACGATGACCTCTGGCGGGATCGGAGTGGGCGTGATGGGGCTGTCCGTCCCACCTCCGCCGCTCGGAGGATTCCCTCCGTCTGGCAGGCTCGGCTCATCCGGGATGACGATGTCGTCCGGAAGATTCGATAGGGCGGGAACGTAGAGGACGTTGATCACGTTCTCATCAGGGTCCGTGGACAGGCGGATGCTCTCAGGGTAGGTGTCCACAGCGTACATCCCGCCGATGTCGTATTCGTAATCATCGCCTTCCACCAGATCGTCGAAACGCTGATCCACGAAGGTCTGCTCCCCCATCTTCTCGAACTCAGGATGGGTGGCCAAGGCGCCCGACCAGCTGTCAGCGCTCAAGTCCGCTCCGACCATGAGGTAGTAATTGACGGTGAACTCATTGTTGTACAGCTTCCCGTAGAACAGATCCAAGACGTTCTCCGCGTCATCCTCAGAGATGACGATCTCAGGGGCGGACCCGTCGAAGAAGAAATGCCCTGGGATGTCGACCACGTAATCCCAAGCATTCACCACATCTCCTGGCTTGAAGCCGCCCTGCGACGCTTCTCCCAAAAGCGCGTCTCCCACGATGTTGTGGCCCCCGTCTTCATAGACGAATTCGTAATAGCGGACCGTGAGCGTGCGATCCGCCGTCTCGCCCTGAGCATCCGGTGCAGACGGTTCCACGTCTATCCGGGATGCCTCCAGAGCCATCTGGGCATCAACGGCTTCCGCTGCCTGCTCTGCGAGAGGGCTTTCTTCATTTTGAACCGGCGATCCGGTCGCATCGCCGCTCTCTGCCAAAGCGGCCGCAGGAACGCCCAAGGTGAATGCGAGCATCGCAGCCAAGCACCCATGCATCAATCTCTTCATGGCGACCCTCCTTCTTCTCGTCTGGGAACACGATAGGACCGCCATGGCGGAGAGGGAGCCTGAGCGGCTCATCTTTGCAGGTTATTCATTGTCCTGTTGAGCGTTCGTTAGATTGGACGCGCATCAATGGTTCGCGTTGGCTGCGCTTTTCGGAAACGAAGCGTTCTGGCTGGTTCCCTGATCCTCGCTGTTGCCAGACCCTCCGGCTCCCTCGCCATTCGATGCCTCTTCATTGACGCTCGTGTTCGTGGAGGCCTCTTCATTCCCCGTCCCATTGACGGTGTTGGTCCCATTGGTCGTCTGGTTCGCGGTTCCGTTCGCCGCGTTCTGGGCGTTCACGTTCGCCGCGTTCCCGTTGGTGGCTGGCTCGCTCTCAGCATCCTGGGAAGGCTGTTCGCTCTTGGCGCCGCCATCATCTCGGACGAACGTGATGGGATCAGGCTTGTGTCCCAGACCCTCCCCGGTGGTGGCCACGGTGATGACGGCTGCGCTGACGGCGACGGCGGCCAGAGCCGACAGGACGCAGACGACGATGAGCCCGAAGATGATCTTCCGCTGTTTCTGGACCCTCTCTGCGCTGGTGCTCTCGTCCCCCGCTTCCCTATCTTCGTCCGAGTGCTCCTCTGGCCCTTGGGAAGGAGCTGGCTCAGCATGGCGAACGTCCCCTTCTCCATGCTCCACAGCCACCACGTTCGCCAGCGTTTTGCCTGAACGCGCTATGACGGGGATCTCTTTGATCTTCTCAGCGGAATCCGCCAAGAACTTCTTGTAGAGCGATGCAGCCAAGGTGGACACCACGGAAGCCACGGCCACGCCGATGATGGACCCGGCTATGCCGATGGAGCTGGCCAGGAGCACGGAGGTGACGGATGCGAGCGCGGTCGCAGTCACCTGGATGATGGAAACATCTCCGAACAGGCGCGATCTTTTCGGCTCTGCGTGAGCCTCTGCGGCGCTTCCCGTTGTCTTGGAGCTCTTCGTCTCCACCCTGCCCTCCTTCACTGGATGAGTGAAGTATAGGCGCTGGCGGCCCGATGGGCTGAACCGCTGCCAAAACGTCACGGTAGCGTGCAGAGGCGTTGAAGAAGGTGATGGGGAGAAAGATCAGAATGGAATGGAGATGCAGCCTTGATAGCGCTCTTTCAGGCGCGCTTCGTCATAGACGGACAGCAGCTCAACGGGAGAAGCCGGTTCGTCTTCTGAGAGCAAGCCTCCCTTGAAAGCGATGTGCCCGATGACCGCTTGAGGGCTGCCGAAGCGTTTGAGCATCTCATCCAAGGAAGCGTCTTCATCGCGCTTGGAGAGACGCCGGCCGCACTCATTGACGATGAGCGGCACATGGCCATAGGAAGGCGTCGGATATCCGAGCGCGCGCTGCAAGAGCATCTGCTGGGGCGTGGAGCTCAGCAGATCCACGCCACGGACGACCGAGGTCACGCCTTGGGCCGCATCATCCACCACCACCGCCAGCTGATAGGCGAACGCGCCATCCTTGCGGCGGATGATGAAATCTCCGCACTCCTTCGCGAGATGCTGCTCATGCCACCCTTGGAACGCGTCTTCGAACCCGATTATCTGATCCGGCACAGCGGCACGCCATGCCGGTTCATCCCCACGGCGCATGCGCTCCTCCACCTGCGCCGGAGAAAGCGCCCGGCATGTGCCTGGATACACGCGCTTCTCTCCCAAGTGAGGCGCAGAGAGCGCGGAGAGGTCCGCGCGCGTGCAGAAACAGGGATAGACCGGAAGCGCCTCAGCCACGCGCTCATAGGCCTCCGCGTAAGCATCCGCGCGATCATGCTGATGGAACGGCCCCTCATCCCAGGTGAGGCCCAATGCCTCAAGGTCCCTCTGGACCGCGTCCGCCAGCTCGGGCTTGGAGCGCTCCGGATCAAGGTCTTCGATGCGCAGCACCATCCGCCCGCCCTGGGCCTTCACGGAAAGCCAAGCGATGAGATAGGCGAAGATGTTGCCCGCGTGGATGCGGCCTGTGGGAGACGGCGCGAACCGGCCGACAGGGGCCGTCATCGGCGGTCGTCGACGTGCTTCGCTTTGCCGAGCGCCCGCTCGATCCCGCCCGGCTCCACCAGCTGCACCTTCACGCCCACGAGGAGCACGCCTTTGAGCTTCTCTTCGATGCGGCGTCGCATGGCGTCCATCTCCTCGAAGGAATCGCTGAATGAATCAGGGCGGATCTCCGTTTGCACGGTGAGCGCATCCATCCCATCCTTCGTCTCCACGATGATGCGGTAGTGCGGGGTGACCTCGTCCACTTTGGTGAGGACGTCCTCGATCTGGGACGGGAAGACGTTCGTGCCGCGGATGATGAGCATGTCATCCGACCGGGCGCGGACCTTGTCCATGCGCGCGTGGGTGCGGCCGCACGGGCACGGCTCTTTGGTCACGCGCGTGAGGTCGTGGGTGCGATACCGCAGGACCGGGATGGCCTGCTTGTCCAAGGGGGTGAGCACGAGCTCTCCCTGCTCCCCTTCCGCCACGGGCTCTCCGGTGACGGGATCCACCACCTCCCAGAGGAAGTGGTCCTCGGCGATGTGCTGCTGGTTCCGCGAAGCCAGGCATTCTCCCGACACGCCCGGCCCCATGACCTCGGTGAGGCCGTAGTTGTCCGTGCAGACGATGTGCATGCGCCGCTCTATCTCCGCTTTCAGGCCTGGTGGGCAGGGCTCACCGCCGAACAGTCCCACGCGCAGGGGCGACGCCTCCCAGTCGTAGCCCAGCTGCTCGCCCACCTCGCAGATGTGCATGGCGTAAGAGGGCGTGGCGATGAGCACGGTGGTGCCGTAATCCTCGATCATCTTGATGTGGCGCTCCGTGTTGCCCGAACCCGCCGGGATCATGGTGCAACCGAGCTTCTGGAGCCCGTAGTGCAGGCCGAATCCCCCGGTGAACATGCCATAGCCGAAGGCCATCTGGGCGTTGTCCTGCGGGACGACGCCCGCCATCTGCACCAGGCGCGCGATGCAGTCGCTCCACACATCCATATCCGCATCGGTGTACCCCACGACGATGGGCGTGCCGGTGGTGCCGGATGAAGCGTGGATCTCACGCACGTCGTCCAAGCTGACGGCGAACATGCCATAGGGGTACGTCTCGCGCAGGGCCGTCTTGTCCGTGAATGGGAGCGATCGGATGTCTTCCAGTTCTCGGATGTCATCCGGGCTCACGCCGGAGGCGTCCATGAGATCGCGGTAATAGGGCACGCGTTCGTAGGTGTAGCGCACCTGGCGCTTCAGCTTCTCCAACTGGAGCGCTTCGATGCGCTCTCTGTCAGCGAGCTCCATTTCAGGATCGAACACGGGAAGCTGGTCGTATGCGCCCGCTTGGGCTGCGCGGATGGCATCTCCCTTTCTCCGGATGTCGAAGGTCTCCATGCGCCTCACGCTCCCATGCGCCCAGAGGCGCGTCCCAGATCTTCTTGATCCGCGATCGTGAGCGGACTGGCGGCCAAAGCCGCTGCGGCCCGTTCGATATCATCGGTCTTGACGGCGATGTAGGTGGAGATGAGCGAATAGCTGTAGGACACGTTGATGCCGTATTCAGCGATGAGCTTCATGACGCGAGCCAGCTCTCCTGGAACGTCTTCCAGATACACGCAGAGCACATCGGTCTCCGCATGGGCCACGCCTTCATCCTCCAACGCGCGGATGGCGGCATCAGGATCATCCACGATGAACCGCCCGATGCCATAATCTCCCGTATCGGAAATGGAATACCCCTTCACGCTCACGTTCGCGCTCTCGAGCACCTGCAGGATGCGAGCCAGATGCCCCGGCCGGCTCTGCAGAAACGCGCTGATCTGCCGCACTGCCATCGTCCTCACGCTCCCCTTTCCCGCTCGCGCGCAGAGGCCGCTCCCGCCGCGAACGCCTTCAGGTTGACATCCACGGTCTTGGGAGGCACCGTGGCTTTGATGGCCCCTTCCCAGGCGCTCTCAGGGAAGCCCAGAGCCGACGAGGCCGCGCCCAAGAGCACGAGATTCGCCGCTTTCCCGTTGCCCGCTTCACGGGCGATCCCTTCTGCCGGGATGACGTGGGCATGGAGCTCATCCAAGCGCTCATCAAGGTCAACCGGCACCGCGGCGCGCCCCGTGAGCACGCTCGCTGGGCGGATGGTCTCATCGTTGACGATGAGCGAGCCATCCAGCTTGAGGGAGGAGACGTTGCGCAGCGCTTCCATCTTCTCGAAAGCGATGATGATGTCCGCCTCTCCCTCTCCCACGACCATGGATGCCACATCATCCCCGATGGCGACCATGGTGGACACCGCGCCTCCGCGCTGGGCCATGCCATGTATCTCCGAGACCTTCACGTTGCGACCGGCGTTGAGCGCAGCGTGGGCGAGCACGTGGGCTGCCAAGATGGTCCCTTGGCCGCCCACGCCGCACAGTATCATCTTCGTCATGGTGCCTCCTAACGGATGATGGCGTTGAACCGGCAGTACTGCGCGCACTGGCCGCATCCGATGCACATGGCTGGGTCGATGTAGGAAAGGCCAGTATCCGGATACTTCCCGATGGCCGGGCAGCCGAGCGTCAAGCACACGCCGCAACCCGTGCAGCACGCCACATAATACGGTTCGGCTTTCACGCGCTCTTTGAGGACGCAGGGGCTCTTGAAGATGATGACGTCCAAACGCTCCCTCTCAGCGAACGCTTCTTTGAGCGCAGCACGGACCGCGTGCATGTCGTTCGGGTCCACCGTGGAGACGCGATCAGCGCCCAGCGCGGTGATGAGGCCCTCCAGGTCTATCTCGCGGGCCGGGCGGTCCTGCAGCGCCTCGCCGTTGAAGGGATTGCCCTGGCGTCCCGTCATGGCCGTCGTGCGGTTGTCCAAGATGCAGACGGTGCCCGCACCGGCGTTGTAGATGGTGGACAGAAGCGAGCTCAAGCCGGAATGGGAGAAGGTGGAGTCTCCGATGACGGCTGCCACAGGGCGTTCGGAATCAGCCCCCAAGGCCAGCTCCAGGCCGTGCGCCATGGAGACGGAGGCGCCCATGTCAACGCAGGTGTCCATGGCGGACAGCGGCGGCAGCGCGCCCAGCGTGTAGCAGCCGATATCCCCGCAGATGATGGCTTTCTGCCGCGTGAGCTCCTTGAAGACGAGCCGATGCGGGCAGCCGGGGCAGAGCGCGGGCGGCCGAGCGGGCAGGTCTTCCACGCCCCGGACGCCATGGGGAACGGCAAGGCCGAACGCTTCGCGGATGAGATTGGGAGAGAGCTCGCCGAAGCCGGGGAGCTCGAAAGGCGGCTCTGAGACGGAGATGCCCAGCGCGCTCACCGCGTCATGGAGATAGGTGGATGCCTCCTCCACCACGTAGACCGCCTCAACGCTCTTCGCGAAGGCGCGCACCGTCTTCTCCGGCAGAGGCCACGTCACGCCCAGCTTCAGGACGGAGGCCTCCGGCAGCGCTTCGGCCACATGCTGATAAGCCGCCCCCGCGCAGATGACGCCCATCTCCCGGGACTTCTCGATCACCTCATTCGGCGCTTCTGAATCCGCCCACGCTTTGAGCGCGGATGCGCGCTCAAGCTGCGCCATGCGGCGAGGACGGGCGAAAGCGGGCATCATCACCCACTTGGCGGGATCCGACGCGAAAGAGGTGACGCGCGGCTCTTCTGGTCGCACCCCTCGCTCAACGGGGGATTTCGTATGGGAGATGCGCACCGTGGAGCGGACCATGACGGGAACATCGAAGCGCTCAGACGCTTCGAAGGCCTGGCGGGTGAAGTCATAGGCTTCCTGGGAATCCGCAGGGTCGAAGAGGGGCACCTGGGCCGCCTGGGCGTAGAAATGGGAATCCTGCTCGTTCTGGGAGGAATGCATCCCTGGATCATCGGCCACGAGCAGCACCAAGCCGCCCGCGACCCCGGTGTAGGCGGCGGTGAACAGAGGGTCGGCGGCCACGTTCACGCCCACATGCTTGCACGTGAACAGGCTGCGCACACCGGCAGCCGCAGCTCCCAACGCCACCTCCAGCGCCACCTTCTCATTCACGCACCACTCGGCGTGGACATCCGCATGCGCTCCGAACGCCTCCAGCGTCTCTGTGGAGGGCGTGCCGGGATACCCCGCGCCTATGCGCGCGCCGGCGTCATGAGCGCCTTGCGCCACCGCCTCGTTTCCTGAGAGAAGCTCCATCCTGTCATTCCTCTCCGTCGTCGAATATGAACCCATATCGGCCGATCTGCACGAAATCGCCCGGTTCCAGCATCTTGTTCGTGACCGAGCGGTTGTTCACCCAAACGCCGTTGAAGGATTGCTCATCCTGGATGACATAGGCTCCGTTGCTTTGCTGGATGCTGGCGTGCAGGCGCGAGACGGTCATGTCGTTCAAGAAGACCTCATACTGGGGGTCCCGCCCGATCAGCGTCTTGTCGGCGGTCAGCTTGTATTCCGCCCTTCTCTGCGGCCCGCGGACCATGCGCAGAAGCGGCGCTTTCGCCAAAGCATCAGACCCGCTCGCCGGTTTGGGCTCTGGCGCGGGAGCCTCCACGGGAGAGAAGCTCTGGGTGGTCCCAGACAGCTTGAACCCGCAGACCTCGCACATGCTCTGGCCGCTTTTCAGCGGAGATTGGCAGATGGGGCAAGCATCATGCATAGCGCATCCTTTCTCATGGGAGAGCGCGCAGAGGGCGTCAGGCGTTCTCCAGGAGCAATGGGGTGTCGTTGATGATAACGGACTCGGCTTGCGTGGGCTCATTCGAGAACGATCGCATGGCCTTGTCCCACCAGATCCCGATCCCTTCGAAGAGGTTGGGCGCGGCCACCGTTTCGCACGCGACGACATCCACCTCAGCGACGACGCTGTTGTTCTGCCAGAACGTCGCTTTCCCCACGGTCTGACCAGCCGTGACGCCGCCTCCCACATCGAACAGATCGAAGCTCTGGCTCACATTCCCATTGGGCGCGAACACGGCCACGGATGCATCCGGGTCAGCGAACGTGGCGGGCACCGTTTTGTCCACCCATCCGGACAAGGCCACGTCAGCCACGATCGGCACCTCCCGCTCCTGCCCATCGATGCGCATCTGAGCGGTCTGGGAGGAATGGGCCAGCTTGTAGTCCACTTGATTGTTGAACACCCAGTCGTAGAGCGTGGTGCAATCGATGAACCGCTGCTCTTCCGAGGTGGATTTCAAGATGATGGCGTACAGCTCCTCACCCTCTCGCTCGCATGCGCCAGCGAAGCATGGGCCCGCCAGCTCGGCGTTGCCCGTCTTGATGCCGCACGCGCCCTCATACGCGCCCAGAAGCTCATCGGTGGTCTCCACCGTGACGGTGATGTCCTCCCCTGCGCGCTTCACGGCCAGCTCCGCCTCTTTCAGATCCACCAGAGAGCGGAACTCCTCCATCTTCATGGCGTAAGCGCTGATGATGCTCACTTCGCGCGCCGTGCTGTGCAGATCAGACCCGAACTGATCATCGTCCAAACCGTGCGGATTCGTGAACAAGGTGTTCGTGCATCCGAGCTCGGTGGCCTTCTCGTTCATGCGCGCCACGAACGCATCCACCGTTCGAGCGGGATCGTCAGGATCGATCGCGCTGCCATCATGCCGATGGAGCGAGCGCCCATCCTCTTTCGACTGCTTCTGGAACTGCGCTCCCAGCGTCTCCGCGATGGCGACGGCCGCATCGTTGCCAGAAGGGACCATGAGCCCTTTGAGCGCGTCCGCCATGGAAAGCTCATCCCCTGCGCGCAGATCGGACGTGGAGCCGCCCACGTTGGCGGCGGAAGAGCTCACGGTGACCCGCTGGCCCATGTCTCCCTGCTCCAACGCCAGCACCGCCGTCATGATCTTCGTGACGGACGCGATCTGGGCGGGGGCATCCGCATTGCGCGCGAAGAACTCCTCCCCTTCCGCGTTGCAGACATAGGCGTATTCAGCCCCGATGGTGGGGCATGATGTGGCCTTGATGCCGCGCTCTCCCATGGCCTCGCCGTAGATGATGTCCGATTTGCGCACATCGGCGAAGGCTTCTTCGAACGCGCCGCAGACGAGCGTGGATGCGATGAGGGCGCACAGGCACGCGCGGAACAGCCGCCCGGAAAGATGGAAGCGCGCCGCGGAGGCGCGCTCATGGGAACGAGGAACGCTAAAGAGCATAGATGTCTTCGGGCTTTGCGATCCTGAAGCCCGCATCCTCCAAGGCGGAATCGATGTCTTCGCCATCGATCTTGAACACGTCGATGGCCTCATCATCCCCCGCTTTGAAGCAATAGCCGTATTCGATGTTGAGCCCTGCCCGATCGCAGAACTCAAGGAGCTCCGCCAAGCCGCCGGGGCGATTGGGCACATAGACGGCGTTCACCTGCGTGACCGCCGCGCGGAATCCCGCCTCGGTCAGCCTCTTCGCCACCTTCTCCGGCTCATCGCAGAAGATGCGGGCGATGCCGAAGTCTTGCGTGTCGGCCAGGAACAGCGCATGCATGTTGACGCCGTCATCGGCGATCTGGCGCGTCAGGCGCGATAACGTGCCCTTTTCGTTCTGAAGGAACACGGTCAGCTGTGAGATCATGCGGTGGCCTCCCTTTTGTCGATGACGCGTTTCGCTTTGCCCATGGAGCGTTCGATGGACTTCGGCTCCACGATCTTCACATCCACGGCTATCTGGAGATTGCCCTTGAGCTCCGCCTGGAGCCGCGCTTTGAGATCTTCCAGCTTCCGGACCTCGTCGATGGGGAAATCCGGTTCCGTCTCCACCAAAAGCTCCATGGCATCCAAGGGACCTTTGTTCGTGAGGATGATCTGGTATTGGGTGGCGATCTCTGGGAAGGCGGTGATGACCTGCTCTATCTGGGATGGGAAGACGTTCACGCCGCGGATGATCATCATGTCGTCCGTGCGGCCGCGCAGACGGTCGATCTTGCGGTGCGTGCGCCCGCAGGCGCACGGCTCTGAGTTGATGCGGGTGACGTCCCGCGTGCGGTAACGGATGAGCGGGCTGCACTGCCGGGTGAGCGTGGTGATGACCAGCTCTCCCCATTCGCCGTCAGGGAGCAGCTCACCGGTGTCCGGATCGATGATCTCGCAATAGAACTGGTCCTCCGCGATATGCAAACCGCCCCGCTCGATGCATTCCATGGCGACGCCCGGTCCCATGATCTCAGAGAGGCCGTACACGTCGCAATACTGCACGCCCAGCTTGTCAGCGATCTCCTGGCGCATGTTCTCCGAAGCGGGCTCGGCGCCGCAGATGACGCCGGAGATCTTGAAATCCTTCGCCGGGTCGTAGCCCATCTCGATGGCGGTGTCCGCGATGTAGAGCGCATAGGAGGGCGTGCAAGCCAGGATGTCCGTGTCGCAGTCAGCCAGGAACTGCACTTGCCGCTTGGTGTTGCCCGAAGAGGCGGGGATGACCGTGCAGCCCATGGCCTCGCCGCCCGCATGGCCTCCCAGGCCACCGGTGAACAGGCCGTAGCCATAGGACACTTGGAGGGTGGATTCGTCCGAGCCGCCCACCATGGCGATCCCGCGGGCGAAGCACTCTCCCCAGTGCTCCAGGTCAGCCTTGGTGTGCCCCACCACCGTGGCCTGGCCCGTGGTGCCAGAGGAAGCATGGATGCGGGCCACGTCTTTCATGGGAACGGCGAACAGGCCGAACGGATAGGCATCGCGCATGTCCTGCTTCACCACGAAGGGGAATTTCGCCAGATCTTCGAGCGTCTCCAGATCCTCCGGCGCTACGCCCGCCTCATCGAAGGACGCGCGGAAGAAATCCACGTTCTCATAGGCGTGCTTGACCGCCCACTTCATGCGCTCAAGCTGAAGCGCTGCCAGCTCCTCGCGCGGCATGGTCTCTATCTCAGGTTGGAAATACATGCCCCTCTTCGCTCCTTTCGCGATGGCCTTCCGGCCATTTGCGGTTCAAGTGGTGGTCGTCTTCGATGAGCTGCTGGATGAAGAGGACGCGGAGCTGCCTGCGGACGAGGAGCTCTGGTCCTCGTCATCCGGGCGCTTGTAGCGCTCCTGGATCTCAGCGATGTCCACTTCAGAGCCCACCTTCACCAAGACGTTCATGGGAGAGTATATGGATGAGAACGTCTCTTGATACAGCTGGTTGCCGTCTTTGTCGGTCACCGTGCGCGTCACGTTGATGGTGGAGCCGTCAGAGCCGTTCGTCATCTTGACCACGGCCTTGGGCGCGTACATCTCATCCACTTCCACCTTGACCTTGTAAGGGTCCCCCTCGCCCCACTCTCCCGTCTGGGTGCTGACCGTCCGCTCCGGATCTTCGCCGATGAGGTTGACCGTGATGCTGTAGGAGTCATAGCTGGTGGTGAGCAGGATGTCGGAGGGCGTGTCGTTCTCCCAGACCAGATCAAGCGTTGGATACGCGATGGCTGCATCCAACCCATCGGGATAGGCCGATGAGCGCAGCGTATGGTTATGGCGCTCATCGATCTTGAGGCCGGCGTTGTAAACGGAGTTGAACACGGTCGTGGCCACTTGGCAAACGCCGCCCCCCGCCTCTTGGGTCATCTCATCTCCTGAGATGACGCCCGCCTCCTTGAAGCCAGCCTCTGCGTTGCAATCCCCCGCCGTGTCATTGAAGGACCACCGGCCACCATCAGCGGGGATGACGGAATCATCGATGAGGTCAGCGACTTTCTGGATGTTGTACAAGCGGTTCATCGTGTTCGTCGCGGTGTTGAACTGCGTGGTGAACGTGCTGAACTTCTTGACCACGCCGAAAGCCAGCGCCGCATCCAACGAGAAGGGGCCGTCCATCTCCTCCGTCTTGATGGCGATGTCATAGCGCGGGCCGGAGATCTGCTGCGTCCCCGTCTTGTCGAAGCTGCCGAACAGCGCATCCTCCAACGTGGTGAGGGCGTTGCCCACGTCAGGCACGGTGATGGGCGATTCCGGTTTGACCGTGATGCCGTCATCCTGCACATCGAAGGCCACCTTCACCACATCGCCCTCTTCGCTCAGGTTCAGCGTCTCAGTGAGGGTGGACAAAGCGCGCGCCTCTGAGAGCGTGGGCTTCAGGTACCACTCCCCCTCCCGTCGCTCTGCCGGCTCCGCGCTGATCCAGCCGCCCAGCTCCTCTGGCGTGAGATCGCAAGATTCAGAGCCATAGCTGAACGAAGCCCCTTCCTTGAGCGCTTCGGTGACGGCATCCGCGGTCTTCTGCGCCTGGGCGCCATCCACCTTGAGGCCCACGTATTCAGCCACGGGGATGTAGCGCGGGTCATCCACTTCGCTGTTGAGCAGCTTGTCGGTGAGCGTGTCTATGAACGTCTGCTCGTCGATCATGTAACCGTCATGGCCTTCCACCACGCTGGCTGTGACGCCGTCTATGGTGATGGAGGACTCTTCCGCCGGGTCGCCGATGACGGTGTCAAGATCGCTCACCAGCTTGTCCATGATGGTCTCGTTGTAATCAAGGCGAACTGGGATGTCGTGCTCATGCATGAGCGTGGAGAACCGGTCGAAGATGCCGGTGCTGCGGCCGAACTGGACCGCCTCGGCGGCCAGCTCCTGCGAAGGGAGCCGTGCGCCCAAGGTGTTCGCCGTCTCCACCCAGAGCACCTTGTTCTCAAGGGCCTGCTCCACTGACACCTGCTCAGCCAGGGCGGCCTCTTGCTTCTGCACTTGGTCCACATCCGTGTTCTTGGCGGTCTCCTCCGATGAGAAGATGTAGACGCTCGTGTTCGCCAGCTTGTCGCCGTAGCGCGCTTCGATGGCGCTGGCGGCCTCCTCCTGGGTCATGTTCGCCACATCCACGTCCCCCACGAACACGCCGCGATAGACCTTGTCAGCGGTGAGCAGGGAGTCCACGGCGAACGCTCCTGCGAGCACGAGGACGAGGGCGAGGATGCCGCCCGCCACCTTGCTCTTGCTCCAGAGCAAGCCGAATCCACGCGCGATCCCGCGTCCGAGCGCGGCGATGCCCCGCACGATGAGCAAAAGCGCGCCTTTGAGCACGTCGAACACCTTCGTGAGGAACGAATCGCTCTTCCGGGGCGCGTAACCCTGAGGCGGACGCTGCGTTTGGACGGGCGGCTTCTTCCGCCCTTGCCCTTGGCGAGACGCCCTGCGCGGGTCCGAGGCTCGGCCTTGAGAAGACCGCGATGAGCGGGAACGGCTGTTCACAGATTGGGAGCCGCGCGCGCCCACTGGACGGCTGCTGCTCCGATCCGCGCGAGCGCGCCCGCGGTCACCACCGTTCATGCTGCCTGGGCGAGCTTGGCCCCTCCCCTGCCCGCACACCTCTTGGCTGCGGGATGAGAGAGGGCGCGAGGCGCCGCTGTCAACGGTCACCCGGTTGGTGGTGCGGGGAGCTCGCAGGCTCCTGGAGCGATCCGGGGGAAGCCCGGCGCTCGGACGCTCCACGCGGTTGCCCTCGCGGCGGCGTTCCGGGCCATCCAGGTTGAAGTTGCTGCTATAGGCCATGGCTGCTCCTGGCTTCCGTGAGCTTTCCCACCGCTTGAACGCAGTAATGGATCGTGACCCCTATCTGGAGCGCAACGCCCGCATAGACGACCATGAGCCCCAAGCAGACCGAAGATGAGCCGAACCCCGGCAGCCAGCTGGCATCAGCGAGCTCCAAACCGGGCACGGTCGGCCAATTCAAAAGCAAGGAGGCGAACCCGACGAACAAAAGCGTCGTTGCCACCTTCCCAGGATAGATGACGGGTATCTGGATGCGGAACCGCTCCAGCAGGATGCCGCCGCCGATGAGCAGGAGCGCCTCACGGGCGATGATGAGGATGGCGATCCACCAGGGGCACCGCCCCACCAGGCACACGCCTATCACGCCGGTCATCATGAGGATGGTGTCCACCGCTGGATCCAAGAGCTTTCCCAGCTTGGAGACGGAATGGGTCCGCCGCGCCACTTGGCCGTCCACGAAATCCGTGAGCGCAGCCACGGCGAACACGACCATGGCGGCCACGTCGGAACCTGACAGAAGGAGCCAGAGATACACCGGCACCAAGCACAGGCGCGCGAACGATATCACGTTCGGGACCGTGAGGATGCGATCGGTGACGACCTCCGCCTGATCGGGTATGTGAGCCTTCGCGTGGGCCATTGCCTCCCTTTTCTGCTGCATTCGCATCAGCGTGCCATTCTACCAACCGGAAGGCGCGTTTTGCAGGCGCAGACGGGCGAAATACATCCGCCGTTCATAAGAGCGGGAGAAGCGGCCGCATCAAGGAAGCGCGAGGGCGAGATCAGCTTTTCTCCGTTTCGGGGATCGAGAGCGTGATGTCATGCTTGCTGCTCGCGATGGGCGTTGCCGCAGGGTCCATGGAAAGGCAATCCTTGGGACATGCGTCGATGCAGCTTGAGCATTGGATGCAGAGATAAGGATCGATGGTCCAGGTGCGCGCCGCCTTGTCCACGGTGATGCAATGGCAGGGGCAGACCTTCTGGCACTTGCTGCAGAGGATGCAATCCTCCACGCGGTTCACCACATGCCCCTTCTGCCCCGCGTAGGGCGGCTTGGTCTCAGCTGGATATCTCAGGGTCTCCGGCTTCTTGAAGAGAGATCCGAGCGTCATGGCTCCTAGATGGAAGCTTCCCACGTTCCCCTACCTTTCCGTGCAGCTGATGCACGGGTCGATGGTCAAGATGATCATGTTCACGTCGGCCAGATCGCAGCCTTTGAGCGCTTCCACCATGCCGGCCAGATTCTGAGATGTGGGCGTGCGCATCCGCATCCGCTCCAAGAACTTCGTCCCGTTGCCCTGGGCGTAGTAATAGCACTCGCCCCGCGGCTGCTCCAAGACGTTCGCCGCCCGCGCGCCTGGTTCCGGGTTGCCTTTGACCTTGACGCTGATATCCCCCGCCGGGATCTTCGCAGCCAGCTCTTCGATGATGCCGATGGATTGGAGCACTTCTTGGCAGCGCACCTTCACGCGCGCGTAGCAATCTCCCTCATCAGAGGTGATGGGCGCGAAATCCGTCAGATCCCCGTAGGCGCCCCGGCCGAACGTGCGCACATCATAGGGCACGTTGGAAGCGCGGGCGAAAGGGCCCACCATGGAAAGCGCCACCGCTTGATCGTGCGTGAGCACGCCCACGCCCACGGTGCGGTCCTTCACGGAGATGTCGGTCAGGAGGGTGTCCATGATCTGCTGGTATTCCGCTTTGATGCCCTCGAGCGTCTGGCAGATGGCGGCCAGCTCCGTATCCTCGATGTCCCGTCGCACGCCGCCCACGCACACCACGGACAAGATCACGCGGCCGCCCGTGGTCTTCTCGAAGATGTCCAGGATGCGCTCGCGCAAACGCCAGCAGTGCATGAACAAGGACTCGAACCCGAAGGCATCCGCCGCCAGGCCCAGCCAGAGCAGATGCGAGTGGATACGGGAGAGCTCGTGCCAGATCACGCGCAGGTATTCCCCGCGCTTCGGGACCTCCACGCCCATGAGGTCCTCCACCGTCTCAGCGTAACCCAGAGAATGCCCCATGGCGCAAATGCCGCAGATGCGCTCAGCCACGTAGATGAACTGATCGTAGTCGCGCGTCTCCACCAGCTTCTCAAGGCCGCGGTGCACGAAGCCGATCTGCGGGAGGCAGTCGATGACGGTCTCGTCCTGCACGACCAGGTCCAGATGGAGCGGCTCTGGCAGCACCGGGTGCTGCGGTCCGAAGGGAATGACGGTCGCCTTGCCCATTATGCATCCTCCCCTTCTGCCGCTTTCTTCGCTGCTCTCGCCTTCGCTTCCATGGCGGCCCTCACCTTCGCCGCTTTCTCCGGCGGCATGGCGGCCAGCTTCGCTTCCATCTCCGCGTCGATCAGTTGGCCATCAGCCGTGGCACCGGAGATGTCCGCGGGCGATTCGGCGGCTTTGCCCTTCGCGGCCTCTTTCGCCTTCTGGGCCTTCGCCGCCTCCGCTTGAGCCTTCTTCTCCTCCAGCTTGCGCTGCTTCTCCATCATGGCCAGCTTCTCAGGAGAGGTGATGGTCATGGGGAACTCCGTGGACACGCGGTAGAAGTTGCCCAGAAAATCTATGGCCAGGCCATCGAAGGTGATGCCGAACAGGTCATGGATCTCGTTCTCGCAAACGAACGCCTCCAAGTACAGGTCGGTGATGGAGGGCAGATGCGCGTCTTTCGGCAATGCGGATATGACCACGTTGTCCAACGCGCCGTATTTCATGTACGAGTAGACCACGTCCACGTCATCTTCGTTGTTGACGGCGAGCATCTGCACATAGCGCCAACCTTGCGCCTGGCGGGATGCGGCATCTTCATGCACCGCGCTCCGCTCAAGAGGGGTGAACACGCTTTGAAATCCCATATCAGCCACGCTCCTTCTTCGCCCGTGCGAGCGCTTCCGCCTTCTCATCCAGCGCCGCCACTCCCGCCACGATGGCATCGATCAGCGTCTCAGGACGCACGGCGCATCCAGGCGCGTACACGTCCACCGGGATGGCCTGATCCACTCCCCCGATCACGTTGTAGCAATCATGGAAGATGCCGCCGGAGCAGGCGCAGATCCCGCACGCCACGACCACTTTCGGCTCCACCATCTGCTCATAGATCTGCTTGACCACATCTATGTTCTGCTCGTTGACCGAGCCGGTGACCAAGAAGATGTCGGCATGCTTCGGATTGCCCGTGTTCACCACGCCGAAGCGCTCCCCATCGAACCCAGGGCAGAGCGTCGCCAAGACCTCGATGTCGCAGCCGTTGCAGCTGGAGCCGTCATAGTGGATGACCCATGGGGACTTGCCTGAATAAGCCATGCGATCAGCCTCCTTAGAGCATCGCCAAGACGACGATGTTGATGCCGCCGAGCACGAAGGCCACCGCCCAGGCGCTCTTCAACATGAACTGCCATTTGACGCGTGCGAAGTTGTTGTCGATCAAGATCTCGAAGAAGTAAGCCAGGAGCGCGACGAGGATGCCGAGCGCAAGCGAGAGCGGGCCGCCCCAGACGAAGAAGATGCCGACCCAGCCCAAGAACAGCACGTTCTCGCACCAATGGAGGATCTCCACCAGCCCCAGGGTGGATCCGGACATCTCCGTGGTCATGCCGCGCACGATCTCTTGATGGGCATGATGGGACATGGAAAGGTCGAAGGGGGATTTGCGCAGCTTGATCGTGAGGATGAACATGAGCCCCAAAAAGGCCGGCCACGCATAGATGATGACGGGCACATCCAGGCTGAAGATGGCGCCCACGTTGAAGGTGCCCCCTTGCCAGATGTCCCCGCTCGCGGGCAGGATGAGCGCGGTGGCCATGTAGAACGCCACAGCGAACAGAAGGACCATGGGCTCATAGGCCATGACCTGCACGGTCTCGCGCGCCGCGCCCACTTCCGCATAGGGAGAGCGGGAGGAATAGGCCGCTATGATGAAGAACAGGCTTGAGAGCGTGATCACGAACACCACGAACAAGAGGTTGCCCCCGGAGAAGAAGATGCCGCCCGCGATGACGGCGAAGATGAGCGCGCAGATGACGTAGGCGTCCTGCACGCCGTTCACGGTCACGCGCTCCTTCTCGAAGAGCTTGCGCACATCGTAATAGGGCTGGAGCAGCGGCGGCCCCACGCGCCCTTGCATCCGCGCGGAGATGATGCGGTCAACGCCGGCCAGAAGGCAGCCTGCCACCGGCGCCAGCACCGCGAAGGCGATGGTGGCGATGATCAGCGTCAAAAGATCCAATGAAACCATCATGCCCTCCTAGATCAGCGTCATGCCGCAGAGCGCCATGACCACGGCGCAAGCCATGAGGATGCTGTTGAACACCACGCCCACAGGAGCGATGCGCGCCTCCCCGAACACGTCTTCCATGTACCAGTTGCGCGCCGTCGCCACGCTCTCGCCGGAGAGCGAATCCTGGAACGCGCGGGTGCCATCATCCCGCAGCACGCCGGATAGATACACGTCCACCTTCTTCTTTTTCGAGCGCCCGAGCCCGGTGAACAGAGCGATCACCGTGATGCAGACGCAGATGCTCGCGATCCAGAGGTTCCCGGAGGAGATGTCCTGACCGGGAAGCCCGAAAACGGAGGTGATGTAGGGCTCTGCCACGGCCATGGAGATGACCGGCAGGAGCACGCAGCATGCCACGAGGAGCATGGCCATGAGCATGACCGAGAACCATTCGCTGCCATGGACCTTGAGCTCCACGTTCTGAGGCTCACCCGCGATGCCCGCCAGCTTGCCCAGCCACTTGGCCCAGAACATGAACGTGGCGGCGGAGCCGAACGCCAGGATCACGATGAGGGCCACCTGGCCCACTTCGATGAATGAGACGAGCGTCGCCCATTTCGCGATGAGCATGCCGAAAGGCGCTATGAACATGCCCATGATGCCGAGCATCATGAGACGGGCCAAGCGAGGCATGCGCTCGAAGAGCAGATCCATATCCTCGATGTCGCGGCTGCCGATGTGATGCTCTGCCGTGCCCACGCACAGGAACAGCAGGGATTTCGCGATGGCGTGGAACAGGATCAGGAACATGGCCGCCCAGACCGCCTCAGGCGTTCCCACGCCCGCGCACGCGGTGATCAGGCCCAGATTCGCGATGGTGGAATAGGCCAGCACGCGCTTGGCGTTGGTCTGCGAGATGGCCATGAACGAGCAGAGCAGGAACGTCACGCCACCCACGAGCATCACCATGACCGACGGGACCGGGCTCACCAAGAAGCACGGCGCCAGCTTCACCAGCAGGAAGACACCGGCTTTGACCATGGTGGATGAATGGAGCAGGGCGCTGGTGGGCGTGGGCGCCACCATCGCGCCCAGAAGCCACGTCTGGAATGGCATCTGGGCCGCTTTCGTGATGCCCGCGAACGCGAGCAGGACGACCGGCAGCAGGACGAGAGAGGGGTTCGCCACGCCTGCGCGGATGAACTCATCCAGCGAGAACGTGCCCACGGACGTGGCGCACACGTACAGCGCCAAGATGAAGGCGATGCCGCCCGCCAAGTTCATGATGATCTGACGGAAGGCGTTCGCGATGGCCTCCTCGGTCTTCGTGTAGCCGATCAGGAGGAACGAGCAGAGCGTGGTCACCTCCCACCCGGTGAACATCCACGCCATGTTGTTGGAGAACACGATCACGAACATGGCGGAGAGGAAGATGAACATGAGCGCGAAGAACTGAGGACGGCGGTCCTTCGCCCCTTCGGGCTCATGGGCCTGGAAATCCTCCATGTAGCCGATGGCGTAGATGCAGATGCCAGAGCCGATGACGCCGATGATGAAGACCATCATGAGCGTGAGCGAATCCAGATAGAGGCCTTGAGGCACATCCATCTCATGAGCGAAGGCGAACTCGACGAACAGGACGACGGCCAGCTGGACGAGCCCGAGCACGCCCGCGATCACGTTCTTGTATTTGACCGCGAAGGCCAGCACCACCACGACGCAGATGCAGCTCACGGCCGTGCACAGCGTGTCCGCGAAAGCTGATTCGCAATCGAAGAGCACAAGGCCGCAACCCAGATTCATGCACACGCACGCGATGGATGCGATCGCGGTCACGGCGCCGCCCGCGATCACGATGACGTTGCGCGCGGCGTTGTTCCTGATGAGCACCAACAGCGCAGCTATGAGCGCTGGAAATGCCATGAGGAATAGAAGCATCTCCATGCCGTCTCCTCCTTGATGAGCTTGATTTCCCGATGACTTTATCAAAGGGAGCGGAGCGGCTGCCCGGTGCTCAGAGCAGCACCCGCCCATTGCTCGGTGAAGGGAAACGGAGTTGGATGGCGCGCCCTCTGAGCGGCGCTTCAGGATGAGTGAACGGTTCTTGTTGGGAATGGGGGAAGATTGGAGGCGACGTCCGGATTCGAACCGGAGATGAAGGCTTTGCAGGCCTCTGCCTTACCACTTGGCCACGTCGCCACGAACAGCTTCGCTGTCTAAAAGAGCCAGCCCATCTTGATCATAGGCTGGCCCCTTGCAAGCGATGGAGCGGACAACGGGGTTCGAACCCGCGACCCCCACCTTGGCAAGGTGGTGCTCTACCAGCTGAGCCATGTCCGCATTGCTTTGCACATGGTACTTGAACTTTGAAACCTTTTCAAGCACCCTGTGCGCTGACCGGGAAAATGGTGGGCGGTACAAGATTTGAACTTGTGACCCCTACCGTGTCAAGGTAGTGCTCTCCCCCTGAGCTAACCGCCCGTGTCCTCACCTCTCACGCGCCAGCAGCCCGATATCATATCAGAGTCGGACGCTCCGTCAAGGCTCTTCCGGTCATCGGCGAAACGCCTCCTCCATCCCTCCAAGATCAGATCGCCAAGAGGAGCGCGTAGGCCACCACGCCAGCCACGGCGCAGAGCAAAAGCGACTTGGTCTTCACAGCTACCAGCACCACCACGAGCGCAGCGATGATGACCGCGCCTGCCGGCCAAAATCCGCTGGCGAACATGCCGGGCGAGAGGATGTCGTTCGCCACGAGCGCCGCGAAGGCCGCTGGCGGGATGAGATTGAGCGCCATGATCATCTTCGGGGGAAGCTCTTTGCCCTTGAGCGCGAAGAGCGGCACCACGCGGCAGATGAGCATGGTGATGCCGCAGCAGACGAGGATGATCCAGAACTCTTCCCAGCTCACGACCGCCTCCGTCCATCACGCACCATGAGATAGGCGAAGGCGCAGGCCACGCCGGCCAGCGCTCCGATGATGATGGCGGCCCCAGCGAAACCCAGAAGCTTGCAGACGAACACGCCGATCATGGCGAACGCGGCGGCGATGACGTTCGCCGCCGAGAGCTTCTGAGTGAACAGGAGGCAGATGAAGATGGAGGTCATGGCGAAGGATGCGATGGGAAGCGGGATGTCCAGCACCGACCCGACGAGCACGCCCGCCACGTTCGAGAGCGCCCAGGAGGTCTGGGAGAAGAGGTTCACCATGAGCCCACGGTCGACCGACCACTCCCCTTCTTTGAACTTCGCGATGGAGACGCCGTAGCTCTCATCGGTCACCGTGGCGGCGAAGAAGAAGGAGAGCAGCTTGGAGGAGCTTTGGCACTCAGGCGCGAGGGACGCTGAATAGAGCATCTGACGCGTGTTCACCAAGGAGACGCTCGCGATGATGGAAGAGAGCGGAGTTGCGGTCAGGTACAGATTCGGGATCATGAACTGCCCAGCCCCTGAGTAGAAGAGCGCGGAGAGGATGAAGACCTGCAGCGCATTCAGGCCGATCTCGTTGCAGAGGATGCCGCATGGGACGCCGATGGCCACGTATCCCAAGATGATGGGAACCGCGGCGATGAACGCGTCTTTGATGTGAGCGTGGGGGATCATGGGCGGCTCTCAGGAAACGGATGAGGCGATCTCATCGGGGCGGAAGACGCCCCTCTCCGTGATGATGGCGGTGATGAGGCTGGCAGGGGTCACATCGAACGCTGGATTGAGCACGTCCACGCCTTCGATCGGAGGTTCCAGGACCTCAGCGGCATCCCGTTCTTCGATCGGGATGCGAGAGCCGTCAAGGATGCCCAGATCCACGGTGGAGGTGGGAGCAGCCACATAGAATGGGACGTTGAAATGGCGAGCGAGCACCGCGACGCCAAGGGTGCCTATCTTGTTGGCCGCATCCCCGTTGGCCGCGATGCGGTCCGCGCCCACGATGACGGCGTCCACCTCGCCCGCGTCCATGACCGTCGCCGCCATGTCGTCGCAGATGAGCGTCACGGGCACGCCGACACGGGAGAGCTCCCAAGCCGTGAGGCGAGCGCCTTGGCAGACCGGACGCGTCTCATCAGCGAACACGCGTGCGACCTTGCCCTCTTCGAACGCGGCGTAGACGACGCCCAGAGCCGTGCCATAGAACGCCGTGGCCAGGCTTCCCGCATTGCAGTGGGTGAGGATGCGCGCGCCTTCCGGAAGGAGCGCGGCCCCATGGCTTCCGATGCGGCGATTGACCTCCTCATCCTGAGCGATCAGCGCATCCACATCATCGAACAAGCCTGAAACGACAGCCGCTGAAGACGCGCCCTCCTCCGCCCTCGCGCGAGCCTGCCTCATCACAAGATCCACCGCCCAGGCGAGATTCACCGCCGTAGGCCGCGCTTGGGCTATCGTCTGGGCAGCCGCGCTGAGGCGCGCCATGAAGCCGGAAGCATCTTCCGCGCCCTCTTCGCTGGCAGCGAGCTCTGCCGCGGCGAGAGCCACCGCTGCCGCGCCCGCGATGCCGATGGCCGGCGCCCCGCGCACGACGAGCGCGGAGATCCATGAGACAGCTTCGCGCCAGTCAGAGGTCTCAAGCCGCACCTCCGCGCGGGGGAGCTGCGTTTGATCGATCACGGACACGCGAGCGCGAAAGGGAGGAACGGCTGGCGCCGACGCACCAGCCGTTCCCGAAGCGCTTCCATCTTCGCTCCCCCGGAGGAGTGAGATGGTCCGAGGGAGCCTGTCAAGGGATGCAGGCATCAGACGCGCAGCCTCCCGTCATCAAGCCTGTTCGATCTGGGCTTGCGCCGCCGCCAGACGAGCGACCGGCACGCGGTAGGGCGAGCAGGACACGTAATCAAGCCCGATGCGGTTGAAGATGTGGATGGACTCCGGGTCTCCTCCATGCTCACCGCATACGCCGCAGACGATGTCCGGATTGCCCTCATGGCCCAGCTTCACGCCCATGGCCACCAGCTTCGCCACGCCATCCTCATCGATGGTGGCGAACGGGTTGTGCGTGAGCAAGCGCTCGGTCAGATACTGCGGCACGAACTCGCCCTCCACGTCATCACGGCTGAAGCCGAAGGTGGTCTGGGTGAGGTCGTTGGTGCCGAAGGAGAAGAAGTCCGCTTGCGTGGCGATCTCATCCGCCGTGAGCGCTGCGCGCGGAAGCTCGATCATGGTGCCGACGGGGATGTCGAGCTCAACGCCTTCGTCCACCGCCACCTGGGCGATGACGTCCTCCGCGATGCCGCGCAGGCGCGCCAGCTCGTTCACCGTGGACACGAGCGGGATCATGATCTCCGGCTTGGGATCCAAGCCCTCTTTCTTGAGCTTCGCGCACGCCGTGGCGATGGCGCGGATCTGCATCTGCGGGAGCACCGGGTAGACGATGCCCAACCGCACGCCGCGCAGCCCGAGCATCGGGTTCTGCTCCGCGAACGCGTCGATCTTCTCCAGAAGCGCGCGCTTCTCCGCGATCTCCGCAGCGGGAGCGCCCTTCTCTTCCGCTCGCGCGATCTCCACCTCCAGAGAACGCGGTGAATCCAGGAACTCATGCAGCGGCGGATCGAGCAAGCGCACGATCACGGGCAGCCCGTCCATGGCCTTGAACATCTCGTGGAAATCGCCCGACTGAGCGGCGTACAGCTCAGACGTGGCCTTCTCGCGGTTCAGCTCATCGTCGTTCAGGATGAAGGACTGGATGATCTGCTTGCGATCGCCCAAGAACATGTGCTCCGTGCGGCACAGGCCGATGCCCTGCGCGCCGAACTCGCGGGACAGATGCGCGTCTTCAGGATTGTCCGCGTTCGCGCGCACGCCCAGCTTGCGGTATTCATCCGCCCACTCCAGGATGGTGTCCAGATCCCCTGTGATCTCAGGCATGACCAGGGACACCGCGCCCAGGACGACGATGCCGGAGGTGCCGTCGATGGAGATCATGTCGCCCTCATGGATGACGATGTCCGTGCCGGAGATGGCGGCTTCCTTCTTCTCCGCGTCGATCCGCAGCGCCTCCACGCCGCAGACGCAAGGCGCGCCCATGCCGCGGGCGATGACGGCCGCATGGCTGGTCTTGCCGCCGTGCGAGGTGAGGATGCCCTCAGCGGCGATCATGCCAGCCAGGTCATCCGGGGTGGTCTCCCAGCGCACGAGCACGCATTTGCGGCCTTCCTCAGCGGCTTGCACGGCGTCCACCGCGGAGAAGACCGCCTCTCCCACGGCGGCGCCGGGGCTGGCGTTCAAGCCCTTGGCGACCACGTCGTAGTGAGCGTCCTTGTCGAACTGCGGATGCAGGAGCTGGTCGAGCTGGTCCGGCTCCACGCGCATGACCGCTTCCTTCTTCGTGATGAGGCCCTCTGAGACCATCTGGATGGCGATGTGGAGCGCGGCTTGGGCTGTGCGCTTGCCGGCGCGGGTCTGCAGCATCCAGAGCTTGCCCTGCTCGATCGTGAACTCGATGTCGCACATATCGCGGAAATGGTTCTCAAGGATGACGAAGATGTCCTCCAGCTGGCGGCCCGCTTCCTCCAGGCCGTTCACGTTCTTGAGATCGGCGATGGGGCTCGTGTTCCTGATGCCCGCCACCACGTCTTCGCCCTGGGCGTTCACCAGGTAGTCGCCATAGAACTCCTTCTCGCCGTTCGCCGGGTTGCGCGTGAACGCCACGCCGGTGGCGGAGGTCTCTCCCTTGTTGCCGAAGACCATGGACTGCACGTTCACGGCGGTGCCCAGGTCATCCGCGATCTTGTTCTTCTTGCGATAGAGGACCGCGCGCGGGTTGTTCCAGCTGCCGAACACCGCTTCGATGGCCAGCTGGAGCTGGATCATGGGGTCTTGCGGGAACGCGACCGCGCCATCCACCACGAGCGCCGGATAGTCTGAAGCGGAGACGTTCTCGGAGAAGATCTGCTTGAACACGTCCACCAGGTCTTTGAGGTCATCAGCGGAAAGCTCGGTGTCGGAGCGCACGCCGCGCTCGTTCTTCTTCGCCGTGATGGCGTTCTCGAACAGGTCCCCATCAAGGCCCATGACCACATTGGAGAACATCTGAATGAAGCGGCGATAGGAGTCCCAGGCGAAACGGGGGTTGTCCGTCTGAGCGATGAGCCCATTGATGGATTCATCATTGAGGCCCAGGTTCAGCACAGTGTCCATCATGCCCGGCATGGACATGGGCGCGCCCGAACGGACGGAGACGAGGAGGGGGTCATGGGCATCCCCGATCTTCTTGCCCATGCGCCGCTCAAGGTCCGCACGGTACTCCGCGATGGTGTCAAGGGCGCCCTCAGGCCAGACGTTGCCCGCGTTCGCGTATTCCATGCACGTCTGACAGGTGATGGTGAATCCCGGAGGGACCGGAAGGCCGATGTTCGCCATCTCGGCGAGGTTCGCACCCTTGCCGCCCAGGACGGCTTTCATGTCGGTGTTGCCTTCGGTGACGTTGTTGCCTTCGGCATCCTTGCCGAATGCGTAGACGCGCTTGACCTCTTCAGCCACTTTGCTCTCCTTCAACAACCGGTTTTGCCGATATCGCGCAGAGGGTGCGCGAACCTGAAGCCTTGAAGGCTCAAAGGCGGCTCAATGATAACAATCCCGTAACGGGAGAACCCGCCGCGCACCGCCTTTATTTCATGAGTGGCGCTCGCGGAACCGAATTATGGGCCAACAGGTCAGGATTGATCGGATCGGTATTGCTCGATCCAGGACCTCTTGGCGTAAGCGCGATAGCCGTTGCCCCCTTGGATCTCCACGTACTTCTTATCCTTCTTGGTGAAGTACTCATCCAATGCCATGCCTTTGGCGCATATGAACACATCGAAATCATAGCGTTTGTTGTACAGCTCGAACGCGAAGTCGCCCGTCGCCATGTCCACGTATTCATAATAGAAGTTGAAATCCTGGCCGCTGATGCGGGAGTTCCAAAGCTCTGGGCGCGGGTCCACGTTCACCTTGAAGCCGTTGTACTCAAGGTAGCCGCCCGCGTTGAAGTGGGTGAAGACGCGCGTGTTCTCCTTGTCCACACCAAGTCCATCAAGGTAGTTCACCGTGTTCACGGGCGTTGATTCCCCATCATGGGGATACGATGCCAATTCAGGCGCTCTCACCGTCATGGAATCGGACATGGCGCATACGCCAGCGACCAAGATGACGGCGGATGCGGCCTTCGCCCATTTCACCTCAGCGAGGAACGGGAAACCGATGCCTTTCGCAGCCCAGGCCAGATAAGCCGAGCAGAACACCGCGCCCAACCACATGTTGCGCACATACATCATGGCGGCGACCGTGCCCGCCAGAGCCAAGAGCGTCAATGGCAGATTGATGCTCTTGAGGCCCTTCCTTCCCATCACGAAGATGGCGAAGAGCAAAAGCGCTGTGGTGATCGCGGTCTCATAGCCGCTTGAAGGCGTGAAACCCTGCATCTCATTGATGTGGTTCTTGTAGCTGGCCGCCCCGAAGGAAAGGAACACATAGAGGGCGCCTTGGATGCCGTAGGGGTTCACCAAAAGCGCCACGGCGCAGATCGCGAGCGTGATCAGCAAGGAGATGCGCGGGTAGGCCTGCTCCACCAGCTGCACGCGCTCAAGATGGCCGCGCTTGTGGAATGGCTTCAGGACATCAGGCAGCACGAAGCAGAAGATGATCCCCAGATCGAGCGGCGCCAGAGCAGCATGGCAATTCACATGGACCACGCAGATGAGCGGCAAGGCGATCAGATAGCGCGCATCAGAGGTGCGGGCGTATTTCACGCAGAACCAGACGATCCAGCTGTAGGCCAACATGGAATACAGATGCGGGCGCACCGTGGTGTAGGGGCTGGCCGCCACGAGGCAGAGGAGCACGAGCACCATGAGCACCTCCCCACCGGAATCATTGCCGCGCAGCGTATGGAAGATGAACAGAAGCGATGCTGCGAACAAGAGGAACAACGCGGTCACATACACGCCGAGCCCCACGAAGCCCGCTGCATGATAGATGGTGTACATTATGACGCTGGGGAGCCACTGTTGGATGACGATCCCCATGTTCTGCTGGATGGAGAAGGGGTTGGTGTAAGGGATGCCGTGCTGGGTGATGTATTCGCCATTGGCCAGGATGAACCAGATGTCATTGTCGTAGGACGACGGGAATATGGAGTTGCCCGCATAGAAGAGGGCGATCGCGGCGAAGATGGCCATGAGCAGCAGGCTGCTCTTCTGGGGCTTGCGCACCCTCATCTTGAAACCGGGGCGCAATTCCCCGAATGCGGAGGGCCTCACGCGGAGGCGCTCGCCATCAAGCGCCATGGCACCGCCTTGATCCAGCTGCC